>JBHJHB010000181.1:0-10330 GCA_050331215.1 Sandaracinaceae bacterium | reverse complement strand
CTATGACTATTCGTTTTTATTATGTTTATTTATTGTAGCTTCATTTTCATGGTGTTATGTTTTTATTTTCTTCCGATTTTCTTTCGCACTCCTTAAGGTTATTCCACTCCGTACGGTTCTTCCCGTACGGTTTCCCGGTTCTTCCCGTACGGTTCCCAGTTCTTCCCCCGCCGCAGTTGTACGGTCCCTTCGCGGTTGGCTGCACGCGCGAGCCCCCGGCGCCTCACTCCCGGGCCGGCGCTACCCGGCTACTCGACGGGGGCCCAAGCCTTCACGACGTACTGGTAGGGCAGGCTCTCCTCGACCGTCGTCGCCTCGAGTCCGCCCCGCCGGAGCTCCTCCATGACCGCCTCGCCGCTCAGGCGCATCTCGACCGGTGGCCCCATCGGGCGCTCGAGGGTGAAGTCCACCACCACGATGTGGCCGCCTGGCCGCAGAGCCTCCCGCAGGTGGGCGGCGTAGGCCGCGCGGTCCGGGAGGTGATGCCAGGTGTCGACCACCAAAATCCGGTCCACGCTGGCCCTCGTGAGGCCGGGCTGGTCCAGGGGGCAGACGCGCGCCTCGACCCGCGTGAGCCCCTCGCCGGCGGCCCGCGTCTCCATGTGCGCGACCATCGCGGGCTCGACGTCGAGGGCGATGACGCGCCCTCCCTCGCCCACCGCAGCGTCGAGGCGGGAGAGGAAGTAGCCGGTGCCGGCGCCGAGGTCGACGACGGTCTGGCCGGGCTCGATGGCGAGCCAGGAGACGATGTCGTCGGGTCGCTGCCACGCGTCACGCCCGGGGTCATCGAAGATGCGGGCGAAGCGATCGACGTCGGAGAAGTCGTGGTGGGCCCCCTGGCCCGCGTGGTGGTGCCCGGCGGGGTCTTCGCTGGGAGCGGGGGCTTCGCTGGGAGCGGGGGCGTCGCTGGGAGCGGGGGCCTCCGGTGGTGGGGCGTCCGCGCCACCGCAACCGGCCAGGGCGGCGACGAGGACCGTGGCTGTCCAGCTCGAGCCCGGTAGCCTGGTCGCAACCTTCCCCGGCCGGGGCACCCCTCGAGGTAGCAGTCGCAGGCTCGGGGTCATCGCAGCATCTGCCCCCACAGCGGCCGGGTCGCCCGCAGGGCGAGGAAGGTCATGGCCGGGCCGTACTTCTTCCGCGAGCGGAGGAAGCGGTACTGCCCCATGAGGAACGACGCGGACAAGAGCCCGTCCGCCACCCCCTCGGACTCCTCGGCGTTGATGCGCTCCAGCTCCTCCTTCGGGAGGCCGCCCCGGATGGTCCGGGGGCGTCCCTCGGCGACCCACTGCGCGGCGAGTTCCTGGGCTCGCGGCAGGAGCGCCTCGGGGGCCAGCACCTCCTTCGCCAGGCCGATCTCGAGGGCCTGCGCGGCGGACGGCTTCCAGCCCTCCCGACCGAGCATCCGCTCGGCCGCCTCCTCCCCGAAGAGCCGGGGAAACAGGACGCTGGAGCACCCCTCGGGCGGCAGGCCGACGCGGTGGAAGGGCGTCGAGAACGTGGCCTCCTCCGAGGCGAGGATGGCGTCGCAGAGGACGGCAGTGGTCGTGGCCGCGCCGATCGTGGGGCCGTTGACCGCAGCGAGGATCGGCTTCGGAAACTGGATGAAGCGATCGAAGAGCTGGTAGTTCGCGTCCCGCGCGAGCCTCCGGAAGGTCCTGGGATGGGCCGGGGCCAGGGCTCCGCTGAGGTTCACGCCGGCCGAGTAGTACCGGCCCGTCCCGGTCAGGATCACCGCCCCGATGTCCGGGTCGGCGGCGGCGGCGGCGAGGGCCCGCCCGATCGCCTCTTGCATCTCCCGCGTCCAGCCATTCAGGCGGCGGGGGTCGTTCATGGTCACGGTGACCACGGGGTCGGCTCGCTGGGTCTCGACGAGGTCGGCGTCCACGCCCGCTCTCTACCCCCAGTTTGCCCGACGTGACCAGCGGCGAGCGTCACGTGACCAACCTGCCCTCCCCGCGGTGCCGATCGCGCGGTGGGACGGTTCTGAGCCCGAAGCTCGCCGGGTCACCAGCGGATCAGGGCCGAGCCCCAGGAGAAGCCGGCGCCGAAGGCCGTGAACAGGATCAGCATGCCCGGGACAACCCGGCCCTGCTCCAGGCACTCGTCGAGCGCGATGGGCACGGATGCCGACGACGTGTTCCCGTAGCGATGGATGTTGATGTAGAAGCGCTCCATCGGCAGGCCACAGCGCTGGGATACCGCCTCGATGATGCGCAGATTCGCCTGATGCGCCACGACGAGGTCGATATCGTCGGGGGTCTTGCCGTTTTCGGCGAGGGCCCTCAGGCACGCCGCGGAGGTGCCGCGCACGGCGTGGGTGAACACCGCCTGGCCCGCCATCTTGACCTTGTGGAGCTTCGCGTCGACGGTCTCCGCGCTGGCCGGGAGCGCGGAGCCGCCGGCCGGGATGACCAGGTGCTCGGCCCCCCTGCCGTCGGCATAGAGGTGGGTGGAGAGGATGCCCCTCGTGGCCTCGCCGTCGCGCTGCTCGACAGGGCCGACCACCGCGGCGCCGGCACCGTCGCCGAACAGGATGCACGTTCCCCGGTCGTTCCAATCGAGGACGCGGGACAAGATCTCGACCCCGATCACGAGCACCCGGCGGTGCTGGCGGGACTTGATGAACGCGTCGGCGATGCTCAGCCCGTAAAGGAAGCCGGCGCACGCCGCGGACAGGTCGAAGGCGGGGCAGGGGCCGGCCCCCAGCTTCCGCTGCACGTAGACGGCGGTCGCGGGCATGGGCACGTCCGGGGTGACGGTGCCGACGATGATGGCGTCCAGCTCCGCCGGCTCGATGCCCGCCGCCTCGCAGGCGCGCCTGCCGGCCTCGGCCGCCAGGTCGCTCGTGACGCGTCCAGTCCCGAGGATGCGGCGCTCGCGGATGCCCGTGCGCTCGACGATCCACGCGTCGGAGGTGTCGACCATCGCCTCGAGGTCGCGGTTGGACAGGACCTCGGAAGGGACGGCGCGTCCGGTTCCCAGGATTCCGGCGCGAACTGGGGTCCCGGTGCCCATGTCGTCTTGGATCCTCAACGCGGGTCTAGCAGCAGCCTGCTCTAGGTGTGGGGTGCATCCACCGGGGTCCATACTGGACCCGCCACGGTTCCCGCGCCCTCGGTGGCGGCGGATTCCACGGGTCCGGCACAGACCCTGGCACGATTCGTTGCACACCGCGCGCCCCGGCACCCTCGTAGCCTCCGGCGGAGGGGCAGGACGGAGGCCCGGCCGGCGCGCCGTGGGCGGTGTGGCTGCGTTCCGAGGTGGGCTGCGTGATGGCGGCGAGGCCCCCTGATCGGGAGCTGTGGTACCTATGCCTCGGGGACTTGGGTGCGCCCGCCGCCGCGATCTGCGGCGAGCCGCGCGATCACAGGAGGTTCAGAAGCTATGGACTCATCCGCCCAGACCGAGAGCCATGAGAGGTGGCGGGAGCTTACGCTTCCGCCGGACGCCCGCGCAGTGCTGGAAGGGGCTCCAACCGTCACGGTCGCCTCCTCCGTCGCCCAGCTCGCCGACCTCGCCGTCCGCGACAGCGTCGACGGCTACCACGAGGTCGCCTACGAGGTGCCCGGGCGCGGCGCGGTGCTCGAGGCTCGGGTGTGCCGCGTGCGAAACGGGATCTCCGCCAACTACGTCGAGCCGTACATGCGGCGCCGAGATCCGGAGTGCCTGCTCATCGGCGACGACCGACCCACCAACAAGGTCCGTTACTCGGACCGCTTCGGCGCCCCCTTTTCGGGCGTTCGACAGGAGACCTTCGAGTGGCTGAAGACTCAGCCTCTCGCCACGTTCGCGTTCACGGCAGGCGTGGAAGAGAAGGGGGTGGACGCGCTCGCGATCGCGCCGGCGAACGCCGGGTTCTTCGCGATGGGGTTGGCCCTGCTCCAGGGCATCCGGCCGATCGATACCCTGGATTCTTCGTTCTCACCTCGTGCGATCGTCTACATCGCCCCGCCCTTCCGCCACACGCACTTCGACGGTCGTCAGATCGTGGTGCACAACCGATCCGATGAGCTCCACGAGCTGTTCAGCTACAACCTCTATCCCGGCCCGAGCGCCAAGAAGGGAATCTACGGGGTCCTGATCAGCCTGGGCGAGCAGGAAGGTTGGATCACGGCCCACTGCTCGACCGTGGAGGTCACCACCCCCTACGACAACACCATCGCCATCATGCACGAGGGGGCCAGCGGCGGCGGAAAGAGCGAGATGCTCGAGCAGGTTCACCGCGAGGAAGACGGCCGGCTTCTGCTCGGCGAGAACGTCGTGACCGGCGAGCGGAAGCATGTGCATCTGCCGCGCGCCTGCCACCTGGCTCCGGTCACCGACGACATGGCGCTCTGTCCCGAGCACATCCAGAGGCGCACGCGCCACAAGAAGCTGGTCGTGATCGACGCCGAGGATTCCTGGTTCATCCGCGTCAACCACATCACCCGCTACGGCACCGACCCGCACCTCGAGCGCCTCACGGCGCAGCCTCCCGAGCCGCTCCTGTTCCTGAACATCGACGCGCCGCCGGGAAGTCGGGCGCTCATCTTCGACCACATCGAGGACGCGCCGGGCGTGCCGTGTCCGAACCCGAGGGTCGTGGTCCCCCGCCGGATCGTGCCGAACGTCAAGGTCGGGCACGTCCGGGTCGACATCCGGAGCTTCGGCGTGCGCACTCCGCCCTGCACCCGAGAGCAGCCGAGCTACGGGATCATCGGCGTGTTCCACGTCCTTCCGCCGGCTCTGGCCTGGCTCTGGCGCCTCACGGCCCCGCGAGGCCACGCGAACCCGAGCATCACCGATTCGGCGGGCATGACGTCGGAGGGGGTCGGCTCCTACTGGCCCTTCGCGACCGGGCGGCGGGTCGACCAGGCCAACCTCCTGCTCGCCCAGATCCTGCGGACCACCGACACGCTCTTCGTGCTGTGCCCGAACCAGCATGTCGGTGCGTGGAAGGTCAACTTCATGCCGCAGTGGATCGCGCGGGAGTACCTGGCGCGACGGGGCATCGCGCGCTTCCGGAGCCGTCAGCTCGAGCCGTCGCGCTGTCCGCTCCTGGGCTATGCGATGCGCTCCCTTCAGGTGGAAGGCGAGCTGCTCGACCCGAGCTTCCTGCGCGTCGAGACCCAGCCGGAGGTGGGCGTGGAGGCCTACGACGCGGGCGCGAAGCAGCTGACGGATTTCTTCACTGAGCAGCTCGCGCTCTACCGCCACCCGGAGCTCGACACCATCGGTCAGGAGATCATCGAGATGTGCTTGGCCGGAGCGAGCGTCGACGAGTACGCCAAGCTCACCGAGAACGCAGCACTACCTCCGGCCTTCACCAAGGCCGGCAGCCCCGCCTGACGGCGGGCTGCATGCTCGCCCGGAGCGAGGAGCTGCCCTTGGGTCTCGCTCTCGAGCGCGACCGGCCGACCGGAGTCGACCCCCGCATGGCTCTGGTTGTCCCACGACGATGCCCAGCCCTTGACGCCGGGCGAGATCGTCCAGGTGAACGTCGATCCCCACCCCAGCGCCCTGTTCCGGCCGATGAGACGCTGAGCTCGTGGTCCAGGGTCGGGACCTCGTCGAGCACCCGACCCTCGCCCATGACTTCTCGGACGCCGTCAATCTGGATGCCTACATCATTCGCTGGAGGTCGCAACGAGATGCCCGCCGTGGACGTGGGCGCCCCGTATCGAATGCGTAAACCCTGACCCTGCCGCCGGCCGTCCGGTTGCGCGGAGCGCATCGGCGGGTCTATCGCGGGAGCCATCACCCTCGAGGGAGGCCTCGTTTCGGTCGCCCTCCGGCGCGGCGACTTTCCGTACTACGAGGCCGTCGATGCGGAGGCGCGGCTGTGGAATGGCGGCGAGCTCCTGACCGTCACCGCGGAGGGCGGCGAGGACATCGGCGCCTTCACCACCTCGCTCTACGCACCGGATCACGTGCAGGTCACCCGCCCGGCCCTCCCCCTCGGCGGCGCCCCGCCGCTCGTCGTCGACCGGACCCGCGACCTGACGATCGAGTGGGACGGCAGCCCCAGCGACGTCCAGGTCCTCGTCGACGTCCAGCTCGACGCCATCGAAGGTGAGCCGCGCCGAGCGCTGAGGTGCCGCTACGACACGGCCCTGGGCGCCGCACGAGTCCCCTCCAGCGCCCTGTCGCGCCTGTCGCCCGCCGGCCCCGGCTTCCTCGGGGTCGACGTCGTGAGCGAGCGCGTTGTGAGCGTCGCCGGCTGGGGACAGGTGCGGATCGAGCTCATGTCCTCCGGCCTCTGGGTCACGGGCAACCGCTTCGTCACGAGCATCGAGGTCCGGTAGGGCGCCCACCGGCACCGCGAGGCCGCCCAGACCACGTCGACGCACGCGGCACGGCGAGTGGGCGCTCGGCCGCTCGGTCCTCGATGGTCTCGAGCGGCGCCAGGATCGCGGCGCGCTGGTGCTCGAGCTGCGGTGCGAGCATCACGCTCCCGCCCGAGCTGGTCGGCCGGCTCGTCGAGCCTGAAGCCTTCCCGGGTTTCGAGACTGTGGCCTTTGGGCCGGTCCCGGTGGCCAATGGCGTGCGTCTGAATGCGCCGCGGCGGTTCGGTCCGCCGCGCGACGTCGCTGCGGGCGCCGGCGGCCCGCGGTAGACGTGGAGGCCGGGCCCGAGGGCCCAGCTGGCCGCCGGCTTCCGTTGGCCCAGGAGGAACCGCATGGTCTCGACTCTCTTCGACCCCGACCGATGGCGCGCCGTCCGCGTGGCCGACGCGTCCTTCGAGGACGTCACCTATCACCGCGCCGTCGATCAGGGGACGGTCCGCATCGCGATCGACCGGCCCCATGTGCGCAACGCGTTTCGGCCGCGCACGGTGGACGAGCTCTACCTCGCCCTCGATCACGCCCGGGCCTCCGGCGACGTCGGCTGCGTGCTGCTGACCGGGAACGGCCCGTCGCCGAAGGACGGCGGCTGGGCCTTCAGCGCGGGGGGCGACCAGCGGATCCGCGGAGCGGACGGGTACAAGTACACGGAGGAGGAGGACCGGGTGGTCGATCCGGCCCGCCTCGGGCGTCTGCACATCCTCGAGGTGCAGCGCCTGATCCGCTTCATGCCGAAGGTGGTGATCGCGGTGGTGCCGGGCTGGGCCGTCGGCGGTGGCCACAGCCTCCACGTGGTGTGCGACCTGACCCTGGCGAGCCGGGAGCACGCGCGCTTCAAGCAGACCGACCCGGACGTGGCGAGCTACGACGCGGGCTACGGCTCGGCCTACCTCGCGCGCATGGTCGGCCAGAAGCGGGCTCGGGAGATCTTCTTCCTGGGCCGCGACTACTCGGCCGAGGAGGCGGCAGCCATGGGGATGGTGAACGCGGCGGTCCCGCACGAGGACCTCGAGCGCGTCGCCCTCGCGTGGGCCGAGGAGATCAACGGCAAGAGCCCGACGGCGATGCGGATGCTGAAGTTCGCGTTCAACCTGGTCGACGACGGGCTGGTCGGGCAGCAGCTGTTCGCTGGGGAGGCGACGCGGCTCGGCTACGGGACGGACGAGGCGAAGGAGGGGCGGGACGCGTTCCTCGAGAAGCGGAAGCCGGACTTCAAGCGCTTCCCCTGGCACTACTGAGGGCCGGGGCCCCGCGTCAGCTCCCGTCGTCAGCTCCCGTCGTCGGCCCCCACGCCGAAGAGGGTCCGCAGCGGGTCCCTCGTCACGCGGTTCGACCCGTCGAGGCCGTTGGCGTCGAGCTGGCTCAGGGTCACCCGCGGGGCGAAGGCCTCCTCGTGGAACGCCCCGGCCAGGGCGGCGGCCAGGGTCTCGCCCTCCTCGAGGTCCTCGACCCGGGCCTCGCCGCAGCCGAGCACGGTCCCCTCCTGGCGACGGAGGCACGCGGTCCCGCCCGCGGCGTTCGCGTCGATGGCCACGACCAGGGGTGCTTCGTCGTCCGTCGCGAGCCGCGGGCTCCATCCGAGCAGGGACGCGGCCGCATCGGCCGGCGGCCCGCCCCGCACCTGGATCCGGACCGGGAGGGTCACGTCGAGGCGTCGAAAGACGCACGGGTCGAGCTGGTACGCACGGTCGTAGGCCTCCCCCGCCTCGAGCGGCGCGTCGAGGTGCCACGCCGCCGCGCCGCGCACCGCCTCGGTCCGCGCGATCAGGAGGCGCTCCTCGGCCCCCAGCCGCGCCAGCGCGGTGCGGGCCAGCACGCGCGCCTCGGAGGGGAACCCGGCTCGCCAGAGGGCCTCCGCTTCGAAGGCGTCGTAGTAAGCGCCGCTGCCCGGCCGCTCGTCCTCGGCCCGCGCCGCGTGGACGGCCTGCAGCACCACCCCGGCCCCGAGCACCTCGATCAGGTCGCCCACCAGCCAGGGCGGCATCACCGCGCTCCGGTGCGTCCCGATCATGAAGGTGCCCACCAGGCGCTCCTCGTCGGCCAGGTTGCGGGCCGCGACCCGCCCCGCGGTCCACGCGCCCCAGCGCTGGTCGGCGCCCCCGGCCCACGCCCGCATCCGCGTCCAGAGCGACGCGCCCAGCGCCCCCTCCCCGATCCGCTCGGCCCTCAGGCGGTGAGCCGCCCGCGCCAGGAGCGCCACGATCGCGCGGTCCTGCTGCGGGTCCCGGCTGTTGTGGCCCTGCCGGTCCGGCGCCTCCAGCGCCTCCTGGCTCACCCGGAGCGCGTCCTGGGCGCGCCCGAGCACGAGGAAGAAGCTGGCCAGCGCCCGCCGCGAATCGTTGCGATCCGCCTCCCGCACGTGGGGCGGCCGCCGCTCGCGGTAGCCCGGCACCTCCCGCAGCGCCCCGAGGGCCTCCGGCACCCGACCCTCCCGCACGTAGAGCTCGGCGAGCTCGACCCACGGGTTCCCGTACCAGCTCGCCCGGGCGCGCGTCGCCAGGCGGCCGACGCGCTCCGCCTCGTCGAAGCGGAAGCTCGCTCGGGACGCCTCCGCGTAGTTCGTGAAGTCGACGGCCGACTGCTGCGCCGGGTCGCCGCCGTGCAGGGTCATCGCGGTGCGGCAGCTCTCGAGGGCCGCCTCGTGGTGGCCCGCCTCGAAATCGATGGCGCAGCGCGCGTTCCAGGCGATCTCCTCCTGCCGCGCGTCCTCGCTCGCCAGCGCGAGCTCCACCGCCTCCCGGGCGTCGTCGAAGCGGCGGAGCTTCATCAGGGGCCAGGCGCGCTCGGCCAGGAAGGCGGGCTGGTAGAGCTCGCTGAACCGGACCTGAAGCCGCAGCTGGTCCTCGTAGCGCTCGAGGTCCGCGAGGGTCCAAACCGTCTCCCGCAGGATGCGCCAGTGCCAGCGCTGCGCGGCCTCGTCGGCCGGCTCCTCGCCGTGCTCGGCCTCGAGCAGCGCCCGGGCGCGCCGCAGGTGGTAGAGCGCCCGCGCGTGGTTCGCCTCGCCGTAGTGGTGGACGTAGCCGAGGACGAAGTGGGCGCCGTAGGCGTCGGGACGGTCGCGGACGCGCGCCTCGGCGAGCTCCCGGGCCCGGATGTGATGGCCCTCCTGGGCCTCCTGCCAGGCGCGCTCGGCGTCGAGCTCCGCGCCGAGGGCGCCGCCCACCTGCGCCTCGACCAGGGCGACGCCGACCGCCATCGCCGTGGCCAGGGCCGCCGCCGCCAGCCGCGCTGTCCGATCCGTCACGCCCAGCCCTCGAGGGACCGCTTCGCCAGGACCTCGACCTGACGCCGGGTCGCTTCCCGGATCACCTCGACGGGGTCGTCCACCCCCGGCACGAGCTCCAGGCGGTGCTTGAACACGTGCGGCGCGAGCACGTCGAGGTCCGAGGGGAGGACGACGTCCCGGCCCTGGATCACCGCGTGGGCCTGGAGCGCCGGCATCAGGAGCACGAGGGCGCGGGTCGAGGCGCCCTGAAGCACCCGCTTGTCGGCCCGCAGGTCCCGCGCGAGGTCGACCAGCGCGGCCCGGAAGTCCGGGTGCAGGCGCACGTCGTGCCGGAGCGCGTGGCGCGCGGCCAGGATCTCGGTCCGCGTGACCCCCGGCAGGCTCGCCGCCGCCTCCAGGTGAGGCGTGGGGTACTGCGCGAGGACGTCGATCTCGGCGCCCCGCGCGATGTGGGTCATCTCGATCTTGAACAGGAACCGGTCGAGCTGGGGCGTCGGGAGCGGGTAGGTGCCCGCCAGGTCGAGGGGGTTCTGGGTGGCGATCACGAAGAACAGCGCGTCGAGCGCGTGGGTGACGTTGTCGACGGTCACCTGCTTCTCGCCCATGGCCTCGAGCAGCGCCGCCTGCACCTTCGGCGAGGTGCGGTTGATCTCGTCGGCCAGCAGCACGTGGGTGAAGATCGGCCCGTGACGGAAGTGGAAGCGGTTCGTCTGGGCGTCGAACACCGAGATGCCGGTGACGTCCGACGGCAGGAGGTCCGGCGTGAACTGGATGCGCCGGA
>JBHJHB010000180.1:0-30626 GCA_050331215.1 Sandaracinaceae bacterium | reverse complement strand
CGTCGCCCCTCGGGCCCGCCCTCGGCGCGTTCCTCGCCGAGCGGGGCTTGCCGGAGGCCAGCCGCGGCACCTTCACGCGCAGCCTCGAGCGCCTCGAAGCCCTGGAGGTGGTCCGTGAGCTATGAGGTGTTCCGGCAGGGCCTGGATGCGCCGATCTGCCTCACCTGGGAGCTGACCTACGGCTGCAACCTGCGCTGCGCCCACTGCCTTTCGTCCAGCGACGTCGCGCGGCCCGGGGAGCTGACGACGGCGGAGGCGAAGACCCTGCTCGACGAGTGGGCGGCCATGAAGGTCTTCTACATCAACGTCGGCGGCGGGGAGCCGATGAGCCGCCCCGACTTCGTCGAGCTGATGGACCACGCCCTCGCCCGGGGGATCGGCGTCAAGTTCAGCACCAACGGGACGCTCCTCGACGACGAGGCGGTCTCCTGGGTCGGCGCCCACGGCGACCGGCTCGATCTCCAGATCTCGATCGACGGCGCCTCGGCCGAGACGAGCGACCGGCTCCGAGGCCGCGGCTCCTTCCGGCGCGCGCGCCGCGCCATGGAGCGGCTCGCGGCGAAGGCCATCCCCTTCAAGATCAACGCGGTCGTGACGCGGGAGAGCTACCCCGAGCTCGACCGGCTCCATGCGCTCGCCCGGAGCCATGGCGCGGCCCTCCGCCTCACCCGCCTTCGGCCGTCGGGCCGCGGGGGCGACGTGTGGGCGCGCCTGCGACCGAGCCCCTCGCAGAACGAAGGGCTGTACCGATGGTTGTCAGCCCACCCGGACGTGCTCACGGGGGACTCGTTCTTCCATCTGTCCGTCTACGGGCAGCCCCTCGACGGCCTCAACATGTGCGGCGCAGGGCGCATCGTATGCTGCGTCGATCCCCTCGGGGACGTGTACGCGTGCCCCTTCATCCTGGACGACGCCTTCGCGGCAGGAAACGTACGGGACGCCGGCGGATTCGCGGCGATCTGGCGGGAGTCCGAGCTCTTCGCTCACCTCCGGCAGTGGCAGGTCGGAGGGAGCTGCCAGACCTGCAACGCGTACGAGGTCTGCCACGGCGGCTGCATGGCCGTCAAACACTTCACGGGTCGTTCCCTGGACGACCCCGATCCGGATTGCGTGTTTGGAAACGGGGACGTGAGCGTCTCGGGCGCGCAGCAGAAGGTCTCCCTTCCCGTCGCCTGAGGCGGGCGGAGACGGCGATGTAAGGAGAGAGCGATGAAGGCACAAGCGGGAGTATTCTACGGCGAAGGTCAGCCGATCAAAGTCGAGGAAATCGACGTCGATGACCCGAAGGAGAACGAGGTCATGCTGAAGATGGTCTCGAGTGGCCTCTGCCACTCCGACTATCACATGGTGACCGGGGAGTTCGGACCCATCCCGATGCCGATGATCGGGGGCCACGAAGGGGCCGGCATCGTCGAGAAGGTCGGGCCCGGCGTCCGGAACGTGGCCCCGGGCGACCACGTGCTCTTGAGCTTCCTGCCGGCCTGCGGTCAGTGCCAGTACTGCGCGATGGGCCAGAGCCAGTACTGCGACAGCAGCGCGACCATCCTGGAGGGCAAGCAGCTCGACGGGACGCACCGGGCTCGCGGCCGGGACGGGACCGGGTACGGGCAGTTCTGCCTGATCGGGACCTTCGCCAACTACGCGGTGGTCCCCGCCATGAGCTGCATCAAGGTCCACCACGACCAGCCCCTCGACAAGATCTGCCTGATGGGGTGCTGCATCCCGACGGGGTTCGGCTCGGCCACGAAGAGCGCGGGCACCCGGGAGGGCGAGGTCGTCGTCGTGTTCGGCATCGGCGGGGTCGGCGCGAACGCGCTCCAGGGTGCGGCGTCGGCCGGCGCGCGCGCCGTCATCGCCGTGGATCCCCAGCCCTTCAAGCGGGAGATGGCCGAGCAGCTCGGGGCGACGCACACGATCGACCCGACCACGGAGGACGTGGCCGCCCGGGTCATGGAGCTCACCTACAACCGCGGCGCCGACCGGGTCGTCATCACGATCGGAAACCCGACGCCGGAGGACTACGGGAAGGCCTTCGCGTGCACGCGGAAGGCCGGCCGGCTGGTCTGCACCAGCGTGGCCCACTCCAAGTACGACAGCCTGCCGATCAGCCCCTTCGAGCTCACCCTGTTCGCCAAGCAGGTCGTCGGGAACCTGTTCGGCGACAGCACCTTCCGGGAGGACATCCCGCGGCTCCTGGAGATGTACAGCGCTGGCAAGCTCAAGATCGATGAGCTGATCACCAAGACCTACAAGCTCGGGGACATCAACCAGGGCTATCAGGACATGCTGGATGGGAAGAACATCCGCGGGGTGATCATCCACGAGCACTGAGCCCTCGATGAACGCTCGGGCGGTGGGGAGGCCGTCCGACCGTTCGCGCGGCTCGACAAGCTCCTGGCATCCAGCGCAGCATCATGGGTAGCCGATGTCCTTCGATCTCCAAGAGCTGGCTCACCATCTCCGACGCGACGTGGTCGGTCGGGAGCGGGAAGCGCGATTGATCCTCGCCTCGATCGCCGCAGGCCGAGACCTCCTGCTGGAGGGGCCGCCGGGCACGAGCAAGTCGACCCTGCTCCGGGCGATCGCGGCCCGCGCGGGGCGGTCCCTCCACTTCATCGAGGGCAACGCCGACCTCACCCCGGCCAAGCTGGTCGGCCACCACAGCCCCGCGCGGGTGGTCAAGGAGGGCTACTCGGCGGACACCTTCGTGGCGGGCCCCCTGCCCCGGGCGATGGAGGAGGGCGGCTTCCTCTACCTCGAGGAGCTCAACCGCGTGCCCGAGGACACCCTCAACGCGCTGATCGGGGCGATGGCGGAGCGGGAGATCACCATCCCGCGGGCCGGCACCGTCCGCGCCGCGCTCGGCTTCCGTGTGATCGCGGCGATGAACCCCTTCGACAACATCGGGACCGGCCGCCTCAGCGGCGCCCTGATGGACCGGCTCTGCCGGGTCCGCCTCGACTACCAGAGCGAGGAGGAGGAGCGCGCGATCGTGAAGGAGCGCGCGCCCGACGTGGACCCGCTCGTCCGCAAGGTCGCGGTCCGCATCTGCCGCCTGAGCCGGGACCACCCCGACCTTCGGATGGGCGCGTCGGTCCGGGCGGCGATCGACGTCGCGCTGATCGCCCACCAGCTCGGCCAGCTCGTGAGCGGCTTCGGGGCCAACCTGCGGGCCGGCGGGGAGGGCGCGGTGCAGCACCTGGTCGACGCCGCGGTGACGGCGGTCGCCGTGAAGGTCGTCGTCCAGGAGTCGGCCAAGGCGCAGGACGAGGCCGTGGTCGAGGCCCTCACCCGTCGCGCGCTGGACGAGATCCTCGTCGAGGAGGGGGGCCGGACGACCGACGAGGGCGGACCGAGCGCCCCGGCCGGCGGGTCCGCCCCCGGCGGCGCGGGTCCCGAGCCGGGGGGCGGGCGCGTCCCGGAGGGCGCGCTGACCGCGGGCGGGGACATCCTGGAGGGAGAGGACGCGGTGCGGGAGGCCCAGGTCCGGGGGGGTGGCGACCGCCGCTTCCACGCGGTCGCCCGGGAGCGCCCGGGTCTGGCGGAGCGCCTCGACGACAAGGACCTCGACGCGGACGGCCTCGCCGAGCTGCTCGGGGAGGTGGAGGACCCGCTCGACCTCCTCGGGGACCTCGCCAGCCTCGGCGACCGTCGCCGGCTCCGCGCGCTGGCCCGACGGCTCGCGGCCCAGGGCGTCGTCCGGACCGCCCGGCGCGACGTCGCCGCACGAAACGGGCGGGGGCGCCTCACCAGCGGCCCGTTCCGCGGCGACGCGAGCGAGCTCGACCTCGACCGCACCCTGGAGTCCCTCGCCGGCACCCCCGACCCGGGGGACCAGGACTTCTTCGTCTACGAGCGCCGGGACCGGTCGCGTTCCTACGCGCTGATGCTGGACATCAGCGGGAGCATGAAGGGCGCGAAGGTGTTCCACGCGGGCCTCGCCCTCGCCGCGGTGGCGGTGCGCCTCGCCGACGCCCCGATGGCGGTGGTCGCCTTCTGGCGCCACGCGGCGCTGCTCAAGCACCTCCACGAGCCGATGCGCCTCGAGCCGCTCCTGGATCAGCTGCTCTCGTTGTCCGGCCGCGGCCTCACCAACGTCGGCGTGGCGCTGGAGGCCGGGCTCCGGGAGCTCTCGAGCGCGACCACCCAGGAGCGCGTCGGCATCCTCTTCAGCGACGGGATGCAGACCGCGGGCCCGGCGGCGGAGCCGATCGCGGGCCGCTTCGACGTCCTCCACGTCATCGGCACGGGCGAGGACGGTGAGTCCTGGACGAGGTGCCAGCAGCTCGCGGCGCGGGGGCGCGGGTGCTGCGCGATCGTCGACGAGGTGGGAGGCATCCCCACCGCGGTGACCGCATGCCTCGGGTAACGCACCTGCGCGGGAGGCCGCGCTCGTGAGCGTCCGCTCGCCGCTGGTCGAGCCCTTCGCGGTCGGCCGCACCGAGGCCCCCGCCCGGATCGTGTTCGGGGCGCACCGCACCAACTTCGGCACCCATCGTCGCCGCTTCGGGGCTCGCCACGCGGCCTACTACGGTGCGCGGGCAGCGGGCGGCGCCGGCCTCGTGGTCCTCGAGCCCGTGACGGTGCACGCGTCGGACTGGCCCTACGAGTACGCGCCGGTCGGTCACGACGGGTCGGCGATCGAGGGCTACGAGCAGGTGGCGGCCGCGGTCCGGCCCCACGGGGCGCTCGTCCTCGCCCAGCTGACGCACACGGGGCAGCAGGGCACGAGCCACTACAGCCAGCGCCCGCTCTGGGCGCCCTCGCCGGTGCCCGAGGTCAACAGCCGGGAGGTGCCCCACGCGATGGAGGCGGCGGAGATCGCCGAGGTGACCGAGGGCTTCGGGCGGGCGGCGGGCTACGCGGTGGAGGCGGGCCTCGACGGCGTCGAGGTCAACGCCGGCCAGGCCAGCCTGCTCCGCCAGTTCCTGTCGCCCCTGACCAACCGGCGCACCGACGGGTACGGCGGCGACCTCGAGGCGCGCCTGCGCCTCCTCCGGGAGGTGGTCGAGGCGGTGCGGACGGCGATCGGGCCTCGGCCGATCCTGGCCCTCCGGCTGTGCGGGGACGAGCACGCCCCGTGGGCCGGGATCACGCCGGACGACGCACCCCGGATCGCGTCGGCGCTGACCGCGAGCGGGCGGATCGACCTGGTCACCATGACCTCCGGCAGCATCTACAGCGCGCACCTCACCCGGGCCGGCCTGTACCGTGAGCCGGGCTACGCCCTCGGCCTGGCCGAGGCGGTGCGAGGAGCGGTGGACGTGCCCGTCGTCGCCCAGGGGAGCCTGGTGGACGTGGCGCTCGCGGAGGAGGCCCTCGCCGGCGGCCAGGCCGACGCCGTCGAGATGACGCGAGCCCTGATCGCGGACCCCGACCTCCCCGCGAAGGTCCGGAAGGGGGACGGCGCCCGCGTTCGGCCCTGCATCCTGTGCAATCAGGATTGCGTTGTGCAGACCGTCCAGAACCCGGCGCTCAGCTGCAGCGTCAACCCCGCTGCGGGCCACGAGGCGGAGCCCGACTTCACCCCCCTGCGGCCGGCCCGACCCAGCCGCGAGGTGCTGGTGGTCGGCGGCGGACCGGCGGGGCTGACGGCCGCCTGGGTCGCGGCCGAGCGGGGGCACCGCGTGACGCTCGTCGAACGCACGGAGGATCTCGGGGGAGCGATCCTCGTCGCGGCGCGCGCCCCGGGCCGCGCCAGGCTCGGCGAGAGCGTGCGGTGGCTCGCGGACCGGGTGGCGGAGGTCGACGTGACCGTGGAGCGGGGGGTCGACCTCGACGCGAAGGCCGTGCTCGACCGGAGCCCCGACGCGGTGGTCGTCGCCGCCGGCGGCCGCCCCTCCAGCCCGCGGTACGTGGACGTCTCGGCCGCGCGCGTCCCGATCGTCGGGCCCCGCGTGGCGATCGCCGGGGAGCTGCCCTCCGGGCCCGGCCGGGCCGTCCTCTTCGACCGGGTCGGCGACCACCCGGCGATGAACGCGGCGGAGGCCCTCGCGGAGCGGGGCTGGGCGGTCACGATCATCACGCCCGACTTCTTCGTCGGTCAGCGCCTGACCGCGACCCTCGAGCTCACGCCGTTCCTGCAGAGGGCGAGCGCCCGGTCGATCGAGCTCCGGCCGATGCTGGAGGTGGAGCGGATCGAGGGCCGCACGGTGGTCGCGCGCGACATCCACGATGCCTCCGAGCACCGAGTCGACGCCGACCTCGTGGTCCTCGCGGTCCCGGAGCGGCCGCTCGAGGACCTCTACCTCGAGCTGAAGGAGGCCGGGATGCGCGTCCTGCGCTGCGGTGATGCGGTCGCTCCCCGCCGTCTGGGGAGCGCGATCCTCGAAGGGCATCGCGTCGGGAGGGCCTTGTGATCCGGACACGCCAGAAGCTGCTGTTCACGCCGATTCGGGTGGGGGGCCTCGAGCTGCCGAATCGGATCGTGTTCAGCGCTCACCTCACGAACTACGCGGAGGACTACCTGCCCTCGGCGCGCCACGTCGACTACTACCGCGAGCGCGCGCGCGGCGGAGCCGGCCTGATCATCACCGAGGAGCACTCCGTCCACCCCACGGACCATCCCTACGAGAAGCTGATCCACGCCTTCCGGGACGACGTCCTGCCCGGCTATCGCGCGATGACCGACGCGGTCCACGCCGAGGGCGGGAAGATCCTGGCCCAGATCAACCACAACGGGGGCCAGGCGAGCGGCATGTACACCCGCCTTCCGGTGTGGGCGCCCTCGTCGGTCGCCGATCCCCTCTTCCGGGAAGTGCCCAAGGCGGTGGAGCGCGAGGACATCGCGGAGGTGGTCGCCGGCTACGCCGACGTGGCCCGCCGAACCCAGGAGGGCGGCTTCGACGGCATCGAGCTCCAGTGCTCGCACTCCTCGATCGTCCGGCAGTTCCTGAGCCGCCACAACAACCTGCGCAGCGACGAGTACGGGGGCAGCCTCCCCAATCGCATGCGGATCCTCCGGGAGATCCTCGACGCCATCCGGCGGACCTGCGGCCGGGACTACGTCGTCGGGGTCCGGCTGTGCGGCGACGAGTTCATCCGGGACGGCATCGTGCTCGAGGAGACGGTCGAGACGGCCAAGCAGCTCGAGGAGGACGGCCTCGTCGATTACATCAACACGTCGATCGGGACCGCGACGCACACGCTCTACACCATCGAAGCGTCGATGCACATCCCGCCGGGCTACGCGCTCTACATCTCGTCGGCGATCCGACGCGCGGTGAGCCTCCCCGTGATCGGCGTGGGGCGCATCAAGGACCCCGTGCAGGCGGAGCGCGTGTTGACGGAGGGCCACGCCGACCTCGTCGGCATCGTGCGGGGCCAGATCGCCGACCCGGAGCTCGCGAACAAGGCCCGGGAGGGCCGCACCGAGGACATCCGGCTCTGCCTGAGCTGCAACCAGGAGTGCGTGGGCCGCATGGGCCTCAACCGCTGGCTCGGGTGCATCGAGACGCCAGCGACGGGCCGCGAAGCGGAGCTCGGGGTCGCGTCCCGCGTCCGGGCGCCACGCCGGCGAAAGGTGGTCGTGGTCGGGGGCGGCCCGGCGGGCCTGCGGGCCGCCGTCACGGCCGCGCAGCGGGGGCACCGGGTCACGCTGCTCGAGGCGTCGGACCGCCTCGGCGGGCAGATCCGGACCGCCACCCGCGTCACGCCGCGCGCGGAGCTCGGCGACCTCGTCCGGAACCTCCGCCACGAGCTGTCGCAGACCGAGGTCGCCGTCGAGCTCGGCGCGCGGGCCAGCGCGAGCGACGTGCGCGCCCGCTCCCCCGACGCGGTGGTGGTCGCCACGTGCTCGGTGCCGGACCGGAGCGCGCTGGGCGCCGAGGCCCATCCGTCCTTCGTGCACGACGTCGAGGACGTGCTCTGGGGGCGCGTCCCGGTCGGGGACCGGGTGCTGATCGTGGACCAGCTCGGATTCCACGAGGCGACCTCCACCGCCGAGCTCCTCGCGGAGCAGGGCAAGGCGGTCGAGGTGGTCACGCCGACCCTCTACGTCGGCCAGGACCTCGGCATCACCCTCGACCTCGAGGGCTGGTACCGGCGCGCCCGCCGACTCGGCATCGTCTGCACGCCGAACGTGAGCGTGATCGGCATCGAGGAGGGTGTCGTCCAGGCCGTCCACAACTACAGCGGGCAGCCGCTCTCCTTCCAGGGCTTCGACACGGTGGTGCTCGCGGTCCCGCGCGTCGCCGAGGACCGGTTGGGCGCGGAGCTCTCCCGCGTCGTCCCCGAGGTCCACCGGGTCGGAGACTGCCTCGCCCCCCGCAGGGCCCACGCCGCGGTCCTGGAGGGGGAGCGGGCCGCGCGGGCGATCGGCGAGGGCGCGACCACCCGGCTGGCGCTGGCCTCGAGGGCAGCGTGACCGTCGCCGTCGTCGTGGAGGTGCGCCGCGGAGCGGTCACGCCCGCGTCCCTCGAGTGCGTGGAGGAGGCGCGGGGCGTGGCATCGGTGCTCGGGGAAGAGGTCACGGCGGTCGGCCTCGGGCCGGGTCTGCAGGGGCCGCTGCGGGGGCTCGGCGCGCACGGCGCCGACCGCGCGATCGCCCTCGACCACGAGGGGCTCGGCCCCTTCAGCGCGGACGCGTGGCTCCAGGCCCTGCGGCCGCTGCTCTCGTCGCTGCACCCACGGGTCCTGATGACGCCCGCCACCGCCCACAGCCGGGCCTGGCTCCCTCGCTATGCGCTCCGGGCGGGGCGGCTGCTCGTCAGCGGCGTGGCGCAGGTGCGGGGGCTCCCGGACGGCGAGGTGCAGCTCGTCCGACCGCGGCACGGCGGCTTGCAGGAAGAGCGCCTGGTCGGCCGCCCGCCGCTCTGCACGAGCCTGCTGCCGTCGGTGCGGGGCCTCGAGACCCGTCCCCTCGGCGCCCCCCTGCCGATGGTCGACGTCCGGCGCCCCGACCTCGCGCTCGACGCGGTCCGCGACCGCACCGTGGCGAGCGAGCCGCCGGACCAGACGACCGTGGACATCGAGGAGGCCGAGCGGATCGTCGCCGGGGGCCTCGGCCTCGGCGCCCGGGACAAGGTGGCCGTCCTCGAGGGGCTCGCGGGGGCGCTGCGCGCCGCCGTGGGCGGCACGCGCGTGATCAGCGACCGCGGCTGGATCCCCCACGACCGCTACATCGGCTCGACGGGCAAGACCGTGGCGCCCCGCCTCTACGTGGCGCTCGGGATCAGCGGGGCGAGCCAGCACGTCGTCGGGATCACGGGCTCCGAGGTGATCGTCGCCGTGAACGTCGACCGCACGGCGCCGATCTTCAGCCTGGCCGACCTCGGCGTGGTGGCGGACGTCCACCGGCTCGCGCCGCACCTCGAGAGGAAGCTCCGGGAGGCTCTCGAGGCCCACCGCCGGCGGGGCGAGGCGCCTCCTCGGGACGACCCGGGCGTGGCGGCCAGCGCGCCCGAGCCTGCGCCGGGGGCGCCGTGAGCGCGCGCTTCGACGCGATCGTGGTCGGCGCGGGGCCCGCGGGCAGCGCCGCCGCGCTGCTGATGGCCCGGGGCGGGATGAAGGTGCTGCTGCTCGAACGGGGCGAGTACCCGGGAGCGAAGAACGTCTCGGGCGCGGCTTTCTACGGGAGCGCGATCCTCCACGAGGTGGTGCCGGACTTCTGGGCGGAGGCCCCCCTCGAGCGGCACATCGCGCGCCGCACCATCGCCTTCATGAGCCCGACGACGAGCGTCGCCCTCGACTTCCGCACCTCGGCCTACAGCGAGCCGCCCTACAACGGCTTCACGGTCATGCGGCCCCACTTCGACCGCTGGCTGGCCGGCAAGGCGGTGGAGGCGGGGGCCTTCCTCCTGTGCTCCACGGTGGCCGACGACCTCCTCCTCGACGGCGACCGCGTCGTGGGCGTGCGGGTGCGGAGGGCCGACGGCGAGGTGGAGGCGCCGCTCGTGATCGCGTGCGATGGCGTGAACAGCTTCCTCGCCAAGAAGGCCGGGCTGCGGGGGGAGCTCGACGCGCACGAGGTGAGCCTGGGCGTGAAGGAGGTCCTCGGCCTCGACCGGCGCCTGCTCGAGCAGCGCTTCTCGCTCCGCGGCGACGAGGGCGCCGTGGCCGAGTACATCGGCGACATCACGGACGACGTCACCGGCGGCGGCTTCCTCTACACGAACCAGGACAGCATCGCGATCGGCGTCATCGGTCAGCTCTCGAGCTTCGCCGAACGGCGGCGGCGGCCCGACGAGCTGCTCGAGCGGTTCAAGGCGCACCCCTCCGTCGCCCCCCTCCTCGAGGGGGCCAAGCCTCGCGAGTACAGCGCCCACCTCGTCCCCGAGGCGGGCTGGAGCATGATGCCCAAGCTCTACCGGCCCGGCATGCTCGTCGCGGGGGACGCGGCCGGCCTCTGCTTCGCCACGGGCCTCTACCTCGAGGGCATCAACTACGCGCTCCAGTCCGGCTTCGCCGCGGCCGAGACCGCCCTCGAGGCGCACGCGGCCCAGGACAGCTCCGCGTCGATGCTCCGCGGCTACGAGGCCAGGCTCGAGGCGCGGCACGTCACCACGGACTTCAAGGCCTACCGGGACGCGCCCGCCTTCGTGAACAGCGAGCGCCTCGCGAACACCTACCCCGGCCTCGTGACCCGGAGCGCAGAGCGCCTGTTCCGGGTCGACGGTCGAGGCAAGCGGAAGCTGCTGGCGATCGCGCGCGAGGCGATGAAGGAGGCGAGGGTCAGCAACTGGCAGGTCCTCCGGGACGTCTACCGGGGGATGAGGGCCTTCGGCTGGTGAGGGGGGCGAGATGAGAACGACCCACGAAGAGAAGATGCGCACCGCGCACTTCCGGCCCGACGAGACGCCGCACATCGTGGTGGACGGCTCCGTCTGCCACGACTGCAGCGTCAAGAGCTGCGTGCACGTCTGCCCCGCGAACCTCTTCGTCCCCCTCGACGACGGGTCGATCCTCTTCAACTACGAGCAGTGCTTCGAGTGCGGCGCCTGCTACATCGCCTGCAACGAAGAGGGCGCGATCCGCTGGTCCTACCCGCGTGGGGGCTACGGCGTGACGTTCCGGGAGTCCTGACCGGAGGGTGGGCATGCGCTTCATGGTCTGCGTCAAGCAGGTGCCTGACCTCGACTCGGTCGACGTCGACCCGATCACGGGCCAGGTGGACGAGCACCGCCTCCTCTACCTGACGAACCCCGCCGACGAGGCGGCCCTCGAGCTCGCCCTGAGGCGCCGGGACCGGGGCGGCGGCGACGTGCTCGCCGTCACCGTCGGGCCCCCGCGTGCGGACCGGGCGCTCCGGCAGGCCCTCGCCGCCGGCGTCGATGACGTCCTGCGGATCGACGCGGAGGGCGGCTTCCCCGTGCGGACCGCCGCGCTCCTGTCGGCCGTCGCGGAGAGCCGGGCGCCCGATGTCGTCCTCTGCGGCCACCGGACGGACGATCGAGGGAGCGCCGAGGTCCCGGCTTACCTCGCCGAGCTGCTCGGCCGCCCCCTGGTCACGGACGTCGTCGAGCTCGAGCTCGGGGACGGCCCCGGGGCGCTGGGGCGCATCGAGGTCACCCGGGCGCTGCGAGGCGGCGCGCGGGAGCGGGTCGAGGCCGCGCTGCCCGCGGTCCTGGCCCTGACCGGCGGAAACGCTCGGCTTCGGCACGCGACCTTCCCCGCGCTCGCGGCGGCGGAGCGCGCGGCCATCCCCGTCACGACCCCGGCCGCCCTGGACGTGGCGATGGACGACAACGCCTACGACCGGCCCCACCTCCGCGTGCTGCGGGCGCCCCGGCCCCGGCCGCGCTCGATCTTCGCGCCCGACCCGGACAAGGGCCCCTTCGACCGGCTCGGCGAGCTGCTCGGCGCGGGCGTGACCCGGGGCTCGGGGCGCATCCTCGAGGGCGAGCCCGAGGAGCTGGCCGGCGAGGTCGTCCGCTTCCTCGACGAGCGGGGGATCCTGGCCGCGATCGCCGAGGAGGAGGGGTAGCGCCCAGCCGCCCCCGGGTGGGGCTCGCCGGCCATGGCCGCGACGGCTGGAGTCCGGTCGAGGTCGTCGAATCCGGGCTAGGGTCGTCGCGTGGAGATCCCTGGATGACCGAGACCTCGAACACCTTCCGCCCCGTCCCGCGGACCGGCGTCATCTACGTGACGAGCGAGGCCCGGGCGCGCGGCTACGGGACGCCCGGCGGCCCCGCGTGGTGCAACCTCGGCCAGGGCCAGCCGGAGACCGGGCCCCTCGAGGGTGCTCCCCCGCGGGTCGAGGCCCTCGACATCCTGCCCGAGGACCAGGACTACTCGCCGGTGGCGGGTCTCCCCGAGCTGCGGGAGGCCGTGGCCGACCTCTACAACGCCCGCTTCCGCCGGGGCCTCGGGAGCCGCTACACCGCCGAGAACGTGGCGATCGGCGGCGGGGGCCGCGTGTCGATCATGCGGACCTGCGCGGCGGTCGGGCCGGTGAACCTCGGGCACTTCCTCCCCGACTACACGGCCTACGAGGAGCTCCTCGACGTCTTCCGGCGCTTCACGCCCATCCCGATCCTCCTCGACCCGGAGCGGCGCTACGACTTCTCGCTCCGCGAGCTGCGCCGGGAGGTGCTCGGGCGCGGCCTCGGCGCGCTGCTGCTCAGCAACCCGTGCAACCCGACCGGCAAGCTCGTCCGCGAGGGCGAGCTCGCCAGCTGGGTGTCCCTGGCCCGGGAGCTCGACTGCGCCATGCTCTTCGACGAGTTCTACTCGAGCTACGTCTGGGTCGGCGACGGGCCCGTCAGCGCGGCCGCCTTCGTCGAGGACGTCGACCGGGACCCCGTGGTCGTGTTCGACGGGCTCACCAAGAACTGGCGCTACCCCGGTTGGCGCGTGTGCTGGACCCTCGGTCCGAAGACCGTCATCGAGGCGCTCGGCAGCGCCGGCTCCTTCCTCGACGGAGGCCCCTCGCGGCCGATGCAGCGCGCCGCCGTCCCCCTCCTCGACCCGGCGACGGCGAACCAGGAGGGGGACGCGATCCGTGCCCAGTACCGGGCCAAGCGGGACCTGCTCCTCGGCGGCCTGCGCGGCCTGGGCAGCCGCTTCGACCTGGAGCCCGAGGGCACGTTCTACGGCTGGGGGGACCTGCGCGGCCTCCCCGCCTCGATCGCGACCGGGGACGCCTTCTTCCGGGCCGCTCTCGACCGCCGCGTGATCGTCGTGCCGGGGCCGTTCTTCGACGTCGACCCGGGCCAACGGCGCGGCGGCCGCCCGAGCCGGTTCCGCCACCACGTCCGCTTCAGCTTCGGACCGTCGGCCGAGGTGTTGACCGAGGCCGTGAAGCGGATCGGGGCCCTGATCGACGAGGTGCGTAGCTCGGCGGCGTGACGTGCGGTTTCGTCCGCGAGGCTCACGGCGGCCACGTGGCCGAGCTCAATCGCCCGCCCAGCCCTCCGTCCGCTTCTGGATGGTCTCCGCGTCGAGCTCCTCGATGATCTTCGACACGATCCACAGGTGGCCGAAGGGGTCGCGGATGCGCCCCTCCCGGTGGCCGTAGAACTGGTCCTCGATCGGGAAGACGATGCGTGCCCCCCGCTCGACGGCCCGGGCGGCGACGGCGTCGGGGTCGTCGACGATCAGGGTGAGGATCACGGTGGAGCCGCCCAGGTCGTCGGGGCTCTGGTTGTCGTCCGAGCGGTCGGCGAGGGCGACGACGGCGTCGCCGATGCGGATCGCGGCGTGGACGACCACTCCGTCGGGCGTGGTGAAGCGCTCGAGCTCCTCGGCGCCGAAGGCGTGGGCGTAGAAGTCGATGGCGTCGGCCGAGCTCCGGACGACGAGGCGGGGAGTCAGGGTCGGGGTGGTCACGGGCACATCGTGAGGCGTTCTCCCGTGGCCGTCTTGGAGAAAAGGACCGTGGCCGGCGTCCTCGTTGGCCACCCACCCTTGTCGGGAGCCCACGCGTTCGGCATCGTGGAGTCGTACCCCTCTTTCCTTATCGGAGTATGTGATGTTCTTTCCTTCCCTTCCGGGGCGGTGCGTCGCCCTGGGTACCCTCGTTCTTCTCCTCTCGGGCTGCGGAGCGTCCGCCGCCGAGGATGGGGGCGTCGACGCGAGCGTCGCGCCCGACCTCGGGCCGGCGCCCGAGTGCAGCGAGGACGCCGACTGCGATGACGGCGACGCCTGCAACGGCGAGGAGACCTGCGCCGACGACGTCTGCGCGAGCGGCGACCCGGCGGACCCGGGCGCGGCCTGCACGCTCCCCGACGACGAGCCGGGGGTCTGCGATGGGGCCGGCGCGTGCGTCGAGCCGGGCTGCGGCAACGGCATCGTCGACGGCGACGAGGCCTGCGACGACGGCCGGAACGGCGACGACGAGGACGGCTGCACCGACGAGTGCGAGCTGTCCTGCACGACGGACGAGGACTGCGACGACGGCGACGTCTGCACCGGGACCCGGACGTGCGACACGGAGGCGGGCATCTGCTCCGAGCCGATCGACCCCCTCGAGTGCGAGGACGACAACGACTGCACCGCCGACGCCTGCGACCCGGTGGACGGCTGCACGTTCACGCTGATCGACGGCGACAGCGACGGGCAGGCGTCGGTCGACCTCGGCGAGTGCGGCACGGACTGCGACGACACGCGCGACTTCATCTTCGACGGCGCCGACGAGGTCTGCGACACGTTCGACAACGACTGCGACGGGCTGACCGACGAGGACCTCCTGATCGGGTTCTTCGTCGACTGCGACGCCGACGGGTTCGCGGCCTCGATGGACGGGATGGTCAGCGCGTGCGCCATCCCCGCCCCGCCGACCGCGCTCTGCGGCGACGCCCCCGCGCCCACCTGGACGATGACGGCGCCGGTCGACGACCTCACGACCGACTGCGACGACACGCTCGCGGCGGCGAGCCCCGCCGGGGTGGAGCCGATGGAGTGCAACGGGATCGACGAGGACTGCTCGGGCGTGGCGGACGACACGGTGTCGCCCGAGCTCTCGCTGTCGGTCATCGGGCGGGGCCGCGTCACGAGCGCTCCCGCGGCGGTCGACTGCGCCGCGGACTGCACCGTGGCGCTGGCCTGCTTCGACGAGGTGACGCTGAGCGCGACGCCGGAGGAGGGCGCGCGCTTCGACGGGTTCACGGGGGACTGCACCGACGCGGAGAGCTGCGATCTCGTCTTCGACGACGACCGCGCCGTGACGGCGAGCTTCGTCGACGTGTTCGACCTCGAGGTGTCCCTCCTGGGCAGCGGGGAGGGGCGGATCACCAGCTCCCCCGTCGGCATCGACTGCGGCACGGACTGCGCGGAGACGTTCGACGACGGCACGGTCGTGACCCTCACCCAGGCGGAGATCGGGGACAGCGTGTTCCAGGGCTGGGGCGGCGACTGCGCCTCGGCCGGCACGGCGGACACGTGCATGGTCACCCTGGACCAGGACCTCGACGTCACCGCGA
This sequence comes from Sandaracinaceae bacterium, assembly GCA_050331215.1. GTDB lineage: Bacteria > Myxococcota_A > Polyangia > Polyangiales > Sandaracinaceae > JBHJHB01. Next base: position 15,267 of record JBHJHB010000180.1, on the reverse strand, counting down.
CCTACGCCGGGACGTTCCTCGTCGAGGTCGACATCGTGGGCGGCGGCGACGTCGGGCGTCGGGACGGGTTCACCTTCCCGCCCCGCATCGAGTGCAACGGCCCGACGACGACGTGCAGCGAGGACGTGCCCGACGGGGACGAGGTGACCCTCGTCGCGTCCCCGGAGTTCTTCCCCGCCGTGACGGTCTTCTCGAGCTGGACGGCCGGCCCCTGCATGGGGAGCACCGACCAGGTGTGCACGTTCACCGTCGATGGGGACACGACCGTCGAGGCCACCTTCGTCGCGGCCCCGGCGAACACCCTGGTGCTCCGCATCGGCGGCAACGCGACCACGGGCGCTCGCGCCACGGCGACCTGCGGCACCGAGACGTGCGTGGCGAAGGGCAACCGCCTGTCCCACGAGGGGCCCATCGCCTGCAGCATCACGTGCAGCCCCGGCGACACCGTCGACCTGTGCTGCTCGAACGGAGGCAACAGCCCGTCGTCCTGCGTGAATGACGGCCAGCTACCCTCCTCCGGTCGGAGCTTCGACGGATGGGATCTCGACGGGTTCGATTCGGGTGGCACCTGCACGGGGCGGGTCCGGACCTGCACCGTCTCCACCGGCACCACGGTGGCCACGGCGGAGTGCGAGTTCACGGACTGAAGCGACCCCGCGGGCCGAGGGCGTGAGCGCGCCGCCCACCGTCGAGGCGCGTGCGCTCCTCGCCCTCGCCCGCGACCTCCACGCCGAGACCGTCCGGGTCCCCGCGCCCCTCGGGCCTACCGCCCGGGCCCTCGGCCTCCGGTCGGTGCATGCCGGCGCCGATCTCGCGGTCGGGGGATGGGAGCTCGCCCTCGATCGTTCCGCCTGCCGGGAGGGGGGCGCGATCGTGGTCGCCGGTGCAGGCGACGGCCCGGACCTCGCGCGCCGCGCCCTCGGCCTGGCGCTGACGTGGCACGCAACCACGCCGCTCGGCCCGGTGCTCCGCCGCGTACCCCCGGCGCGCTATCGACTCCCCGCCGGGCTGAGCCTCCGCGGACGCGTGCTCTGCTGCGACCGACCCTTCGTCGCGTTCGCCCTGTCCGCCCGCGGCGCCGCGCTCCTGGCGCTGGTCGGCGACGGGTCGTTCACGGCGGCGGAGCTCGCCGCCCGGGCCGGCCACTCCCTCGGCCCCACCGCCACCTTCCTCGCCGCGCTGGCGCGCCGCCGCCTGGTGCGGGCGCGCGCGGAGCCACGCGCGCCCCACCTGCCCTCGGTGAGCTGCGTCGTCCCCGCGCTGGGGCGGCCGGGGGCCACGCGCCGCGCCGTCCGCTCGCTCCTCGAGCAGGACTACCCGCGCGACCGCTACGAGGTCCTGGTGGTCGACGACGGGTCCGCGCCGCCGCTCGATGCAGCGCTCGCCGACCTGCCGGTCCGGGTGGTGCGCCTGCCCGAGAACGGCGGCCCCGCCCGGGCCCGGAACGAGGGCGTCCGCCTCGCCCGGCACGGCGTGGTGGCCTTCCTCGACAACGACTGCGTCGCTTCGCCCGCCTGGCTCCGGACCCTGACGACGGAGCTCGATCAGCCCCGCGTCGCCATCGCGGGCGGACGCGCGCGGTCCGCCGAGCGGCCCGGCCTGATCGCGCGCTACGAGCGGGTCGGCTCCCCCCTCGACATGAGCGCGAGCCGCGGGGTGGAGGACGCCGGCCGACCGGCGGAGGTGGGGCCTCGCGCCGACCCTCCGTACCTCCCGTCGTGCAACCTGGTCGTCCGACGGCGCACCTTCATGGCCCTCGGCGGCTTCCGCGAGGGGATGCGGCTCGGGGAGGACGTGGACCTCGTCTGGCGGGCCTGCGCCGCCGGCCACCGGGTCCGCTACGCCCCTGCGGCCGAGGTCACCCACGAGCCGCGGGAGCGCCTCCTCCCGTTCCTGCGTCGGCGCGCCGAGTACGCGTCGACCGAGGGGATCCTCGCCCGACGATTCCCCGCGGACGGCCGACGGGACCTCCACGTCCCCTCGGCCTGCGTGTGCCTCATGGCGGCGGGCGCCCTCCTCGTCCGCTCCCCGGCGCTGGCGGGCGGGGGCGCCTTGCTCGCGGCGGCGCTCCTCGTTGCCGAGGCGGTCGACAAGACGCGGCGCCTTCGCGCGCTCGGGGTGCCCGCGCCGCCGCGGCGCCTCCTCGGAGCCCTCCTCCGGAGCCATGGCGCGGCCTGCTATCACTTCAGCCGGGCGGTGGGTCGCTACGCTTCGGTCCCGCTCCTCGGCGCCTCCGTCCTCGAGCCGACCGTCGCGATCTTCGCCGCCCTCGCGCTGCCGATCGCCCCCGTCGTCGACCATCGGCGCAAGCGGCCGGACCTGGGTCTCCTGGCCTTCCTGGGCCTCACCGCCCTCGAGATGGCGGCCTACCAGGCGGGGGTCGTGTGGGGATGCGTCAAGCACCGGACGCTGCGCCCGCTGTGGCCCCGAGTCCGCCTCGACCCGTGAGCAGCGCGGCGGCTCCGCCGTGCGTCTGCGGCGCCTCCGCTCGGGCCGACCTGGCGCCTACCCCTCGGCCTGCTGGTCCTTGAACCGCCGCTTCTTCACCGCGAAGGCCAGGCCCTGGGCGTTGAGATCGATGTCGTCCCGCAGCAGATCCCACGCCACGTCGTCGTCGGCGAAGGACGTCCCGGCCAGCCGCGACGTGAACTCCTCCTCGACCCTCGCGAGGAACTGCGCGTCGAGCTCCTCGTCCGGCGTGTCCGAGGCGTACGCCTCCTCGACGAGCGCGCTCGAGAAGTCGAGCCAGCGATGCAGCTGCTCCCGGATCGCGCCGAGCTCGGTCACCGCGTCGAAGTGGGTCGGGTATGCGCGCTCCGCCCCCGTCTCGACGATCCGGTCGAGCGACGCCTTGGCGGCCGGTCCGTCGAAGTCGGTCGGGCTGGTCGACGGGATGGCGAAGAGGCCGTCCCGCTGCAGGTACGGGTAGACCAGGCCGAACGCGTCGCCCGTGAAGATGTGCTTGTGGGCCTCGTCGAGGACGCAGAAGTGGTGGTTGGCGTGCCCGCGCGTGTGGAGGAAGCGGAAGCGTCGCTCGCCGAAGTCGACGGTCTCGTTGTCCTCGAGGATCCGCACGCGCTCCTCCGGGATGGGCTCGATCGTGCCGTAGAGGCGCTCGAACACGTCGTCGCCGTAGACGGCCCTGGCGCTCTTGACGAGCTTGGAGGGGTCGATCGCGTGCTTGGCGGCCTTCGGGTGGGCGAGCAGCGTGGCGTTCGGGCAGGCGCGCATGAGCGCGGCCGCGCCGCCGGCGTGGTCGAGGTGCACGTGGGTGATGATCACGTGCTCGACCTGCTCGGGGGTCCTCCCGGTCGCGCGGAGCGCCTCGAGGAGGCGAGGGACCGCGTGGTTGGTGTTCGTCTCGATGAAGGCGGCCCGGTCGCCTTCGGGCAGGAGGTAGGCGGCGGTGTGCCGCTCGCGGCCGCCGTAGCCGGTGTCGATGGTCAGGACGTCACCCATGGCCAGACCCTCGGCCGGGAGGGGGCGGAACGCAAGCCCATGACCCTTGCTCGGAGGGGCGGGTCGGGGGACGCTCGTCTTCATGCTCCCGTGGCCCTGGACCCTCCTCGGCCCGGCGCTGGCGCTGGGCCTGCTCGGCTGCTCCCTCAACCGGCAGCCGCTCCCGCCGGACGGAGGGCCGGACGCGGGCGCGCGCCCGGACGGTGGCGCAGACCTCGGCGCCCTGCCCGACGAAGGCCCCGACCTCGGCCCCCCCGACCTCGGCCCGGACATGGGCCGGCCCGACCTCCCCCTCGGCGGGCTCATCCTCCAGCTCAGCGCGCGCAACGTGAACGGCAACGGCACGCCGGCCGACGAGCGGCCGACCGTCTGGTGGAACCTCACGGGGCGGGGGAACGCCGCCTGCGCCGACGTGCTCTTCGAGGAGGACGGCCTCGGGGCCGGGCATCCGGCGATCCGGACCACCGGCGTGATCCCGGACCCCGGCCTCGGGGTCCTCCCGAGCCGGTGCCTCTGGGAGCGGCCGGCGCTGAGCAGCTTCACGCTGGCCGTGGTGCTGCGGACCGACGATGACCGGGGCGCCGAGCCCGAGGACTGGCCTTTGGCGCCGACGATCTTCGGCGCCGACAACCCCACCGGGAGGAGGGACGGCGCGCTGTTCCTGCACCGCGGCCGCCCCGGCTTCGCCTACGCCTCCGAGAGCGGCCTCGGCGTCCTCGCCCCCACGCGCATCGACGACGACCAGCCGCACCTGCTCGTTCTGGTCCGCGACAACATCCTCGGGACCCTCTCGGTCCGGATCGACCGCGGCGAGCCCCTCGCGCTGGAGCTCGACCGCGGCATGCTCGACCAGCCCCTGCAGTGGATCCTCGGGTCGAACAGCGACGAGGAGGCGGGACGCTTCGCGGGGCGCTACGGCGAGGTGCTCCTCTACGACATCGCCCTCGACGCGGACGTCGCGGAGGACCTCCGGACGCACCTGCTGCTCGAGTGGGGCCTCTGAGCGTCGCCTGCGTCGGGAGGCTCCGTCGGCGCTACCGGGCGACGTAGGGCAGGGGCCCGGCGCAGCCGGACGTGTTGCCCGCCCGGTCCGTGGCGGTGGCGTACAGCCCCGACGGGCCCTCCGGTACGCCCACGAACAGGCTGAAGCTCCCCGCGTCGTCGGCTTGGGTCGCGCTGAGGCGGACCGTGCAGGCGGCGTCGAGGAACATCCGCACGAGGGAGCCGGGCTCGGCGCGGCCGAACACGCGCGGGCCGCGATCCTCGCTCGGCGACACGGGCTCGGTGCCGAGGAGCTCGGGGGGCGGCGGAGGGGTGCTGTCCTCGACGTAGAGCACGCCCTCGACGGAGCAGCTCGACTCGGGCAGCGGAGCGAGGCGGGCCGTCCCGTGGATCACCGTCGCCGTGTCGTCCGGCACCTCGACCTCCACGGCGAAGGTGCCGTCGCCGTCCGCGTCGCCCGCGCCGAGGGGAGGCCCTTCGCACCGCGGCCCCGCGCGCAGGACGATCGTGGCGCCCGCGACGGCCGTGCCCAGCACCGCGACCCGGTTGAGGTTCGCCGGCCCGGGCGGCCGGACCTCCGAGGGCACCGGCGGGCGGGTGCGGAGGCCCGCGTCGACCGGGCGGCCCTGGTCCACCGGGGGTGGTGCGGCGTCGAAGGCGCGGTAGCAGCCCGCGCTGCCGGCGAGGAGCGCGAGGAACGCGGCGGTGAGGTCCGCGGGAGTGGGGGGACGCCGGGCCATCGACCCGATAGCGTAGCTCGGCGAGCGGCGAACCCCCTTTTTGGGACAGGTGCCATCGAAAACCTTCTCATCGTGCCGATTTGGGTGCACTCTCGGTTCGATCTGCACCGCGGGCGGGTGCTCGGTTCGGCCCCCCGCCAGCGTTCAGCTAGGCTTCTGCGAGAAGACCCATGCCCAGGCCAGAGCTCACCGACCAAGACATCCGCACGATCCGCCAGACCTACGCTCAGGGCGAAGTCACGCAGCGCGACATCGCCGAGGACTACGGCGTGAGCGTACGCAAGATCGCCGCGATCCTGCGTGGGGAGATCCGACCCGCCGCCGGCGGCCCCCTCCGCCGGCCCGACAAGCGCCGGCGGTTGACTCCCCGCTCGGTCAAGCGGATCCGTCAGCGCTACGCCGACGAGGATCTGACCGTCACCGAGCTCGCCAAGGAGCACGGCCTGGCGGTGTCGACCGTGTCTCGCCTGGTCCGCGGCGAGTCCCACGCCCGCGCGGACGGGCCGCGCTCCCAGCCCTTGCTCCGGCCTCCTCGCCTCCGGGTCCTCCAGCCCGAGCAGGTCGAGGAGATCCTATCGTCGCCAGCGCCCCACAACGAGTTGGCGAAGCGCTTCGGGGTCTCCCGGCAGGCGGTGCAGCAGCTCCGGCAGCGCTGGGGCTGGATCCGGCGCCCGGCCGAAGACTGACGCGCTCCGGCGCCCGCGGGAGCAGCACGTTGCGGCTCGGCGGTCGACGGCCTCGGGCCGGCCCGGTCCCGCCCGCGTAGGGCGCTCCCGTAACCCGGGCGTTGGCGCTCGCATCCCAGGCGGCGACGGAGAGTCGGCGCGTCGGCCCGCAGTCGGGACCCTAGCGGTGCGACCTCCGCGGGAGGTGAGCATGACACGGGCGTATCGGGCGTACCGCCGCTGGCGGTGGTTCGTTCTCTTGCCGGGGCTGGCGGCGGCCGCCGGCGCCGGCGCCGACGAGGCCTCGAGGGCCTCCGCCGACGTGGAGGAGCACACCGTCGCCGGACCCCGGGTGACGGCGGTCCGCGATCTGACGCTGACCGGCGCCCGGACCGCGATCGCGGGGGCCGTCGAGGAGGCCGAGCGCCGCGGGACCACGGGCACCATCGCGGTCGCGGATCGCGCCGGGTTCCTCGTGGCCCTCCACCGCATCGACGGCACCTTCGTCGCCGGTGACCGCGTGTCCTGGGGCAAGGCGCGGACGGCGGCGCTGTTCCGCAAGCCGACCCGGGTGTTCGAGGAGATCATCGTCGGCGGCCGGACCCCGATGCTGGCGATCGAGGACTTCACCCCGATGCAGGGCGGCGTTCCGCTCGAGGTGGACGGCGAGGTCGTGGGGGCGATCGGGGTGAGCGGCGCGTCGAGCGCCCAGGAGGACGAGGAGCTCGCGCTCGCCGGCGTGGCGGCCTTCCGCGAGCGCATCGCGGCCGTGAGGGCCGACCCGCCCGAGGTGGCCGCCGCGACCGGCACGCCGGGGCCCCTCGTCGCGGGGGGTCAGAGCCTCGCCCTGGCCGGCGCCCGGCGGGCGCTCGACGGCGCCCAGGCCGCGGCGCGGGCGCGTGGGACCACGGGCACGATCGCCGTCGCCGACGCGACCGGGCACCTCGTGGCGCTCGAGCGGATCGACGGCACGTTCATCGCCGGCGACGCGGTCAGCGCGGGCAAGGCGCGGACGGCGGCGCTGTTCCGCAAGCCGACCCGGGTGTTCGAGGAGATCATCGTCGGCGGCCGGACCCCGATGCTGGCGATCGAGGACTTCACCCCGATGCAGGGCGGGGTCCCGATCGAGGTCGACGGCCGCGTCGTCGGCGCGGTCGGCGTCAGCGGCGCGGCGAGCGCCCCGGAGGATGAGGAGCTCGCCCTGGCTGGCGTCCGCGCCGTCACCGGCGGCGTCGAGGGACAGGAGGAGTGATGCGCTATCTCGTCTGGATCGCCTGCGCCATGAGCCTCGTGGCGTGCAAGAAGCTGGAGGCGCCGCCGGCGCCGATCGAGGCGGAGTCCGCCCCCGCGGAGGAGACGGGGGGGGACGTGCCCCCGGCGGAGGAAGCCCCGGCGACCGTCGCGGCGGTCCGGGTGCCCGTGGTGCCCCAGGCGCCACCGGTCGGCCCCCCGGACGCGACCGTGGACCTGGGCACGGCCGAGGGCATGGCGCTCCTCGGGGCCGAGTGGCGCTACGCCGACGCCCGCATCGTCGAGATCGAGAGCCGCGCCCCGGGGCCGGACCGGCGCCCCTCGGGCGAGCCGAACCGTACCCATGACGTCCTGCCCAAGGCGGGCGGACGGGACTTCGACGACTCGGGCTGGGAGGTCCTCGACCCGACGACCCTCGACGCGCGCCGCGGCGGGGGCCGGGTGAGCTTCAACTGGTACCGCGCCCGGCTCACCGTCCCGGACCGGATCGGCGACGTCGACACCCGGGGCGCGACGCTCGCCTTCGAGGTGGTCGTGGACGACTACGCGGAGGTGTGGGTCGACGGCGAGCTGACGCCCAAGCTCGGGCAGCCCGGCGGCACGGTGGCGGCGGGGTTCAATGCGCCGAACCGCGTGATCCTCACCGAGGATGCCCAGCCCGGCGACGCGATCCAGATCGCGGTGTTCGGCATCAACGGCCCGATCTCCCTGAGCCCGTCCAACTTCATCTGGATCCGCTCGGCCACCCTCGACGTCTACCGGGAGCCGACACGCACGGAGAGCGACCCGTCGTACCTGGTCGTCGACCGCCGGGACGACCGCCTCGGCGCCATCGTGCCCGAGGACGCTGCGGTCGAGCGGCTGGCGGCGGGCTTCTCCTTCATCGAGGGCCCCGTCTGGCACGACGGAGGCCTGTTCTTCAGCGACCCGAACAACAACCAGATCTACCGCTACCTGCCCGACGGCCGGCTCTGGGTCTTCCGCAGCCACAGCGGCTACGCGGGGACGGATATCGGCCGCTACCACCAGCCCGGCTCGAACGGCCTCGCGATCGATCCAGAGGGGCGGCTCACCATCGCCGAGCACGGCCGGCGCCGGGTCAGCCGCCTCGAGCCCAACGGCGTGGTGACCGTGCTCGCCGATCGCTACGAGGGCAAGCGCCTCAACAGCCCGAACGACCTGGTCTACCGGTCGGACGGGACGCTGTACTTCACCGACCCGCCCTTCGGGCTGCCCGAGGTGTTCGATGACCCGGCCAAGGAGCTGGACGTCCAGGGCGTGTTCATGCTCCGGGAGGGGGAGCTCACCCTCGCCAGCCAGGAGCTGGCGGCGCCCAACGGCCTCGCGTTCTCTCCCGACGAGAGCGTCCTCTACGTCGACAACTGGGAGGAGGAGCGCAAGGTCGTGCTCCGCTACCCGGTCGCCGAGGACGGCACGCTCGGGGAGCCCGAGACCTTCTTCGACATGACGGACTCCCCCGGCGAGATCGCCCTCGACGGCCTGAAGGTCGACGAGCAGGGACACGTCTACGTCTCCGGCCCCGGTGGCGTGTGGGTGCTCCACCCCGACGGTACGCACCTCGGCACCCTGCGCTTCCCGGAGCTCCCGGCGAACTTCGCCTGGGGCGACGACGATGGCCGGAGCCTCTACCTGACGGCGCGGACCGGTCTCTACCGCCTTCGCCTCCGCGTCCCGGGCGCGGGTCGGCGGGCGTCGTGAGCGGCCGCGTGGCGCTCGCGCGCGCCGACGGCCACTGGCCCCGGCTGCGCGCCCTCTTCGGCCGGTGATCCCGCGAGCCAGGCGGCGGCGCCGCCCGGCTCGTGGGCCCTACCACTCGTTGTCGTCGAAGTCGTCGTCCCAGCGACGGCGCTTGCCGCCGCGGCGACCACCGCCGCCGCCGCCGCCGCTGCCGTCGTCCTCCTTGGGCCGGCCGCGGCCCTTGCGGCCGCGCCGGCCGCCGGCCTCGGCCTCCACCGGGGGCATGCCCGGTGGGCCGCCTCCCCAGCCGCCCCGATCCTCGGGGGCCCGACGATGCTCGACCTCCGGGTAGGAGCGGTCGTCACGCCCCTCGTTTCGGAATCGGCGGGGCGGTCCTCCGCCCCCCGGCCCCCGGCCGCCCCCGCCATCGCGGCGGCGCTCCTGGGCCTCGTTGACGCGGATGTTTCTCCCGTCGAGGGCAGCCCCGTCCATCTCCTGCATGGCGAGAGCTGCGTCCTCGGCGCGCCCGAAGGTCACGAAGCCGAAGCCGCGAGAGCGGCCCGTTTCCCGGTCCGTGATGACCTTGGCGTCGGTCACCTCTCCGAACGCCTCGAAGGCAGTGCGGAGGCTCGCGTCGGTCGTGGCCCAAGCGAGCCCGCCCACGAACAACTTGCTGGTCATGTCCTGGTCTCTGTCTCTTCTCTTCGTTCTTCCGTTCGATTCCTCGGGGAAGCGCCATGGGCGCCCCAACCCTCGTGCCCCCCTGTCGTCCCGGGTATGGCAGACCGGTCGGGACGGTGCTCGCTCGGGACCTCGCGCCGCGCGCGATTCGCCCCGGCACGGGAGCGGACGTGATGGACGGGAATGACTCGTGGCCCGGTGTCTCCAAGCCCGGGTTGTTGCTCTCCCTACCCGGCGGATCCGGCCTCCGGGTACCGTAGCGAGAAGTACCACGTCGGCCTTCCGCTGACACCCCTCTCCGCCGTGAATCTCGCGCCGCTAGCGGACGCGGACGATCCGTCCCTCCCGCGTGGTCTCGGTCTCGAACAGCACCAGAGCCTCCCTCGCGCGGTCGTACGCCATGCCCCGGTCCCGCGGGGTCCCGAGGCGCACCACGGGGCCGACGGAGGTCGGCGACGGGCCCGCGGGGTCGACGATCGCGAGGACTCGGTTCGGCGAGCCCGCGTCCACCTGTCGGACGTAGAGCGTCCGCGGCCGCTCCGGATCGTCGAGCACCACCGGGATGCCGTGCGTCAGGTCCAGGGGGAGCTCCATGATCAGCTCGGGCTCCGTTCGGTCGACCGCGTGGCGCAGGAGCCTCCACACGCCGACCCGCTCTCCGCTCGAGCCTCCTCGGTCCTGCGCCCCGACGACGTAGAAGTACGTCCTGTCGGCGGCGAGGCCGGCCACGCGGCGCAGCCGGGTGGTGACCCCGACGAACGTCGGGCTCCCCGGGGACCGGGGATCGACGGTCCAGAACCTCGCCTCCGACGTGTCGTGGCTGGCCAGCGAGAGCGTCGCGCCATCGTAGGCGAGGCTGAAGCTGGGTCCCCCGTAGGACGGCGAGCCCCCGTCCCAGGCCTGGGGACGCCACGGGTAGGTCCGCCCGTCGGTCAGCCGGTGGACCCGGGGCACGGAGGGCGCCTCCACGTCGTCGACGGCGAAGAGCTGCTCGCCCACGGCGACCCCGGCCTGCCCCAGCGGGAGGGGGAAGCGGCTCTCCGCCAATACGCTCCGCGCGCCGCCGCCGAGCGGCGCGAACGTGACGCGCGGCCCGAGCCCCACCGAGGGGTCGCTCTCGCCGGCGAGGTACAACGTGGTCGGGGAGGCGGCCATCCAGACGTCGTCGTTCCAGGGCAGCGCCTCCCCCAGGTCCCCCAGGGGTCGCAGCACGCGGAGGTCCTCGACCGCTCCCCGGACGCCCGGGTACGGGCGGTCATCCACGACGAGCCGGGTGACGCCGCTGTCGCTCGGGATGCCGATGCACAGGGTCCGGCCCGCGCGGACCAGGGCCGTCGCGGGCGTGGGGGTCCCCTCGGGGCGGCAGACGAGGGGAAGGTTCGTGTCCTGGTCCGCCAGGACCAGCGCCGACGGGACGTCCGTTCCGACCACCGCAAGGTCCTGCCCCGGGCTGAACCCGTACCAGGTGAGGTCCCGGCCCGCCTCGACGCAGTCGCCTCCCCCGAGGGACTCCGTCGAGTCGAGGCTCACGTGCGTGACGCCGGGGGCCAGCGCCCGGGCCGTGCTGCACGACTCGCCGGGGGCGGCCGCGACCTCCGTGATCCGGACCGTGGCGCCCGGGAAGGGCTTGTCCCGTTCGTCGGCGCTGAGCCAGACGTAGACCGGGCCGCCCGGCCCGGCCACGGTCACCTCCCGCGGCCGCACGATCCCCGGCTCGCACGCGACCGAGGTGAAGCGCGACCCGAGGGGGTCGCACCCGAGGCTCACCTCGAGGTTCAGGGCGGCCGCGTTGGTCCGGATGTCCACCGGGACGGCGCGAACCTGCAGGACCGAGCCTGGCCGCTTGCTGAACTCGATCACGGCGTCGGCCCCGTGCTCCGCGGCGCACGGCATCTCCCCCGGCCCGTGGCTGACCGCGCCCCGGTCGAAGGTCTGGACGAGGCTCGGGAGGACCTCGAACGTGTGGGGTCCGCCCACCGTCGTCGGCGGGACGTACACGGTCGGGCTCAGCACGGTGAAGGGGGCGCCGCAGCCCTCGCCCTCGGGCCACCACGGGACCTCGTCGACGGTGACCGTCGCCCCGGGGAAGGCGCCCCCCGTCTCCTTCGCGATCCAGAGGTAGTAGACCCCGGCGCGCAGGTCGTAGGTGCCGCCGCCGCTCTCGAGCCCCGACTGGCACGCGATCCGGCCGGCGCTGCGGGACGGGTCGCACGAGCCCGCGCGCAGCTCGAAGTTGAGGTCCGACGTCGAGGCCGACGAGACGGCGACGCGAAGCAGTCGCCCCCCCTCCGCGAGGGTCCCCGTCCGCTTGTGGATCTCCAGGACCACGTCGGCCGCCGCGCCGGCGGCGTCGCCGTCGCAGCTGTCCGTCGACCCGCTGTCCGTGTAGTCGTCGGCCGGGATGGTCCAGCGGAGGCCCCCGCTCAGGGTGACCTCGGCCTGGTCGGCCAGGAGCGGCTGGAAGCAGTCGTCGCCGGTGGGCGACTCGGTGGCGAAGTCGAGGGCGGAGTCGCCCAGGTAGGGCTGGACGTCGTCGAGCGGGTTGCCCCGCACGTCGCGGTGCTCGTCGAGGATGACCCGGACGACCCGCCCCGCCTGGAGGTGCCCCTCCACGTCGAGCACGAGCTCCGTGTCCCCGGCCCCCCAGACGCCCTCGACCAGCGCCGTGCTCTGACCGTCGGTCAGGACCGCGCTCGTCATCGAGGTGTCCATCGGCTCGCTGAAGCTCAGGCGGACGGTCGGCGTGGTCAGCTCCACGCCGACCGACCCCTCGATGGGAGCGCTGTCGGTGACCCGGGGACCGTAGGTGTCGACGTCCACCTGGAAGTCGAGCATCCCGTTGCCGAGGTAGTGCAGCGTGTCGAGCCGGTTGCCGGCCATGTCCCGAAGGCGGGCCGTGCTCAGGTCGAGGGCGTAGGCGACCCGCTCCTCGAGGGCATCCCGGATCTGGTAGACCATCGTCCGGCGGTCGGTGGTGAGGTGGCCGGGCAGGTCCCAGGCGCTCGTCCCGTCGGATAGCCGGGCGAGCTGGGTCACCCCGTCCGGCGCCTCGACCGGCTCGCTGAGCGCCACCCGGATCGCGCTGAGCGAGGCGCTCACGCCCCGCTGTCCTTCGGTGGGGATGCTGTACTCGATGCGGGGCGGGTCGACGTCCGGGCCCGTGCTGAAGTCGACCACGCCGTTGCCGAGGTAGGGCCGCCCTCGTACGTCATTGCCCGCGCGGTCCCGGAAGGCGCGCGGACGCAGCTGATAGGCGGTGTCGTAGACGAGCGGGTCGAGCAGCCTCGCCCGGACCGTCCGCCCCTCCCAGCGGAGCGATCCGACCCGGGGCGGGGCCGTCCCCGGCGCGAGGACATCCACCACCCCGCTCGTCGTGTCCATCGCCTCGCTGAAGGTCAGCGCGACCTCCCGCAGGCCCCTGACCGAGACGCTGGAGGCCCCCTCGGCGGGGACGGATGCGACGACCTCCGGCGGCTGCTCGTCGAGCGTCGTGAAGCTGATCACGGGCAGGTCGGCGCAGTCGAAGCGCACCCCCCGGGCGCTCCGGAAGTCGCACGCGAGGGTGACGGTGTGCTCGATGCCGCCCGTGAGCTCGCGCGGGAGTCGGAACACCGCGCCCGTGTCGGGCCGGTCCGGGCGGGGCGTGTCGTAGAGGGCCGAGTCCCGTAGCCACTCCGCGTCGGTCGCGCGGAGCGCGATGTCGCCCGGCTCGACCCGGATCGTGCCGAACGCGGGGTCCATGCTCTCGCTGAAGCGCAGGAGGATCGCGGTGTCGGTCCGCGCCATGTCCTCGCCGTCCGCCGGCAGGCTCCCCACGACCGTCGGCCTCGGGCCCGTCGGGGCGTCCGTCGGCGGGCCCAGGTCCGTCGGCCTCGGGCCCGCGTCGCTCCTGCCGGGCACCGCGATCCAGATCCCATCGCAGCCGCCCACCAGGGCCAGCAGCAGGAGGGTGAGGATCGGCGGCGCCGGACGGACCATCGCGCCTACCTACGTAGCCGCGAGGGCCCCGGGCACGCAACCGGGGCGCCCCGGATCAGGGCGGTCGACCGGCGACGTCGAACCGGAGACCCACCGCCACGCGCGGACGCACCGGCCAGGCGCGGTAGACGACCTCGGGGGTGCTCGGCGCGCCGAGGCGCGGGACGACGAAGGCGGTGCCCCGGAGGTCGCGGATGTCCACGTCGAGCCCGGCGGCGATGTCCAGGCTCAGGGGGGCCCGCAGGAGCAGCCGGAAGGTCAGGGTGGCCCCGAGCGCCGGGAGCAGGTTCCAGCTGCTGTCCTGCGGCTCGAGGTCGGGTCGCTCCCCGAGGAGCGGGGTGGCCTGGAGCACATCGAGCTCGACGTCGGCGCCAGCGACGAGCCGGACCGCGTCGGCCCGGAGGACGAGGACGCCCACGCCGAGGGCGAAGCCCGGGCCCTCGAGCTCCAGGCCGGCCCCGACGTCGGGGTTGCTCGCCCGCGCCGGCAGGATCCAGCCGCCCGCGACGCGAAGCTCGCGGGCGCCCGTGCTCGCCCGCGCCTCGAGGCGGGGGCCGTGCAGCGCGGTGCGCGCGCTGAACGCCACCCGGTAGGCCAGCGCGAGGTCGCCGTACCAGCGGCCCCGGGTCGGCGGAGCCCCGGCGTCGACCTCGGCGCCGCGCCCGCCGCCGGCGGCCGCGTCCGCCACCCCCGCCTCGGGGGGCTCGGCGGGGGCCGCGACGTTCCCTGCCGGCGGGGCGCCCGCGTCGGCCGGCTGAGCTTCGGCGCCGTCCGGGCCGTCGGCCGTGCCGGGCTCGGGTCCGATCGGGATCCCGTCGACCAGCGCGCCGAGGCTCACCACCAGGATCTGCCCGACCGCCTCCTCCACCACCGGGTCCCAGCCGTCGGCGAGCGGGACCCGCCGGAGCAGCACCCGATCCCCGTGGCGGTCCGCGAACAGGAGCGAGACCTCCGCCTCCCCCGTGCGCACCGCCCAGGCGCGGGGATCGACGGGCCCGCCGTCGGCGGGGGGGCGGGGCTCGAGCACGTCGGCCAGGTCCAGCGCCTCCGCCCGCTCCACGACCACCGTCACGTCGGCCTGCCGGAGCCCTTCGCGCAGGATGGCCGGAAGGTCGCCGTCGGCGACGCCGGGTCCGACCAGGGTGACGGTCACCCGCCGGGGGTCCGGCTGGCCCTCGGCCGGCCCCGCCAGGCCGAGGGCGCCGAGGGCGCCGAGGGCCCAGAGCGCCGCGCCACGGGCCGAGGGGGAGGGCAGCCGCACGGTCGCCAGGGTAGCGCCCGGGTCGCCGCGGGCGCGCCCCCGGGCCACGCCGACGGCGGCGACCTCCGACCCGCTCCGTCAGCGCACGCGCCGCCGGGCGAGCGCGGCGTGGGGCGAGGCGGGGTGCCGGTCGAGGATCTCCTGCCACGCGGCCCGGGCCTCCTCGCTCCGGCCCAGGGACTCGAGGGCGCGGGCTCGTCCGGTGCGCGCCTCGGGGGCGAGCGTGCCCCCGGGCTGGTGGGCGAGGTAGGCGTCGAAGCGCTCGAGGGCGCCCCGGGCGTCCGCGAGGTTCACCAGCAGCACCCGGCCGAGGAGGAGCTGCGCGACCTCGGCCTCCCGGCTGCCCGGGTAGCGGGCGAGGAGCGTCCGATAGGCGTCGGCGGCGTCCTCGTAGCGGCGATCCCGGCGGGCCTCGTTGGCCCGAGCGAACCACGACGCGGCGCTGGCCGCGGAGCGACGGGCGCTCGGGGCCGGCGCGACGGAGGGCGCCTCGGCGGTCGCTTCGTTGTGCGGGGCCGCCGCGGCGGCGGCG
>JBHJHB010000179.1:0-4461 GCA_050331215.1 Sandaracinaceae bacterium | reverse complement strand
GAACACGTAGACCCCGGGCGCCTGGGGCAGGGCGTCGAGCTTCCGTTGAACCTCCGGCCGCACCAGGCCGGGAATCTAGACCCAACCCCGACGCCTCGCCCCGCGGGGAGCCTGGATTCGGGGCCCCCTCGCGGCGCCCCGTGGGCGCCGCTCACCCCGCTGGGGATCGGCCGCCGCGGCCTCCGCCGGTCAGGCGGCGGCCGGGACGTCGGCGTCCTGCTCGGCGAGGCGCGCGTTCAGGTGCTGCACGGCCCGCTTCTGGAGCTGGCAGACCCGCGACTCGCTGATGCCCATGCGCCGCCCGATCTCCTTGAGGGGCAGGCCCTGGAAGAGCCCGAGCTCGAGCGCGGTGCGCTGGCGATGGGGCAGCACCTCGAGGGCGTCCATCAGGAGCTCCCGCTGGTGGTTGGCATGCGCCTGCTCGTCGGCCTGGTCGGCCCCGTGGTCCTGCAGGCGAGCCGCGAGGGGCTCCTCGTAGGGCGCCGCCGCGTCCAGGCTCACCAGCCGGCGAGCGCTGACCGCGCGACCGCGGCGCTCTTCCTCGCCCGTCGTGCCGCCCGCGGCGTGCTTGACGACGAGGCGCATCTCATCGCGGCTCCGGGGGTCGAGGCGACGGATCGCGTCGATCATCCGCTGCCGGATCCGCGTCCGGACCCAGGTCTGCTCCTGGATCCCGTAGCCCTGGTAGCTGGCGAGGGCCTCGAGGACGGCGACGCGGCCTTCGCAGTGGAGGTCCTCCTCGTCGAGGGCCCGTCCGGCGGCGGCGAGCGGCCGCAGGCGGCGCGCCATCGCACGGACCAGACCCTCGTACCTCTCAAGAGCTGCCTGGGCGTCGTCGTTTCGCCATGCAAGCTTGGAAGCGCGCTTTGCCATGTTCTCCTCCACGGTTCCCTCCGTCTCTCGTGGACTCGAACATCAAGCGTCGTGCCAGGCCTTCAGCGCCCCGTTCGCTGGCCCGCGCCACGGCTGTCAAAGCTTTGACGTTCAGTGATTTCCACAGGTTATGCACAGCGCCAGCGATCGCGCTGGGGAAAAGCCGGCCGGGCGCGATATCGTTCGATGCCGTGCGGGAGGCCGATCGCTTCGCGACGATCGAGCACGACACCGCACAGCATCGATCGGCCTCGGCGCGTCGCCTCGGGCGTCACGCCCCCGTCGCGGAAGCTCAGCCGAGGCTGTACTTCTTGATGCGCCGGATGAGCTGGTAGCGCGACATGTCGAGGTGCCTCGCCGCCTGCGAGACGTTGCCCCCGGTGCTCTCGAGGGCGGCGACGATCCGGGCCTTCTCCTCGCCCTCGAAGCCGCGCCGGATGTCCCGCAGGCTGCGCCCGTCCGGACGCCGGGCGTCGCCGTCGACCGCGGGGCCCGGTGACCCGCCGTAGACGACGCTGGACGGCGGGGGGGGGTTCGGCGTCGCGCGGCCCCCGGACGGGGGATAGGAGCCCCGATCCCCGCCCGGCGCGGCGGACAGGCTCGGATCGGTCATGCCGCGCTCCGCGGCGGGTCCCACCGCGGCCGGGCCAGCCTCCAGCGTCGGCCGGCCTCCGCCGTCGACCGTGCCTGCCGGGGGCTGCCACCCCTGGCTGAAGCGGCTCAGCACGGGGAACTCCTCGAGGGTGAGCCGCTCGCCCTTCGCCAGCAGCACCGCCTGCTCGACCATGTTGCGGAGCTCCCGCACGTTGCCCGGGAACGGGTAGCGGGTCATCGCGGCGAGCACCGGATCGTCGAAGGTCCAGTCCTTCTTGCCGTAGACGCCGCGCGACCTCTCCTCGGCGAAGTGCCGGGCGAGCAGGAAGATGTCGTCGCCGCGCTCCCTGAGCGGCGGCACGCGAACGACGAACACCTCGAGCCGGTAGCGCAGGTCGGCGCGGAAGCGGCCCTCGGCCACGGCCCGCTCGAGGTCCCGGTTGGTCGCGGCGATGACCCGCGCGGTCAGGTTCCGGGCCTTCGTGCTGCCGACGCGGGTGAACTCCCGCTCCTCGAGGAGGCGGAGCAGCTTGGTCTGCATCGGGAGCTCGAGCTCACCGATCTCGTCGAGGAACAGCGTGCCGCGCGCGGCGGCCTCCACCCGGCCGATCTTCGACTGGCTCGCCCCGCTGAAGGCCCCCTTCTCGTGGCCGAAGAGCTCGCTCTCCACGAGGGTGGCCGGGATCGTGGTGCAGTCCACCGCGACGAACGGCTCGAAGGCGCGGCCGCTCTGCGCGTGGACGTGCCGCGCGATGACACCCTTGCCGGTCCCCGTCTCCCCCACGATGAAGGCCGTGGTGTCGTCGGAGCCTTCCAGGGCGCTCAGCAGCTCCCGGAGGCGCCGCATCGGCTTGCTCTCCCCGACCAGCCCGTCCTGGGGCTGTCCGTCGTTCGCCGTGCCCGCGACCTGACGGCGGAGATGCGCGACACCGTCGGCGCGCTCGACCCGGATCAGCACCTCCCGGAGCGCGCCATCCTTCGCGACGTAGTCGAAGGCGCCTCGCCGCATCGCCTCCACCGCGAGGTCGAGGTTCGGGTAGGCGGTGTTGATCATGAACACCGCGCCCGGGCGCCGGCTCCGGAGCTCGTCGAGCAGCGCCAGCCCGTCCGCGTCCGGGAGCTGGTAGTCGAGGATCACGACGTCCGCCTCGATCCCCTCGAAGCGGTCCCGGGCCTCCTGGGCGGTCAGGCAGTTCGCGACATCGTGGCCGGCCCGCTCCAGGCTCCGGCTCAGGGCCCGGACGTAGGTTGCGTCGTCGTCGACGATCAGGACGCGAGCCGACATGCCTCGGCCCTCCCTATACCGGGCCCCGGGACGACGGCGAAGGTCCTCGCGCCTCCGGGGAACCGAAGCGCAGGACCCGCTGGTCCGTGACCACCGCGTGCACGGGCTCGTCCCACGGCAGGACCGGAAGCTCCGCCATCAGCTCGAAGTCGAACACGACGGCCAGGCGGAAGGCGTGCGGGAGCCTCGGCAGGAGCCGGTCGTAGTACCCGCGCCCGTAGCCGAGGCGGAAGCCCTGGTCGTCGACGGCGAGGGCGGGGACGAGGACCAGGTCGATCGTCGCCAGGGGGGCCTCCGGCGCGTCGGGGGGCGGCTGGAAGAAGCCCATGCCGCTCTCCTCCAGCGCCGTGTCCGCGGTCCACGCTCGGACCTCGAGGTCGGCGAGGTCCTGGGCCATCCGCGGGGCGGCGACCGAGCGTGCGTCCGCCCAGGCCTCCTCGACGAGGGGCTGGAGCTGCACCTCCGTGGGCATCGGGACGAACGCCAGGAGCGTTCGCGCCTCCCCCCACTCGCGCAGGGACCGCACGCGCTCGAGGAGCGGCGCCGAGCGGCGCCGCCGCGCGTCCGCCGACATCGCCCGTCGCACCCCCTGCCGGCGCTTGCGGAGCTCCCGTTTGAGGTGGGCCCGGAGGTGCTGGTCGTCGGGCGGCGCGGGGTCCATCGAGGGCAAGGGTGCGTGCCGCCGCCTTCGGCCTCAAGGGCGCTCGGGGCGAGGGTCGTCGTTGCCGGGGCCGAGCCGGTCCGCGCCGTCGTCCTCGCCCGGCGCCGAGGCGAGGTAGTCGTCGAGGTGGGCGAGGGCTTCCCCCACGGTCGCGCGGGTGTGGGCCTCGAGCCGCCGGCGTTGGTCGTCGGCCAGCAGGAGGTCCTCCGCGAGCCCGAGGGCCACCATCGCCAGGGCCTCCGCCCCGCCCCTCGCCCCCCGCGGCCCGAGGGAGGCCAGCCGGTCGTTCACCAGCGCCGCCAGCGCTCGGAGGCGCTCGGCGGAGGCGTCGGAGACCCATCGGTAGCGGGCCCCTCCGATCTCGACCGTGACTGTCCGTTTCTCCCCCACGTCATGCTCCGCACGGGCAGAAGCGCTTCACTTTCAGGGGGTTGCCCTCGTCATCGGCAGGCCACTGTAAACTTCCGGGGTCGCCGCCGTCAATCTCTCCACCGTGCTAGCCTGGGGGCGGAAACGTCGGGTTCACTAGGGTCACCCCACCGCTCTGGTCACTCATGATCCACGTTCGCTGTCCGTCCTGCTCCGCGGAGTACCCCCTCGATGAGCGGCGTCTTCCGGCCACGGGCCTGAAGATGCGCTGCCCCCAGTGTGGGGTCCGCTTCCACGTTCAGCAGGACGGGGAGGTCCTCGACGGGGCCCCCAAGGTCGCGCCGCCGCCCCGGGGGACCGTGCCGAAGCCGAGCGACCTCTCGGACCCGGACCTGCCGGCGCCGAAGGCGAGCAGCCGGCCGGGTCGGGACATGCCGACGCCCCCGGTGCCTCCTCCCGAGGGCCCCCTCGACCCGGGGTCGGACCCGGCCCTGCCGGCGCCGAAGCGCCGCCCGCTGGCGCCGCCGGTGGCGCCGCCGGCTTCGCCCGCGACCACCCGGCCGACCCTCGCCGCCCCGCCGGAGCCGGAGCCGGACGGAGCCGCCGCCGCGCTGCAGGCGCCCAAGGGCCGCAGCGGAACGCAGCGGCGGGGCGGGCAGGGCGGGCGGGGCGGGGGGGG
>JBHJHB010000178.1:0-15071 GCA_050331215.1 Sandaracinaceae bacterium | reverse complement strand
TCCCAGAACGCTCGCTGGTGCGGCGATTCGAGAGCGCTCGCGGAGCGGCTCGAGGAGCGGCCGGCCATCCGCGCGGCCCTCGTCGCGAGGCGCGTCGGCTGGTGCCTCGCCGAGCTGCTCGCCCGGCACTCGACGCCGGAGGACGAGGCCGAGCTCCTCGCCGCGTGCGCGGGCCTGACGGTGCGCGAGGTGCGCAAGGCGCTCCGTGAGCGCGGGGGCGAGGTGGCCGACGACGAGGAGGACGAGTTCCGCACCATCGATCTGCCCGTCACCCGCACGGAGCTGCTGGCGCTCGAGGCGACGAGGATGGGCATCGAGCACGTCAACGGGGGCGTGGGCGAGCCGGGCCTGTGGCTCGAGTGCGCGGTGTTCGAGGCGACGTCGACGATGCTCGAGCTGCGCCCGGATCTCGCGCACCGGTTCGAGGACCCGCCCGAGGTGAGACGGCGCCGCGCGGACGATGCCGTGGCCGAGGAGCCGCCGCCGGCCACGGCCGCCGCCGCGGGCGAGGAGGAGGATGCGGCCGAGGACGAGCTCCCGACGGAGGAGCCGATCGAGACCGACGACCCGGTCGCGCTCGACCGGATCATCGTCCAGCTGTCGGCTCGGCTGGCGAGCCGGGACCTCTGGTTCGGCGCGCTCCTGTCGCGGTTCCTGCTCGCGCGCGGGTGGCAGCGGCTCGGCTACGCGTCGGAGCAGCAGTACTTCGACGAGCGCCTCGGCATCGCCCGGTCGACAGCCCGGCGTCGCGTCACGCTCGCCCGGCGTTGCGAGTGGCTCGATGGGCTCTGGGACGCCGTCGTCGGTGCCGTGGTGGGCTACGAGAAGGCGTCGTTGATCTCGCGGGTGGCCAACCCGGACACGCTGCCGGCCTGGATCGAGCGTGCCCAACGCCGGACGTATAAGCACCTGCGCGAGGACGTGCGCGCGGCCGAGCTCCTCGCCCAGCTCGGCCGCAAGGCGCCGCAACGCGCAGAGCCGCCTACACGAGAGGAGCTCGAGGCGGTCTTCGCCTTCGAGCGAGGCGTCCTGAGCGGCGAGACCATGACCCGGGCGCTGCTCGGGGGCCCGGGTGGCGGCGACGACGACGCGGTCTCGATGTCCGGAGGTGTCGCCGCCGGCGGGGACGCGGTCTCGATGTCCGGAGGTGTTGCCGCCGGTGGGCACGCGGTCTCGATGTCCGGAGGTCTCGCCGATGGCGGGGACGCGGTCTCGACGTCCGGAGGTGTCGCCCAAGGCGGGGACGCGGTCTCGATGTCCGGAGGTCTCGCCGCCGGCGGGCACGTGGTCTCGATGTCCGGAGGTCTCGCCAATGGCGGGGACGCGGTCTCGATGTCCGGAGGTGTCGCCGGATGGCCTCCCGGTCTCCCGAGGTTCGTCGGTCCCGACGACGGGTGGGGTGGCGCCAGCGTGATCGGCGTCCCGATGTCCGGAGGTTCCGAGGCGCGTGACGCGCGGATGACGGTGCGGGCGCGCGTCGAGGTCATCTTGGACTATCGCCGGCTCGAGGCGGTGTATCGGGAGAGCGGCCTGCCGGGCTCCTTCGTGATGTTCCTGGCCAACTGCTTCTGGGCAGCGTGGGGGCCACGGTTCTTCGAGGGCGACAGGTGGAAGGCGATCTACAACCGGGACCGGCATCGATGCAGCTCGCCGGTGTGCGATTCGCGGTCGGTGACGCTGCACCACATCACGTACCGCAGCCAGGGTGGTGGCCACGAGCCGGAGAACCTCTGCTCACCTTGCGACTTCTGTCACCTGGAGGGCGAGCATGGGGGGCGGCTGAAGGTGCGAGGGACGGCGTCGGAGCCGCACTGGTGGCTCGGGCGGGTACCGGTGATGGAGGTGAAGGGGCGCGAGGTGCTGCGGCGGTGAGCGGCTCCGTGGCGTGGCGGCTGGGCTTCGACCCCCGCTGGCCGTGCGTCGACTGGGGGCAGGCGCTGTCGTGAGCGGGCGAAGCGCTCGAGGCAGCAAGCTGTCTCCGCCATGCGAAGGCGTAGCTCGAGAATCTCGCGGACGAGGCGCACGTCGAGCGCGTCGCGCTCGTCGAGCGCGGCTCCACGACCTGTCATGGTGGGTGGCGGTGCTCGACGAGGCGGAGCGGCTTATGCATCACCGCTCCAGCCTCTCCGTGGCGACGGAACGCTCGACCGGGGAGCAGCTGTTTCGTTCGGTTCGCGACGGGGGCTCAGCCCCGGCTCGCCGCCTGCGTCAGCGTGTCCAACCAGTCGCCGACCACACCGGCACGGACGACGAGGTGGTACTCGGTGCACAGGGCCGGGGACAGCGGGCGGAACTCCGTGCTCGGGCGGCACATGTGACGCAGGCCCTCCGAGAGGAGCGCGACACCCTGACCCGCCGCGGCGAGGCCGACGGCGACGGTGCGAGCCGCCCCCGGATGCGCGAGCCGGGGGCTGAAGCCCGCTCGTCGGCATCCCGCGATCACCTCGTCGTAGAGGTCGGGGTTGAGGTGCCGCGCGAAGCAGATGATCGTCTCGTCCGCGAGGTCTTCGAGCCGTACGCGGCGCCGGCGCGTGAGCCGATGGTCGGCCCACAGGACCACGCCGAGCCGCTCGGCCCCGACCTGCCTCGAGCACAGGGCGGGGTCGTCCACCTCGTGCACGACGAAGCAGGCGTCGAGGTGGCCGGAGCGCAGCCGGACCAGGAGGTCGTCCGAGGTCCCCTCCCGGAGCTCCACGCGCAACCCGTCGAGGCGCTCGTCCCAGTCCGCGAGCACGGGCGGGAGGTAGGACGTCATCGCCGCCGTGGCGTATCCAACGCGGACGAGCTCCCGTCGCCCGTGCGCGACGGCCCGTGTCTCGTCGAGGGACGACGTGACCTGCTGGAGGGCGTCGGGGAGCGTCTCGACGAGGTGACACCCTGCGCGCGTGAGAAGGACCCGTCGGCTGTCCCGGTCGAAGAGCCTCGCGCCCAGGGCTTCCTCGAGCTGCTTGATGGCCTTCGATACCGCTGGCTGCGCGAGGTGCAGCTCCTCCGCCGCGCGTCGGAAGCTCAGGTGCCGAGCCACGGCGAGGAAGACGTGCAGGTGCCGCAGCTCGTACGGCGCTTGATGCCCGTGGGGAATCATTCGATGGCGTATCGCTATTGGGCGCGAATCGCCAAGGGTGCCAGATCCTCGGCGTCGCCGTGGAGGAGGACCGATGATCCGAACGAACCGAGTCAACGCGTACGACGTGGCGCCCGATGCGATGGCCGGTCTGCTACGCGTCGAGAAGTACCTCGCGCGATCCGGGCTCGAGCGATCCCTGGTCGAGCTCGTGAAGATGCGCGCGTCGCAGATCAACGGCTGCGCGTTCTGCCTGGAGCTGCACAGCCGCGAAGCCCGCGCGGCTGGAGAGAGCGAGCGCCGTCTCTACCTGCTCGACGCGTGGGCCGAGTCCTCGTTGTACAGCGAGCGCGAGCGCGCGGCCCTGGCCTGGGCCGAGGCCCTCACGAAGATCTGGGACAACCACGCTCCGGACGCGCTCTTCGAACGCGTGCGATCGCAGTTCTCGGAGAAGGAGCTCGCCGACCTGACCACGCTGGTAGCGCTGATCAACGCGTGGAACCGCCTCGCCATCGCGCTCCGCTACGAGCACTCGGATCCCCTCGAGGGACGTCGTCTGACCGAGGCCGGACTCGAACCGGCATGCCCGTGAGGACAGCGGATTTTGAATCCGCCGCGTCTGCCAATTCCGCCACTCGGCCGCGGAGGACCCGTTACTCTAGCCGCCGGTCCGCCCGCCCGCCATCCGACGAGCGTTCGCGCACGGTCGGACGTCACGAGCGTGAGACCTCTGCGTGACGGCGCCGGTGCCTGTGTGACGATCAGCCTATAGTCCCGCCGTGGCGCGTTTCGCGGCCATCGACGTCGGCTCCAACGCGACGCGCCTGCTCCTCGCGGAGGCCGAAGACCCGGACGGCATCCGGATGGTGGAGTCGTACCGGGAGGCGGTGAGGCTCGGCACCTCCGTGTTCCTCACGGGGCGGCTCGAGCCGAGCGCGATCGAGGGCGTGATCGAGGCCCTGAAGGGGTTTCGGAAGCTCCTCGCGGAGGAGGAGGTGACCTCCCACCGCGCCGTCGTCACGGCGTCGGCCCGCGATGCCGTCAACTCCGACGAGCTCCTGAGCCGGGCGGAGAACGAGGCCGGCATCCGCCTCGAGGCGATCAGCGGCACGGAGGAGGCCCGCATCGTCAAGCTCGCGGTCGAGACGGTCATCCCCTTGGGGGGCTACCGGGCCCTGCTCGTCGACCTCGGCGGCGGGAGCCTCGAGATCAGCGAGGTCCACCACGACGAGGTCCGCTTCAGCGCGAGCCTCGACATCGGCACGGTGCGCCTCCTCGAGTCGTTCCTGTCCTCCAACGAGCCGGTCAGCGCGGAGTCGGAGCGCCTCCTGGTCGAGTACATCGACCGCCACCTCGACCCGATCAGCGACGACTACCGGCGCCGGCGCTACGACCTGGTCGCCGGGACCGGAGGCAACTTCGAGGCGCTGGCCCGCCTCTGCCCGGTGCCGGCGGAGGACCACCCGACGATCGACATCGGGCTGGCGCGCGCGCTGCTGTCCCGGATGAAGGCCCTCACCCCCGCGGAGCGGGCGGCCGCCTACGACCTGCGGGCGGACCGGGCGGACGTGATCGTCCCCGCCGCCTACGCGGTCCTCGCGGTGGCCGACCTGGCGCGGACCGACCGCATCGTCGCCCCGGGGGTCGGCCTCAAGGAGGGCATGATCGTCGAGCTCGTCCGGCGCCACTTCGGCACCTGGGACGCTTTCGACGAGGAGAACGCGACCAGCCGCGCGGCCGTGCAGCTCGGGCGCCGCTTCCACTTCGACGAGCCCCACGCGACCCAGGTCGACCGCTTGGCCTGCGCGCTCTTCGACAACCTCGCGCCGCTCCACGAGCTGGGCACCGGCGACCGGAGGCTGCTCCGCATCGCGGCCCTCCTCCACGACATCGGCGACTTCATCAGCGCGCCGGCCCACCACAAGCACAGCCAGTACATCATCGAGAACTCGGACCTGATGGGTCTGTCGAAGGACGAGCGGGCGATCGTCGCCGCGGTCGCCCGCTATCACCGCCGGGCCATGCCGAGCGCGAAGCACGCGGCCTACAAGCGCCTCGGCACCGCCGACCGGCGGCGCGTGCGAAAGCTGGCGGCGATCCTCCGGGTGGCCGACGCCCTGGACCGAGGCCACCGGAGCAAGGTCAGGAGCCTGGACGTCTCGCTCCGAAACGGAGAGGTGATGATCGCCCCCCACGGCCTCGACCTCGCCCTCGAGGTGTGGACGGCGCGCCGCAAGGCCGAGCTCTTCGAGCGGACGTTCGAGCGGCGGCTGGAGTTCGTGCTCCCGGAGGACCGGTAGGGGTGGCCCTGCGCCGACCCGTGGCGGAGGGGACCGCGTCGGGCCATGGTGCCGCGGAGTCGACGCGATGCGGGACGGTCAGCAGGAGGCTCCGAGGCGGGATCTCCCCGACATCCGCGTGCCCCGCGCGCGGCACATCACGACGTTCGTCGCGCTCCTGACGCTGCTGATCCTCCCGGACCTGGTCGGTCCGTTTCCGACGCTGCACTGGCTCCTCGACCTCGCCTTCGCCCTCTTCATCGTGAGCGGCGTCGTGGAGGTCCGCCGCAGCTGGCGGGTGCTCGCTGCTCTCGGGGTGGTGGCGCTCACGGTGCGCGTGGCCGGTCCCTGGCTCGAGCCGGCGCACTCCGGACCGGCCGGGCTGGCCGTTCTCCTCCTGTTCCTCCTGTTCCTGACTGCCCGGATCCTCATCTCGATCTTCCATGCGCCTCGCGTGACCGGGGACACCCTGATCGGGTCGATCAACGGGTACCTGGTGGTGGGGCTGAGCTTCGCGGTGGCGTTCTCCCTGCTCGAGCTCCTCTGGCCCGGGTCCCTGCAGTCGGGGGGAGCAGCGCTCTTCACCGAGGTGACGTCCAAGACCATCCTCGTCGATGGCGCGGGCTACTTCAGCTTCGTCACGCTGACGACCCTCGGCTACGGCGACATCGTGCCCGTGGCCCCGGCCGCGAGAACGCTGGCGGTGCTGGAGGCCGTGATCGGCCAGCTCTACGTCGCCATCCTGATCGCGTGGCTCGTCAGCCAGCTCCAACGAAGCAGCGGCGGCTCGGGGGCCGACGGCCCCTGACGGCGCGGACGACGCCTGGCCTACCCGATCGTCTCGCCCCGCGCCGCTCTCCGGTCCTCCTCGCCGATGATCTGCCTCGCCAGAGCGGCCACGAGGAGCATGGCGGCTCGCCGATGCAGCTCGAGGCTGGTGAAGAAGGCAAGCCCGTCCATGACGTCCGCCTCCACCTCGGTCTCCGTCACGGCGTCGTAGACCCGGGGGTGGCCGGCCATCAGGTCGAGCCCGCCGAGGCGGAACTCCGGCCCGACCAGGACGCTCTGGCCTCCCGCCTCGGAGCAGCGGATGTGGCCGGCCACGATGCGGAGCGAGTCGCCCGGCGGATCGCCGACCGACCACAGGCGGGTGCCCGGGGCGTAGCGGATGTCTCGTTGCCGCCCGGCGAGCTCCAGGCAAGCGGCGACATCGAGGGCCCCGAAGATCGCGCTCGACGCGCGGGCCTCGAGCACGCGCTCGACCAGCGTGAGGGGGCGGCGGCGGAAGGTACCGAGCTCCGTCGGGGGCGGGGCCTTGGGGTCGGCGGGCAGGTTTCCCCGCACCTCGAGGAGCCCGTCGGCGAGGTTGGCGAGGGTGTTCCGGAGGAGGCTGAAGTTCTCCTCGAGGCCCCGGAGGACGGTGGCGGCCCCGAGCTCGAGGGCTACGGTCGGCTCGACCGCGGTCACTCGTACCCCGCGGGGGTCGTCCGAGACGACCTCCAGGAACCCGGTGCCCCGAGGTCGCCGGACGACGCTCCGGAGGTGCTCGCCTCGCTCGATCGCCAGCGCGCCCCGGCGGACGATCCACGCGCCCCGCGCGGGTCCGTCACCCTCCGAGACGACGGCGCCCTGCTCGAAGCGTCGGATCCGCGCCTGGGAGGCGAGGTAGGCGACGCTCTCGTCGTCGGCCCGGTCGAGCCCCGGAAAGCCCCGCAACATCAGGAACCGGTCCCGGGCGGAGTGCTCCGCTCGCTCATCCAGCATCGCGCTTACCCCGCATCGTCGGGCCGGCTGGCCAGGCGCGACAGGGCGCGCCCGACGTCGTCGTCCACGGCCACCGCCTCGCCCTGCACGTCGAGCAGAGGCTCTCGGAGGCTCCGGAGCCCGAGCTCACCGATGTGGTAGGCGGCGATCGCCCGGCTCCCCGCGCTCGCGCTGCGGACCATGGAGAGCAGCAGCTCCTCATAGTCGAGGTCCTGGCCCGCATGGAGCGCCGCCCCCTCCCGCACCCGCTCCGCGACGGAGCCGTGGTCGAAGAGCGCCAAGACCGGGCGGCGGAGACCCGGGGACAGCACGGCCTCCAGGAGCTCGAGAGCGCTCGAGCGGGCATCGGGGTCCCTCCCGCGGAGCGCCCGACGCACCTCGGTCAGGTCCCTGCGCGGGTAGCGGAGATCGAGGAGCCGGAGCAGGTGATCCCGGAGGTTGTCGTCCCGGTCGCCCAGCCACTCCCGCAGCAGACCGTGGCCCGGGGTCCTCCGCGCCGGGTCGGCGGCTGCGCCCCGGTCGAGGTTCCGGAGCCGGTCGAGGTTGCGGTAGGCGCGGCCCAGGGTGCCCTCGATCGCGCGGTCGAGCCGCGCCTCGTCGAGCGTGAGGCGCGCGCCGGCGCTCCCCATGATGTCCTCCAGGGTCGTCACCACGCGGCGCCGGAGCAGGCCCTCCTTCAGCGCCACGAGGCGCGGGAGCAGGATGAGGGCCACCTCGGCCTCCGGGAGGCAGAGCGCCAGCACCCGAGGCACCGCGCTCCGTTGCACGATCGGACGGCTCTCGTCGTCGAGGACGTCGACGAGCGGGTCCGTCACGTCGCGGCCGAAGCTCTGGAGCGCATCCTCGACCTCCCGCTGGACGCCATCCCGACCGAGCAGGGAGATCAGGAGCGGGAGCCCCTCCGGGTCCTGAAGGCGCCCCAGGCTCTGCGCCACGGCGTGAAGGACCGTTGGCTCCCGCAGGTAGACGAGCCGCTCCAGCAGGTCGAAGCGGCGAAGGCCGAGGGTCCCGATCACCTCGGCGAGCGCCGTCCGCGCGGCCGGGTCGGGGGCGGCGAGGGCACGCTCCACGGCCTCGTCGAGAGCGGCGGGTGCCTCCTCTCCCTTCGCGACGCGCACGGCGGTCAGCACCCCCGCGAGGGCCTCGTCGTCGGCGCGCCCCTCGAGGCGCTGGACGCCCTGCTCCAGGCGGGCCAGCGCGAGCACGGCCGCCACCCTCACCTGGCTCACCGGGTGGTCGAGCAGCGCCTCCACGGCGTTCAGCACGGACACCCGTCCGTCGCCGCCGACCAAACGGAGCGCCCGCTCCAGCACGACGGGCGAGGGGTGGTACAGGATCAGCTTGGGGACGAGCGTCGCCTTGCCCTGCCGCTCGAAGACGTCGAGGGCGGCGCACACCTCCAGCTCGTCGTCGCTGTCCAGGGCGCGCAGCAGCGTCTCGAAGTCCGCCCCGTCGAGGTCCCGGAACAGCTCGAGGGCCGCCTCGTCGTCCCGGATCCGCTCGCGGAAGAGGGCCAGGTAGGGGCCGCGGAGCTCGACCGCCAGCATCAGCCAGACGAGCACGAGGACGGCGAGCAGCAGCGCGACCGCCCCGAGACCCAGGCCGACGCCGACGAACAGCAGGATCGCGAGCGAGGCGGCGGTCTGCCCGCCTCGCTGCCCTGCGACGTCGACCAGGGCCTTGAGGCGCGCCCGGGGCCCCTCCCGGAGCGGGACGTAGAGCAGCTCCGTCACGGTGCGGTGGAGGCTATGCTTCAGCGTGCCGTCGATGCCCTTGAGGGCGAGGACGGTGGCGAGGGTGGGGACCACCAGGTAGGCGCCGGTGCCGACGAGGAGCAGGGCCGGCATCACGGCCAGCGCCGTGCTGACGCTGAAGCGGTGCAGCAGAAAGCCGATGAGCCCGAGCTGGCTGATCAGCGACGCTGCGTTGAGGACGAGGGAGACCACGGCGAAGAGCCACGCCAGATCCTCCGGGGGGACCGTCTCGGCGACGGTCGCCTTGAAGACGTAGTCGGTCAGGGCGAGGGCGGCGGCGCTCACCACCACCACGAGGGCGATGCGGCGCGGGTAGGCCTGCCGGAGGAGCCGGAGCCCGTCGAGCAGCGGGGTGCGATCGGCGGCCGCGCCGTCCTCGTCGTCATCGACGCGCGTGCCCGGGTCGCGAAGCTGGGTGGCGAGCAGCGACGTCGCGAAGAAGCCGCCAGCGGCGACCAGCAGGAGCTGCCGCGGGGCGACGGAGGGCGCGAGGGCCGTGGCGAGGCCGCTCCCCGCGATGGCTCCGGCGACGCTCCCGGCGCCGATGGCCCCGTAGAGCCGCTTCGCCTGGGTCACGGTGAAGAGGTCGCCGAGGAGGCTCCAGAAGTGGACGAGCACCAGCGTCGTCACGAGCCCCGCCCACACCGCGAGGGCGTAGAGCCCGAGGTCCCCGAGCAGGTCGATCGCCAGCCAGAACAGGAACGCCATCGCGGCGGCCGAGGCGGTCCAGACCATGACCGCGGCCTTGCGGCTCATTCCGCTGCGCCCCTGGAGCTGGGCGAGGACCAGGCTCAACCCCGCGATGGCGACGTAGACCAGCGGCAGCCGCTCGGGCGGGATCGATGCGAGGAACAGCGCGTCCCGCGCCGTCTCGAGCACCGCGTGGCTCGCGAGCAGGCCGAGGAGGATCGCGAAGGCCGTGTAGGCGTCACGGGCCTCGTCGGCGCGAATGGCGCGGAAGGGGCCGACCATCGGGCGCGGGCACGGTAGCATCGGGCCGGTCGGGCGCCGCAGCCGGGCCGCCGGAGGAGCTCATGCGTTGGATCGTCCTTTGCCTCGTCTTGACGGCCTGCGGGTCCCCGCCTCCCCGGGAGTCCGGCGCGACCGGGGCCCAGGCGTCGGGAGCGGGCGTCGCGCCGTCCTCCGGGGGCGAGGCCCGCGGCGTCGGGGTCGTCCCGTCGGCGTCCGCGTCCCTCGACGAGGCTCCGCCGGCGCTGCCGTGGACGCCGGAGCTCGACTTCGCCGTCCGGCGCTACGCGCGGCGGTGGGCGGTCACGATCGGGATCAACGACTACCGGGGCAGCGTCCCGGACCTCGGCTTCGCGGTGTCCGACGCCGAGCGGATGGCCACCCTCCTCGGGGCCCTCGGGTTCGAGGTGGTCGCGACCCTGACCGATGGCGAGGCGACCCGGCAGGGCATCCTCGACACCCTGCTGGGGGAGCTGGCCGACCGGGTCGGGCCCAACGACCTGGTCGCGGTCTACTTCGCCGGGCACGGGACGACGCTCGGGGACATGGGCTTCGTCGTCCCCCAGGACGGCACGCTCGACGTCGCCGGCAGCGCGCTCTCGGTGCAGGAGCTCAAGGAGACGGCGCTGAGCTGGCAGAACCGCCACACGCTCTTCCTCGTCGACGCGTGCTTCAGCGGCACGATCTTCCGGCGAGCCCACGAGCACCAGGAGGACCCGCTCCGCTACTGGCGCTCCGTGACCGACCAGCGCCTGGTCGAGATCCTCACGGCCGGAGACGCCGGGGAGGAGGTCCTCGAGCGCGAGGGGTGGGGGCTCTTCACGCGCTCGGTGTTCGACGGGCTCGCGTCCGGCGGCGCCGATGCCGCTCGCGACGGCGTGATCAGCGGCCGGGAGCTCGCGGCCTTCGTCCGCATGCAGGTCGCCCGAGTGACGTCAGCCCAGCACCCCCAGTGGGGCCTGGTGGAGGGGGCCGGCACGGTCCTCCTCGTCGACGCGAGGAGGGTGGCGCCGCCCCGCGAGCGCGTCACCCGCGACCTCACGGTCGTCGGGGCCGAGGGGGAGCTCGCACGGGTCCAGGGCTGGATCGACGGGCAGGAGTACCGGCGCGCGGAGACGGCGCTGCGCCGCCTCGCGCTCGATCGACCCGACCCGGTCCTCAACCTGATCCTCGCCGAGCTCTACCTCGAGCAGGACCCGCGCTCCAACGGCCACCGCGTCGAGCACGAGCTCGATGCCGCGGAGGCGCAGGGCCTGGACGCCGCCGGGCGCGGCGCGCTGCGGGCGCTCCGCCGCCGCCTCGCCGAGGCGCAGCGCCGCCTCTAGGAGGCTGCTGCAGAAGGATGCTAGCTGTCGCTCCAGCGTCGCGTGACCGGGGCGCCGGCTCCGGCGTGGGCCGCCGCTCGATTACTTGAAGACGACCGCGTCGCCCCGCAGGACGTAGTCGCCCCGCACGCGCTCCGCGGTGGCCGTGAAGTCGTCGACGGAGACGATCACCAGCTCGGCGACGATCGCGGGTAGCTGGGAGCTGACCGCCTGGTCGCCGGCTTGCCGCACCCGCGGCCTCGCGTTGGTGAAGGAGGTGACGAGCTCCCCCAACTCCCGGTCGCTCGCCAGCTCTCCCGTTGCGCGAATGTACGCCGCCATGCCCCGCAGAACGCCGGCGTTGGCGCCGCGGTCGAGCATCACGAGGGAGCCCTCGGCGGCAAGGACCCGTGCGTTGTCCAGTTGGGGAATCCCGCGGGCGAGCTCCTGGGCCAACGCCTCGACCCGGGGCCGCTCGACGTCGACGTGTCGCTCCCTCACCTGCACGTCGAAGCACGCCTGCATCCCCTGGAGCACCTCGTGGTTGTACGCGCTGGCCAGGCGGACGTCCGCGCACACCCGGGCGGGCGTCCGCCCCAGGTCCCAGCTCGTGATCGTCCCGCTGACGTAGCCGTCCAGGCGCTCGTTGGCGTTCCGTTCCACCAGCGCGCGCTGGCGGATGCTTCCTCCGTCGTAGACCGAGAAGCGCCCTGTCGCGCCGAGCTGCGTCAGGAGGGCGGCGGGGAGGGCGGCGGCGATCTGGGTGAGGACGCCCCCGTCCTCGGTGCCCACCCACCCGAAGTCCATCGCCGCGAGGCGGTAGCGCTCGTAGACCACGAGCGGCGTCCGGACCGGCGTCGGGTGCGCCACCGGCGGGGTCTCGGGGAGCCGCGCGCAGCCGGTCGCCAGGGCGACGCGCGCGGCGATGGCGATGGAGCGCCCCCTCATCGCCGGCCCCCGATGCGGGAGGCGCGCCGCGCGACGAACTGGAGCGTCTGCGTCGATGCGCCGAGGGCGAGGGTCTGACCGTAGTGCTGGAGAGCCGAGCGTCGCTGCAGGCCGAGCTCGTCGAGGTAGCCGAGCAGGGCGTGCACCTCCCCGGGCCGATAGCGGGCGCGGAGCAGCCGGTCGAGGAACCGGCGAGCCTGGGCATGGTCGTCGGCCACGACCGCCGCCACGGCCATGTAGTACAGGGGGTCGTACTGGCCCTGCCGTGCGAAGAACGCCTCGCCGAGGTGGCGCCGCGCGGAGTGGAGGTAGGCCCTCCTCAGCACGGTGTCCTGCTCGCGCTCCGCCGCGAGGACCAGGGTCACCCCCATGCCGAGCAGCGCGACGTAGTTGTCGGGCGACAGATCGAGCGCTCGCTGGTAGCAGTCACGCGCATCGCGCAGCGGGACCGTCCACGTCAGGTAGACGCCGCCCGTGGGCGGGTCGAAGCGGCGGTCGAGGGCGCGGTCCTGCTGGTCGCCCCCGCTTCGGAGGAGCGTGGGGACGGTGAGCGGATCTTCGCCCTGCGCAGGCAGGCACACCGGAGCGGGTGGCGGCCTCGCCACCGAGACGCAACCGACGCACAGCCCAGAGAGAATGAGAGGTACGGCCCAGGCGAGCCTCCCGAGAGGTGGCGCATCGCGTCGAATCATCGGCTCCGGCTCTGGTTGTGGTTGTGGTTGTGGTTGGGTCAATGCCGCCAACGGCGGCGACCTCCGCAACCTCTCACATCGCGCCGCGTGTCACCATGAGTATTCGCGCCGGGGGCACGGGCGTCGGTCGTGGAGCGCGCGTGCCGGCCACCACGCGGGGACGAAACACGGCTCGGCCGCGGCTCAGTGACGGATCCGACGCATTCATGGGGGCGATTCGTGCCGCCGCGGGACGTCGTACGCACAGCGGAAGCCGACCGTCACAAACACCCCATCCGGCCGGCCCGCGTTCGCCGCGGCGCTCCGCAGCCGCTCTCGCGGGCTCCGGTAGTCGCCGCCCTTCCAGACGCGGCAGCCGGTCTGCCCGTCCTGTCCCTGCGCCTCCGGGCACGGGGCGCGGTCCCCCACCCACTCGCCGACGTTGCCGCCCAGCGCCGCGAGGCCGCTCGGGGTGACGTCGCGCCCCGGGTCCGCGAGCACCGGCGCTGGACGGTCCGGCCGGCCGGCGCACTCCTGCCCGGGACGTCGGGCGAACACCGCCTCGCCGCACGCGACGTCGTCGTCGCCCCAGGGGAGGCGACGGCGTCCTGCGCCGCGGGCGGCGAGCTCCCACTCGTCGGCGGAGGGGAGGCGTCCGCCGCGCCCTGCGCAGTACCGGACCGCGGCGTACCAGGTGAGCAGGACCGCGGGGTCACCCTCGCGTCCGGGTCGCGCCCTCGGGACACCGTCCACCACGACGACCGGCGAGAAGGTCTGCTCGGCGGTGGCGGCGAAGGCGAGCGGTACCCCGTCCGGATCCACCAGCAGCGCCGGGGCCTCGCCGGGGGCCTCGAGCCTGGGCTGGCGCCCGGCGAGCCAGCGCGCGAAGTCGCCCGCGGACACCTCCGTACGCTCGAGGTCGAAGGTCGCGACCTCGACGTCCCGGAGGCTCTCGCGCGCGAAGAGCGAGGCCGGACACTCGGAGGCGCTGGCGGCCGCGACGCACGCGCGGTGGGCGTCGGCCCGCTCCTCGGGCGTGCTCCCGAGGGTTGCGCGGCGACCGGCGACGCGAGCCCGATCGCTCGCGACCGGGTCGACCGGCTCGGTGCCCGGCGGCGTGGCCGCCCCCTCCGCGGGCGCGCGTGGCTCGAACGACGGGGCCACGGCCCAGACGGCGAGCGCGGAGCCGAGGGCGAGGAGCGCGGCGGCCACGACGGCGACGACGATCCCCGCGCGGCCCCGACGGCCCCCCTCCCGTTGCGGCGCGGCGCCGAGGCCGTCGCGTCCGCCACTGGCGGCGCCGCTCTCGGCGCCGTCGCCGTCGGCGGGCCGTCGCATCCCGCTCCGCAGCGCGTCGGCCAGCGCCCGGGCCGTGGGTAGGCGCGCGTCGAGGTCCTTGGCCAGCGCCGCCATGACGGCATCGGCGATCGGGCCGGGCACGCGCGGCGCTGTCGTCCGAAGGTGCGGCGGTTCGGTCCGGATCACCTTGAGGAGGTGCTCGTAGACGCTCTCCCCGGTCAGCGGCAGGCGCCCGGCGAGCGCCTCGTAGAGGATCACGCCCATCGCGTAGACGTCGGCCCGCCGGTCGACGCGGGAGCTGTCCCCGATCTGCTCGGGCGCCATGTAGAGCGGGGTGCCGAGCACGGTGCCGGTCTCGGTCAGCGGGTCGATCGTCGCCCGGCCGGCTCCGAGGGCCTTGGCCACGCCGAAGTCGACGAGGACGGCGCGCTCCGGAGCGCCGCTCGGGTCGCGCGCGACCATGATGTTCGCGGGCTTGAGGTCGCGGTGGACGATCCCCTGCTCGTGGACCTGATGGAGACCCTCCAGCGCCGGAACGAGGAGCCGCAGGAGCTCGTCGGGCGGGATCGGACCTCGGCGCAGGCGGTCCTTCAGGGACTCGCCCTCGAGGAGCTCCATGACGAGAAACAGGCCCTGGCCCTCCACGTCCACGTCGAGGACGTCGACGACGTTGGGGTGCCGGATGGCGCACGCCGCCTGCGCTTCGCGAAGGAAGCGCTTGCTCG
The DNA here is from genome assembly GCA_050331215.1 of Sandaracinaceae bacterium. Taxonomy (GTDB): domain Bacteria; phylum Myxococcota_A; class Polyangia; order Polyangiales; family Sandaracinaceae; genus JBHJHB01. The sequence continues at coordinate 294 of JBHJHB010000178.1, read as the reverse complement.
CCTGGAGGTCCCCGACCGCGAGCGGGTCCATCCACTTCAACGCGAAGGCCCGCCCCGTGAGGTGGTGGACCACGTGGAAGACCGTGCCCTGGTGTCCGCCGCCCAGCTGACGGATCACGTCGTACTTGCGGGCGACGCGCCGTCCCGGCGCGAGGGAGGGGGTGGATGGGCCGTTCGGCGCGGGGCTCACGGCTCGCAGCGAGGGGCCCCCGCGCCGGGGCAGGCCAGCGGCGCGCCAGCCCACACCCGGCGGTGGCCGGGCCGGGAGCCCCAGAACGCGACCCCCGCGGCGTC
>JBHJHB010000177.1:0-7621 GCA_050331215.1 Sandaracinaceae bacterium | reverse complement strand
CGGGACAGCGACGCCGACTTCATCTCCGACAACGTCGAGGGGTTCCCCGACCGGGACTCGGACGGCGACCTGCAGCCCGACTGGCAGGACACGGACTCGGACGGCGACTCGATCTTCGACGCGATCGAGGCCGGCGACATGGACCTCACGACCCCGCCGGTGGACAGCGACGAGGACGGCACGCCGGACTACCTCGACGACGACTCGGACGACAACGGCCTGATCGACCGCATCGAGGGCGAGGCGGACCTGGACGACAACGGCGTCCGCAACTTCGCCGACCCGGACGACGACGGCGACAACATCCTCGACATCGTGGAGATCGGCGACTCGGCGTTCCCGCGGGACACGGACGCCGACGGCACGCCGGACTTCCGGGACCTCGACTCGGACGGCGACTTCATCCTCGACCGGACCGAGCGGGGCGGCGAGCCGGACGGCCAGGACTCCGACCAGGACGGCATCCGGGACTACCTCGACCTCGACTCGGACGGGGACGGGCTGCCGGACGCGCAGGAGGCGGGGGACACCGACCTGACCACGCCGCCGGTGGACACGGACGGGGACAACACCCCGGACTACCTCGACGTCGACTCCGACGCGGACGGCCTGCGCGACGACATCGAGGCGGAGATCGGCTCGGACCCGACGCGGGCGGACTCCGACGGCGACGGGGTGCCCGACCTGATCGAGGTCGGCGCGGGGACGGACCCGCTGGACGCGGCGGACAACCCCCGGGTCCGAGGCGACTTCGTGTTCCTCGTGCCGTTCCGTGAGCAAGCGGATCCCGAGGAGGACACCCTGCGGTTCCGGACGAACATCCGCCGCCTGGACGCCTACTTCCTCACGGACACCACGGGCTCGATGCGCAACGAGATCTCCGCCATGCGGGCCCGGGTGCTCGAGATCCTCGACCGCCTGACCTGCGAGTCGAGCATGGATCCCTGCCTCGGCGACCTCAGCTGCGAGGAGGGCGAGATCTGCGGCTTCGACAACTTCTGCATCGAGGACCCGAACCTCACGGGCTGCATCCCGGACCTGTGGACGGGCGCCGGCATCTACGCCGGCGGCGGGAACACCTACCGCAACCTGGTCAGCCTCCAGCCCGACCCGAGCGTGACCCGGGACGCGATCCCGGAGCAGGCGAACGGCCTCGGCGACCGCGAGGCGCTCTACGAGTCCTGCGGCTGCGTGGCGGACCCCAGCGTGTGCTTCGGCGGGCTCTGCGGGCCGGACTCCGCGGGCATCGGCTGCCCGAGCTACCGGCGGGACGCGGTGCGGGTGCTCGTCGCGATCACCGACGACGCGGACAACTGCAACAACCCCAGCCGCGCCCCGGGGACCGACCCGTGCACCATCATCACGAGCGCCGGCGCCGCGGGGGGGCGGCTGGCGCTCCAGAAGATCGTCTTCCTGGGCATCGACGCGGTCGAGACCTTCCTCGACGCCGAGACCTCCCTGAAGGCGCTGGGGATCGCCTCGGGCAGCGTCGACGCCAACGGCGACCCCTTCTACTTCGAGGGCGACCAGAGCCAGGTGGTCGACGCCGTGGTCGACGGCATCGCCCGCATCTCCTCGGACCTGAGCCTGTTCGTGGACATCGACGCGTCCGACCTGACCGGCGACGACGGTGACGCGCTGCAGTTCATTCGCCGCCTCGAGATCGACACGGAGTCCTTCGGCTGCTCGGATCCGGGCGCCTACGCGGACACGAACGGTGACGGCTTCAACGACGCCTTCAGCAACCTCCGCACGGGCACGCCGGTCTGCTGGAACGTCGTGGTCCGCCCGAACACGCGGGTGCGGCCACTACCCGACCGGCCGCAGGTGTTCACCGCGCTCCTGACCGTGTTCGGCGACGGCTCGCCCCTCGACCAGCGGCGTGTCTTCTTCCTCGTCGAGCCCGAGCCCTTCCTCTGCGGTCCGGACGACCCCCGTCCGGAGTGCAACGACGACTGACCCGAGCGCCGCGGCCGGACGGCTCACGCGCCACCCGCTCCCCCGAGCAGCGCCTTCGCCGCTCGGAGGAGCGCGATCGATGCGCGCTGCTCCCCCCGCTCGGCCGCCCGGAACCCGTCCTCCCGCAGTCGCGTGCCGAGCAGCGCCCGTGCGTTCGGCTCGCGCCGCGCGTGAGCCATCGTGAGCGCGCGGCGGCAACGCCCCGTCTCGCCGAGCTCCTCGAGCCGCCCGGCCGCCGCGAGGTACCCGTCCGGAGGAGGCGGGCCGGCCGCGTCGAGGAACCGATCCAACAGCTCGAGTCCGGCGGCGGCCGCGTCGTCGTCGGGTCCGAGGGCCTCGAGAGCCGCAGTCCAGAGCGGAGCAGCGGGACCGTGCACGTCGGCGAGCGGTGCCGCCTCCCGTAGCGCCGCCGCCGTCGCGCCCCGCTCCCCTCGATCGAGCAAGAAGAGCGCGCGCAGCCCGAGCCAGCCGTAGGCGGCGTAGGGCGCGTCGGGCCGGGGCCCCGGATCCCGGCCCTCCGCGACGCGCTGCGCCGCCGGCAGGAGCGCCTCGGCCGCCGGGTCCGCATGGGTCACCCCCACCGCCGCTGCTTCGGCATCGGCGTCGGGCCGGGCCGGGCCATCGAGGACCGCGCGCACCCGCGCCTCCGCGAGCCGCCGGGCGACCGGGTCGGCGTGGTGCGCGAGGACCGCGGTCGCCCGGTCCGCATCCGTCGCGGTCAGGGCGCGCCCGATCGCGTCGACGTGAGCGGCGGCCTGGAGCACGGCCCCGGGCTCGCCGCTGCCCGCCAGAGCTTCGAGGACGTCGAGCGCCGCGGCCCGCCGGTAGCGCCCGGGGTGGAGGAGCGCCGCCTCGGCGATCGCGAGCCGTTCGGACGGGGGGAGCCCGTCGGCCGGGAGCAGGTCGGAGGCCGCGAGCGCGCCCTGCCGGGGGTCCATCCGGCGTAGCACGCGGACCCGGCGCACCTCGGCCGCGCGGACGACGTCGTCCGGTCCCGACGCGATGGCGCGCTCGTAAGCCGCCACCGCCTGCGGGTCCTCCCCGGCCCTCTCCCGCAGGCGTCCTTCGAGGTAAGCCGACCGACCCGACGTCCTCGAGCCGGTAGCGCGGGTCGCCTCCGCCGCGGCGAGCGCAACGGCCGGGGCGACACGGCCGTCGGCGAGCCACTCCCGGCAGAGCCGCACGGCCACGGTGAGCTCGCCCGCGTCCGGGTCGGCCCGGTAGCGCGCGAGCAGGGCCTCGAGCGCATCCCGTTCGTCGAGGTCCACGGCGAGGCGCAGCGCCCGCTCGACCAGCCCGCGGCGCGTCTCCCCCTCCGGCTCCCGCTCCAGGAGGGCGAGGAACGCGCGCAGCGCTGCCCTGCGGCCGAGGGCCTCCTCGATCCGCGGGGCGCCGCCGAGGGCCAGGCGGGCGAGGAGGTCCACGAGCGGTCAGCCGCCCCCGCCTTCGGTGACCAGCCCGAGGGAGGGGAGCCGCTCCCGTCCCGCGTCGATGCGCTCGAGGTGCGCGCCGATCTCGTCGACCTTGCGCCGCGCGACCCGGGCGTCCCCCTCGGTCACCTCGGGCAGGGAGGCGAGCGGACCGAGCACCTGCTTCTGGAGGAGCTCGAGCAAGCGGTCGCGCTCGGCGACCTGGAGGCCTCGCACCTCGGGCGCCGCGCTCGGGACGAACTCCACCAGGGCGTGCTCGACCCGCTTCGCCCACGCCGTGGTCCCGAGCAGCCGGCGCTGGACCTCCAGCGGGTCATCGACCCGCACCTGGGCAAAGCGCTCCTCGCCCGCGGTCTCGAGCAGCGCCTGCGCCTCGTTGTACACGCGGCGCCAGGCGCCGCCGTCGGCCTGGGCCCAGGCCTCCGCCCCCCGCCGGTCGAGGTCGTCGATGCGCTCCTGCCAGGCCTCGAGGCCCATCCCGAGCGTCCCCTCGGGCTGGCTGTAGACCTCGCGGCGCAGGGCGTCGAGCACCGCCTCGAAGCGGTGGAGCGGCGGCCTCAGCGCGCCGGCGGTCTCGTCGCTCGTGAAGTCCTCGAGCAGCCGCTCGAGGCGGGCCGCGAGCGCGGCGAGCTTGTCGGGATCGGTAGCCAGCACCTCGCGGATCCCCGTGACCAGCGGGTCGACGCGGTGCCGGAACTCGCGGGCGTCGTAGCCCCACAGGCTCGTGGCGGCCTGCTCGGCCCGGATCAGGAGCCCCTCGACCTGGGCGGCGGTGGGCGTCTCCTGCTGCGCCGGCGACAGGGTCGCCCAGAGCTGATGGCCCGCCACCTCCGCCCGCGCCTCGAGGCGCATCGCTTCGTCGCAGCGCAGGGTCAGCTCCACCGGGGTGCCGACCTCGAGGTCCGAGCCCACTTCGAGCATCAAGGTCTTGATCGGGAGGCGGTTCTGGAGGAGTCGAAGCACGACCGCGCCGCTCCGGTCGCCCGTGAAGAAGGTGTGCTGGGCCTCGGCGGGCAGCCCGGTCCCGGCTTCGAGAAGCACCTTGCGCTCGCGACGACCGCCGCGGACCACCTCGAGGGCGATGTCCTTCGCGATCACCGACGGCTGGCTCAGCGCGCTCGCGCGGGGACGGACGTCGCCCCGGTAGAGCGTCAGGGGGAGCGAGCCGAGCTGCCCTTGCGGCCCGTCGAGGGCGACCTCCACCGAGGTCTCCGGGCCGTCGCCCAGGGGGACCTCCAGCCTCACCCCCTCGGCGGGGACGGCCGCGAGGGGCGCGGAGGCGAGGGTGGACCCGTCCCGGGCGACGCGCAGATGGGCCGCGCCCTCGGGCGCCGCCTCCACGCTCAGCCCGAGGCGGAGGGTGTCGCCACGGCCGACGAGCGGCGTGGTGACCGTGACCAAGGAGCGGTCGTCGCCGAGCCGGAGGCCCCCGAGCTGGGCCGCGTGCACGGCCGCGCCGAGGGCCACGCAGGTGTCGACCTCGTCCTGCAGCGGGGCCTCGCTCCTCGAGCGGGCGCACAGCGCATCCGTCACGCGCCGGACGACCAGGGGCACCCGGGGCGAGCCGCCGACCAGCACGACGTGGTCGATGTCCTCGATGCCGACCCCGGCCTTGGCGTGGCTCTGGGCGAGGGCACGCTCGCAGGCCGCGAGGGTGGTCTCCACGAGATCGGAAACGACCGCGTCATAGTCGCCACGCCCGATCTCCCGGTCGACGTCCACCGGCTCGCCGGCCTGGTCCTCGAGCACGCCCTGCTGGCTGACGTGCACCACGTCGCGGGTCGATAGCGACTCCTTGATCTCCTGGGCGAGGTGCACGAGGCGGAGGAACCTCAAAAGGTCCGCCGGGTCCTCCTGGATCCGCAGGTCGAGGGCGTAGCCGCGCTCGACCAGGTCCTGGCGCAGGTGCTCGGCGAAGCGGCGGTCCAGGTCGTCGCCGCCGAGGAAGTTGTCGCCGTCGATCGCGAGGACCTGATACTCGCCGGCGAGGCAGCGCAGGATCGAGACGTCGAAGGTGCCGCCGCCGAGGTCGTAGATCAGGAAGCAGCCGTCCCCGAGCTGTCGCTTCCAGGTGTGGTAGATCGCCGCCGCGGTCGGCTCCTGGAGGATGCCGAGGACCTCCAGGCCCGCGAGCTCGCCCGCCCGTCGCGTCGCCTCGACCTGCGGCGCGTCGAAGTAGGCCGGGACCGTGATCACGGCGCGATCCACCCGCACCTCGGTGGCGGAGCGGGCCTCGAGATGCTCTCGCATCGCCCGGCGGAGCTCACCGAGGATCGCGGCGCTCACCTCCTCCGGGCTCATGCTCCGGGGCCCGACCTCGACCGCGACGTCGCGGCCCATCTTCCGCTTGATCGACTCGACCGGAGGTGGCGTCCGACCGCGGCGGCGCCGCGCGGGGCGGCCGACGAGGAGCGCCTCCTCCGTCGGGTCCCAGGCCACCGCGGACGGTACGGTGCGCCGCCCGAAGCGATCCTCGTAGACGATCAGGTCCCGCTCCGACGGGTCCAGGAGGGCGACCTCCGAGTTGGTGGTGCCGAGGTCGATTCCGACCGCGCGATCGACGAACACGTCATACCTCCGGGCTGGTAGGCCGTCGCGCACGCGCCTCGCGCGCGGGGACATGCGCTCCGACCGCCTCGATCACATCACAGGGTCGCGCCGCCGGTCCGGCGCGCTCGGGGGCGAAGGATGGGGTCGTCCTCGACGGGCGCGTCGGGGGGGACCGGGCGGCGGGTGCGCGCCGGCGCGACGGCGTCGACGACCCGCGGCGCGAGGACGAGGTGGCGGAGCGACCGGGCCGACGGGCCCGGGAGCGGGGGGGAGGCCGGCGGGGCGCCCGCCGGGGGGGCCTCGCCGCTGTCCGGGTGGGCGCGCAGCGCGGCGGCGAGGCGGCGGCGCGGATGGAAGGTGAGCTCCTCCCAGGCCTGGCGGAGCGCCCGGCGCTCGTCCTCGCTCGACGCGGCCTCGATGCGGGCGCGGAGCACGGCGGTGATCTCGTCGGGGCCCCCCGTCGGATCGATGCCGAAGCGCTCGAAGGGGTTGGCCGCGCCGTCGTCCGCGCGGTCACTCATCGACGTCCCTGCCCATCGAGCGGAGGCGAGCCTTCGCGTGCTCGAGGCTCCGGAGCAAGGGAAACAGCCGCTCGGCTCGCCGGACGTCCCGCGCCGCGGCGGTCATCGCGTCGCCCGTGCGCCAGAACGGCGCCCGGTCGAGGGCTTCGTTCGCCCGGGCGACCAGGTGCTCGGCGAGGACGGCGCGCCCGTTGCGATGCGTCGGGCAGATCGCGAGCGCGCGCTCCGCGAGCGCCATCTGCTCATCGGCGCTCCGGGCGACCTCCGCCCGGAACACGTAGAGCTGGGCGCAGGGGCCCGCGTAGGCGAGGAGGGCCGGGTCGGTCTCGATCCGGCGCGCGAGGTGCTCGGCCGGCGCGACCAGGACCCCGAGCAGGGCCTCCAGCTCCTCCCAGCGGCGGGCCTTGTAGCGGGCCCAGCCGAGCGGGACCGCGGTCTCGACCAGCCAGACCTCGACCTGGGGGTCGCGCTCCGCCCACCGCCACACCTCGAGGCCGCGCCGCAGCAGATCCACGACCTCTCGGTTCGGCGCGCTCCGCGCCGTGGCGTCGTCCAGGGCGCCGCCGACCGCTTCGGTCGCCGCGTCGATCGCACGGGCACGCTCGGACGCGGCGCGGCGGCGGGCCTCGCCCCCGAGCTCGCCCCCCGCCTGCGCCCGCTCGAGCGCCCCCTCCACGCGCCGGAGCGCGGCGAGCGCGCGCCGGCTCGCCTCCGTGAGCTCCCGAGCGCCCTCGCGGGCCCGCGCGCCGAGGTCGGCGAGCGGGTCGAGGGCGAGCTCCATGGGGGAGGGCGCGTCGTCGCCCGCCACCGCGCCCGAGAGCGCGCGCAGGTAGGCGCCCTCGACGCCGAGCCGGAACAGACAGGCCAGGCCCATCAGCCGAGGCGCGAGGGAGACGTCGAGCGGCCCCTCGACCCGCGCGTCGGCGAGGCGGAAGCCGAGGAGCGCGAGGTGGTGAGCGACCTCGGGGTCCAGCGTCGGCACGGGGGGCTCCGCGACGAAGCGCGCGACCGCGTCGACGGGTGCGTCGGCGAGGTGGGGGTGGGTGCGCCGCAGGGCGGCGAACAGGGTCGCGGCCCCCCCCCGGGGGGGGGGGGGAACCGCCCCGGGGGGGGGCCGCCCAAGGCCCAACAGGGGCGCCAACTGCACACGCCCCGGGAGCC
>JBHJHB010000176.1:0-14748 GCA_050331215.1 Sandaracinaceae bacterium | reverse complement strand
CCCGCGCCCCCGCCCGCCCGGGCCGGCCGGGCGGCCCGCCCGGAGAGCGCCCGGACACCGCGACCGATCCCACGGACGCCGCCGAGACCTCGAGGCGAAGGGCCGCCCAGGGTCAAGCGCGGCCCGGCCGCCCCGGCCCCGCCCGCGGCCCGACCTCAGGGGAGGCTGTGGCGCACGACGTCGTGCGCCAGCAGGTCCCACTCGAAGTCGCCGCTTCGGATGCCGCTGATCAGGAACAGGATCGCGGCGGAGACGATCAGGGTGATCACCAGGAGCACCAGGAACCGGGGTCCCGTCCAGGTCTTGTCGACGGGAGCGAGCGTCCCCTGACCGGATTCTTCAGCCTCACTCATCGCGCGCCTCGTAGGGTCGACCGGGGGCCCGGGCCAGGGGGCCCGGACGACGTCGACGCGCTGGTTACTCGCTCCTGCTCGGGATGTAAAGGGCTCCGATGGCCCGTCCCTCAGCTCCGGCGAGCCTCGGTGAGGAGGTCCTGGGCCGCGCGCCGGGTGTGCTCGGTGATCCGGAGCCCGCCGACCATGCGGGCGATCTCCTCGAGCCGCTCCGCCTCGTCGAGCGGGACGATCTCGCTTCGGGTTCGTTCGTCCACGACCTCCTTGCGCACCCGGAAGTGGCGATCTCCGTACACGGCGATCTGCGCGAGGTGGGTGATGCAGACCACCTGGTGGTGGGCGGCGACGTCGGCCAGCTTGCGGCCGATCACCTCGGCCACCGCGCCCCCGACCCCGCTGTCCACCTCGTCGAACACGTAGAGGCTCGCGCGTCCGATCCCCGCGAGGACCCTCTTGATCGCGAGCATCGCCCGGGACAGCTCCCCTCCGCTCGCCGCCTTGCGGAGCGGCCGTGGCTCCTCGCCGCGGTTCGGCGCGATCAGGAGCGCCGCCCGGGCCATGCCGGTGGCGGTCAGGCGGGCGCCGGCGACGGCGAGGGCGTCCCCGCGCTCGGGGAGGGCCTCGACCTGGACCTCGACCCGGGCTCCGCCCATCCCGAGGCTCGTGAGCTCCCGACCGATCTCGGCGCCGAGGCGCCCCGCAGCGGCGTGCCGCGCCGCGCTGAGCGCGCGCGCCGCGTCGGCCGCGCGGTCGAGGGCCGCGGCCCGCGTCGCCGCGAGCGCGTCCAGGCGCTCCTCGCCCTCGCCGAGGGCCTCGAGCTCCGCCTCCATCGCCCCGAGGTGCTCGAGGAGGGCCTCCACCGTGCCCCCGTGCTTGCGTCGCAGCCGCTTGAGCTGGTGGAGCCGCTCGTCGACCTCCGCGAGCCGCTCCGGGCTCACCTCGACCGACCGCGCGTAGGCGCCGAGCTCCCGCGCGACCTCCTCCAGCTGGGCGGTGGCCGATTCGACGGCGCTGGCCCACGGTCGGATCCGGGCGTCGACCTCCGCGACCTCGCCGAGCTCGACCGCCAGGCGGCCGAGCCGCTCGCAGACGGCGCCGTCCCGGCTGTAGAGCTCCGCCTCCGTGGCCCGGGTGGTGCCCGCGAGCCGCTCGGCGTGCTGGAGTCGGTCCCGCTCGACCTCGAGGTCGTCGTCCTCCCCGGGCTGCGGGTCGAGGTCCTGGATCTCGGCGATCTGGAAGCGGAGGAAGTCCTCCCGCTCTCCGCGCCCCTCCGCGGCCGCCCGCGCCTCGCGCAACGCCTCGTCCGCCGCGCGGAGCGCATGGTAGGTCTCCTGGGCCCGCGCGCGGGCCGCCCCGCGCTCCCCGAACGCGTCGAGGTAGGCGAGGTGGGTGCTCGGATCGACCAGCGTGTGGTGCTCGTGCTGGGAGCTGATGTCGACCAGCCCTCCGGAGAGCGTCGCGAGCTGGCCCGCCGTCGCCAGGCGCCCGTTGAGGTAGGCCCGGCTCCGCCCGCTGCGGCTCACCACGCGGCGGACCAGCAGCTCGGAGCCGGCTTCGAGCCCGGCCTCCTCGAGCGCCCGCTGAGCGTCGGGGTCGAAGGAGACGTCGAACAGCGCCTCCACCTCGGCCTGCTTGGCGCCGGTCCGAACCAGCTCCGGCCGCCCCCGGGCGCCGAGCACGAGCTGGAGCGCGTCCACGATGATCGACTTGCCGGCCCCGGTCTCGCCCGTGATGACGTTCAGACCGGGGCCGAGCTCCACCTCGAGGTGGTCGATGATCGCCAGCTGACGGACGCGCAGCAGGGTCAGCATGGTCCGGAGCTCGCGGGGGCGAGGGCGCCCGGGATCAGGGGATCGGCACCCCGCGGACCTGGATGGCCACGATGTCGATCAGGTTGATCGGGCCCTCCGTGAGGCCGGTGAAGTCCTCGTAGTAGCTCAGGTCGGAGGCGTTGTAGGCCTCGCCCACGGCGCGGAGGCGCACCGTGTACAGGGAGCCGACGGTCATGGGGCTGAAGACCGCCGTGGACGTGGCCTCGTCGGACCCGTTCCGCAGCACCGGGGCCGTGATGTACTCGCCGCGGTTGGTGGCGCCGGGGCCCTCGACCGTGAGGTTCAGGATCGCCGCCGTGGCCGAACGGCTCACCGCGCCCCTGCCGTTGCGGTAGACGACCTCGAAGGCGAAGTCCCGCGTCGGCGTTCCCTCGCCGTTCGCGAAGAACGTGCCCACCGCCACGTCCCCGGGCTCGCCGAAGGGCTCGTCCGGAAGGGAGCTGCCCGTGTCGTCGTCCAGGTTCGCCAGGGGGATGATCGTCTCGAACTCGTTCGAGACGCGACCGAACCAGCAGAGGGGCGCGCTTCGCTGCGAGCAGTTGGTGCCCGACGTGAAGCAGGCCTCCGCGACGAAGCAGAGCACGTCCCCGAACTCCGGGGTGGTCAGCTCCGCGACGTAGTTCTCGGTGCTCCCCGGCAGGTCGGACGCGATCCGCGTCCCGTTCTGGTAGATGTTGAAGGTGACCTGCGGCCGGGGCTGGCCGACGGGGACCCCGATGTTGAAGCGAAGGCCCACGGGGTTGTTGTTCTCCACGAGCTCCGACAGCGACGGGGTGCGCGGGGCGAAGTAGTTGTTCGGGTCGCCTGCGTCGACCACCGTGATCGTCCGTCCGCCCGTCGGCGCGTCGAGGTCGACCTCGATCACGGCCCCGTCACTCAGCATCGCGGCGTCGATCACGCCGTCGACGACGGTGCCGTCGACGCGAACCTCGCCGACCGCGTAGGCGCCGGCGGTGCCCCCGGTCTCGGGGAGGTTGAGCACCACGCTGACCGCATTCCCACGGAACGGGTAGTCGTTGAGGACCAGCTGGTCGGTGCCTCCGAACAGCCCGTTGCGTGCCTGGACGGTGAGGAAGGGCCGGACCTCGAGGCCCTCCGGGGACGAGCGGATCCCGAAGAGCGTGTGGTGGATCATCGAGAGGAACCCACCGATCGACGGCAGGTAGCGCGTCGAGCTCACGGGCGGGCCGCTGAGGTCCCCGTCCGAGACGAAGGGCTCGCCGCTGATCACCTCGTAGCTCTGCAAGTGCGACACGTTGATCGCGGCGCCCCGGATCAGGCCCATGATCATGCGCTGGGCCGCCGCGTCGTTGCGCGTCGCCGCCGAGGCGCGCAGCCAGGTGGCGTCGGCGAACGGCCAGGACCCACGGTTCGCGTTGATCCGGGCCGACTGCTGCTGGGGGAAGAACACGGGGGCGGTGATCCCGAGGTGCGGGTAGCTCTCGACCACCTCGCCCCGTTCGCCCTGGCTGCCGACGCCGAACATCACGGCCATCGCCGAGCCGAGCAGGTCGTACCGCTGGGGCTGGACCTGGTCGAGGGGCCCCGGCAGGAAGGAGACGAAGAGGCCGCTCCCACCGTCGTAGAGCTGGTCACGGATCGCCGTACGCAGCTCGTCCGCCCACCCCTCGAAGCGGGCCTGGGCGCTCGCGTTGCCCTCGGCCTCCGCCAGGCGAGCGCCCACCTCGAGCGCCCGCACGTAGAGGGCGTTGCTGCTCAGCCCCCAGGTCCGCGCGATGACCGCCGGGTTGTCGACCGACGCCTCCCGGTAGCCCTGGCCGAGGCCGTCGAAGAAGGCCCCGGCGCCCCGGTAGAGGCCGAGCTGAGGGTCGAAGGCGACCTCCCGGTCCCGGTCGAGGGTGCCGGCGACGGCCTGGAACGCGCGGGTCTGGAAGTCCGCCCGGTCCGCATCGGGCAGGTGGTTGAGCACCTCCCACGCGGCGAGCGCCCACACGACCCGGTCGACGTTGTAGGCGTAGCTTCCGCCGGGGCCCGGGTCCGGGACGATCTGGAGGTCGCCGCCGTCCCGGCGCTCCGAGAGCTGGAACTCCAGCGTGTTGCGGGCTCGAACGGGGTCGAGGGGCGCCAGGCCGAGCCAGAGCGCCCAGCCCGCCTCCCGGGTCCGGACGAAGGTGTCGATCCGGCTGATCGAATAGCATCCCCCGGTGCACGTGACGGGCTCGCCCTCGTTGAAGTCGGGGGACGTGACCTCGGTCGCCTCGTTCTGCCGCGCCTCGAGCAGCGCGAGGGCATACAGCGCATCGAGGATGTCGTGGCCGCTCCGGAGCAGCGGGTCGGCCTCGCCCTCGACGATCGTGCGCGGGTTCTCCGGCTGGTTGTCGCGGAGGCTGGCCGTCGTCTCCAGCGTGTAGGTGCGCGCGCAGGTGGAGCGACCGTCGATCACGACCGTCGCTTCGTCCCCGTCGTCGGAGAAGACGTCGGTCCCGGCGGGGTTCGCGTTGGCGGGACGCAGGCAGGAGCGGCCCTCCATGCCCATGTCGTCGTTGCCGCCGAGGTCGACCGGCCCGAGGTCGGGAGGGTCGCCGCCGCCGTCGTCGTCGGGCCCCGCGTCCATCGTGCCGGTGCCGCCACAGGCCACCAGGAGGAGGGCGAGGGCCCAGCCCAAGGGAGTCGTTAAGCTTCGCACGGGGGGATAGAAGCACGTCGGCGCGCGGAGGTCACGCGCCTGTCGCATGGCGGCTCGGCCCTCCGGCGAGGACCGGCTCAGTCGATCGGCCGCGGCTCCGACGGGGGGCTCACCTGGCCGAAGGCGTCGACGAAGGCGACCCTCGCCTGCCCCTCCTCCGGGGGCGCGGTGGCCCCGGCGAGGCTCGAACCGCAGCCGACGCGCGACGTGAAGATCAGGGCGTCCCTCGCGGTGGGCACCGCCCGGACGAACCCGTCGGCCTCGTCGTCCTCGCCCCAGTAGGAGACGATCGCCACCACCCGCTCGGGGATCGGGAACGCGAAGCTCCCCCGCACCTCGAGGCGGGTGTCGACGAGGCTGGTCCGCAGGTACCGGTGGACCTCCTCGAGGCGCGGCGCCGGCGGCGGCGGCGGCATGCGGGACCGGTCGAAGATCACGTCCCCCGCCGCCTCGAGCCCATCGACCTGGTAGCGGCCGCCGTACACCCGGCCCTCCGGGGTGAGCCGGTACAGGCCGGGAGCGAGGGGCTCCGCCCGGAGCGCGTTGCCTCGGCGCCGCCCACGCTTGAGGGTGAGGCTCTCCACGGTGGGCGCTGCGCCAGGCGGTCCGCCGGGCTCGAGCCCGAGGACCAGGCCGCCCCCGCGCGGGACGCGGCCAGCGGACGGGGTGAGGAGCTGCATCCGGAGCCCCGCGTCCTCGCACGGCGCGGGCTGGGCCGCCGTGACCGCGGCCAGGCCCGCGCAGCCGGCGAGGACCGCGAGCGCCCCCACGAGTCGCCGTCGTCGTCGTCGTCGCACCCCCCGAGCCTAGCACCGGCCAGGTGGCCGCTCGGTGGCTGGATCGGGTCGATCGAGCGGGGTGGCCTCGCGGCGTCCGGGGTCCTGCGCCCGTTGCCGGTCCCGGGGTCGGGCGGTAGGACTCCGGGGACCATGATGTCGTCGAGCGCGATCCGCGAAGCCTTCCTCGCCTTCTTCGAGGAGCGGGCGCACGCGCGGCTCCCGTCGGGCCCCCTCGTGCCCCCGAACGACCCGAGCCTGATGTTCGCCAACGCGGGCATGGTGCAGTTCAAGGACGTCTTCACCGGCAAGGAGACCAGGGACGTCAAGCGGGCCACCACGAGCCAGAAGTGCATCCGGATCAGCGGCAAGCACAACGACCTCGAGAACGTCGGCTTCACGGCCCGCCACCACACGTTCTTCGAGATGCTCGGGAACTTCTCCTTCGGCGACTACTTCAAGGCCGAGGCGATCGAGTTCGCGTGGGCGTTCATGACCGAGGTCCTCGAGCTGCCCAAGGACCGCCTGGTCGTCAGCGTATTCGGGGGCGAGGGGAGCCTGCCCGCCGACGACGAGGCGGCGGACCTGTGGCATCGGATCGCCGACCTGCCCCAGGAGCGGATCCTCCGCTGCGGCGCCAAGGACAACTTCTGGTCGATGGGCGACACGGGCCCCTGCGGACCGTGCTCCGAGATCCACTACTTCGTGGGCGACGGCACGCCGGACCTGCGGCGCTTCGGCGAGGAGCCGACGCCGGCGGGGGAGGGCTGGCTGGAGCTGTGGAACCTGGTGTTCATGCAGTACGAGCGTCAGGCCGACGGCGCCCTCGACGACCTGCCCGCGCCGTCGATCGACACCGGCGCCGGCCTCGAGCGGATCGCCGCGGTCCAGCAGGGCGTCACCAGCAACTACGACACGGACCTCCTGCGTCCCATCGTCGACCTCGCCGCGCAGATCAGCGGCAAGGCGTACGGTGGCACCCTCACCCCCGACGACGTCTCGATGCGGGTGATCGCCGACCACGCGCGGAGCGCGGCGTTCATGATCTCCGAGGGCATCCTCCCCGGGAACGAGAAGCGCCGCTACGTGCTGCGCCGCGTGATGCGCCGGGCGATCCGACACGGCCACCGGCTCGGCATCCACGACCTCTTCTTCCACCGCGCGACGCTCGAGGCGGTGGCGCTGCTCGAGGCCGTCTACCCGCAGCTAGCGGAGCGGCGCGCCCTGATCGAGGACGTGACGCAGCAGGAGGAGGCCCGCTTCCGCCGCACGCTGAGCGAAGGCCTCGCCCGCCTCGAGGAGAACGACGACTGGGACGAGGGGGAGGGCGCCAGCAGGGTCCTGCCCGGTCGGGTCGCCGCCCGGCTGTGGACGACCTACGGCTTCCCGGTCGACCTGCAGGAGGTGATCGGCCAGGAGCAGGGCTTCCGCGTCGACCTCGAGGGCTACGAGGCCGCGATGGCCCACGAGCGGTCGCTGAGCGCGGGCGACGACGGCCCCGGCGACCAGGCGGTCGACGACCTCTACAAGGCCACCGCGCAGGACCTGCCCCCGACGGACTTCGTCGGGCACGACGAGGAGCGCGGGCGCGGCACGGTGGTCGCGTTGATCGCGGACGGCGCGTCGGTGGAGACCCTCGCGCCCGGGCAGGCGGGGGAGGTCGTGCTCGACCGCACCCCGCTGTACGCGGAGAGCGGTGGCCAGGTCGGCGATCGGGGTGAGCTTCGCCGCGGCGAGGCGCGCTTCCACGTGGAGGACACGCAGAAGCCGGTGGACGGCCTCTGGGTGCACCGCGGTCGACTGGAGGGCGGGCCACTGGCGGTCGGGGACGAGGTGGAGGCCGAGGTCGACCACGACCTGCGCACCCGCACCCGTCGCAACCACAGCGCCACCCACCTCCTGCACTGGGCGCTTCGCACCGTGCTCGGCCCCCAGGCGATGCAGCAGGGCTCCCTGGTCGCGCCGGACCGGCTTCGCTTCGACTACGCGGGCTCGCGGCCGATGACCCTCGACGAGATCCGCCGCGTCGAGGACCTGGTGAACGGGAAGGTCCTCCTCAACGCCCCGGTCGAGACCGAGGTCCTGCCGATCGACGAGGCCAAGGCCCGGGGCGCGATCGGCATCTTCGAGGAGAAGTACGGCGACGTGGTGCGGATGCTGCGCATGACCGACGACTCGATCGAGCTCTGCGGAGGCACGCACGCCGCCCGGACCGGCGACATCGGCCTGTTCACCATCGTCAGCGAGAGTGGAGTCGCGGCCGGCGTGCGGCGGATCGAGGCCCAGACCGGGCAAGGCGCGATCGCCCACGTCCGGTCGGTGGCCGACGAGCTCGGCCGGGCCGGTGCGCTGCTGAAGGTCGGTCCCCAGCAGGCGGTGGACCGGGTCGAGCGTCTCCTCGCCCAGCAGAGGGAGCTGCAGCGGGAGGTCGAGGACCTCCGCAAGAAGCTCATGAGCGGCAGCACCCGGGACCTCACCGCCGAGGCGGTCGAGGTGGACGGCGCGCGGCTCCTCGGCACGGTCGTGGACCTTGGCGACCCGAAGGCGCTCCGGGAGCTCGCCGACCGGCTCCGGGATCAGCTGGACCCGGCGGTCGTGCTGCTCGGAGCCGCGACGACCCAGGGCAAGGCGATCCTGGCGTGCTCGGTCAGCAAGGACCTGGTCGGCCGCTACCACGCGGGCAAGATCGTCAAGGCCGCGGCAGAGGTGGTCGGCGGCGGCGGTGGAGGCCGACCGGACTTCGCGCAGGCCGGAGGTCAGGACCCGACCAGGCTCGCGGACGCCGTGAAGACCCTCCTGCCCTGAGTCGTACCCTGGCGCGGCGGCCGGGCGGGACCTCGCCCGTCAGCGCCCGAGCAGGCGGCGGAAGAGCCCGGGTCGGCGCTCGCCCTGCGGGTCGCCGTCCTTCGCCGCCGCCTCGTCCTTCGCCGCCGCGGGCTCCGGGTCCTCCGCCGGCCCGTCCGCGTCGTCGAAGATCAGGATGTCGTCGTCCTCGCCGGCCTCGCCGGGGGCAGGGGCGGAGATGGGCCGGCCAGGGGCAGAGATGGGCCGGCCGCGGGCCGGCGCCGGCTCCGGCTCCGGCGCCTCGGGGTCGCCCGCCGGGTGCTCGCTCAGCCTCAGCGGCTCGTCCTCGAAGAGGTCGTGCACGTCGCCGCGGCTGGCCCCGCCGCTGTCGTCGCCGAACAGCTCGTCGAGGCTCAGGCCGAGGTCCGAGCGTCGCTCGTCCCGGCTCCGGCGCGTGGCGTAGACGTCGGTGGGCTCGTCATCTCGCGGTGGCCGCTTCGGAACGGGCGTCCGGACCGCGCCCGTTGCCGAGGCGGGGGCCGACGCGGCCTCGCCGCCGAGCTCCTCCAGATCGGAGATCCGGACCTCGATCGCCTCCTCCGGCTCGCCGTCGGGTCCCGACCGTGACGCGGCGGGCGTCTCGACGGCCTCCGGGAGGTCGTGCGGCGCCGCTCGCTCCACCTGGACGTCGTGCGGTGCCGCTCGCTCCACCTGGACGTCGTGCGGCGCCGCTCGCTCCACCTGGACGTCGTGCGGCGCCGCTCGCTCCACCTGGACGTCGTGCGGCGCCGCTCGCTCCACCTCGGAGGGGGTGGGATGCGGGCCGCTCGGTGGCGCCGTCGGCCCGCGCTCTCCCTCCGGCGGGATCGGCCGCTCACCGATCTGGGCGGGCAGGTCGGGGACGGTGCGCTTGTTCGTCGGGAGGTCCTCCGGGTCGAGCGGCGGCGGGGCCTCCGTCGGGGCCGTCGACGACGCGACGGGGTGGGGGGAAGGCGCGCTCGTCATCTCCGCGATCGCCGGGAGCTGCCGTTCGGTCACCGCGTGCGCTCGGCGCCGCCTCCGCTCGCGGCCCGCCAGGCGCTCGAGCTCCCCCATCACGTCGCCGATGCCGCGGGCGATCGCCCGGGCGCGGGCCACGGCCCGGCGCAGCTCCCCCGGCGAGCGGCCGAACGCGTCCAGGTCGCGATCGACCGCGGCCAGGCGCTCCGCCGAGGGATACGTCATCAGCGGCATCATACATCCGCGTAAAACGTTGGCACGGCGGAGAACCTTTGGGCCCGGCGGGGGACCCCCCGCGGGGCCCTCGTCAGCGCCCCGAGCCGCTCGGGAAGTAAAAGGTCATCCCGAACTGCGTGACGCCGCCACCCGACGTGTTGCTCGTCCGCCCGGAGGCGTCGACGAACTCGGGCCCCGGCGTGTTGTCCACCCGCGTCCGGATGAACCCGCGGACGTCGAGGTTCAGGGCGAAGTAGCGGCTGATGCGCCACTCCACACCGAGGCCGCCGGCCCCGCCCAGGTAGCCGTAGGTGCGGTTGAGGGTGCTGAAGTAGTCCCCGCCGACGTGGGCCCAGGAGCCGCCGACGCTCAGCACGCCGTAGAACTGCCAGCGATGCTGGGGGTTGAAGAAGAAGAGGCCGTCGACGGTGACCGGGACCTCGATCCGGTCGAAGCCGTTCCAGTCCGTGCCTCCGTACACGCCCGACCCGATGTCGATCGCGAAGTGGCGCACCGGCCGGATGCGGAAGGCGCCGCCGATGCCCCCGAGGTGGATCCCGTCGCCCCAGACGCCGCCGAGCTGGAGGTGCAGGCCGGTCGAGCGCTCGGGCGTGATCGGGGGCCGGACGGCGCGCGGCACCGGCATCGGCTGGACGACGACCGGGGCAGGGGGCGGAGGCGGCGCCGGCTGGACGCTCACCGTCGGCGGCTGGGGGGGAGGCTGCGGCGGGGGAGGAGGCGGCGTCTCGACGATCACCGTCGGCGGCTGGGCCGGCGGCGGCGGCGGCGGCGGCACCGGTGGCGTCCCCGGGTCGGCCGGGCCGACCCGGACGCTCCCGCTCCCCGGCCCGATGCGGACCTCGGCGCAGAAGATGTCGTCCGGCTGGCAGTCGGTCTGGGCGGACGCGCCGGCGGCAAGCAGCGTCACCCCGGCGGCGGCCAGGAGGCTGAGGAAGGTGGTGAGGGGGCGGATCATCGTCGTCGTACCTCGATTCCGACGCCATCTCGTGCAACCTGGGTGCCAGCGCGACGGCCACTCAGGGGTCGGAACGGATCCCCGAGATCATTCATGAACCTCGGGCTCGGGGGGGCGCGGCCGGCGCAGCGGGCGCGGGGCGTGACCTGGCGTTCACACTCGCCGCCGTCGCGGATCGACGGGGCGTTCACGGTTCGACCGTGCGGCCCAGCTTGACCTGCGCGTGCGGCGGCAGCTCGTCGTAGGCGAGGACCACGACGTCGGGCATCCGCGGCCGTAGGAGCGAAGCCAGGGCGGCCCGGAGATCCCGGCGCGTCACGAGGACCGGGCGAGCCGCCTGGCCGACCGCCCGTCCGATCGCCTCGACGACGTCCTCGAGGAGGCTCGGCGGTGCCGCGAGGTCGCCGCTCGCGTCTCGATGGTCGCGCAGGGTCTCCTCGAGGAGCGGGTCGAGGGGGTGGAGGGTGAGCTCGCCGCCCGGGGACAGGTCCTCGAGAAGCACCGCGCCGAGGGCCCGCCGGACGCGACCGAGGCGGGCGGCGTGCCCCTCCTCCGGGGGACCTTCGGCGACGGCCTCGAGCACCTCCCGGAGCGGGGCGATGCTCACGCCCTCCGCGAGGAGCGCGCGCAGGAGCCGCGCCAGGGCGGCCTCGTCGATGCGGCCCGGCACGATGCCGCGGACGAGGGCCGGCGCGTCGGCCGCGAGCCGGTCCAGCAGCGCTCGGACCTCCTGCAGCCCGACGGCGTCCTCCGGGCGGTCCCGCAGCACCGCCTCGACGCGGGCGGCGAGGTCCCGCGCGGGCTCCGCGCCGGGAGAGCCGACGCCCTCTTGCGCGCGTGCGCCCCGGACCGTGATCCGATAGCCCTCGCTCGCCAGCTCGGGGTCGACGATCGGCGACAGAACCGGCACCGGCAGGCCGAGGTCGCGATGCAGCCGCCGTCGAACCTCGACGAGGGCCTCCGACAGCGCGTGATCGGGCCGCGGCGCCGATCCGAGGCCGAGCCACGGCGGGCCGGTTCGGCGCCCGCTCCGCGCGAGCCGGCGGCCGAGCGCCGGCCCCACCCGGACCTCGACGGGGGTGGCGCGGGGCGGGTCGACGG
The DNA here is from genome assembly GCA_050331215.1 of Sandaracinaceae bacterium. Lineage (GTDB taxonomy): Bacteria > Myxococcota_A > Polyangia > Polyangiales > Sandaracinaceae > JBHJHB01. Next base: position 3,064 of record JBHJHB010000176.1, on the reverse strand, counting down.
GCTCGGCCACCGGCGCTCGGCGGGCCTGGACCACGGCGCCGGCCGCGCGCGCGACGGCCAGCGAGGCGAAGGGCGCCATCGGGAGCCCCGGTACGGCGGCGAGGAGCGCCGCGAACCCGGCCGCGACGGCGAGGGGGCGCGGATCCCCGAGGAGCTCCCGCGCGAGGTCGTGCCCGAGGCTCCCGTCGGCCTCCGCCGACGCGACGCGGGTGACGACCAGCCCCGCCGCCGTGCTGATCAGGAGGGCGGGGAGCTGGGTCACCAGGCCGTCGCCGATCGTCAACAGGCCGTAGCGCTGGAGGCTCCCGGTGAGGTCGATGCCGTGCACGGCGACGCCGATCGTCACGCCGCCGACGAGGTTGATCGCGGTGATCGCGAGCCCCGCGATGGCGTCGCCGCGCACGAACTTCATCGCCCCGTCCATCGCGCCGTAGAGCTGGCCCTCCCGCTCGAGCTCCTGCCGGCGTTCGCCCGCCGCCCGCGCGTCGAGGAGCCCGGACCGCAGATCGGCGTCGATCGCGAGCTGCTTTCCCGGCATCGCGTCCAGCGTGAACCGCGCCCCCACCTCCGCGACCCGCTCCGCGCCGCGCGCGATCACGACGAACTGCACCAGCGTGAGGATCGCGAAGACGACCGCGCCGACGATCAGGCTGCCCTGCACGACGAAGCGGCCGAAGGCCTCGATCACCTGGCCCGCGTCGGCCTGGAGCAGGATCAGCCGCGTCGACGAGACGTTGAGCGCGAGCCGAAACAGCGTGGTGAGGAGCAGGACGGTGGGAAACGCGCCGAAGGACACCGGGTCCCGCACGAAGAACGCGACCACCAGGAGGAGGACGGCGACCGACAGGTTGGTCGCGAGGAGGAGGTCGAGCAGCACGGTGGGCAGCGGCACCACCATCAGCGCGACGACGAGGACGACGGCGCTGGCGAGCAGGATCTCGGCGGAGACGCGCGGGCGCATCAGACCCGGGGACGATCGCACGCATCCGCCGGCGCGCCGAGGTCCTCGGTCGGGGTCAGCCGCTCCCCATCCTGCGCCGTCCCTCGAAGGCCCGCCCGACCGTCACCTGGTCGGCGAACTCGATCTCGCCCCCGTGGGGTAGGCCGCTCGCGATGCGGCTGATCCGCACCCCGAGGGGCTCGAGCACCCGGTGCAGGTAGAGGGCCGTCGCCTCGCCCTCCACGCTGAGCGGGGTGGCGGCGACCACCTCCTCCACCCCGTCCTCGCGCACCCGCCGCAGCAGGTCGTCCATCGGCAGGTCGTCGGGACCGACGCCCTCGAGCGGCGCGAGCAGGCCGTGCAGGACGTGGTAGCGGCCGCGGAAGCTGCCGCTGCGCTCGATCGCGGTCAGGTCCGGCACCCGGGCCACGACGCAGAGGAGCCGCCCGTCGCGCCGGGGGTCGAGGCAGATCCCGCAGCGAGCGCCCGCCGTGAAGTTGCCGCAGCGCTCGCAGCGCCGAACGCGCTGGTGGATCGTGCCGACGGCGTCGCCGAGGTCCGCGGCGTACTCCGGGTCGGTCGCGAGCAGGTGGTAGGCCAGGCGAGCCGCGGTGCGCTCGCCGATCCCGGGGAGGCGCGCCAGCAGCCGGACGAGGTCCCCGATCGGGTCCTCGGTGCTCACGTGACGCCGGGGACCTTCACGCCTCCCGTCACCTTGTCGACCTCCTCCTCGACCATGTCCGCCGACTTCTTCAGGGCGGCGTTGGCGGCGGCGACGACCAGGTCCTGGACCATCTCGAGGTCCTCGCCCGTCAGGAGCTCGGGCTGGATGGTCACGCGGACGAGCTCGCCGGCGCCGTTCGCGACGGCGGTGACCTGGTCGTTGCCGGCGCTGGCCTCGACCTCCTCGTCCTTCAGCTCCTCCTTGCGCTGCTCGATCTTGCGCTGGAGCCGGCTCGCCTGGCGCATGAGCTCGCTCATGCCGCCGCGGAACTGCATCCCACCTCGCTTCTTCGCCATCGCGCGCTCCGTCGACCCGGGTGCTTGGCACGACGGGCGAGGGCTGTCGAGGACGGGGACCGGGGCGCTCGCCCGTCGGGTGCCGTCGACGGGTCAGTCGCTCGAGCGCGCGGGCCAGCACGGGGTGCCCCTGGACCCGATCGAGCCCGCTACTCCCCGTCCACGCGAACCTCGAGCGACTCGGGCCGTACTCCGAAGAGGGCCGTGGCCTGCTTGACCAGGGGATGGGCCAGGGCTTCGGCGCGCGCCGCCTCCTTGCGCTCGGCGTGCCGCGCCCTGGCCTGGTCGGCGAGGCTGGCCGGCGCCCCGTGGTCCTCGCGGGCCACGACGACCTTCACGTCCGGCACCTCCCCGAGGAGCGGGCCCGCGAGCCGGGCCAGCGCCTGGCGGGCTTCGGGCGACGCGGCCTGGCGCCCGTGGAAGGAGTCGAGCGGGAAGGCCAGCGTGATCCGCGCGGGTCCCACCTCGAGGGGGGCCGCGTGCTCGAGCACGGCGGCCAGCGCGGCGCGCTCCTCGTGGACCGCGGCGACGATCGCCGCCCAGCGCTCGTCCACGGCCGCTCCGGCGGCGCGCCGCTCCGCCTCGCGGTGAACGGGGCTCTCCTCCGGCGGGTCCTCGGCGGCGGCCGTCGGCGGGGGAGCCGGGTCAGCGAGCGGCTCGTGGGCCGTACGCGGCGCCGGGCCCGGCACCGGGGCCCGCGCGGGCGCGGTGGCACCCCCCGCGCCGGCGGGCGCGACGTCCGAGCGCCGCGGCGGTCCGTCGAGCAGCCATGCGGGCAGCCGCCCGCTGCGAACGGGCGCGGTCGCCGGTGCGGCGGGCTCCTCGGGGGAGGCCGACACCGTCGCCGCCGGCACCCCGGCCCCGGCTCCGCTCGCGGACCCCACCCCGAGCTCCGCCTCGCCCGCGGCTCCGCGCTCCGGCCCGACCCGCTCCGGCCTCCCGGTGGCCTCCGACTCGCCCGCGGCCCGAGACCCGAGCGCGGCCGCCGGCTCGCCCGCGGCTCCGCGCTCTGGCCCGGCCTCCTCCGGCCTCCCGGTGGCCTCCGACTCGCCCGCGGCTCGAGACCGGAGCGCGGCCGCCGGCTCGCCCGCGGCTCGAGACCCG
>JBHJHB010000175.1:0-30591 GCA_050331215.1 Sandaracinaceae bacterium | reverse complement strand
GCCCTGCCGGAACACCTCATAGCTCACGGACCACCTCCAGGGCTTCGAGGCGCTCGAGGCTGCGCGTGAAGGTGCCGCGGCTGGCCTCCGGCAAGCCCCGCTCGGCGAGGAACGCGCCGAGGGCGGGCCCGAGGGGCGACGCCCCATCCAGCGTGAGGAGGAAATCGACGAGGGGCTTCGAGTGGTGGAAGTAGAGGCGCCGGTTGTCGTAGCGGTAGGCGAGGCCTCCGATGCCCTCGTGCCGGAGCACCGCCTGCTCGGACAGGGCGTAGCGTCGGTCGAGCTCCATCAGTAAACGCCGCACATCCCGTCGAAGCCGACCACCTCGATCAACACCTCGTCGAGGAGCTCCGGGGGGCTGTCGTCGCCTTCCGTCGGCCTCTCCTCGGCCTCCGGCTGCTCCTCGGGGTGGATCGTGTGTTCCTCGTGCGCTGCCATCCTGTCTCCTTCGATCGTTGCCTAGCGGAGCAGGCGCCCCGCATCGACGGCGAGGGCCTGACCGGTCACGTAGCGGGCCTCGTCGCTGGCGAGCCAGAGCACGGCCTGGGCGACGTCGTCGGGGTCCACCCGGCCCACCGGGAGGACGTTGGCGCGGCCGATCTCGGCCTTGAACGCATCGCGCTCGAGGCCCGCCGCGTCCGCCATCCCGTCGAGCAGCGGCGTATCGACGTTCGTCGGGTGCACCGTGTTGACGGTGATGCGGTGGGGCGCGAGCTCGAGGGCGAGGGACCGGGCGAGGCCCACGACCCCGTGCTTGGCGGCCGCGTAGTGGGACAGGCCCGCCATGCCGCGGAGGCCGGCGACCGACGACGTCATCACGATGCGCCCGCCCTCCCCCCGCTCGAGCATCGAGGGCACGACGAACTTCACGGCGAGCCAGCAGCCCTTCAGGTTGACGTCGACCGTGACGTCCCACCAGGACTCGGGCAGGTCCCAGCTCAGCGCCATGTCGGTGATCCCGGCGTTGCACACGAGGACGTCGATGCGGCCGAGCGCCGAGAGCACCTCGTGGACGGCAGCCTCCATCTGCGCCGCGCTCCGGACGTCCGCGACGAGCGGGAGCGCGCGCCGCCCGCACGCCTCGACCTGCCGCGCGGTCTCGTCGAGGTCGGCCTCCGTCCCCAGGCCGTAGCGGGGGTACTCGAGGTCGCGGCAGATATCGAGCAATCCCACGTCCGCACCCTGGGCCGCGAAGGCCAACGCGTGGGCGCGGCCCTGGCCCCGCGCGGCGCCGGTGATCAGACAGACCTTGTCCTGAAACCTGTGCATTGGGTGTCGGAAGGCGCCGGTACGGTGAACGTCCCGACCGCGCGTGCCTCCTCCCCCGGGGCACGCGCGGCTCAGGCGGTCTCGGTCGCTGCCTCCCGCTCCAGACCCAGCTCGAGGACCGACTGCTCACGCATCCGGAACTTCTGGATCTTTCCGGTGACCGTCATCGGGTACTCCTCGACGATCTTCCAGTACTTGGGGATCTTGAAGGTGGCGATGTTTCCCTTGCAGAAGGCGGTGAGCTCACCTTCCTCGAGGGACGCTCCCGCCTTCGGCTTGACCCACGCCATCACCTCCTCACCGTACTTCGCCGATGGGACGCCGATGACCTGCGCGTCCTCGACGTCGGGGTGGGTGTACAGGAACTCCTCGATCTCGCGCGGGTAGATGTTCTCGCCGCCGCGGATGATCATGTCTTTGATCCGGCCCACGATCTTGAGGTAGCCCTCGTCGTCCATCGTGGCGAGGTCGCCCGTATGCATCCAGCGGGCGGAGTCCATCGCCGCCTCCGTCGCTTCCGGGTTGTCCCAGTAGCCCAGCATGACGCTGTACCCCCGCGTACAGAGCTCCCCCTGGACGCCCCGGGGGACGGTGAGACCCGTCTCGGGATCGATGACCTTGACCTCCACGAAGGGGTGCACCCGGCCGACGGTCCCCACCCGCTTCGCCACCGGATCGTCCGTGCGTGTCTGCGTGGAGACGGGCGAGGTTTCCGTCATGCCATAGGCGATGGTCACCTGCTTCATGTTCATCTTGTCGACGACCTGGCGCATCACCTCGACCGGGCACGGAGAGCCCGCCATGCACCCGGTCCTCAGGCTCGAGAAGTCCGCCTTGTCGAAGTCGGGATGGTTGAGCTGAGCGATGAACATCGTCGGCACGCCGTAGAGTGAGGTGCACCGCTCTTCGGTGACGCACTTCAGCGTCTCCGCCGGGTCGAAGGTCTCCGACGGCACCACCATGGTCGCGCCCGTGCTCGTGCTCGCCAGGTTCCCCATCACCATGCCGAAGCAGTGGTAGAATGGAACCGGAATACACACGCGATCTTCCTGGGTGTAGCCCATGATCTGAGCCAGCATGTACGCGTTGTTCAGGATGTTGTGGTGGGAGAGCGTCGCGCCTTTGGGGCTGCCGGTGGTCCCGCTCGTGTACTGAATGTTGATCGGCTCGTCGAAGGCGAGCGAGGCCTCGCGGTCCGCGAGCGCGTCGTCGCTGGTCTGGTCCGCTGTCGACCTGAGATCGTCCCACTGGTCGTCGACGACGAACACGTGCTCCAGCCCGGGCACGTTGCCCCGCACGCGCTCCAGGATCTCACGGTAATCCGTGGCCCGGAAACCGCGGCTCATCAGGAGAAAGCGCTGGCCCGACTGCTTGAGTGCGTACTCGAGCTCTCGAGCCTTGTAGGCCGGGTTCACATTCACGAGGATCGCCCCGATGCGCGCCGTCGCGTACTGGGTAATCACCCACTCGAAGCGGTTGGGCGACCACATCCCGATCCGCTCGCCCTTCTTCAGGCCTCGCGCCATGAGCGCTTTGGCGAGGACGGTGGACTCTTCCCAGAGCTGACGGTAGGTGGCGCGGTAGCGCTGGTGACGTACGACGAGGGCTTCCCGGTCAGGGAATCGCCCGACGGTACCCCGAAGGTTCTCGCCGATCGTCTGTCCGAGCAGCGGAGTGGTACCCGTTCCGTGCACGTACGACAGCTTGCTCACCGTGCCTCCTGCTTTTCATGCTCGACGCGGCGCCGGCCCGAGGCCGTTGCACCGGAGGTTCGGGCACCGTAGCAAGTTCGCGAGGCCCGCTTCAAGGGGTGCGCGAGGCCGCGACGGCCGCCTGGCGCGGGCGAGAGAGGGAGGGAGACGGACGATGAGCACGATCGAGCTGGCAGCGCCCCGCGTCCGACCCGAGCGCCGCGGCGAGGCCCTCTACCTCAGCGCCGACGAGCCCCTCCGGGAGCCCCCCCGCACCCTGGGGGACCTGCTGCGCCGGGCGGCCGAGACCGTACCGGAGCGCGCGTTCCTCCTCGATGGCGCCGGGCGGGAGGTCACCTACGGGGAGGCGCTCCGCTCGGCGGAGGGCATCGCGGCGGGGCTGCGCCGCCGCGGCTGGACCGACCGGGCGATCCTCGTCCTGGCGGAGAACTCGGTCGACCACGCGCTCCTCATGCTCGGCGCCTACCTGGCCGGCGTCCCCGTCGCGCCGGTGTCCGCGGCCTACAGCCTCAGGAGCCGGGACTACGCCAAGCTGCGCGCCATCCACGACCTGCTCCGCCCGGCGGTCGCCTACGTCGAGCCGGCCGACCCGTTCCGACCCGCCCTCGAAGCGGTCGGCTTCCGCGGCGCGCTCCTCGTGGGCGGAGCCGACGCGGACGGCTCCAGCGGCGTCCCGCTCCGCTCGCTGATCGCGGAGCGCCCCGCGCCGGCCGCGCCGTCGCCGCAGCCGGGGGACGTCGCGAAGATCCTCTTCACGTCGGGCTCGACGGGCCCCCCCAAGGGCGTGCCCAACACGCACCGGATGCTCTGCGCCAATCAGCAGTCGATCGCGCAGGTATGGCCGTTTCTCGCGGAGCGCCCTCCCGTCCTGGTCGACTGGCTGCCCTGGAGCCACACGTTCGGCGGGAACCACAACTTCCACCTCGTGCTGTTCCACCGGGGCACGCTGCTCGTGGACGACGGCAAGCCCGTGCCGGCTCTGGTCGAGCGGACCGTCGCCACCCTCCGTCACCTCGCGCCGCCCGTCTACTTCAACGTCCCCGCCGGCTTCGCCGCGCTCGTCCCCCGCCACGAGGCGGACGCCGGGCTCCGGGACCATGTCTTCTCGCGCCTGGACGTCGTCTTCTACGCGGGCGCGGCGCTGCCGGACGACCTGTGGCAGCGGATGACCGCCCTCGCCGCGGCCGCGGGCCGCGAGGTGTTCCTGACGACGGCGTGGGGGTCGACAGAGACCTCACCCCTCGCGACCAGCGCCCACTTCGCCCTCCAGCGGGCCGGCAACATCGGGGTGCCGGTCCCCGGGGTCACGCTCAAGCTGGTGCCGTCGGGCGACAAGCTCGAGGTGCGCGTCAAGGGGCCGAGCGTGATGGACGGCTACCTCGGGGACGAGGCCCTCACGCGCCGCGCCTTCGACGACGAGGGGTTCTATCGGATCGGCGATGCCCTGCGCCTGGCCGACCCGGACGACCCGTCGAAGGGCCTCCTCTTCGACGGACGCGTGGCCGAGGACTTCAAGCTGACCACGGGTACCTGGGTCAACGTCGGCCAGCTCCGGGTCGGGCTCCTGGCCGCCGCCTCGCCGGTGCTGCAGGACCTGGTCGTGGCCGGCGCGGACCGGGACGAGGTCACCGTCCTCGCGTGGCCGAGCGTCCCGGGCTGCCGGAGCCTCGGCGTCGAGGGCGAGCTCCCGGCGCTCTGCCGCGCCCCCGCGGTCCGGCGCCGCGTGGCCGAGGCGCTCACCGCCTGGAACCGGGACCACCCCGGTCGCTCGTCCCGGGTCGCGCGCTGCCTCCTCCTCGACGAGCCGGCCAGCATCGACGCCGGCGAGATCACCGACAAGGGCTACGTCAACCAGCGGGCCACGCTCCGCCGTCGGCAGGACCAGGTGGAGCGCCTCTACCGCCCAGGGCCCCCGCCCCCCGAGGTGATCGTGCCGGTCGACGGGGGGCCCACCCCTTGAGCGACGCGGAGAGCGCGCCCCGCGTCCCCTTCGACCCCCGGGAGGAGCGGGTGATCGCCGGCCTCGCGCGGTGGATGGGGCTCCTCGGCCGGTTCCAGATCCTCGCCGCCGTGGCGATCCTGCTCGGCCTCCTCACCGTCCTCGGCCTCGTCACGACGGCGGACGTGTTCGAGCCGCAGAGCGCCCCCGCGTCCGATACCCCGCCGCTCGTCAGCATCGGCGAGGTGGAGCCGGAGGCGACGGCGCTCGCCATCCTGGGCATCGGGGTCCTCGGGCTCCTGTTCTTCCGCGGCGGCCTCCACCTGATCGCTGGCGCGGAGGACCTCGAGGCGGCGATCGGCCCCGACGATCTGAGCCAGCACTACCTCGAGGAGGCCCTCCGGAAGCTGCGCGGCTACTTCATGCTCGAGCTCGTGGTGGTCAGCGGGCTCGGCCTCATCCTCGGCTGGGTCGGCACGCTGTGAGCGAGCCGGACGGCGGCGCGCCCCCCGATGAGCCGCCGGCCGAGGAGCGCCCCGACCGGGACGCCGCCGACGGCGAGCCCGACGACGCCGGGCCGCCGCGCCTCGAGCTGGTCCTCCGGAGCTCCGGCCCGCCCCCGGAGGCCACGCCGCGCTCCGCGCCGGCCGCCGCGCGGTTCCCGGAGCGGATGCTCGGCCACATCCCCTTCGACGAGCCAGGGGAGCAGCTGCTCCGCTCGCTGGGGCGCTGGGTCCTCCTCACCGGGCTGAGCGCCCTGGCCTTCGGCGTGTGGACCGCGGGCCGCTACCTGGTCGCGGAGGTCCCCGTCGCCCAGGTCGTCGTCGCCATCCTGGCCACCGCGCTCGGCGTCTGGCTCCTCACGGCCTCCGTCCGCTTCCGGCAGGTGCTCGTGACCGACGGGCGCGATCAGCACCACCTGATCAACGGCTTCGGCCTCCTCCGGACGGCGATCGTGCTGAAGGCGCTCCTGCTGTTCGCCGTCATGGTGCTCGGCTGCTTCGCGTCGAGCGTGGTGGCGGCGCTGCTGTTCCTGTGAGGCGCGCTCGGCTCCGGGGGCGCCCGGTGGACCCGGGGCCCGCTTGACCCCCCCTGCCCCGCAGCCTAGCGTGGGGCCCCCGCGGCCGCGGGAGCGCGTGGAAGAGCCGCCCGGCGCCGCGGGTTGGACGGCGGGCCCACGGACCATGCTCGGACTCCTGTCACCGACCGACCCGACGTGGGTCGACGCCGTCGAAGGCGACCTCGACCGCCTCCTGACCGACCACGCGCACTGCGAGCTGAAGGCCGCTCACTCCGCCCTGGCGCTCGTGGGGCGGTTCGGGGGTGAGGCCCCGGAGCTGGTCGGCCCCCTCGTCGCCCTGGCCAAGGAGGAGACCGGGCACTTCGACCAGGTCCACGACCGCCTGGAGGCGCGCGGCACGCCCCTGTCCCTCCCCGCGACCGACGACTACGTGGGGACGCTCCGCCGGGAGGCCCGACGGGATCACGGCGACCACCCCGCCCTGCTGGATCGGCTCCTGATCGGCGCCCTGATCGAGGGCCGCTCGTGCGAGCGCTTCCAGCTGCTGGCGGACCGCCTGCGGGACGGGAGCCTCCGGCGGTTCTATCGTCACCTCATGCGGAGCGAAGCGCGGCACCACCGCCTCTTCACCCGGCTGGCGGAGGGGCGCTTCGGGCGCGAGGCGACCTGGGATCGGCTCCGGGAGCTCGCCTTGCGCGAGGCCGCGGTGGTGGACCGCCTCCCCCTCGGCCCGACGGTGCACGGCTGATGGAACGACCCATCCCGCCCCCCTCCGCCGACAGGGCGGAGGGCGAGAGCCGCTGGGACCAGACCGTCGCCAACGTGAAGACGATCGGCGGCGCGCTGATCCTCGCTCTGATCATCCGGATCGTGCTCTTCGAGGCCTTCGAGATCGAGGGACCGTCGATGGAGCCGACCCTGCTCCACGGCGACCGCGTGGTCGTGGCGAAGTTCCTCTACGGCCTCTTCCCGCCGCTCAACAGCCGCTGGCCGGTCCTCGGCACGGTCCCGGTCCTCGCCGGGGACGAGGCGCTGGTCACCTGGGGGATGCCGTCGGCCGGCCACGTCGTGATCGTGCACAGCCCGATGGACAACCAGGACATCGTCAAGCGCGTGATCGGCGTGGAGGGCGACCGGATCCGGATGCAGGCGGGCGAGGTGTTCCGCAACGGGGAGTCGCTGTTCGTCGAGGTGCATGGCGCCTGCGACACGCAGGAGACGACCCACATGGACGAGGGCTGCGAGGTCGTCGAAGAGCACATCGGGGACCGCAGCTGGTTCGTGACGCGCAATCGGCACAACCAGGACAGCTTCAGCGAGAGGATCGTCCCCGACGATCACATCTTCGTCCTCGGCGACCACCGCCACCACTCGAATGACAGCCGTGCGATCGGCCCGATCCCGGCCGAGCGCGTGAAGGGGCGCGCGCTCAGCATCTACTGGTCCCGCTCGAAGGCCGGGTCCGTGCGCTGGGACCGAATGTTCGGCAGCGTGCGCTGAGCGGCGGCTCGGGGCGTCCCGCGCTCGTTCTCGTTCTCGTCTAGACCAGACTAGTCGAGCTGGCAGGCCGGGGCGTCGACGAGCGTAGGACAGCGGTTCGCCGTGAGGGATGACCCCTCCAGGCAGTAGGGCAGGTCGTCGCGGTCGTCGCACTGGAGGCAGCTGCCCGTGATGGTGCGGAGCTCGCCCCGGTCGACCGGGCAGAGATTGACGCTCGCGAGGTCGGTCCCGACGTAGCGCACCCGCCCCCGCGGGCCGCCGAGGGCCACCTCCGCCAGGCCTCCGCCGACCGCGTCGAAGCCCCCCTCGATCCGTCCCCCCAGGCCCACCACGTCCGTGAGGCGCAGGTTGCCGGGCGGGCACGCGGGCACGAAGAGGTCGCGGAAGGCCACCTCGCTGAGCGAGAGGAGGTCGCAGCCGGCGAAGCGGACATCGGACAGCGTCGAGGCACCGATCGCGGCGAAGGGGGCGCGGAGGATGACGTCGTTCTGCACCTGGCTCCCGATCACGTAGAGGTCGCGCGCATCCAGCGTCGCCTCGAAGGCGCCCGCGTCGATCAGCTCGATGACGTCGGCGCGGACGAGGCCGCCGAACAGCCGCGTGTCGTCGACGCGGATCCGCGAGCGAGGGCCCTCCGCCGCGAGCACCAGCCCGACCTGCTCCGTGCGACGGAAGAGCGCCGCCGGCTGCTCCGGGACGCCGAAGGTCGACCGCAGCCGCACGGTGCTCCGATCGGTGACGGCCCCGTCGAGCACCCGGAGCTGGACCGGCGCCTCGAGCTCGAGCCACGCGTCCCGCACGAGGGCCCGGTCCCTCAGCTCCACCGTCGAGCCAGGGGCGCCCCGCACCGTCAGCACGCTCCCGACGACGGAGGCGTCGGCCAGGTCGACGGCCCCGTCCACGTCGAGCTCGATCGCGGAGCAGTCCACGAGCGCTCCGCGCAAGCTCACCCCGTCCGGGAAGCGGACGGGCGACGGGGTCCGGCATCCCCGGAGGAGCGCGCTCCTCAGGTCCGGGTCCCCGGCCGCCAGGCGCTCGCAGTCCTCGGTGGGCTCGCAGCCGTCCTCGCCGGCCAGCGGCACGGGGCGCCGGTCGTCGGGCAGGGCGAAGACCTCCTCCGGGACGGGCTCCAGGGAATCGCAGGCCGGCGGGACCGCGCAGCCGGAGTCCGGCCGACCCATGTCCATCCCGAGCGCCACCGGACCGACGATCGGGTTGCCGAACCCGTTGCAGCCCAGGGTCGGCGCGAGAGCGAGGACAACCGCGAGCGCCCTCACGGCTCGCCCACCTCGAGGACGCGGAACCGCGCCCGCCGGTTCTGGGCACGGCCGCCCTCCTCGACGTTCGACTCGAGGGGCGCGCGCTCTCCTTGCCCCACCGCCACGAGGCGCTCCGGATCGATCCCGCGCTCGACCAGCCACGCGACGATGGTCTGGGCGCGGCGCAGGGCGAGCTCGTCGTTGTAGGCGACGGACCCGGTGCTGTCCGCGTGGCCCTCGACCTCGAGGCGGACGATCTCCGGGTGCTCCTCCAGGTGCTCGCGGAGCGCATGCAGGGCCGCGATGCTGCAGCTCAGGAGCTCGGTCGAGTCGTACGCGAACAGCACCGGCACGAGCAGCTCCGTGCCCACGAGCCCGATCGCGCCGTCCAGCAAGCGCAGGACCTCCTCCTCCGGCGGGGGCCGGGTCGGGCGAGAAGGCAGCGGCGGCTCGTCCCGGGCCTCCGGAGGAGGACGCTCCGGCGGGGGCCGCGGAGGGGGCCGCTCGGGCACCCGCCTCCGCTGCGGCGGGTACCAGCGGACGCTGAGACCGAAGGTCATCCAGATCGCGTCGCTGGTGTGCCGCGGCCCGGGGTCCTCCAGCACCTGGCCGTACCCGAGGACCGGGCCCACCGCGACTCGCTCCGAGAGCGCGACGTCGACGCCCGCCGCCACGTGGAGCGCGGGCCGGAGCTTGAGCCCGGTCAGCCCCACGCCGCCGTGGAGGCTCGCCCAGCCCAGGATGCCTCGACGGTCCCCGCCCTGGGCGGACACGCCGAGCGTGAGATCGAGGAGCCCGCCCGCGCCGCGCGCGCTGGACAGGAACGCCCCCACGGCGAGGCCCGCCTCCAGGACGACGTTGTCGTGGACGGCGTAGCCGCCGCGGGCCTGAGCCTCGGCGGCAACGCGGTCGAGCTGGAGGATGCTGTGCTGGTCGGGGGACAGGAAGGCCCCGAGCCCGCCGTTGAACCGGACCTGCCAGGGGAGCTCCTGGGCTGCCGCCACCGAGGGGGCGAGCCACAGAAGGAGGCCGAGGGCCAGGACGGCCGAGCGCGGGGGCGCACCCACCCGAGAAGGATCGTCCGGCGGCGCCCGCCCTTCCCAGCCGCGCCCGTCCACCCCCCGCACGCCCGATCCGCTCACCACCTCGACCGCCACGATCCGGGCCGGCGCCGGCCTCAAGCGACCACGCGCAGGGCCCGCCGCGGGCGTCCCTCGGGCAGGGCCTCGAAGGCCTTCCGGTAGTCCCGGAAGCGCCCCCCGGCGTCCACCGCTGCCTTGACCGCGCGTCCCTCGGCCGCCCCGCCCTGCGCCAGCACGTACTCGACCCAGGCCCACCGCGCGCTCGTGGCCCGCAGGTCGACGCGGCCCTTCAGGCCCCGCCGCAGGCGCTGGAGGCGGCGCTCCACGGTCTTGATGCCGGCGAACGGTGCGCCGTCGAGCGGCGTGTTCCGCTTGGCGACGAAGGGCGCGATGCCCAGGCTGAGGGGGACGATGCGGCTCAGCTCGGTGCCGAAGGCGACCAGCTCGTCGATGTCCTCGTCGGTCTCGTCCGGGACCCCGACCATCATGTAGAGCTTCATCCGCGAGAGCCCGTGGGCGCGGGCCAGGCGGGCAGCCTTCTCGAGGTGCCGCTCCCGCGCCTTGCGCTGGAGCCCGTCGCGCAGCCGCTGGCTCGCCCCGTCGCTCGCCGTGGTCAGGGTGCGGTAGCCGCCCCGCTTGAGGGCCGCGACGAAGCGGTCGTTGAGCCGGTCGGGCCGGAGCGACGACAGGCCGACCCCACGGCCCTGGTCGGCGAGGGTCTCGACGATCTCGGCGATCTTCGGGTGGTCGCTCACGGCCGCCCCGACGAGCCCGACCCGGCGCGCGTCCTCGGGGACGAGCGACAGGATCCGGTCCTTGTCGACGATGCGCATGCCTCCGTTCGTGGACCGGCGCATGACGCAGTAGCGGCAGCCCCGCGAGCAACCCCGCTCGGCCTCGAGCAGGAACATGTCGCGCAGCTCGGTGTGAGGCGTCCGGATCGCGGCGTAGGCCGGGAGGAGCTCGTTCGCGCACCGGGCCGGGGCGGGGAGCTCGGCGCCGTGGACCGCGGGGACGAAGCAGCTCTCGACCTCGCGGGCCAGGGCGCTGCGGGCCTCGGCCTTGGAGGCGCTCGCGAAGACGATGTCGAGCGCCCGGTGCACCGTCTCGTCGGCCTCGCCGAGGAGGATCGCGTCGACGTAGGGGGCGAGGGGGAGCGGGTTCGAGAACGTGAGGGGCCCGCCGCCGAGCACGAAGGGATGGCGCTCGTCGCGATCCTCGGCCAGGGCCGGCAGGCCGCTCAGCTCGAGCACCTGGATCACGCCGGCCAGCTCCAGCTCGAAGGCGACGCTCAGCGCGACGACGGGGAAGTCGCCGACCGGGCGCTCGGACTCGTAGGTGAACAGCGGCGCCCGCGCCCGGCGGTGAGCGTCCGGGTCGTCGGGGAGGAAGGCCCGCTCCGCGCTCCGGCCGCTCTCGTGGACGGTCCGGTAGATCTGCTGGAACCCGAGGCTGCTCATCCCCGCCCGGTACGGGCTCGGGTAGACGAGGGCGATGCCCTCGGGGCTGACCCGGCGCAGCGTCCCCACCTCGGCGGCGAGGCGGCGCTGCACCGTGGCGCGGAGCTCGGCGACAGATCCCATGGTCGGCGGGGCCGGGAGTATAGCGAGGCCGCCCCGGCGAGCAGGCCTCGCGTCAGCCCAGGATCCGCGTCAGCCCAGGATCATGGTCTCCTCGAGCAGGTTGCCCTCCCGGTAGCGGCGGAGGTTCCAGCGCTCGAAGAGCTCCTTCTCCTCGCCGTGGACGAGGTAGCGAGCCAGGAGCTCGCCCATGATCGGCGCCATCATGAAGCCGTGGCCCATGAAGCCGCTCACGAGGACCAGGCCCTCGCCCTCGTCGACCTCGCCGACCAGCGGGTTGCCGTCCGGGGTGATGTCGTAGCAGCCGCCCCACTGGCGCAGGACCTTGACTCCGCCGAGCACCGGCATCAGGCGGGTGAGCGACCGCGCGTAGAGCGCCAGGAACCGCAGGCTCGACGCCTGGTCGAGGCCGGCCGGGACCCGGTCGTTCGAGATCCCGCCGACGATCTCGCCACGCATCGACTGGGAGAAGTACAGGCCGGTGGCCAGGTCGCCGACGAAGGGGGTCAGGAACGGCTTGAGGGGCTCCGTGCTGCAGATCTCGTGGCGGTGCGGGTGGCTCGGCAGCTCGACGCCGACCATCCTCGTGAGCTCCGGGCTCCAGGCGCCCGCGGCGCAGATGACCCGGGGCGTCCGGACCCGGCCCCGCGGCGTGACCACGCCGGTGATCCGGCCCCCGTCCGTCTCGAGGTCGACCACCTCCGTGTGGGTGTGGATCTCGACGCCCTGGCGCGCGCACGCGCGGGCGTACCCCCAGACGAAGGGCCAGGGGAAGACG
The DNA here is from genome assembly GCA_050331215.1 of Sandaracinaceae bacterium. Lineage (GTDB taxonomy): Bacteria > Myxococcota_A > Polyangia > Polyangiales > Sandaracinaceae > JBHJHB01. Next base: position 18,451 of record JBHJHB010000175.1, on the reverse strand, counting down.
ACGCCGTCCTCGGGGTTGTAGCTCGCGGCGACGATCGACGAAGCGTCGAGCTCCGGCACCATCTTCCGGCAGTCGTCCGCGTCGATCAGCCGGGTCGGGAGGCCGTGATCCCGCTGGAGCTCGACGCTTCGTGCAAGCTGCTTCGCGCGCTCCTCGGAGCGGGCGACGAACAGGTAGCCGCCCTTCCGGAACCACACGTTGATGCGCATCCGGGTGGCGAACTCCTCGCAGCGCTGGATCGAGGCCTTCATCAGCCGGATGTTCGTCGCGCTCGACCACTGGGCCCGGACGCCACCTCCGTTGCGCCCCGACGCGCCACCGCAGAGGTAGCTCCGCTCGAGGACCAGCAACCGCTGGCCCCCCAGCCGGGCGAGGTTGTAGGCGATCGCGAGGCCCATGATGCCCCCGCCGACGATCACGACGTCGGCCTCCTCCGGGAGCGGGCGACCGCTGCTCATCGTGGCTCCTCCTCGTCCGCGAGGATCGCCGCCAGCCGCGCCAGGGGCACCGGATGGAAGGGCGGCCGCGGGGTGATCGGGACGGTCGGCAGGTCCCCGCCCAGCCGCACCAGGAGGTCCGCGGCCAGGGCCGTGCACTGCTTGCCCTGGCACCAGCCGGTCCCGAAGCCGGTGTAGCGCTTGAGGCTCTCGAGGTCGCGGTGGCCGCGCTCGAGCGCCTCCTCGACCTCCCCGAGGGTCACGTCCTCGCAGCGGCACACGAGGCACTTGTCGCTCACCGCGCCGCCCCCTCGCGCAGGGCCGCCTCCGCCGCGCCGCGGGCCTGGTCGATCGCGTCCGCGAGGGCGGTCGCGCCGGCCGCGGCGCCGACCACGCGGACGTCGGGCACCGCGGTGGCCCCGTGGTCGCCCACCTCGAGCGCGAAGTGGTCGGCGGCCCAGCGCACCCCGACGCCGGCCTGCGCAGCGAGCTCGAACACCGCGCTCGGCCGGGGCCCGACGACCACCGCGTCGCAGTCCTCGCGGCGGAGCTGCCCGCCCTGCTCGAGGTCCGCGCCGCCGACGTCGGGGCGGCCCCGAACGGCGCGGAGCGCGTGGAGCGGGACCGGCCCGACCACCTCGGCCCCGGCTTGCTGGAGCACGTCCACCAGGTACGCCATCTCCGCGGCATCGCCCGCGCAGACGACGCGCTCGCCAGGCAGCACGCCCGCCGCGAGCAGACGGAGCGCCCCCTGGTGGCTGAAGACCCCCGGCGTGTCGTTGCCCTCGAACGCGGCCGCCCCGGCCTGGCGGCCGGTGGCCACGACCAGCAGCGTGGGCCGGTAGCGGACGAGCCCCTCCGGGCCGTCGACGCACACCACCAGCGGCTCGAGGCGGACCGGGGGCGCTGCGGCGCCCGCGCTCGCCCCCTCCGCATCCTCCCAGGGTGGGTACACGCTCACCGCGGACGCACGGGGCCGGAGCAGGGCCCCGGCGGAGAGCGCCTGGGCGGCGCGGTCCTGGGCCTCCCGCACGCGGCCTCGAAGGCGGAGGCTGTACGCCGGGGCCGTCTCCTCGTCGACCACCTCGACCCGGCGACCCCCCTTCGCGAGCCGGTACGCCGCGGCGAGGCCGGCGGGACCCGCGCCCAGGACCAGCACGTCGACGGGTCGGACCGGGGACGGGAGTGGCTCCTCGGCCTGGTCCGGCAGGAGGCCGATGCCCGCGATCCGGCGGGCCACCTTCTGCATCATCCGGTTCACCTGGCGGTTCCAGGTGAACATCTCGTGGTGGTTCATCCCGCCCGGAAACACGTAGTCCGTGGCGCCGAGCAGGTCGACGCGGGCGCTCCCGATCACGTTCTGCGTCGAGGCGATCATGCCGTCGCGCGCCGGCACGCGGCACGTCATCACGCTGGGCGTCCCTTCGACCCGCATCAGGCACCCGTCACAGCGCCCCGCGAAGCAGACCGGGCCGCGCGGGCGGTGGTACTTCACGCTCCGCCCGAACACGGTCCGCCCGGCCGCGACCAGCGACACCGCGAGGGGCTCGCCCTCGTCCGCCGCCACCGGCCGGCCGTCCACCCGGAGGGTGACCGGCACGCGTGGCGGGCGGAGGCGGCGAGGCGGCATGGAGCGGGAACCCGCCGCCTAGCGTCGGCTCATGAACAGCTGGAGCACGTACCAGAACAGCAGCGCGACGGCGGAGAACAGGGCGAGGGCCGCGGCCACGTGCTGGTCGGTCCGGTAGTGATGGAGGACGTTCGACGTGTAGTAGAGGATGTAGCCGCCGGCGAGAACGCACATCGCGCCCATGAAGAACACGCCGAGCTGGAAGTTGAACAGGATCGCGAAGACGATGATGGCGAACGCTGCGACGGCGCCGAACATCAGCGTGGTGCGCAGGAAGGAGAAGTCCTTCCGGGTGAGGAACACGACGCCGGTGAGGGCCCCGAAGATGACGAGGGTGACCAGCGCCGCGCTCTCGATCGCGCCGGGGAACTGGAGGTTCGCGATCAGGAGGAGGGGCATGAACAGCACCACCTCGGCCACGGTGTAGAGCGCGAGGCCGGCGTACTGCATCACCGGCGAGCTCCCGTTCTGGGCCCAGCTGTTCGCCACCCACCCGGCAGCCATGAAGAGCCCCAGGAAGACCAGCCAGCCGAAGCGGCCCGACCCGAAGACCATGCCGAGCATCGTCTCGGGAAGCCTCGTCTGGAAGGCCAGCACCTCGAGGGCGACGAAGGCGAGGATCGCTGCGCCGAGGTGGACATAGGTGCGGGCGATGAAGCCCGCCCGCTCGTCCACGGAGGCCTGGGCGGCGACCGGAGCATAGGGCGTGGGCTGCGCGTAGGTGTTCATCGAGCTGACTCCTTGGGGGCATCGGCCGACCGTGCTGTCGGCCCCCGGACCCGAACGCCCCCGGGGTAAGGGATCTTCGCCCGACTGCCGGGGACGTCAAGCGACCCGGCGAGGGTCTGCTATCGTCCGGCCCCCGTCGGCCATGTCCGCCCGCGAGATCATCGCCCTCGGCACCTCGAGCCAAGTGCCGACGCGCTACCGGAACCACAACGGCTACCTGCTGCGGTGGGATGAGCAGGGGATACTCTTCGATCCCGGTGAGGGCACCCAGAGGCAGATGATCTTCGCCGAGGTGACCGTGACGCAGGTCACCAAGATCTGCATCACGCACTTCCATGGCGACCACTGCCTGGGCCTGGCCGGCATCAGCCAGCGGATCAGCCTCGACCGGGTGCCCCACGAGGTCGAGACCTACTTCCCGGCCTCGGGGCGGCGCTTCTTCGACCGCCTCCGGCACGCGTCGATCTACCACGACGTCGCCAAGATCCGGCCCCGGCCGATCCGCGGCGCCGGCGTCGTGTACGAGGACGACAAGATCGCCCTCGAGGTCGAGCCTCTCGACCACGGCGTCGACACCTACGGCTACCGCGTCCAGGAGCACGACGGCCGCACCATGCTGCCCGCGAAGCTGGCCGAGCGGGGCGTCCGGGGGCCGGCGATCAAGGAGCTGATCCGCGAGGGGAGCCTCGAGGTCGACGGGGAGGTCGTCCACCTCGACGAGGTGAGCGTGCCCCGGCGGGGCCAGAGCGTGGCCTTCGTGATGGACACCCGCATGTGCGACGGAGCCTTCGCCCTCGCCGAGGACGTCGATCTGCTGGTCTGCGAGTCGACCTACCTCTCGAGCGAGGAGAGGGAGGCGCGGGCCCACGGCCACCTGACGGCGCGCCAGGCCGCGACCATCGCCCACGAGTCCGGGGCCAAGCGCCTGGTCCTGACCCACTTCTCCCAGCGCTACGGGAGCCTCAAGCCCTTCTTGGAGGAGGCCCGGTCCGTCCACGACGACGTGGTCGCGGTGCGGGACGGGGACCGCGTGGCCGTGCCGAAGCGCCAGAAGGTCAAGGGGTAGGCCGACCTGCTCGCGCGCCCCGCGGGGCCGACGCATCCCGGCGGTCGCGGCCTCGGGTCGGATCCGTTCCTGCCCGCGCGCCCACGCGGCCGACCGCGTCGGACGGGGGGAGCGATCCGCGACCGCGGCGCGTAAGCTGACGACGGGAGGGAACATGAACCGGTTTGACTATCGGGCCGGCCGCCCGCGGAGGTTGCGCGGTTGGCCAGAGCCCATGCTCGCGTGCCTCGCGGCGACCGCGCTCGCCGGGGCTGCGTCGATCGCTCACGCCCAGGCGGAGGAGCCGTTCGTCGACATCACCTACACGATCGTCGACCTCGAGAGCGTCTCGGTCGGGCCGCGGCCCGCCGACCGCGCGCAGGAGTGGCGCTACCGGCCCCGCCTCAAGCTCCGGCTGTTCGGAGTGAACGACGGGGACGCTGTCCGTGTCCGGTGGAAGCAGGCGGGGCGTGTCCTCGCCGACATCCGCTGCCCTCTGTCCGTTCAGGACGGGGACGGTCGGGTCGACATCCAGGACCGCTGCTGGCGCGCCCGGGAGGCCAACCTCGACGCGACGGGACCCGTCGAGGCGGAGATCGTCTACGTCGACGACACCCGGGAGACGGAGCGTGCCATCGACACCCTGCGGCTCGAGGTCGCGCGCTACTGGCACGCCGACCGGCTCGGCGCGAGCCCGATCCACTCGGTGCGCTATCAGGTCCTCCAGGACGACCTCTTGGGCCTCGGCTGGCTCTGGCACCGCGACCCGGTCCAACGCCAGCCCCGCGGAGACCTCTACTTCTACTTCTGGGCGGCCACCGCGGAGGACGCCTCCTACTCGACCGACGCGAGCTTCCGGTGCGAGCGGGACGGGCAGCCCGTGCCCGAGATGCGCAGGAACGGCAGCATCCACGAGTCCATCGGGAGCGTCGTCGCGCGGGACCGGCGCGCCACGGCGGACGGCGTCGAGGAGCGGACGCTCGCCTACCACATGATCTGGGTGAAGCCGGACCTGGTCTGGGGCCCCCGGAACCCCGCCACGTCGAGCACCGTGCACAGCGACCGCTACAACGTGAGCGAACACCCGGGGTCCTACGTCTGCCGCTTCCGCCTCGCGGGCACCACCGTCCGGAGCTTCCCCTTCGTGGTGAGACCGGACGGGACGTTCGCTCCCCACCCCGTTCAGCAGGGGTCGCAGGGCCTGACCCTCCGTCCCGGCGCCGTGTTCGTGGAGCTCGGCTTCCCCCGGGACAACGCGCTCGAGCACACGTTCGCGCCCGAGCGGATCCGCCAGCGGGGCGCCTACGGGCACGCGTGGCCCCCCGTACCATCGATCCGAACGTGGCTGTCGTCTCTGCCCGACGGCTTCGGGCGCAGCACGGTCGAGCCTCCCGGGTCGAGCGCGGCGGGGCGCCGAGGCCGCCGCCGCTGAGCCGCCGCGCGGTGCTGCCGCCGCGCTGCGGCTCCGAGCCGGGCCGACCGACCCCGGACGAGGGGTCCGCCCCTCCCGGGGTGGTCGGGTCCCGGCGCGCTCTACTGGCCGCCAAGCAAGGCCTTGACCTCTGCGAACCGCTCGTTGGGCACGGTGATGGCCAGGTTGTAGTGCGCGATGCGCCAGCGGCCGTCGTCGCCCTTCACCAGCACGCCGCTCCCCCGGGCCGGGCCGAGATTCACGGCCTCGAGATCCTCGTCGAACCACGCCACGTGCCCCCGGACCACGACGTCGCGCCGCGTCGCCCGCATCGTCCAGGCCCGCCCCCGAGCGAAGTGAGGGTGGGCGTAGGCCCGGAAGGCCTCGACGTCCCAGCGCTCGGTGGCGTCCGTGCCGAGGAACACCCCATCGGGGGCGAAGTGAGCGAAGTAGCGGTCCTCGTCCGCCTCGGCCGCGGCGTCGTGCCAGTCGTCCAGGACGGCGTCGATGGCGGCCGCTGCGTCCTCGGAGGTCATCGGGGCGGGGGTCGAGGCCCCGCACGCAGCGAGGACCAGCGACGACAAGAGCGAGGCGGTCGCGCGAGCCATGGGGCGAGCAAAGCGCGGATCGACGGTTCCGTGAAGGGCTCCGTCCCCGGCGAGGGACCGCCGGGTCGACGTCCGTCGATCGACATCGGGATCGCGTCGCGATCGCCCTTGGCAGCCGGGCGGCGGCATGCTGTTCTCCGCGGTCGGGAGGGGCGAGGATGGCCAGGGGCGCCGGTCGGGGAAGCCAGGACCAGAAGCGAGCCGACCGCGCGAGCGAGGAGCTCCGCGCCTTCGGCCTCGCCTACCCCGGCGCCCACCTCAAGAGCCCGTGGCCGGACCACGCGGACCTCGCCGTCAACGACAAGACCTTCGCTTATCTGAGCGTCGCCGGGAAGCCCTTCAGCATCTCCTGCAAGCTCCCGGACTCGTCGGACGAGGCGCTCCTGCTGCCCTTCGCCACGCCCACCGGCTACGGGCTCGGCCGCTGGGGCTGGGTCACCGCCAACATCCGCAGCGGTGAGATCCCCGTGGATCTGTTCAAGGCCTGGATCGACGAGAGCTATCGGGCCCAGGCGCCGAAACGCCTGCTGAGAGAGCTCGATGCGCGGGAGCGAGAGGAGCGCTGAGCCGTCGCTCGGGTCACGGAACGAGGACGGCGGCCCCCGTGAAGCGGCCCGCCCGGAGGTCGTCGAGGGCCCGCTGGGCGTCCTCGAGCGGGTAGGTGGTCGTCTCGGTCCGTACGGGCACCCGGGGCGCGAGCTCCAGGAGCTCCACCGCGTCCTGGCGGGTCAGGTTGGCGACGCTCCGGAGCACCCGCTCGCCCCACAGGATCGCGTAGGGCATCGCGGGCAGCTCGCTCATGTGGATCCCCCCGGCGATGACCGCTCCGCCCTTGCGGACCGCGCGCAGCGCAGCGGGCACCAGCGCTCCGACGGGCGCGAACAGCAGCGCAGCGTCGAGCTCGGCCGGCGGCGGCCGATCGCTGCCGCCGGCCCAGACGGCGCCGAGGCTCCTCGCGAAGGCCGCCCCGTCGTCGTCCCCGGGCCGGACGAAGCCGTACACCTCCACGCCCCGGTGCACGAGCACCTGCGCCACGATGTGGGCGGCGGCCCCGAAGCCGTAGATGCCCACCCGCTCGACCGGCGCCGCCTCGCGCATCGCCATCCTGGCCGCGCGCCAGCCGATCAGGCCCGCGCACAGGAGCGGCGCGGCCTCCACGTCGTCGAGGCCCTCCGGGAGCGGGAAGCAGAAGGACGCGTCGGCCACGGCCTGCTCCGCGTAGCCGCCGTCGAGCTGGTAGCCGGTGAAGCGCGCCCCATCGCAGAGGTTCTCGGCCCCGCTCCGGCAGAACCGGCAGGTCCCGTCGACGTGGCCGAGCCACGGGACCCCGACCCGGTCGCCGACGGCGAAGCGGTCGACGCCAGCGCCGAGGGCGTCGACGACGCCGACCACCTCGTGCCCGAGGACGAGCGGGAGCTCCGGCTCGTCGAGCTCCCCGTCCACGATGTGGAGGTCGGTCCGGCAGACCCCGCACGCCCGGACCGTGAGGCGGACCTGACCCGGCCCCGGCCTCGGCGGAGCGCGTTCGACGCGCCGGAGCGGTCGACCCACGCCCTCGAAGATCATCGCCCGCACGGGCTATCCCTCGCCGGAGGGAGGGGCGGCGAGGAGGCCGTCACGCCTCGCCCGGGGGTCGATCCGCGGCCGGGCCAGGCGGACCCGCGTGCGCGCCGGGGAGCGGTCAGCGACGGCCTCGCCGCAGCTCACGGCTCCTCCTCCCCGCCCCCCTCGGCCGGCTCCTCGCCGGACGGCTCGCCGGAGCCGGTCAGCCGCGCGTCGGGGTCCGGATAGAGCGGCGGCGGCTCGGGCGGGGCGGCGGGGCGAGCCGGCGGCGGGGACAGGGTCAGGGTGACCTCGACCTCCTGGCCGGCGCGCGTGGTCACGACCTCCGTGGCCTCGCTCAGGAGCGGATGCCACGCCCCGAGCTCGATGTCGTCCCCGATCGGCGGGTCCTCGAAGACGAAGCGACCGTCCGTGCCGGTCACCTGATGGAACGGGTGGTAGAAGACGGCGATCTCGGTCCGCCCGCAGGGGGTGGCGTAGCCGCACAGGAGGTTGCGCACGCCGCCCTGGTCGAGCTCGAAGTCGCGCGAGCCCTCCGGCATGAGCATCTGCATGATGCGCTCGGCGCCTCCGAGCTGCGGGAAGAACGGATGGTCGGTCGCGTTCGTCACGCGGAGCACGTCGCCCCGGGTCGCGGTCACGAGCTTGGGCGTAAGCCGGCAGTCCTCGATCCGCACCTCGCGGGTCCGTGGCTCGAGCTGGGGCCGGCCCGGGAAGCGGCGCAAGGCCACGACGACCCCGGCGAGCCCCCGCTCCCCGCCCAGGACGAACGGCGTCCGGTCGGCCTCCCCGGCCGGCGTGCAGGCCTCGGGCAGCAGGTCGGCGCCCTCCTGCTCGAGGGGCGGCTCGGGGTAGGTCGGCAGCGCCGCCCCGTCGGCGAGCCGCACCACCCCGCGGAGCACGGCGGGCCCACGGGACTCCGCCGCACCCTCCGCGGCGGGAGCCCGCCCGGCCGGCTCCGTGGAGCCTCCGCACGCGCCGGCCGCCGCGAGCACGAGCACCAGCACGAGCACGAGCATGGGTCCGAGGAAGCGCTGACCGGTCCGGGCCATGGGTGGGGGATAGCTCTACGCGCCGAGGGCGGCGAGCTCCCGGGCCGCTTCGAGGGCGAGGCCCAGGTAGGCGTCCGGCGCGATCCCCATGCGGAGGACGAAGTACCCCGTGAGGATCAGGGCGGTCATCACGAAGCCGGAGCGCATCGGCACCGCCACCGGGGCCCCCTCCTCGGGCACGCGCATGAACAGGTACACGATCACGCGGAGGTAGTAGTAGGCGCCGATGGCGCTGCTCAGGACCGCGACGACCGCGACCCACACCCTCCCGCCACCCGCCGTGACCGCCGCGAGGATGACGTAGTACTTGCCGAAGAACCCCGCCGTGGGGGGGAGGCCCATCAGCGAGAGCACGCCGAGGGCCAGGGGCCCGGCCACCCACGGGTGCCGTCGCCCGACGCCCGCGAGGTCCTCGTAGCTGACCGCTTCCTTGCCGCGCGAGCCCACGAGGATCAGCGCGCCGAAGGCGAGGCTGTTCGAGACGGCGTAGGCCAGCAGGTAGTACAGGACCGCGGCCAGGTTCTCCGCCCCGGCCTGGCTGGCCGCGGCGATGCCCATCAGCAGGAAGCCGGCGTGCGCGATCGAGGAGTAGGCGAGCATCCGCTTGACGCTCTTCTGGACCACGGCCGCGAGGTTGCCGACCACCATCGTCGCGACCGCGCGCCCCGCGACCGCGCGCGGCCAGCCGGTCTCCGGGTTGGCGAGGTCCCCGTCGCCGAGCGCGAGGAAGAAGACGCGGACGATCGCGCCGATCGCCGCCGCCTTCACGACGACCGCCATGAAGGTCGTGGCCGGGGTGACGGCGCCCTCGTAGGCGTCGGGGGTCCAGGCGTGGAAGGGCACCGCGCTGACCTTGAAGGCCAGGCCGACGACCATGAGCAGGAGCGCCAGCAGCAGGAGCGACGGGTCCGCCTGCCCCTCCGCGACGGCGAGCCCGATCGCGGGCAGGTACGTCTGCCCCGTGGCGCCGTAGAGCAGCGCCATGCCGTAGAGCAGCACGGCGGAGGCGAAGGCGCCGAGCAGGAAGTACTTGAGGGCGCCCTCCGCCGCGCGGGGGCTGTGCCGGCGGTAGGCCACGAGGCCGTACGCGCCGAGGCTCATCGTCTCGAGGGCGACGTACAGGCTCAGGAGATCCATCGCCCGCGCCAGCGCCATGGCCCCGAACGCGCTGAAGAGCATGAGGACGTAGAAGTCCCCCCGCTCGATCCGGTGCTCGCGCAGGTAGCCGCCCGCGAGCATCGCCGCGACCGCCGAGCCCCCGCAGACCACGAGGTCGACGAACAGGGCGAGCCGGTCCGTCGCGAGGTAGGCCGCGACCATGTCGGGCGGCGACGCCTCCCCGCGGAACCAGAGGCCGAGGCTGAGGCCGCCAGCGCTGAGGAAGATGACGGTGGTGACGATGCTCAGCTCGGCGTCGCGCTCGGCGAACGCGTCCACCAGCATCATCGCGAGCCCACCGAGCGCGATGCAGAGCAGCGGGCCCAGGAGCAGCAGGCCTTCGGTCGTCATCGCCCGCCTCCCACGCCCGTCCGGGCGAGAACGGTGGCGTCGAGGGGCGGCACGATCCGGCGGGCCTCCTCGCCCCCCCCCGGGGCGGCGGCCGGCGCACCCTCGTCCGGCTCGCCTTCCTCCTCGGCCTCGGCGGGCAGGAGGTCGTCGACCGCCCCCGGCAGGAGCTGCCGCTCGTCGCGCAGGTCCACCGCCGCGTAGGCCACGTCCGTGCGGTTGATCAGGGCTCGCACGGAAGCCTCCATCGGCGTGAGGAAGAACGAGGGGAACAGACCGATCCAGAACACGAGGACGACCAGGGGGGCGAGCACCCAGCGCTCCCTCGCCGAGAGGTCCGGCAGGCCCTCGTTCGCCTCATCGCGCACCGGGCCCCAGAACATCTTCAGGACCGCGTGGAGCATGTAGATGGCGGCCAGGATGACGCCGAGGCTGGCGGTCATCGCCAGCATGACCGACCAGAGGCTGAAGCGCTCCGAGACGTAGGTCGACGCCAGGACCATGAACTCGCCGACGAACCCGTTGGTCCCGGGCAGGCCGATGCTGCTCATCGCGACGATGATGAACACCGTCGCGTAGGCGGGCATGACCTTGGCCAGCCCGCCGAAGTCGGCCAGGTCCCGGGTGTGACGCCGGTCGTAGATCACCCCGACGAGGATGAAGAGGGCCCCCGTGGAGATGCCGTGGCTCACCATCTGGAGGATGCCTCCGCTCAACCCCGTTTGCGTCAGCCCGAAGATACCGAGCATGACGAAGCCGAGGTGGCTCACGGAGCTGTAGGCCACCAGCTTCTTCACGTCCCGCTGGACCCAGGCGCACAGCGCCCCGTAGATGATCCCGGTGACCGCGAAGCCGGCCAGGGTCGGCGCGAGACGAACCGCGGCGTAGGGAAACAGCGGCATCGCGAAGCGGAGGAAGCCGTAGCTCCCCAGCTTCAGGAGCACCGCGGCCAGGATCACGGACCCCCCCGTCGGTGCCTGCACGTGGGCGTCGGGGAGCCACGTGTGGAACGGGAACATCGGCACCTTGATCGCGAAGGCGAGGCCGAAGGCGAAGAAGAGGACGTACTGTTCGAGGCGAGGTAGGGCCAGGCTGGTGAGGCGCTCGACGTCGAAGGTCATCGCCAGCTCCGGCGGGACGCCCGCCTCGAGCGCGGCCGCGCGGTACTGGACGACCAGGTAGAGCACCGCGACCAGCATCACGAGGCTCCCCACCATGGTGTAGACGAAGAACTTGACCGCCGCGTAGACGCGCTGCTTCCCGCCCCAGATGCCGATGATCAAGTACATCGGCACGAGCATCACTTCCCAGAACACGTAGAACAGGAAGAGGTCGAGGGCGATGAAGGCGCCGAGCATCCCGAGGTGAAGGAGCAGGAAGCTGACCGCGTATTCCTTGACCTTCGTGTCGATGCTGTTCCAGCTCGCTGCGAGGGCGATCGGCGACAGGAGCGTGGTCAGGATGGTGAGCCAGAGGCTGATCCCGTCGATCCCGATCTTGTAGTGAATCCCGAAGTCGCGGATCCACTCGACGTCCTCGACGAATCGATAGCCAGCGGAGCCGTAGCCCGGCAGGTCGAAGGTGTCCCCGAAGAAGGCGACCCGGAGAGCCGTGTGGAGGCCCGCCCCGAGCGCCCCCCCGTCCTCGAGGGCGTCGTGGACGACGGGCCCGAGGAGCCAGAGGCTGAGCAGGAACCCCGCCCAGAGCCACAGCAGGCTGACCTGGCGCACGCCGTCCACCCACTGCCGAGGCAGGAAGAGCACGACCAGGGCGCCGAGCAGGGGCCAGAGCAGGACCGCGCTGAGCAGGTGGTCGGTCCCCGGCGCGCCGAGGGTCACCCCGGTGAGGAACGCCCCTCCGAGCAGCCCCACGGCGGAGGCCACGACGGTGTGGCGCGGGAAGGCCCGCACTGCGATCAGCGCGATCACGACCCACGGGAGGGGCCAGAGGACCAGGGTGCGGAAGAGGTCGATCATCGTCCCGCCTCCCGGGAGAGGGCCCGAGCCCGGGGGGTCGCGCTCCGGCCGAGGGAGACGGTCACCGTCCTCGAGGCGCGGCTCCGGTTGCCGAAGGCGTTGCGGACCTCGACGGTGGCCCGCACGCGAAGCGCGACCTCCATGCGGTAGCCGTTGAAGAGGCTCAGCAGGCTGCCCGGGGGGACGTGTGCCACGCCGTCCTCCGGGTCGTCGTCGAGGTCGGGGATCCGCGCGTCGTGGACGTCGACCCGGATCTGGCCGTCCTCCCAGCCCAGCGTGGGGCGCCGGCCGGACGCGTCGAGGTCGACCGTCCACGCGGCGCCCAGCACCGCGTCGGGGATCGGCACCGCGTCCCCCGGGCGGACGATCAGCTCCTCGTCGCTGGTCAGGAACGCGGGGTCGCCGCGGACGGAGCGTCGGAACAGGACGGCCAGGGTCCCCGGCTCCGCGTCGCGATAGTCCACGGTGGTGGTGGCGGACGGGCCCCACTCGGTGTCGAAGGCCCCGTCGGAGTCCAGGTCCCAGCGGTACTCGTAGCTGACGCCGGGCCGCGCGGTCCACTCGACCTCGCCCCCCGCCGCCTCGGCGGTCAGCCCCGCGTGCGGGTAGAGGAAGAACCACCCGAGGGCCGCGAACCCGAGCACGAACATCGCGGCGTAGGCGCTGACCACGCCGTTCTGGAACCGCGTGAGCAGCCACCCGGTGGCCCGGGCCAGCTCCGCGGTGACCTTCGTGAGGAGCCCGTCCACGACCAGCCGGTCGAAGTTGGCCGACAGGACGGCCGCCCAGCGGGTCCACGCGACGACGGTGGCGCCGTACAGCTCGTCGACCCGCCACTTGTCGAGGAAGAAGCGGTGGAGGCGAGGAACGCGGCGCGCGATCCGGGTCGCAGCCTCGTTGCCGCCTGGCGCGTAGATCGCGTAGGCGAGCCCCACGCCGCCGAACGCCGCGAGGAGACCGCACGCCATGGCCAGGAGCGCGACCCAAAGCGGGGCGTGGACCAGCGAGGCGGGCGCGGCGGACGCGGAGGCCTCCCGGTCGGCCCCCTCCGGCCGGCCCTCGGGCAGGTCGCGGAACTGCAGGCTGGCGAGCCCGCCCCGGACCTGGTCCGCCTCCCGCATCGCGGCCCGCACGGCCTCGCCGTGGTGGTCGTCGCCGGCCTCGGCGCCGTGCTCCTCCCCGTCGGCGGCCGCCGCCCCGCCGTCGTGCGGCTCCTCCTCGCCCTCGTGCTCGAGGGCATGGAGGAACGCCTCGTAGCGCGGCGCGAGGAAGGCTCCCCAGGCGTTCGGCGCGCCCCACCAGTGGGGCATCCCGAGGAATCCGACCAGCGCGGCGCCCACCGCGAGGGCCATGAGGGGCCCCGTCATCGTGGGCGGCGACTCGTGGGGGTGGACCTCGCCGTGGCCGTGGTCGTCACCGTGCCTCGACCCGGGCGCGTGGCCCCCGCGGAACTCGCCCCAGAACGTCCGGAAGTAGAGCCGGAACATGTAGAAGGCCGTCAGGACGGCCGAGACGACCAGGATCGCGAACACCGTCCAGCCGACCCAGGGGGCGTAGGGGCTCTCCGCGCCCCAGGTCGCAGCCCCGAGCAGGATCTCGTCCTTCGAGAAGAACCCGCTGAAGAAGGGGAGGCCCGCGATCGCGGCGCAGCTCACCGCGAAGGTCCAGTGGGTGCTCGGCATCACCCGGCGCAGGCCCCCCTGGTAGCGGATGTCGGCGTCGCTGTGGCTCCCGATCGCGTGCATCACCGAGCCCGCGCCGAGGAAGAGGCACGCCTTGAAGAACGCGTGGGTGAAGACGTGGAAGATGCCCGCCGCGAACGCGCCCGAGCCCACCGCCGCGAACATGAAGCCGAGCTGACTCACCGTGCTGTAGGCGAGGATCTTCTTCATCTGGTTCTGCGCCACGGCGATCGTGGCGGCGACGAGGGCAGTGGCGGCGCCGACCAGGGCGATGACGCTCAGCGCGAAGGGGCTCTCCACCATGAACGGGCTGAGGCGGCAGCAGAGGTAGACGCCCGCGGTGACCATGGTGGCGGCGTGGATCAGGGCGGAGACCGGGGTGGGCCCCGCCATCGCGTCCGGGAGCCAGACGAACAGCGGGATCTGTGCGCTCTTGCCCGTGCAGCCGAGGAAGAGGAACAGCGTGGCGGCGGTCACCACCCACACGCCGGTGTCCACGCCCGCGACCGTCCAGTGCCAGCGGCCGATGTTCCAGGCGTTCTCGTTGATCGAGCGGAACTCGAAGGCGTCCGCCACCCCCGTGCGCTGCGCGTAGGCCAGGATGATGAAGATGCCGATCAGGACGCCGAAGTCACCGATGCGGTTGACCACGAAGGCCTTCTTGCCGGCCTCCGCGTAGTCCACGTTCTTGTACCAGAACCCGATCAGGAGATAGGAGCAGAGGCCGACGCCTTCCCACCCGACGAACATCAGGGGGATGTTGCTCGCGAGGACCAGCACGAGCATCGCCGCCATGAACAGGTTCAGGTAGGTGAAGAAGCGCGCGTAGCCATCGTCGTCGGCCATGTAGCCGATGCTGTAGACGTGGATCAGCGTCCCGACGCCCGTGACGACCAGGGTCATCACCGCGGCCAGGTGGTCCATCACGAAGCGGACCCGGATCGGGTAGCCGGCGACGTCGAACCACTCGTAGAGCGTGACCTGGTAGGAGGCGGCGGGGGCCTCGCCCGTCACCAGGGCGAGGAAGCAGACGACGGCGAAGGCGAAGGCGACGGCCACCGAGCCGACGCCCACCGCCGTGACGAGGCCCTTCGCCGCCCCGCGGCCCGCGGTGCCGTTGATGATCGCCCCCGCGAGGGGAAGGAGCACGATCCAGGGGAGCATCCGCCCGACGACGACCTCAGGCTGTTCGAACATTCCGTCGTCCGTCCCGCATCTCGTCGACCCCGGGGCCGACCGTCAGTGTCGAAGGAGGTCCGCCTGGTCACTCTCGATGGAGTGCTTCAAACGGAAGAGGCTGATCAGGATCGCGAGGCCCACCGCCGCCTCGGCCGCGGCGACCGCAATGACAAAGACGGCGAAGACCTGCCCCGTGTGATTGTCCGTGCTCCACCGATTGAAGGCGACGAAGGTCAAGTTGACCGAGTTCAGCATGATCTCGACCGACATCAGCTGCATCAGCGTGTTGCGGCGCGTGAGGAACCCGATGGCGCCCACGCCGAAGAGCACCGACGCGAGGCCGAGGTAGCTGCCGAGACCGATCTCTACCACGACGTCCCTCCCTCAGGTCTCCTCGGCGGAGGCCGCGGCGTCCGCGGCCTCCCGCCGCGCCTCGAGCGCGCGCTTCTCCGCCGGACTGTGGCCGCGCGCCACCGCGACCGCCGCGATGATCGCGACCAGGAGGAGCACCGAGATCAGCTCGAATGGCACGGCGGCGTCCACGTAGAGCGCCTGGCTGATCGCCTGCACGCCTCCGAACTGGCCACACTCGGCGATCGTCGGGTCGCCACACTGGTTGCTGTCGACGTAGGGGCGGTCGACCTGCGCCACGTTGAACGCGACGCCACCGGCCACCAGGGCCATCAGCGACGCGCCGATGGACAGCACGACGAGACCCCGCTGCGGCTCCTTGCTCGTGGGCATCGAGGACGGGCCGATCAGCATGATCACGAAGATGAACAGCACCACGACGGCGCCGGCGTAGACGAGCACCTGGACCGCCGCGAGCAGGTGCGCGTGAAGCGTCAGGTAGAGCGCCGCCAGCGAGAGGATGTTCCCGAGGAGGGAGAGGGCGGCCCGAAGCGGGCTCCGGGCCACGACGGTCAGGACCGCGAACAGGACGGCGGCCATCCCCGCCACGAAGAAGACGATCTCGCCGCCCGTGCTCATGCTAGGCCGCCTCGGTCCCGACCACCGGGAGGCGCAGGACGGCCCGGTCGAGGCGCGTCTCCTCGCCCAGCCCCTCCTCGATCGCCTTCCGGAAGTCCTCGGGGTATTTCTGGATGAACGCGAGCATCGGCATCGCGGTGCCGTCGGCCAGGGCGCAGATCGTGTTGCCCATCATGTTGCCCGAGACGTCCACCAGGAGATCCACGTCCTCGGGCTTGCCCTCGCCGAGGCCCACCTGCTCGAGGATGTCGACGAGCCAGCCGCAGCCTTCGCGGCACGGCGTGCACTGACCGCAGCTCTCGTGCTTGTAGAACCGCATCAGGTTGAGGGCCGCCTCGGCCATGTTGACCGAGCTGTCCATGACGATTGCGCAGCACGTGCCGAGCAGGCTGCCGATGTTGCGGATCGTGTCGACCCCCATCGGGACGTCGAGGTGGGACTTGCCGTGCCAGGGGTGCATCGGGTCGTCCTTCTTCGGGGCGTGCACCTTGTGGTCCGGGTGGATGACCGGCGTGGAGCTCCCCCCGGGGATGACGCCCTTCAGCGGCCGGTCGTCGTGGAGCATCCCGCCGCCGAAGTCGTCGATCAGCTCCCGCAGGGTGATGCCGACCGGCGCCTCGTAGATCCCGGGTCGCTTCACGTGCCCGCTGACGCCGTAGAGGCGGGTCCCGCCGTCCCGGAAGGAGGCGGGCAAGAGCGAGAGGCTCGACCAGCGCTCCCCGCCCATCTCGACGATGTCCGGGACCGCGGCGATCGTCTCCACGTTGTTGACGACGGTCGGCTGGCCGAACGCGCCGACCACGGCGGGGAAGGGGGGCTTGAGCCGGGGCTCGCCCCGCTTGCCCTCCAGGGAGTTGAGCAGCGCCGTCTCCTCGCCGCAGATGTAGGCCCCGGCCCCCGGGTGGACGATGATGTCGAGCGGGAAGTCGTGCCCGAAGGGCCGCTCGCCCACGTATCCGGCCTCCCTGCACTCCTCGATCGCGGCCTCGAGGCGCCGGATGGAGGTCACCAGCTCGCTGCGGACGTAGATGTAGCAGACGTGGGATCCGCAGGCCCACATCGTGATCATGCACCCCTCGATCAACCGATGGGGATCCCGCTCCATGATCTGCCGGTCCTTGAAGGTCCCCGGCTCCCCTTCGTCGGCGTTGATCACGAGGTAGACCGTCTCGGCCCCCTCCGGCAGGAAGTCCCACTTGACCCCGGCCGGGAACCCGGCGCCGCCGCGCCCCCGGATGTTGGCCTTCTTGACCTCCTCCTTGAGCTCGGCGGGCTGGCGCCCGAGGGCGGTCCGCGCGGTCTTGTACGCGCCGTGCTCCTCGGCGACGCGCAGCGTATGCGCCTCTTCGATCTCGAAGCGGTTCGAGAGGATCTTGTCGTACTGCGGCATGGCTACTCCTGGTGCTCCAGGGCGGCGCCCGTCTCACCGCCGGTCCGCTCGCTTGCCGGGCGGGCGAGGGCCTCGACGGGGAGGAGATCACAGCCGAGCTCGCGGAGGATCGCGTCGACGCTCTCCGCGGTGAGGTTCTCCCGGTACTCGTCGTTGAGCTGGATCATCGGCGCGTAGCCACACGCGGCCAGGCACTCGGCCCGCAGCAAGGTCACCTTCCCGTCGTGGCTCGTGCCACCGACCTTGCAGCCGAGCCGCTGCTCGAGGTGCTCCTGGATGTGGAGGGCGCCGCGGAGGTCGCAGGACAGGGTCCGGCACACCCAGATCACGTTCGGGGCCACCGGCTCCTGGTGGTACATCGTGTAGAAGGTCACCACGCCCTTCACCTGGCTGGTCGTCATGCCGAGGCGGTCCGCGACGAACGCGATGATCTCGGGGCTGACCCAGCCGAGCTCCTCCTGGCAGAGGTGAAGGACGGGGATGCAGGCAGCGCGGGCCGTCGGGTAGCGCGCGATCAGGTCGTCGACGACCTTGTCTTTCTCGGGGGGTAGACTGAAGGGCATGACACGAGCGTGGGGTCGGGCGGTGGGGGCGCCGACCCCCCCTCAGGCCACGGGGCCAGGTCCGGAGCGGAGCGCGCGACGATCGAGCTGACGGAACCCGGGCGTCCTCTCGGACCGCAAACGTCCTCTCATGGGAGCGAGATCGGGAGCGGCCGGGGACCCCCTGGCGCGCGCGGGTCCGGACGCTATGCGGCCCAACTCGGCCTGTCAAGGACGCCCCCGGCGCTAGCGGAGCCCATCTCGACCGACTAGTCTTGCCCCGCCCGCGACCACCGCCGCGGACGCGCAGCCGGAGGGGCCAGCACGTGACGATCTTCTGTCCGAACTGCGGAGCCAAGAACACCGACGAGGCGGCGAGCTGCGTCGCCTGCGGCACCGAGCTCAAGGGCAAGTCCTCCAAGAAGTTCAAGGGGACGATGATGATGAGCGGGGTCCAGATCCCGACCCCGGAGGAGATGCAGGGGCGGCAGGCAGGAGCGGGCGCGGACGCCCCGCCCGGCGAGGGCGCGGCCCGGCCGCCCGGGGCGCCGCCGGCCGGCGGCGAGCGGCGCAACATGGCCTTCCAGAAGACGATGGCCATGAACGCGGGGGCGGTTCCTCCGCCGCCCACGGGCTCCGCGGCCACCCCTCCGGGCGCGCCGCCCCAGGCCGCCCCCCCCCCGGGGGCAAACCCCCGGCCCCCCCCCGCCC
>JBHJHB010000174.1:0-4183 GCA_050331215.1 Sandaracinaceae bacterium | reverse complement strand
CGCGCGCGCCCTGCGCGAGGTGTGGTCCCGCCGCGGGCGGCTCGACCGCTGGCGGCGGCGCGTCCTCGGCTTCGGGGCGCACCTTGTCCTGGTCCACCCAGTAGGTCTCCCCGTCGTCGCCGCGCACGCCCACGCGGCGGCCGGGCCCGTAGCGGTTGTCCCCGACCCAGAAGATCTCCCCGTGCACCCCGCGGCCCTTGCGCCCTTCGACGATCGCGACGCGGTCGCCCTTGCCCGGGCCCTCCTCGTCGCTCGGCTGCTGTTCGGCCATGGCCCCCAGTCTGCCAGGGGCGCGGGCGATCCTGCAGCCCTCCGCCCGGCGTGCGCCGTCCCCGAGCTCGAGAGCCTGCTAGCGGCGCCGTCGCGAGCGTCGCCGGGCGGTCTGGCGGCCGACCATCCCGAGCATCAGCCCCGGGAAGTGCTGCCCGGCGAACGCGATCGCCTTGCCGTGGGTGGTGAAGACATGCTCCCGGGACCGCCGGTGGATCGCCCGGAGCATCACCTTCGCGGCGTCTTCGGCGGTCCACATCAGGTTCTTGGGCCGGCGGTCGGGGCGCTCCGGGTCGAAGACGCCCTCGTTGTCGACCTGGCCGATCTCGCTCTCCACGTAGCCCGGGTGGACGGTGGTGCAGCTCACCCCGGTGCCGGCGAGCTCCGCGCTCAGGCTCTGCCCCAGCGCCCGCAGCGCCGCCTTGCTCGCGCAGTAGGCGGCCGCGCCCGGCATCCCGACGAAGGCCGCGACGCTGCCGACGAGGCCGAGGCGCCCCCGGCTCGCGCGAAGGTGGGGCAGGGCGTGGCGGGCGGTCAGCGCCGCGCCCACCACGTTGACGTCGAGCTGGCGGCGCCAGGCCGCGGCGTCGAGGGTCTCCACGGGGCCGCCGACCGCGAAGCCCGCGTTGGCCACCACGAGGTCCAGGCCCCCGAGCGCATCGGCCGCCGCGTCGGCGCTCCGCGCCACCTCGGCCTCCTCCGTCACGTCGCACGCGAGGGCGAGGCCCTCGGCGCCGAGCGCGGACACCTCCCCGGCCGTCTGCTCGAGGCGGTCGGCCCGCCGGCCGGAGACCGCGACCCGCGCGCCCTGGCGGGCGAGCTCGAGGGCCAGCGCCCGGCCGATGCCGCTCCCGCCACCCGTGATCCAGGCTCTCGACCCTGCGTACCGCTCACCCATCGGGCCGGGGATAGCGCGGGCCGGGGACGGGGGCACGACCCGCCCCGCGCCGGGCTCGGGAACTCTCGGGCCTCGCGCCGGTCGGACCGTTCGAGGGTGGGGCACGGCGAGCGTCCGGACGGTCGAAGAGATCCTGCGCGCGCCTCGCACGTCCCCACGGCAGGAGGTTCCAGGTGAAGAAGAAGCCATATGGCCGCGCCGCCCGGCGGCGCATGAACATGGCCGCGGGGGCGGTCGTGCTCGCCCTCGGGGGCATCGTGCTGGCGCGGGCCGGCACCACCGAGGCGCTGCCGGCGCCCGCGGGGACCACGAGCCCCCCGACCGTGGAGACGCCGACGCCGACCCCCGACGTGGCGGAGCCGAACGCCCGGGCCGCGATCGAGACCGCCGAGCTCGAGGGCTTCGTCGCCTTCACGCAGGGCGCGGTGCTCGCCCACGGGGACCGCGAGCTGTACGCCGAGGCCCGGCTCGAGGGGCGCCCCGGGAGCGGCACCGCGCGCCGTCGACCCGTGGCGCTGGCGGTCGCCCTCGACGTCAGCGGCTCGATGAGCGGCAACAAGATCGTCCAGGCCCGCCGCGCGCTGGCGGAGCTGGTCGCCGCGATGCACCCGGAGGACCGCGTGGCCGTGGTCACCTACAACCACGAGGCGCGCGTGCTCGTGCCCCTGACCGAGGTCCGCCGGGTGCGGGCCGAGATCGACGGGCGCGTCGGGGAGCTCTTCGCCCACGGCGGGACGAACATCCCGCAGGGGCTGGAGCTCGCGGCGAGCCGCCTGGCGGGCGCCCCGCCGACCCACGGCCGGCGCCTGGTGCTCGTGTCCGACGGGCTCGACAACTCCGGCCAGGTCGTCCCCCACGTCGTTCACCGGGTGGCGGAGCGCGCCCACGGGGGCGTGACGACGAGCGCCCTCGGCGTGGGCATCGACTACGACGAGTCCTTCCTGACCGGCGTCGCCGATGCGGGCCAGGGCAACTACGCGTTCGTCGCCCGCGGGGCCGAGCTCGCGACGTTCCTCGGGCAGGAGCTCGAGCAGGCGAGCCGGACCGTGGCCGAGGGCACCGCGCTCCGGTTCGCCCTGCCGCCGGGCTGGCGCCTCGAGGAGGTCTACGGGGGGGAGGTCGAGACCACCCCGACGGGGGAGCGGCAGCTCTTCTTCGGCTCCCTGTTCGAGGGCGAGCGGCGCCGGGTGACGCTCCGCTTCACGGTACCCGCCGGCGCCCCGGGCGTCGCCGGTCGCCTGACGCCTCGCCTCCGCTACGCCGCGGTGCGCGCGGCCACCGACCGGACCGTCGCCGTCGACGCGCTGACGCTCGTGGCGGTGCCCGACCCCGCCCAGGTCGACGCCCTGCGCGACGTCACGCTCCACGCGGAGGCGGTCGCCCAGGCGATCGATCACCGCCAGGCCGCGGCCGTCGAGGCGTGGCGCGACGGCCGCGCGGAGGAGGCGCGCCGGATCTCCCGGCGCAACGTCCAGGCGCTCCGCCAGCAGCAGCGGGAGGCCCCGGCGGCGGCGGCGGCCCTCGGGGGTCAGCTCTCGGACGTCGAGGCGGACATCGCGGGCTTCGCGGCGCCCGCCGACTCCGCCGCGGGACGGGCCCACGGCCTCGAGTCCAACGCGAGCCGGCGCAGTCGGGCCCGGAGGTACTGAGGTGCGGGTGTGGTGCTTCGCGGCCCTGGCGGGAGCCGGCCTGACCCTGCTGCTCGGCCTCGACGCGGTGGTCGCGGCAGGCGCGAGCTGGGGGCCCACGCTCGCGGCGGCCCTCGCGGTCCTCACGTCGGTGGGCCTCGCGGTGACCGCCCACGGCGGCCTGACCCTGCTGCCCCACGCGGTGGCCTTCGGCGCGGCCGGGGCGCTGGTCTACGAGGCGGTGAGGCCCACGCTGCCCCTCGTGGCGGCCGGCCTGCTGCTCGCCGCGGTGTTCGGGACGCGGGCGATGCGGGCCCGGAGCTTCCCCGAGGTCGGCCTCCACGTGGCGGCCGCCTTCGTCTCGGGGGTGGCCGCGGCCGGCGTGATCCTCGCCCACCAAGGCGCCGAGCGGCTCACCTTCCTGGTCGCGGTGGTCGTGGCGGGCCTGTTGAGCAGCGTACCGTGGCTCGTGCCGGCCGACCGCCCGCGGCCCTTCGCGCTGCGGCGGGCGGCCTCCCGGCTGCGGGCGCCGCTGCGCTTCGCGCTGCTCCGGGCGGCTGCCAGCGAGCAGCGCATCCAGGACCTCGAGCCGCCGATCCCGCGCCCGGTCCGGCGGCGGGTGGACGCCGAGACGCGCGAGCTCCTGCGTCTGGCGGAGGACCTCGCGGACGGCGGGGCGCCGGCGAGCCGCGGGGCCCGGATCCGGGCCCTCGCCCGGGAGCTGTCCCGGCTCGGCCGCCTGGCGGGGACCCAGCGGGAGCTCGTGGAGGACCTCGACCGGACCGGGCGGCCCCTCGCGGGCGCGTCGGCGGACCTCGAGGTCGAGGTGGCCGCCCTGGCGGAGATGGTCGCCGAGGGAAGCGAGGCCCGGCGGTCCTGAGCCCGACCCGTCTCGACCGGAGCGTGGTCACCAGGAGGGCGCCCCGGGGTGGGCCTGGCATACTCCTCGTCCCCGTCGTACGGACCCGGGGCCCCGGCCGCCGGCGACCGAGGGGAGGAGCATGGACGACGGGCTGGCCTTCTTCATCGGCGCGACGGTTTGCCTCGCGCCCGTCGCGCTCGCCGTGGTCGCCCTGGCGGCCCTGGCGCTGCGGCAGGGCCGGACGACCCGCCGGGTCGACGCGCTCGAGCGCGAGCTCGCGGCCGCCCGCGCCGCCTTCGCCACGCTCCGGGCGCGGCTGACCGCCCTCGAGGCCCGAGGCGTGGCGCCGGAGGACGGCGTGGCACCGGCGGAGGGCGTGGCACTGGCGGAGGGCGTGGCGCCGGCGGAGGGCGTGGCCCCGGCGGACGGTGTGGCGCCGGCAGACGGCGTCGCGCCGGTGGAGCTGCCGTCGCCGGGCGGCGTCGCGCCGCTCGACCGCTCGGCTCCCGCCGCCGAGACGCCCCG
>JBHJHB010000173.1:0-12394 GCA_050331215.1 Sandaracinaceae bacterium | reverse complement strand
GCCTGACGGCGACCACGTCGAGCCGGCCGTCCCGGGCGGCCTTCATCAGCCGGTCGAGTGCGGGGCGAGAGTCATTGGCACCCGTGATTCCGAGGGCGACGTACTCGCCCGCGATCATCCTCCCGCGCCTGGTCGCCTCGGCCCGTAGCTCATCGAGCTGCATCGCGGTGTCCTGCGAATCGCTGCTGACGCGAGCGTACAACCCGCAACGGACGGTTCTTGTAGACTCGGCGGCCCCCATACCCACAAGAGAGTACGATTGTCAATCGCTGGCGTCAACGCAAGGTGTTGATTTTATTGAGTTATACCGCGTCGCCTAGAAGCGACACATGGTCGCAGTCATCCCCGGTCGGCGGCCCGCAGGGCCGCCTGGAGATCCTCCCGGAGTACGAGGGTCACGCCCTGGATCCGCCGCGCTGGGACTCGCTTCGCCCGAATCCACCTGAACATGGTTGCCACGGAGACGTTCGCGAGGGCCGCCGCCTGGGGGACTCTGTACGCAAGGGGCTCCTCTGTGGGGCTGGGTCTCGGGGGCATGTCGACTCCGGCGAGTTGAAGACCATATGGACTTTGACTCACCGCTTCGTACCCACAAGGAATCGAGGAGCCGTGGCGATCGCTGCTGGCCTTCACTGAGATCAGATGACAGCGCGTGAGGGCGGGTGAGACCGACAAAGTTGCCGCTGATGGCACTACGAAACGTAGCTCTGCGCGGGTCTCTCGCCGCCGCGCCTCGAACGCGCGCACCACGAATCTGGGGGTTCTCCGGTTCGGGCGTGGTCGCTCACCCATCAAGGCTGGAGAGGTCAGAGCGTCTTCAGGGGCGGAGTTCGTCAAGAGCAGACGTCAGCCGGTGTCCTTGAGGTCTTCGTAGATGCGGCGGGCGATGTGCTCGGAGAGGAGCTTGCGCAGCTCGTCCTCGTTGAGGAACTTCGTCACCAGGGCGGTGTTCCGCTCCATCCGGTCGATCATCAGGCCCTCGATCTTGTCCTTGATCGAGATGTTGAAGTTCTCGAAGGAGTTCGCCTTCGCCCGCGCCTTCACCTGCTCATCGGCTTTGCCGTCGAGGACGACCTGATCGACGACGAGCTGGTCCGAGGTCGTGAACTCCGTGCCGAAGCGCTCGTTGATGATCTCGATGACCTCGTGCAGGGGCACCTCGTCGTCCGTCGCCTGTCGGGTGCCGACGGCGGTGGGGCCGCGAACCTCGCCTGTCCCGGCCTTGTCGAGGACGATGTCGGTCTCGCCGATGCGGGCGAGGCGGTAGGAGTGGAGGTCGACCTCGCCATCCAGCTCGACGCGCTCTCGCTCGCTGCGGGGGAGCCGCTTCAGGAGCAGGCGCCCGAAGGAGTAGCGGACCTCCAGCTCGCGGTCGGTGTAGGGCATCACCTGGCTCAGGAAGCTGTACAGGCGGACGAACGCCTGGAGCTTGCTCTTCCACTCCGCGCGGGCATCCTCGTCCTCCCAGGCCGCGTAGCGGTCCTCCGCGGGCTGGAGGTAGCGGTGGATCTCCTCGTGCTCACGGTCCGTGAGGTTCTGCTTCGGGCGGTAGAACACCTTGGCGAAGCTCTCCAGCTCGGCGTCCGTCCACACGCGGGCCTCGTCCAGCTCGTGTTGGAGCTGGATGAACTGGTCGGGGTCGGCCTGCTCGGAGACCGTGGTCTGCTCGTAGAAGGGCTGGAACGCAGCGCGGATCTCGTCGGCCTCGTTCACGAAGTCGAGGACGAAGGTGTCGGTCTTCCCTGGGTGCGAGCGGTTCAGGCGGCTCAAGGTCTGCACGGCCTGGACCCCGCTCAGCTTCTTGTCGACGTACATCGCCACGAGGAGGGGCTGATCGAAGCCGGTCTGGTACTTGTTCGCGACCAGGAGGACCTGGAACTCGTCCTTCGCAAACTCCGCGCGGAGCTGGGCCTCGGGGAGGCCGTCGTTCATCCCGGGCTCGGTGTACTCGCCCCCGTCGGGGTCGTAGACGGTGCCGGAGAAAGCCACCAGGGCCTTCAGGTCCTGGTAGCCCCGCTCCTCGATGTACTCGTCAAAGGCCCGCTTGAAGCGGACGGCGTGGAGGCGAGACCGGGTGACCACCATCGCCTTCGCCCGCCCGTTCAGCTTCCGGCGGATCGAGCTGCGGAAGTGCTCGACGATCACCTCGGTCTTCTGCGCGATGTTGTGGGGGTGGAGGCTCATGAAGCGCGCGAGGGCCAGCGTCGCCTCTTTCTTCTTCACGTCGGGGTCGCTGTCGGCGCTCTTCTGGATGAGCTTGTAGTACGCCTTGTACGTCGTGTAGTTCCGCAGGACGTCGAGGATGAAGCCCTCTTCGATCGCCTGGCGCATGGAGTAGAGGTGAAAGGGCAGGGGCTTCCCGTCGGGGCCCGGGCGCCCGAAGACCTCCAGCGTCTTGGCCTTGGGGGTCGCGGTGAACGCGAAGAAGCTGAGGTTCTTCTGGCGGCCTCGCGAGCCCATCACGCGGGCGATCTCGTCCTCGTAGGTGGGCTCCTCCGGGTCCTGCGCGTCGTCGTCGGTAGCGGCGCCATAGGCCACGCCGGCGTCCGCCACGCGGTCGGCCTTGGTGATGTCCTTCGTGCTGCCCGCAAGAACCTCGCGGAGCGTCCGCGCGGCCTCGCCGCTCTGTGACGAGTGGGCCTCGTCGACGATGACCGCGTAGCGCCGGTTCGGGAGCGAGCCGATCTTCTCGGCGACGAAGGGGAACTTCTGTAAGGTGGTGATGACGATGGGCGTCCCCTGCTCCAGCGCCTTCGCGAGCTGCCCCGAGTGCTGGTCAATCTTCTCGACGACGCCCTGCTTGTGCTCGAACTGGTAGATGGTGTCCTGGAGCTGGCGGTCGAGGACGCGGCGGTCGGTCACGACGATGACCGAGTCGAATACCTTCCGGTCCTGGGCGTCGTGGAGTGACGAGAGCCGATGGGCGCTCCAGGCGATGGAGTTGGACTTGCCGCTCCCGGCCGAGTGCTGGACCAGGTAGTGGTGGCCTGGCCCCTCGTCGCGGGCGGCTGCTTCGAGGCGGCGAACCACGTCGAGCTGGTGGTACCGCGGGAAGATCAGCTTCTCCTTTTTCACGGTCTTGGCGCCGACCTGCACCTCCTCGGTGAGGAGGTGCATGAAGCGCGCGAGGATGTCGAGGAGGCTGTGGCGCTCCAGGACCTCGCGCCAGAGGTAGGCCGTCTTGTACGGCTCGCCCTCGACGGTGGGGTTGCCGGCGCCTCCGTCGCGGCCTCGGTTGAATGGCAGGAAGAAGGTCTTCCGGCCCGAGAGCCGGGTGGTCATATAGACCTGGTCGGTATCGACCGCGAAGTGGACAAGGGCCCGCTTCTTGTACTGGAAGAGCGGGAGATTGGGGTCCCGGTCCAGCCGGTACTGCTTCTTGGCGTGCTCGACGGTCTGGCCCGTGAGGGCGTTCTTCAGCTCCAGCGTCGCGACGGGAAGACCGTTGAGGCTCACCATCATGTCCACGCTGTCCTCGCCGCTCGGGTTGAACTTCACCTGCCGGGTGATCGCGAGCCTGTTCGCGGCGTACTGGGCTTCGAGGTCCGGGTTCAGGCCGTGTGCGGGGCGGAAGAACGCGGCGGAGATCCGCTTGCCGAAGAACTTGAACCCGTGGCGCAGGACCCCGAGCGTGCCCTGGCTCGTGAGGTGCTTCTCCAGCGCGTCGAGGAGGCCCTCTTCGAGGTTGGAGTGGTGGTTCTTCTTGAGCTGCTCCCAGAGCGATGGCTGCGAGGCCTCGATGAAGGCGAAGAGGTCCTTGGCGATCAGTGCGCGGTTCGCGTCGAAGTCCGTGGGGGCGCCCTGGACGTAGCCGCCGGAGTCGAGGAGGTCGCGCTCGATGGCGGCCTCGAAGTCGATTTCCTTACGACCCGCGCCGACCATCAGGCTGCCTCCGATGTGACGTCGAGCTTGCCGGTTACGGCGCCGGTGATCACGGCCTGGCGGTACTCGCGGAGAAGGGAGATGCTACGCCTCAGACGACGTATCGTTGAGAACTGCGTTGAGAGCTGCGACTGAAGCTGCTGAACGATGCTGTGCTGATCGGCCTGCGGCGGGCATGCGCAGGGCTGATTGCCGATCCGTTCTACATTGAGGTTTTCTTGAGTGCTTACAGTAGCGGTGGCGTCGAGTTGTGGCTTCAGTGCGTGGAAGAGGTAGTAGAGGAAGTCGGAGTTGGTCCGGCGCGGGATGAAGCCGACCACGCTATCCGGGAAGCAGGCGTCGAACTGGAGGATCGCCACGGAGCCGGTCTTCGCTCCAGTAATGGTCATCGCCAATGTTCCAGCAGGGAACTTGCGGCTGATGGCGAGCCCCAGTTCGTTCAGGGTCTGGGTGTGTTCGGTTACGTACTTGTCAGCTTGCGAGACGTCACCGGTTTGTATGAACGGGTGTCGGCCGTCGTAGAATCTCGGCTCGTTTCGGGGGCGGTGGGAGAAGCGGCCACGCCGGATTTCCGTGAGGTGCTTGACCTTGACGACGTCCCAATGCGCGGGAATCTCGCCGAGCCACTCGATGCCGGAGTCCTTCATGGGGACGTTGGGGTCGAGGCCCTTGGTGACGGCCTGGGTGATGAGGGCCTGGCGCTTCTCCTGGAGGAGGGCGATGAGGCGCTCCTTCTGGGCGACGAGTGCGTCGATGGCGGCGGTCTTCCGGTCGAGGAAGTCGGCGATGGCGCGCTGCGCCTCGGGAGGCGGCACACAGATCGGGAGGCCCGAGAAGTCGGAGGGGTTGATCGCGGGGTAGCTGACGCCGACGGACCGAGCGCAGATCTCATCAACCACCGGATTCGACCGCATCCAGTAGAAGAGGAACTTGGGGTGCATCGCGGGGCGAGCAGAGAGCACAGCGAATCCCGTCGAGCACACGAGCGTGGCGTCCTCGGGAACGTCCGCTATGTGAGCGATGGCTCGAAGGTACGTCCTGACCGTGGAGACGATGGTGTCGCCGCGGCGCGGCAGACGGCGCGCACGAGAGGGCGAGACCTCAAAGCGCATGGTATCGACCGTCCCCACCTCGCCGCGCGAGTTCACGCTGCTGATGTCGATGTACTGAATCGACAAATCAGGATCCGCTGTCTCGGCGAGTTTGCGCGCGTTGATGTCCACGACGGACTTCAACGGTGCAACGGACCAGCGACCCGGCAGGTCCGCGCGCCACGGTGTTCGGCGATCGCCTGGCGTTAGGGCCTGGCTCACCGGACAACCTCGCCGAGCATCCCCTGGATCTCGTCCTCCAGCGCCTTGATGTCCGCCTCGATCTCCGCGAGCGGCCGTAGCGGCTCGTACTTGTAGAAGTGGCGAGTGAAGGGAATCTCGTAGCCGATCTTCGTCTTCGACTCGTCGACCCAGGCGTCGGGGACGTGGGGTTTCACCTCGCGCTCAAAGTACGCCTCGATGGTCTCCTTGAGCGGGACATTCTCGGTGTCGCGCAGGTCCGAGTCGGCTTCGGGTTCGCCCTTCTTGTCGGTGCAGACCTCGGCCTCGTCGTCGCGCTCCGAGAGCGCCGAGAGGATCGCCTTCTTGATCGTCGCGGGCACCTTGAGGTCGGCGGTCTTGAGAGCAGCCTTGAGGGCCTTCTCGAACTCGGGGCGCTTTCGGTAGACGCGGTCGCCGTCCATGCCGTCCAGGGCGTCGAGGATGGCCTCCTGGAGTGCCCGGCCCTCCTCGACCTCGGCGGCGCCCTTGGCGCCCTTCTTCTTGCTCTTGGCGAGGTTCTGAAAAGCGCGCTCCTCCTTCAGCCGCTCGATGCGCTCAGGCGACGCCTGGAAGTTGAGGCGCAGGGGACGCTCGACGGTGATCTTTTGGAAGCCGAAGTCCTCGGTGTCGAAGACCTTGCTCCGCTCGCCGTCCGCGAAGTCACCGTAGATGCGGCAGACCTCCGCGATGTGGTCGTCCGAAAGCTCGTTGCGCTTGTTGCCGAGGGACTTCCTCATCTTCTGGTAGAGATCGACGGCGTTGATGAGCTGGACCTTGTTCTTGCGCTCGGGGGCCTTCCGGTTCGTGAGGATCCAGATGTACGTGAAGATCCCCGTGTTGAAGAAGAGCTGATCGGGGAGCGCGACGATCGCTTCGAGCCAGTCGTTCTCCAGGATCCAGCGGCGGATCTCGCTCTCGCCGGAGCCCGCGTCGCCAGTGAACAGTGGGGAGCCGTTGAAGACGATGGCGAGGCGGCTGCCACCATCCTTCGGATCCTTCATCTTCGAGATCATGTGCTGGAGAAAAAGGAACGAGCCGTCGTTGATGCGGGGAGTGCCCGCGCCGAAGCGCCCAGCGAAGCCGAGGGTCTCGGCCTCCTTCTCGACCGCATCCTTGACCCTCTTCCACTCCACTCCGAAGGGGGGGTTCGAGAGCATGTAATCGAAGGTCCGCCCGTCGTGGCCGTCGTCGCTGAAGCTGTTGCCACGGGCGATGTTGCCCGGATTCTCCTCCTTCAGGAGCATGTCGGCCTTGCAGATGGCGTAGCTTTCGTCGTTCAGCTCCTGCCCGTAGACCTCAAGGTGCGCGTCGGGGTTCAGCTCGCGGACAAAATCTTCGGCTACCGACAGCATCCCGCCGGTGCCGCACGCGGGGTCGTAGAGGGTCTTGACGACGCCCTTCTTGGTGAGGATGTCGCGGTCCTCGATGAAGAGGAGGTTGACCATCAGGCGGATGACCTCGCGAGGGGTGAAGTGCTCACCGGCGGTCTCGTTCGACTGCTCGGCGAAGCGCCGGATAAGGTCCTCGAAGATCGAGCCCATCATGTAGTTCGGGACCACGTCCGGGTGGAGGTCGATCCCCGCGAAGCGCTTGGTGACGAGGAAGAGGATGTTGGCCTCGTCGAGGCGCGCGACCTGCTCGGGCAGCTTGAAGCGCTCGATGAAGATCTCGCGAACGTTCTCGCTGAAGCCCTTGATGTAGGCGAGTAGGTTCGACGCGATATGGTTCGGGTCGTCGAGCAGGCGCCGGAAGTCGAGCTTGCTAGTGTTGTGGAAATGAACGCCCGTGACCCGGTTCAGGATCGGGTCGAGGTTCTTCACCTCCCCGCCCTTCATCTTCTCGTAGCGAGCCAGGGCCTCCGCCTTCGTGGGCTCCAGCACGCAGTCGAGGCGGCGGAGGACGGTGAACGGCAGGATGACCTTGCCGAAGTCGTACTGCTTGAAGTCGCCCCGGAGCAGATCGGCGATGCCCCAGATGAAGCTGGACGCCTCCGAGAAGGACTGGAACTGGCGAGCCGAGCCCTCGGGCGGGGGCGGCGTACTGTCGTCGGTGGGCAGGGTAAGCTGGGCCATCTCGGGTCAATCGCTTCGGCCCGGTGGACCCTCCCCAGTCGAGGCGGGCCGAGGATCCCCCGGTAGACCGATCGAGGCTACCAAGGGCCCAGGGAGCGGGTGAAGCAGGAGTGTGCCCGGGATCGACCGAGAGGCGATTTCTGGCGCGGTTTCGGTGCTTTTCGGCGCATCCCGTCGCGGTTCCTTGACGGGGACGAGACGATCTTGCAGATCGGATCCGTCGACCCGTCATGTCTTGCGGCACGCCGTGCCGAGGGTCCTCCCAACGAAGAAGGGTAGGATCAGCATGGCGATGAGCGCAGGAAAGACCCCCGACGAGATCATCCACGAGCCGGTTCTCGTGGCGATCTACGCCCGGTTCTCCTCGGAGATGCAGGACCCGCGGTCCATCGACGACCAGATCCGCGAGTGCCGCGAATGGGCGGAGGCACGAGGCTGGCGGGTCGTCTTCGTCGCCGAGGACGCTGCGGTCCGAGCGGGCGCGGCGGCCGGGCGGCACGGGTGGAACAAGCTCCTCGCCGCGGCGAGCTGTGGTGAGTTCGATATCGTGCTGTTCGACGAGGTGAGCCGTTTCTCAAGGGCGTTCTTCGACGGCATCGCCGACGTGAACACGCTCCGGCAGCAGGGCGTCGGGATCGCGGACCGGCGCTACGGCGTCTTCGACCTCGACTCCCATCACGGCCAGGTGATTCTGGCCGTCGCGCTGTCGTCCAGCGAGGAGGAGACGAAGCGGCTGGCGCGGCGCTCGAAACGAGGGCTGCGTGGGAAGGTGCTGGATGGCTACTCCGCCGGGGGCCAGCCGCCCTACGGGTATGCCCGACAGCCTGAGTTCCACGAGACGGCGAAGGACATCGACGGCAAGCCCAAGCGCGTTGGCGTTCGATGGGTGCCCGACGCCCGGCAGGCTCGGGCCATCCGGTCGATCTTCGAGCGGTACGCCGCCGGCGAGAGCAAGCACGGCGTGGCGCGATGGCTAAACGCTCAAGGAATCCCGACCCGGCGAGCCGGTCAGCTACGCAGCGGGCGCCGGAACTCGGGGACGTGGGCTGCGGCGACCATCAAGCGGATCCTGGAGAATCCGATCTATATCGGTCGGCGGATCTGGAACCGCACCACTCGGTCGGGGCCCAAACACCCGAACAGCGGCAAGAAGAAGCAGGTCCCCACCGCCGAGGAGAGTTGGGTCGTCGTTGAGGATGAGCGCCTTACGATCATCGAGGCGGAACTCTGGGATCGCGTCCAGGCTCGGGTCATCGCTGACGCGAAGCAGTACGCGCGCAGCCACACCGGGCGGGTGTCGCGACAGTACCTGTTGTCCGGCCTGATCGAGTGCGCGGAGTGCGGCCACAACTACGTGATCGGGGCTCGGAAGCGCGGCGCCGTCCACTACCGCTGCTCGTTCAGCCGTCGGGGTGTCTGCGGGAACAAGGTGACGGTGCCCCGCGAGGCGCTGGAGCGTCGCGTGCAGTTCGTGCTCGACGCGGTGGCGAAGGACCCGGAGCGCCTGGCCGGGCTGGTCGCAGAGCA
Organism: Sandaracinaceae bacterium; assembly: GCA_050331215.1. Lineage (GTDB taxonomy): Bacteria > Myxococcota_A > Polyangia > Polyangiales > Sandaracinaceae > JBHJHB01. The sequence continues at coordinate 3,600 of JBHJHB010000173.1, read as the reverse complement.
CAACGCACGCATCGGCCAGACCAATGAGGCGCAGCTCGAAGCGGTGCGCAATCTGGAGGGCCAGCGGGAGCGGGTGCTCTTGGAGCGCGATCGGTTCGTCGAGGCCATCGCGATGGCGACGTCCGCGCCCGACGTCCTGGTGAAGCAGATCGAGGATCGCGAGGGTCAGCTCCGGGACCTGGCCGCCCGCATCGAAGACGCGAAGGCCAAGGTGCAGCCCTACCTGCTCCCTCGGGTGGCTGCGGTGAGGGACTACGTTTCCGGCCAGGCGTCTTTGTTCGAGGGCGACCTCGCGAGGGACAAGGCGTTCCTAGAGGGGGCCCTCAACCGGATCTTGGTCTTCCCGGACGGCGCCATCGTCCTCCGCTTCAAGGATGACGGCCTCTTTGGCCCTGTGGAGGCGTATGAGCTTCACGACGGCGTCCATGTGGTCGGTGATGCGGACCTGCCCGCCAAGCGCGGGGACAGTGAGGACCTCGTTCGGGCCACCCAGGAATGGGCCGTGCCCGGCGACCGCTTCAAGCTCGTAGAGCGCGCAGGTGGCGTGGGGATCCAGGCGATCCCGGGCGGCGGCAGGGCCCAGGAAGGGGTCGCTGACGGAGACGACCCAGGCCATGTCCGTAGAGCCCCGCCGCACCAAGGCGGCTCAAAGACATCGAGGCGAACGGCCAGAGTGATCCGGCCGTCCGCCCCGAAGGTGCTATCTGAAAATAGCGTTAGCGTCCCCAGCGGGATTTGAACCCGCGTCGCCGGCGTGAAAGGCCGGTGTCCTGGGCCTCTAGACGATGGGGACGATTGGGCCGTGCAGGGCTCGAACCTGCGACCGTCGGGTTAAAAGCCCGCTGCTCTACCAACTGAGCTAACGGCCCCAGGCCGGCCCTCCGGACAGCCGCCGGGTTCTAGCGGGGGGTCGCCTGAGCGTCAAGGCATCCTCACGCCTCGCCTGGACACCGAGAGATGCCGAGCGATCTCGTTCTGTTAGGGAGGGTGGCACGAATTGGCCCGGGGTTCTCCCCCGGGGCGTCCGCGGTCCCCGGGCCTGCCCGGCACGCTCCGCGGTACGGACCGAGATGAAGGGCGCGCCTGACCTGGGGTCCCTGGCCTCCAGCGGGTCGGGGCCTCGGGCCGTAGGTAGGGCGTTCATGTCATGGCGGGCACACCCGGGAACCGGGGTTCACAGGGTGGGCTGCGGTGAGGGCGTAACGACCACTCCGTCCACGGCATAGGGCTTTCGGCCCTGTTGTCGGGAACATGAGCCCGCTCTCAGGGGTCTGGAGGGCGGGGCTGGACAGGACGCGCGAATGAACCTGGAGAAGTGGCCCGGGTGTTGCATCGGACTGGGAGCGCCAGCCCTTCGAGCGCTGGAGTCATCATGAGGAGCGCGTCACACCGTACGGCGATGGTCTTCGCGGAGCTCGGCTCGAGCTGGGCCGAGTGGCTGGCCACGCTCGCCGTCGACGCCGACGATGTCCTCGTCGTGCAGCAGGAAGCGGGCGAACCGCCTGCCGCCTTCGCGACGCGCGCCCGGTCCCGAGTGGTCGAAGCCTCCCTGGACGGGGACGTCACTGCGGCGGCGCTCGTGGGCGGGCCCCGTTGGGATGCTGACATCCTGGCCTCGCGATCCTTGATGCTGCGCGCCATCGTGACGCAGATGGGGCCCGAATCGGTGGGCACGGTCTTCCTCGACGACGCCGCCGCCGAAGGAGCCGGGCGCTTCGCCATGCAGGCCCTCGCGACCGTGGTGGAGGACCAGGTCGGCAGCCGCGGCGCCGAGATCGTCACGACGCAGGGCCCAGCCGAGGCCGAGCGCCGCGTCGCGGCTTGAGGTACGGGCCCCCCGCCAGGTGACGACGCCAGTCGCCACCTGACGCAACGCGTCACACGGTCCGCGCAGGTCGCGCGTCGGCGGCGGGTGTCCTGTTCGATGCTGTGCGATGTGTTTCGCGCGTCTCAGAACGAGACAGCACGGTATCGCACGTTCGACGGCTGGTGGTCGAAGTGGGCGATTCGCGCTCAGGCGGCCAGGTCGTCCCCTAGCGCCACCCGCGTCTCCTCGCCGAGCTCTGTCTCCGCCTCGAGGCCAGGGAAGTCGAGGCCGATGGCGGTCGGCGGCTCGCCGCCGAGCTCGAACACGAGGTACTGCACCGACGAGAGCCGGTCGTCGCCCACCTGGCGCGGGTCCCAGGTGGGGCGGATCCGCCGACCGTCCGCGCTCTTCGCGTAGATGTGGCCGAGCAGGCCCTTCCAGGCCCGGAGCTTGTCGTTCCGCTCCGCCTCGTCCTCGATGCCGATCAGCAGGGAGCAGCCCAGCTTGCCAGGGTCCGGGAGGAACTCGTTGTAGGTCGCGATCTCGTGCAGGATGTCCGCCTCCCTCACGATCTTCTCGGCGCGGACCATCTCGAGGATCTGGTAGCGAACCGTCTCGTGGTTCTCGAAGAGGAAGGTGAAGCAGTCGCCGACGGTCACCCGGCGTAGGTCCTTGGCGCGCATCGCGGACGCACGGATCTCGGGGCGCTTCTCCTCGTAGGTGACGTAGTCCAGGATCTCGCTTCGTTCGACGGGGGTCATGATGCCTTGCCTTCCTTTGGGCCGGTCGCGTCGCTGGCCTCGGCCCGAGCAGGGGGAGAGGAGGGGGCGGGTGAGGGCGGCTGTCCGTCCCTCGGTCCCTGCCCCTCGGTCGGGAGCGCCCGTGGCGCGTCGAAGCCGTCCTCCCGATACGCCCGCGCCAGGACGGTCATCGGGTGCATCGGCCTCACGCCGGCGAACTGCTGGAACTGGATCGCGGCGAGTGGGCAGTCCGTGGCCCAGATCTCCGCGTCGGCGTCCTTCATGCCGTCGAAGGCCTTGGCCCCGATGCGCTGGCTCGGCTCGAAGCCCTCGACGGTCATGGCGTAGGTGCCGTCATGGCCGCAGCACTCCATCACCGTGGCCGGCTTCACGCCCGGGATCTTGCGCAGCAGGTCGCGCCCCTTGAAGCCGACGCCCTGGGTGCGGAGGTGGCACGGCGCGTGGTAGGCCACCCGGTCGCCGGGCGTCGACTTGAAGTCCTCGCTGAAGCGGTCCTCCTTGCGGATCGACCAGAGGAACTCGCCGGGATCCATCACCGCGTCGGCGAGCTTCGTCGCGCGCTGCCGGTCCTCGCCCTCGAGGAGCTCCGGCCACTCGCGGCGGAGCATCATCGAGCAGGTGGGGTTGATCGCGAGCACCTTGCTGCCCGCCTCCACGTGGGGCATCAGCCGGTCGAGGTTCGCGCGGGCCTTGGCCCTCAGCGTGTCGAGGTCGCCGCCCTCCCAGGCCGGCATCCCGCAGCACTGGAAGCCCTCCTGGCAGCGCACGTCGACGCGGTTCTTCTCGAGCACCTCGATGGTGTGCCGGCCGACCTGCGGGGCGTTGTAGTCGATGTAGCAGGTCGGAAAGAGCACGACCTCACCGCCGGGGCCCTTGGCGGTGTAGCCGGCGCCGCGCGCCCACGACACGAAGGTAGTAGGCGCGAAGTAGGGCAGCAGCATGTACCGGTGGGCACCGCGGGCCATCTACCTGAACCAGCGGTGAATCGAGACGCGCTTCATAACGTTGACGCGCCCGAGGCACGCCCGCGCC
>JBHJHB010000172.1:0-35574 GCA_050331215.1 Sandaracinaceae bacterium | reverse complement strand
AATGCGCTCTGACATGGTACGGCGCCAGGGTACGGCGCCGCCTCCGGCATGGTACGGCGCCGCCTCCGACCCTCCCGCGCCGGGGCCGCTCAGCGGGTGGCCGGGCGGGCCGCGCCGATGCGGCTGCGCGTGCCGTCGAAGCCGGTGTAGAAGAGCGTGACCTCGCCGCCGTCGACGCACGGCGCCGGGTCGAGAACGCCGAGCGCATCGAACCCGGTCTGGCCGGGCCCGAGGATCTCCCCGAGGTCCAGCCAGCCGGTGAGGTCGTCGGACACCATCAGGCCGATGCCCCACCGCGTCCCGCGGCGCCCGGCGTAGTAGAGCCGCAGCACCCCCCCGGACGAGACGAGCTCCGGGCCCGACACCTCGTCGCGGTCGAACCCGCCGAACGCCCCCGACGGCTCGCGCACGGCGTCGCCGAGGTCGGGGAAGGTCCCGTCGGCGCTCCGGAGGACCGCGATCCGGTGAGCGCCGCTCTCCTCGACGACCCGCAGCGCCATCAGGAGCGTCCCGTCGCTGCGGCGGACCACGCTCGGGTCCTCGAAGGCCCGCACCCCCGGATGGTCCTGCGGCGCGAGCACCACCTCGGCGGCGCTCCCGTCGAACGCATCGCGGTCCGCGTCGTAGGGCGCCCGCGCCACGGTCCCCCGGTCCCCCAGGCGCCCCGTGAAGTAGAGGACCAGCTCCCCGGTGGGCTCCATGAGGACGTTCGGGTCCCCGACCCCGTCCTCCGCCCACTCCGCGTCGAGATCCGCGAGGGACGGGAGGTCGTGGGGCTCGAAGCCGTCGTCGACCGCCTCGGCGAGGTAGATCTCCCGGTCGACCGCCACCGCCATCCTCGTGCGCTCCCCGTCCCGGAACACCGACGCCTCCGCGATCCGGGTGCGGTCGTCGCCCCAGGGGCGGAGACCAGGCGCCGGAAGGACCGTGTCGCTCGTGCGCGAGAGCGCGTCCGGCATGTCGCAGCGCTCGACCTCGGCGGACAGGGCCTCGACGGCCGCCCCGTCCTCGTCGCCGCGGTCGGAGCGACCGTAGGTGGCCACCCGGACCCGGTCCGGGGAGGCCATCGGCAGCCCCTCCGCCAAGGGGACGATCGCTCCGCCGGGGCGGAGCACGGCCACCGTCGCGGTCCGGTCCGGCCGGGCGCGGATCACCAGGTCGACGGCGCCCCCCGTCGGGACCGCCCACCGCTGCACGACGTCGCCCCGCAGGACGAGGGAGAGCACGCCGTCGCTGCCGCGCAGCGCGACCGCCAGGGCGGGCGGCAGGCGGCCGTCGCTCGGCTCGGCGGGCACGAGGGCGACGGCCATCGCGTCGAGGCACTCCTCGCAGGTGGACTCGGGCGCGACCAGGCTCGCGCGGATCTCGACCGCGCCCGCCCGCAGGTCGAAGGTGCCGGGCAGCACGAGGCCGGAGTCGGCCTCACCGGACCCGGGGCGCAGGACGCGCCCGCCCGTCGGGCGGGCGACGATGCGGGGCGACGGCCCGATCACGACGAGGTCCTGGAGAGCGGCGCATGCCGTCGCGTCGCCGGAGCACCCGGCGAGGTCCGGCAGGGCGCCGGCCGGCTCGCGCGCGCAGCACTCGGCGCTGCTCACCCCGACGCAGCAGGCGGGCACGTTGGCCCGGCAGCTCGGGTCCTGGCAGTCGAGCTGCGTGTTCGCGTCGTTGTCGAGCCCGTCGAAGCAGAGGAACGCGCCGCCGAACCGCTCGTCGTACTCGGTCAGGGGAACCGGGACGGCGGCGTCGGTCGCCTTGCCTCCGTCGACGACCCCGCGGCCCAGGTCGGGGGCGGCGTCCGGCCCCTGATCGCCGAGATCGTCTTCGACCCTCCCGGCGTCGGCGTTCCCCAGGCTCGGACCCGGCTCGGGAGCGCCGCACGCGCAGGCCGCGAACAGGAGGAGCGGGAGCCAAGCGCGCTTCATCGCGTCCATCCCCTCGCGGCGCCGATCCGCAGCTCGTCCCCGTCGAGCGCCGTGTAGAACAGCAGGCGCTCGTCGGGGGTCGCGACCTGCGAGGGGCTCCGCGCGCCGAGCGCGTCGAAGCCGACCCCTCCGGGCGTCAGCAGCACCGAAGGGTGGCGGCGCAGCACCCCGAGCTGGTCGCCGACGGCGAGGCCGATCCCCCATGACGTCCCCCGGCGTCCGGCGTACGCCAGGCGAACCACCCCGTCCAGCCCCCAGCGCAGGTCGGGGTCGGCCACCTCGTCCCGATCGAAGGCGTCCAGCTCGTCCGGGCGCGGGGCGAGCAGCGTCGCACTCTCGAGCGACCCGCCGTAGGGCGCGAAGGCGAGCCCGTCGCCGTCGACCGCGGTGAGGAGGAGCAGCCGCCCGCCTCCCTCGCTCCGGTCTCGCGCCACCAGGGCCGCCACGGCGCCGCCGAGCGCCAGGGCGGACGGGCCGTCGAGGGGGAGGCCGTCCGCTGCGCCGTGCATCGTGAGCGCCTCGAGGGGCCCGAAGGTCGTCCCGAAGGCCGGCGCGCCGAGGGCGCGCGCCAGGCGGGGCTCGCCGCTCCGGTCGAGGGCGGTCACGAAGAGCGCGTAGCGGTGCTCCAGCCGCACGAGGGACGGCTCCGCGAGGCCGCCTGCGCCGAGGCCGCCCCGCGGCCGGACCAGCGCCGGGAGGTCGAGCTCGCCGGTGCCGGCGAGCGTCAGGCGGCCGGCCTGGCCGCGCCGCGCGAGGTGGATCTCGCCGCCCGCGGCGAAGGCGAGCAGCACGCTGCCCCCGTCCTCGAGCACGCCCGACGGGTCCGACGGCTCGAAGGACCCCCACGCGGGGCCAGGGAACGGGACGGCGGAGGAGGACGGCCGCTCGAGCGCCTCCGGGATGTCGCACCCGTCCGCTCGCCAGCGGACGGCGAGGACCCCCGCCTGATCGTCGCCGGCGCCCGTGTTCCTCCCGTAGACCAGCACCCTGCGGCCCGCGGCAGGGCGCAGGGCGATCCCATCGAGCAGCACCGCGTCGTTGCGCCGGACCTGGGCGCCGCCCTTCGGGTCCACCGTGAGGGCGTAGGTCGCCTCGTCGCCCGAGGGCAGATCGAAGCGGGCGACCACGTCGTCCCGCGCCAGGACCCGCAGCTCGCCGGCGGAGTGGTGGACCACGACGGCCAGGTCGGGCTGGACGGGGGAGGTCGACGAGGGCGGGGTCGGGCCCAACGCCAGCGCCACGGCGTCGAGGCAGTCGGGGCAGCGCACGGCCGGGACGCGGACGTCGGCCTCCAGCGTCACCCGCAGGGTGCGCAGATCGAGCTCGGGGCCGAGGACCACCCCGCTGGCGGTCGCGCTCGGCCGGGCCACGAGCGCGCCGTGACGGAGGAGGGGAGGCTCCGCGCCGACGAGCTCGTCGGGGGGCTCGAGGCACGCCGTCAGGTCGCCGGAGCAGCTCCCGAAGGAGCGCGCCTCGGCCGGCCCGGGAGCGGTGCAGCACGCCGGGTCGGCGGACCCCACGCAGCAGGACCCGACGGTCGCGCAGCCGGGGTCATCGCAGTCGAGGAGGCCGTCCCCGTCGTCGTCGAGCCCGTTCCCGCACAGCCCGAGCCGGGGCTCGCCGGACTCGTCCGCGACGGGCGGGCCCTCCGGCCCGAAATCGGGGAGGGCGGGCTGCGCCTGGTCGCCGGCCCGCTCGAGGCCCTGGTCGGCCCCGCGGAGGTCGAGCGCGCCGCAGGCGCTGAGAACGGTCGCGACGAGCGCGAGGCTGACACACTTCGGCACGGTGAAGAGGGATCCCCCGAGGAAGGAACCACGGACCGTGCCAACCGCCCTCCGACGTCGGGGCGAAGCCCGACCCTCGTGCACGTCCACGCCCTCGTGCACGTCCACGTCGTCGTGTACGTCCTCGTCCTCGTCCACGTTCAGCACCGCGCCCCGCCTCAGTCGAGGGGGCGGATCTGGTCGAGCGGCAGGAGCTCGTGGCGGAGGCCCTCGCCCTCCGGGACCGCGCGGGACACCATCAGGCGATAGCGGCGCAGGTTCGCCACGCTCCGGGTGGCGGCGAGGCCCGACAGGAAGCAGCCGGCGCACGGCTCGCCGAGCACCGATGCGTCCGCGGCGAGGATCGGGTTGCCGGGGTAGGGCGCGAACGCCGGCAGCGCGCCCTCGAGGGTGCTGCCCCGCGCCTCCGCGAAGGCCACGGTTCGGCCGTTGGGCCCGTCGGCCAGGTACCACATGCGGTAGATGACCTCGCCGTCGGCCGGGAACTCGGCGAGGACCTCCGGCGACGACACCCCGTCCTCGCTGTAGCCGTCCGGCTCGGGGCCGAGCACCAGCACGAGGCCCGCGAGGTCGGCCGTCGTCAGGTCCCGGTCGACCGGCACCGCGAAGATCCGGTCCACCCCGGACCCGTCGGCGCAGCTGAAGAAGAGGAAGAAGGCGGCCGGGGGGCGCCCCGCGTCCATCGGCACGAGGCTCGGCTCCCGCAGGGCCGCGCACCCCGGGACGTCCTCCGGGTGGAGCAGCGGCAGGTCCGGTGGCTGGAGCTCCGCGTCGGTCCGCCAGGGCACGCTGGCCAGGCCATACAGGGCGTAGGCAGCGGGGGGGCGGGGCAGGAGCCCCCCGTCCGGGCTCGGCATCCCCATGTCGACGGTGGGGTCCGGCGGGTCCTCGGCCGCGTAGACGAGGCGCAGGGAGCTGTCGCCGACGTCGAGCCGGTCGTCGGTCACCGCGAGGAGGAAGGGCTCCCGGTAGTTGGGCAGGTCGTCGCCGAGGAGCGGCCGGCCGTCCCGGGGGGGCGTCGGCGTGGTGGGCAGGCGAGGGAGGAACCCGGTGAGGCCGTTCACGCGCCCGCTGACGAGCCCGCCGATCTCGAAGGTCGGGTCGCCGAGCAGCTCGTCGCTTCGCTCGTCGTCGGCCCCGTCGACCCAGAGCTCCCAGCGCTCGCCCTCGCCGGCCCGCGTGAAGCTGGCGAGCGTGGGGGCGCCGCCGCCGCCGGTGCTCCACCCCGCCGCGAGGGACAGCTCGTCGGCCACGTCCCGGTCCTCCGGCCGAGGCGCCTCGAGGTAGCTCGGGTTCGCGCAGCTCTGCTGCTGGACGCTGGTCGGCCCGAGCCAGACGTCGTCGCCCCGGCCCTCGAACGCCAGGAACAAGCCATCCGCGTCGGGCGGCTCCGCGCCGATCTCCCGGCAGCGCCGCCCCCAGGCCTCGAGCACGGAGGCCGGCCACTGGGCCGCCCGGGCATAGGTCCAGCTCCGTGGCGGCCCCTCCGGCTGCTCCTGCTCCGCGAGCACGAACAGGAACAGCGCGCTCCGGTCTCCGTCGATGCCCGGCGTGATGCCGATCGTCACCGTGATCACCTCGCCCCGGACGAAGGTGGGCCCCTCGCCGTCCTCCGACGACGCGAAGCGCGTCGTGGACTCCCAGAGCTCGATCTCGCCGGTCCCGAGGAGCCTCACCGCGAGCTCGCTCAGGAGCGGGTCCCCGGGGCTCATGTCCGCGGCGCGCGTCAGGACGACCGACGCGTAGGGGCAGCTCCCCCCCACGCACGGGCGCTGCTCGTCGAGCAGGAAGGTCGCCGTGATCCTCGCGCCGAACGCGAGCGGCGTGCACACCTGCGACCAGAGCGCCTTCGGCTCGATGCCGGGCGGGAACTCCCGGATCCAGCGCGCTCCCTGGACGACGTCGCTGATGACGAAGTCGTCCTCCGTGAGCGGGCGCGCGCGGGGCAGCAGATCGTAGCCGGCCAGGCTGCCGCGCCAGTCCTCGACCGTGGCGTCGCCGCCCACGCAACAGTCGAGGTCCCCGGCGCAGTCGAAGTCGGCGCAGTCGATCAGCTCGTCGCAGTCCTCGTCGTCGCCGCCGACGCAGGTTCGCTCGGCCGGCTGGGTCGGGATGCAGATCGGCGGGCCTCCGTCCTGATCCGCGTCCGGGCCGCCGTCGGTCGGCGGGGGGAGGCCGCCGTCCCGCGTCGGGCCGACCGGCCCCGGGCCCCAGAGGAGGCTGCAGCCGCCGGCCGCCACGAGGAGAAGCGGCGTGAGCCGAAGCAGAGCGCGCGGGGTCAAAAGCGACCCTCCGCACGGCGCCCGGCGCCGCCGGCGCGGGCCGCGGCCACCACGCGCAGCGCCCCCGGCCGGTCGCCGTTCACGGCGAGCAGCACGAGCGCGGCGACCCCGGCCGCCGCCCCGAGCGCGAAGGCGAGGTCGAGGCCGACGAGCCACCACGTGAGCTCCTGCCGCGCGTCGACGGCGATCTGGCGGAGTTCCTCGTCGGTCTCGCCGGTCTGCTCGAAGTTGTCGCGGGCCTCGCGGAAGCGGTCACGCGCGTCGCGGGTCGGAAAGAGCAGGGCGACCCCGGTCCCGAGCAGCAGGGTCGCAGCCGTGGCCGTCGCGATCCGCGCGGCGACCAGGCCGGGGTCCGGCCCCTCGTGGCCCAGGGTCGCCTCCACGGCGAGCCGCTCGCCGGGATCCACCGTCACGCGCCCTTCGAGGGGCGGCCTCGACGCGGCCGTCAGGCGGAGCTGGTGCGGGCCGGGGGTGACGCGGAGCTGCAGCTCCCGGCCCTCGCCCACCGCCTCACCGTCGAGCGTGAGCCGGGCAGGAGGCTCGACCGAGAGCGCGAGGACGCCCTCCGGGGGCGCCGGCGGATCGATCGGGAGCACCATGGGCTCGGCCCCCACCTCCACCTCGAAGGGCCGCTCGACCGGCGACTGGCCGTCGACCTCGAGCCGGAGGACGTGATGGCCGGGGAGGACCGACACGGAGCGGCCCGCCGGGACGGCCTCGCCGTCGAGGAACAGCCGGACGCCGGCCGGGACGACGAACTGGACCGGCACCGACGACGGCATCAGCTCGGCGCGCAGCGGCTGCGCGGCCCCGACCGCGGCCTCGGCGCGCGCGACGGCGTCGTCGTGGCCATCGAGCCGGAGGTGCACGGTCTGCGGGCCGGGGTCGACCGCGACCTCGACGGGGGTGTGCCCCGCGATGGGGCGGTCCGGCCGGCCGATCCGGACCTCGGCGCCCGGCGGGTCGCTCTCGAGGCGCAGGACCGCGAGCTCGGGCCGCAGGGCGTCGCGCCGGCTCTCGCCCTCCTGCCGCTCCGCGTCGGTCAGGTCCTCGACCGCCAGGTAGTCGGACCAGACGTTGAAGGCGTCGCGCGGTCGCTCGAGGGCCTCGAAGGTCAGGGCGAGGTTGAAGAGCGCGTTGCGGCTTCGCACGAGCTGCAGGCAGGCGGTGTAGGCGTCGAGGGCGGCCGTGAGCTCCCGGGTGCGGCGGCGACCGCGCGCTCGCATCGCGGCCGACAGGTGACGGTTGCCCTGCTCGAACAGCACCTCCGCCTCCTCCTGCTGGGCCGCAGCGGGGGCGGGCACGACGGCCGCGACGATGGTGACGACGAGGGCCGCGCGTCTCACAGGCCGGTCTTCATGGGGAGGGGGTCGGGCGCTTCGCGGGCCGGGCGCCTCCGCGGGAGGCGCACGGGCGGCACCTCGCGCCCGTCCCGGGGGACGACGTCGATGCGCGCGACCCGATGCCCGGCCAGATGGAACGTGAGGGGCTGCGCGTCGGTCGTCGGCTCGAGGCCGACCACGAGCGGCGTCCGCCCCAGCACCCGCTCGCCGAGCTTCACCTCCGCGCCCGGGGGGCGGCTCTCGAGGTGAACGCTGACCGCGGCCGGGGCGGCCGCCTCCTCCTCGTCCGCGGCCCGGTCCGCGGGAGCGCTCGCGGGGTCCCCGCTGGCCAGCTCGGCGCCGGGGGGCGCCGGCGGGGCGGCGGCCTCGGCCGCGCCATCCGGCTCGGGCGGGACGTCCTCCGGGGCGCTGGCCACGGGCGTGCGGCCGAGCGCGATCACCACCGCGGCCAGGCTGAGCAGCCCGCCCACCACCACCGCGATCAGCGGGCCGCGACGGCTGACCGGGACCCGCAGGGACTCCGTCGGAGCGGTCGTGGTCGCGGCCGCCCGCGGGGCGTCGGCCGTGGGCCGCGCGGACGGGCGCAGGCGGCGCTCGCGCACGGCGGTGCCCCGGGGGGGCTCGGGCGGGAGGGACACCGGCGGCGGCAGCGCCGGGACCTCCGGCACGGCGGCGAGGAGCGCCGCCTCGAAGGCCTCCATCGTCGGGAAGCGGGCGTCCGGGTCCTTCGCGAGGGCGCGCTCGAGCGCCGCCTCGAGGCCCGCCGGGGCATAGACGTTCGGGTTCCGGGTCGCGATGGACGGCGCTGGCTCGTTGCCGTGCTTCCAGAGCAGCTCGAAGTAGTTGCGGCCCTCGAAGGGCGGGGCCCCGGCGATCATCTCGAACAGGATCACCCCGGTCGCGTACAGGTCGGCGCGGCGATCGACGTCGCTCTCGCCCTTCGCCTGCTCGGGCGACATGTAGAGCGGGGTGCCGACGAGCTGACCGGTCCGGGTCATGCGCACCTGCTCCGCCTGGGCCCTGCGGACCTTGGAGATGCCGAAGTCGAGCACCTTGACGAGCTGCCGCCCGGCTTGCTGGGTGAGAAAGACGTTCTCGGGCTTGAGGTCGCGGTGGACGATCCCGTGCTCGTGGGCGGCGTGGAGCGCGCGGCAGAGCTGGTAGGTGATCGGGAGCGCGCGGCGGAGCGCGATCGGGCCTCGGCCGAGGGCAGCCGCGAGGCTCTCGCCCTCGAGGTACTCCATCACGATGAAGACGGCGCCGCCGTCGGCCCGGTCGAAGTTGACGACGCGGCAGATGTTCTCGTGGTCGATCCGGCTCGCGGCGACGGCCTCCTGCTTGAGCCGCTCCACCGCCTGGGCGCGCTCCGCCACGGCGTCGGTCAGGACCTTGATCGCGAAGGGCTTCTCCAGATGGACGTGCCGAGCACGGTAGACCGCGCCCATGCCGCCCACGCCGATGCGCTCCTCGACCTCGTAGACGTTGGACAGGAGGCGGCCGATCCAGGGGTCGTCGCTGTCCGCGTCCTCCGCCTCGTCCTCGAAGGGAGGCTCGACGTAGGGCGTATCGCGGACCTCGGCCGGACCGAGGGCGGTGCCGCTGACGGGCTCGGGCCGGGGCTCGTCAGCAGGGGTGACGGGGGTCCGCGACTCGCCGGCCTCGATGCTCACGCGGGTCGACTCCTTCAGGGAGGGTAAGCGCACCGGAGGGAGGCTGCGCACCGGGGGCCCAGAACCCTCCGAAAGACGGTGACGAGTTTAGCAAGGCCCGAGCCACTGGGTAGCACCCGGCTCGGGCGTGGCGAGTGAGGGAACCGGTGGCCCGCCGCCGCGGATGGCGCCACATGGTCGCCCGGAGCGACGAAGCTCCCTCGGCCGGGCCGGACGCCTGGCGTTGCCGCCCGGGCGACGGGCGTGCTACGCCGGGGGCGATCCGGACGGAGGGCGGAGCGTGCTCCCCCGGCGCGGCGACCTGCCCCGGCCCGCGCGCCACCCCCGGAAAGGCAGGCTCACATGGGCTTGATGGACTTCTTCACGGACGAATGCCGCGAGGCCGCGGAGGGACGTATCCGGATCCCGGAGACGGGCCGCCGTCCCGTACGCATCAACATCGTCAAGAACCGGATCATCGAGAACTGGTTTGCCCAGGCCCATCCGATCACCCCGGGCATCTGGTTCGGCTGGATCGTCGTGTACGGCCTCTACGTGGGGTTCGTGTCCCACGGGTGGTGGCAAACGCTGCTCGCGTTCGTGGGCGGAGCGCTGATCACGTCGCTGATCGAGTACTCGCTGCACCGCTGGATCTTCCACCTCGAGCCGACGAGCGAAGCGGGTCGCCTGAACCACTTCCTGCTCCACGGCTACCACCACGAGTTCCCGAACGATCCGATGCGGCTCGTGCTGCCGCCGATCGGGATCTGGCCGGTCGCGATCGTGGTCGGGTTGACGTACTACGTCGTCTTCGGGTCCTACTTCTGGACGGTGTTCGGGGGCACGGCGGCGGGCTACATCGCCTACGACTGGCTCCACTACTACACCCACCACTTCAGCCCGAAACGCGGGCCCGGCAGGTGGCTGAAGCGCTACCACATGCTCCACCACTTCGACTCGCCGAACCACCGCTTCGGGATCACCTCTCCGCTCTGGGACTTCGTCTTCGGGACCTACCTCCCGATCTCCGTGCAGTGGCGGAAGATCGAGCGCGAGCGGCAGCAGGCCGCTCGCGCCTGACGTTCCCGGCCTTCCGGCCCGAGCCCCGCTCGTCGGCGGGCGGCTCAGGGGGGCGTCGTGGACGAGGGCGTGGAGGGCCAGCCCAGATGGTCGAGGGCGTCGACGAGCGTGACCGGCTTGGCGAGCACGTCCGCGTCGTCCCCGAGCGCGTTGCGCGCCGCCGTGGGGTCGTTCGTGACGACCACGGTCGGCACGCCGGCCTGGCGAAGCGCCTCGACCAGCGCTTCTCCGCGCCCGCCCTCGAGCGGGAACACGCAGACGACGGCGGCGTAGGCTTCGCGGCTCAGCGCGAGGCGGGCTTCCGCCACGGTGTGGGCGAGGGAGAGGTCGATGCCCGGGAGCACCGTGGCCAACCGCGCCCACGCTTGCGCCAGATCGCGATCCACCTCCACGAACAAGACGCGGCGCGACGGCGGGGCTGGGGGCGGATGACCCACATCCTGGACAGGAGCATGTTTGATGCCGTCCGAATCTTACGAGGAAGCTGCCCTCGCGTTCCGCCATCAGGAACGGTGAGGGTGGTGCGCGTCGCCCAGCGGTCGTCCCGCCGTCTCGGCTGTTCGACGCCGAGGCACCGCGCGAGGATGCCCTGGGGGCCGCGACCGGGGTGAGCGGCCCCCGAAGGGCGCTCGAGCTCGCCACGGGTGACTAGACGATCGGGGTCCCGTCGACGAAGAAGCTCGCGGTCCAGCGGTAGGACAGCCCACGCGACTCCCCGAGGCGGATCAGGGCCTTGTGGATGTAGCGGGCGGTCGACTCGGCGTTCTCGTGCCAGGACTCGACCCGGGCCTGGAGGCGGCCGAGGGCCGCGTAGGCCTCGCCCCGGCGGGCGAGCGCGCCGTTGCCGACCTGGACGGCTCGGCGAAGCGCCTCGGTGTGCTGCCGCACCTCGTCGGGGAGGTCGTCGCCCTCCTCGAGCTGGGCGAGGGCGACGGCGGCGGCGGGGAGCTCGCCCGCGAGGCCGAGGTCGATCACCGCCTCGTGCGGCTCGGGAAACAGCCGCTGATAGAGGGGGGCGTCCCGGCGCTGGTCCGCGAGGCGGAGCACCGTGGCGGCCAGCTCGGCTAGCGTGTGGTCCAGCGAGGCGTCGGCGACCCGGACCTCCGCGCGGGTGGCGATCGCCGCGCCGCGAGCCTTGCGCCGGTCGCCCTCGATCGCCTCCCAGTCGACCAGGATCCCCCGGACCTGGCGCAGCAGCGGCTGGATCTGCGCGTCGTCGGCGTGGGTCCCCAGGGCGAAGGCGGTGTAGGCGAGGGACTCGTAGGTCTCCTCCCAGCGGGCGTCGGCAGCGGTGGTGGTCAGCTCGAGGGCGCGTCCCATGGCATGTCGTCCCGTGGAGGGTGGGGCGAGAGCCTATCAGAGGTACCCGGGTGCGGGGAGGAGCGCCGGCCCCTTGCCGAGCGCAGGGCCGGACGCCAGGGTCCTGCGCGGAGGCCCCCATGGCGATGATCACGTCGAACGGGATGCCGGTCGGCACCCCGGCTCCCCCCTTCTCCCTGCCCGGCACCGACGGCAAGACCTACAGCCTCGACGACTTCGCCGACGCCAAGGCGCTCGTGGTGGTGGTCACGTGCAACCACTGCCCGGTCGCCAAGGCCTACGAGGACCGGCTCGTCCAGCTCCAGGCGGACTACCGCGACCGGGGCGTCCGGGTCGTCGCGATCAACCCGAACGACGACGAGCGCTACCCGGGCGACAGCTTCGAGGCGATGGTCGCCCGGGCCGAGGACAAGGGCTTCAACTTCCCCTACCTCCGGGACGCGACCCAGGAGGTGGCGCGCGCCTACGACGCCGCCTGCACTCCGGACCCGTTCGTCTTCGATCAGGACCGCAGGCTGGTCTACAACGGCCGCATCGACGACAACTGGCAGAGCGAGGGCGCGGTCGAGGCCCGCGACCTCCGCACCGTGCTGGACGCGGTGCTCGAGGGGCGCCCCCACGGCCTCGCCGAGGTCGTCCCGTCGATGGGGTGCTCGATCAAGTGGAAGGCGAGCTGAGCCTGCCGCGCCGCCGCCCGCGATCGGAACGCCCGCCTCGGGGGGCCTGAGCGTGGCGAAGGTCGCGCCGCTGCGGATGCCGATCGACGAGGTGCGCGCGGAGCTCGACCGGATCCGGCACCCGTTCCGGGTGGCGATCCGCCGCAGCAAGAACCCCTTCAACGTGGGCGCGGTGATCCGGACCGCCCACTCCTTCCTGGCCAAGGAGATCCTCTTGATCGGCACCGACGACTGGTACCGGCGGGGCTCCATGGGGATGCAGCGCTTCGAGCGCCTCGTCCAGATCGACTCCGAGGAGGCCTTCGTGGCCCGGGCCCGGTCGGAGGGCTGGTTCGTCAGCGCGCTCGAGAAGGACCACGACCGGCCCGTGGGGCTCTGGGACGCGCGCCTGCCCGAGGACTGCGTCCTGGTGATCGGGAACGAGGAGGAGGGCGTCGGCCCGGTGATCCTCGAGGCGGCCGACGAGGTGGTCGCGATCCCGATGTTCGGCCTCAACCACAGCTACCCGATGACGGTGGCGGCGGGCATCGCGCTCGCGGAGTGGGCGCGGCGCCGCTACGCGGGTCCGGGCCGGGTGGTGGTCACGCCGCGGCCCGGCGACCGGTCGCACCCTGCGGCCGTGGCCGGCGGCGGCGGGCCGACCGGCGGTCCGGGGGCCGGCGAGGGCGGGCAGGGCTGAGCGGTGAGGCCGTCCTTCGGCCGGGGGGAGCCTGCGGGCCGGGCGCGGCCGCCCGTCGGGTTGCCGCGCCGCGCGCGATGACTATAGTTTCGCCCCTCTGCGGTGGCTGTAGCTCAGGGGTAGAGCACTGGATTGTGGCTCCGGGAGTCGCGGGTTCAAATCCCGTCAGTCACCCTCGCTCCTCCCGTCGGGGAGGATTGACAGCATCGTGAGCGACCGCCGGGCCCCGACGGCTCGGGCCGGGGCTGCCCTCCGCGGCGCGGCCCCCCGACGCCCGAGGTCGAGCTGCGCCGGCGCGGCGGTCAAGCGCCTGTAGCTCAGTTGGATAGAGCATCGGACTTCGAATCCGCAGGTCGGGGGTTCGAATCCCTCCGGGCGCGTCGCGACGATCGACTTCCGGGTCATTAGCTCAATTGGTAGAGCAGTGGACTCTTAATCCATTGGCTGAAGGTTCGAGTCCTTCATGACCCATCAACGATCCCGCGGGGTTAGCGCCCCGCGGGATCTTCGTTGCCGTCCCTTTGGTGTCACGCCGGGTGTCAGCGCCCGCAGCCGAGGGCACCGCCACCGGCCCCAGGGAGCCGGCCACCACCCGGTTCACGGCGGCCTTCCGGGCCTCGTCGGAGCTGTGCGCGTAGAGCTGCGTCGTCGCGATGCTGCGGTGCCGGCGAGATCCCGCACCACGTTGATCGGCGTCCCGGCTTCGAGCTGGTTGGAGATGAACGAGTGGCGGAGATCGTGGATCCGCAGCGTCGGCCAGCCGGCCGCCACGCGCGCCTCCGCCCACCGCTTGTAGATGTACCAGTACGTCTGCGGGAACGGCTCCTCGGGGGAGTTCGCGAGGGCGACGCGCAGCGCCCGCTCCGCCGGGGCGTTGAGTTCCGTCGTGTGTCTGCGGCGGTGCTTCATCGCTGACGCCGGGTAGTTCACATGGCGGCGATCCCAGTCGATCCAACGCCGCTGGGTCCCCAACGCCGTTCCGATCCGCAGGCCGGTGTTCGCGACGAAGGTGAAGAGCGGGCGCAGCTCGATGCAGACATGCTCCAGAACCTGCGCCACCTCGTGCGGGTCGAGCCGGATCCAAGTCTCGATGCCTTGTGTCGCCGACTCGGGGAAGCTTGCGGCATCTTCGGCCTCGGCAGCCCGTAGCGCTCCTCGGCGTAGCGGTAGAGCTGGCTCAGCGTCGTGAGGACCCGATTGCAGGAGCGCCCCTCCAACTCGTCGTTCTCGACCAGCTCCCCGAGGTAGCCGCGGAACTCGCAGCGCTTTCACCACCTTCGGCTCCGACCGCGCTCGCTCAGTGACTGACGCCGGGCTAGCCTCCCGTCGTGGGCCTCTGGCGCGTGGAACACGTGGAACCGCAACGTGCGATGGTCGACTTCAGCTCGTCCGAGCAGGGGCGTCCCACCGTCACCCAGCTCACGGGCGACGGGGAGATTTTCGCCAACGCGATCGAGTTCACGACTTGGTCGGCTGATCCAGTCCAGGTCGAGGTCTGCTCCGAGTGCGGCGTGGAGCGCTGCGCACCGGGAGGATGGGTAGCGCTCCGTCGTTCGGGCGACCGCGTCATCTGGCTCCCGGCCTTCGACGAGATGGCGGAGGACGACGCCGAGTTCGGGCCACCTCGCTACTTCGAGGAACGCGGTGTGCCCATCTTCGAGCCAGAACCGGCAAAGGCTCTGGCCGAGGCCGTCGGAGTGACGCTCGACGAGGTACGCCCCCTAGAGAGCCGGGACGTCGCCCACCTGCTTCAGTGGGCCGCACCAGGCCAAATCCTCGGCGTTGCGCCTGCGGCTCCCCAAGTTCGACGCGAGGACGTGCTCGCGGCCACTTCGGGCGACTGCGACGACGCTCTGAAGCATCTCGACGAGCTGCTCGCCGCGGCCATCGCCTCCGAGACGGGAGTCATGCTGGAGGAGCCGCCGGATGGCGCCGAGCCCATCAGCTTCTTCCTCGACCTGCCCGGACATCCCGAGTGGACCCCTCTGATTCGGACCGACAGCCGGCTGGAGCTTTCCGTCGAGCGGTTCATCGCCCGCCGCTCGGAGTGAGTGCCGATCGACCCGCTTGACGTTACTCCAGCCATCGTTCCAAAAGGGTGGCGATCGACGTCCCGGATTCCCGTGTGGTTTCGGCGTCGCGAGCACGGCCCGCGACGTGTTCCGCAACTGACCCGATCTGGAACCCGGCCTCCTCGGAGCCTCGGGCGGGAGCGTTCGGGCGATTCCCCACGAAATCCCATGTTCTCCGCTTCGAGCCGCCCGGCGGTAGCCTGCCCCGGGAAGATCGACGAGCGTCTTCAGCAGGGCCCGGTCAAGAGCAGAACCATCGATGGTCGTTGGGATTGCTGCCCTGGCGAGCAGGCACTCGACTCGCCGCAGCTCCGCGCACGCCCGCGAGCAGTACCGCTGGCCGCGGTCGCACCGCGAGCAGAGGTGGAACAGCGCGAGGCATTCGGGCCGCGCGCACAGGGTCATCCGGAGCGAATCCATGCTTCCCGAGCGCGGAACTGGACCGCCGCCAGGACCCGTGCGAAGCACGCTCCCGGACGCCTGGCGCGGGTCCATTTCACCGCGACCATCGAAGGGGCTCGGAGCGGCAACTCCGGGCCCCCGTCCATTTCCGTCGCCCGGTCCTACCCGAGGCTCAGGCAGCGGTCAGATTTCCGGGTCCCGGGCGAGAAAGATCCGTTTCTCGGTGGGCGCCTACAATAGAGTGCTTCCCTTGGAACCACTCCCCGTCACCCGACTCCGGCGGAACATCCCGAGCCACCTCGCGCCCGGGCCGGACATCGCGGCCGCGGTGCGCTCCGCCTCGGCACGACTCTCCACGAAGACCAGGCTCTTATTGCCGGCGCCCTGTGCCCCGAAGCACGCACTCTTGCCGGGGGTTCGCATGACCTGAAGCGCTCGGTGAAGACCACACCGGCAACTCGAGGACATCGGGAACCCGACGCGAGCCTTCATGCCCGGTACGTCTACCGGTATCGCCCAACTGACCGACACTCGGATAGCCTACGCGCCCGCCATGACGACCCCGAACGATGCCCCGCGTCCCCCCGATCCCGTCCAACCCACCGTCATCGAAGCTCGCACGTCCATCATCGTTCCACTGAGCTGGACCGGCATGGGGTGCCGTGGCGCTCGAGCCACGAGTGAACGGCTGCTGGAGCGTACGCTCGCACCACGCCGAGAGGATCGAACCCCGGCTCAGGTCTGGGCCGAACGGAGTGACCCGCCGCCCTGGGCGGACCAGCTCCGAGAGCTCGACCCAGGGCTCCGGGACCTCCTCGCCGGTCGAGCGGAGGGAGGCGTGCGGCGCCTGGTGCTGAGTGGACGGCTGATCAACATGCTGTTTCAGCGATTGGCATTGCTTCTCCGGGTGGCCAAGGACGAGACCGTCACCGTTCGACCTCGGGTGACCGAGTGCGAGCTGATCCTGTTTCCCGACGGCGTCGGGACCTTCGTTCTGGTCCTGGACTGGTCGGGACGGGTGGCGAACCTCGACTTGCTTAGCGCCTCCCTGGAGGCGGCGCGGCATCTCGAAGAAGCCAAGTCCACCCACGGCTGGAGGCTCAAGGACACCGCGCGGCATCCCAATGCCGGGGCCGGTGCACCCGCCAGGTACGAGCGAGATGTCCCGCCTGAGCTGTTCAACGCGCTCGAACACGCGGCACCGATCGAGCTGATGTCGCTTGTGCACGGGATCCTGGAGCTTGGGAGCAGCGGGGCCAGCCAGACGATCAGTGAAGCGGCAAGCCGATATGCCCACCTCCACTCGTCGATCCTGCTCTCCTCGCCGCTGCCTCGACACGAGCGGGCGAGCCTCGCGTTCAGCCTCGCGCGCGCTTACGGTAATCGCTACGGCGCGCCCGAGGCCGACGACCTGCCGCCGCCCTGGCTCTCTCGGCGGTGCCGGCTCATCGAGGTCCAGCGGGAGGGGACGCTCTCGCTGTCCTGGAACGATGGCGAAGCAAAGGAGTGGGTCGATTGGCCGAGGCGCTTCCAGGGTATCTATCAGCAGCTCGTCCTGTACATTCTGGGACAGCGGGAAGCGCTCGCTCGTATGCGACATCGGGGAGCCGCTCACGTGGAAGCCCTTAACGAGGCGCTCCTTACCAGCCCCGAGGCGGAGAGCGTTGCCGCTCGACGCGACCGATTGGTCGAGTGCCGCAACGCGGTGCGACGGTGGGCGACGGAGGTCGTGGCCCACAATCTGCTCGTCGCCCACGATGAAGGTGGCGGACTGAGTGACTACGCGACCTTCGTCGCCAAGCTCGTTCACCGCTTCGGGGTCTCGGCTCTTCGCAGCGAGCTGCGGGAGGTGCTGCGGGAGGTGCTCGCCCTCGTGGAGGTCGTGACCCGGGAGGTCGATGAAGAGACGCAGAACCACACGGCGAGGGAAGAGGAGCGGGTCCGCCGCCTCGAGGAAGCGCGGCGAAACGAGGAGGCGGACCGAAGCCAGCTCTTTCAGGAGCGGGTGGGGCTGGTCGCTCTGCTCACCATACCGCCCTCCTTTCTCGCCTCGATCCTCGGCATCGGCGACTCACCCGTGCAGCGCCTGTCGGGTCTCCCGGGGGACTCCCTCGAGCTCATGGGTCTCCACATCGCCGCGTGTCTGATCACGGCCGTGCCCTTTGCCGGCCCCTACTACTTCCTCGTCTGGTGGCGGGGTTCGAAGCGTCGGGTCGAGGCCCTTCAGGCCGCCACGACCGCGCGTGTCGACGACCTCTAACCGCGCCGACGATGACGTGCCGTGGGGTCCACGCCGGAGATAGCGTCTGGCCCCCGAGCCTCGCGTTCTGCGCGCTCGGCGCCTCGACCGTCCGGCCGTCACTGCTCGGCTTCGCCATCCCGAGCCGAGACGGCGCGAAGCCGATCCCGCAGCTCTCGCAGCGCGGCATCCTGCATCAACACGGCGTGATGCGGTCCCTCTAGGAGGGCCAGCAGCGCGCTGCGCGCCGCCGTCGCCCGGGCCGGGAGGTGTGTATCGCAGAAACGGCACACCTTCTGCCGGGTCCGTGCCAGAAGGCGAACGCTATTGCCGAGCGCGGCAGCTCCGAGGCTCCCGCTGGAGATCAGGCGGTCGGCTGCCTCGCCTCCGCGCACGTAGTGGTCGTAGGCCTCTTCGAAGCGGGATAAGGAGACGGCAATCTCGGCGAGACCCCAGGAAGCGTCCACGAGGTGGGTGAGAGGGGTGGAGGCCCGTGGGGCGAGCTGCAGCGTCTCCCGTGTGACGGCTAGTAGCTCCTCGAGATCCGTCTTCGCCGCGGCCGCTGTTCCCAATCGGAGACGGCGCCGCCCCCGTTGAAGCAAGCTCTGGGCGAATCCGATCCGATCCGGAAGGGAGGCACCCTCCTCAGAAGAGAGGTCGCGGCCGAGCTGGATCGCCTCCTCGAACACGGGAGCGAGCTGATCATCGAGGCCGGTCGGAGGGGCAAGCCGCAGCCCGGCTCGGAGTGCCTCCACGAGGCTGCGGCGGGCCGGACGGGCGCCCCCGCTTTCCAAGGCCCAGCGCCGCGCCAGCGCGAGCGCCTCGTCGATCACGCCCCGGGCGAGCTTGTGCTGCTTCCGGCGTAGGTGGAGGCTCGCCAGTAGACGGAGACGCGCCGATAGCTGAAGGAGGGCGAGGCCATCCTGCGGTGCCGCTTCGACACGGCCCCGATCGACGGCAACCGCTTCCTCGAGGCGTTCGACCCCGCGGTCGAGATCGCCGTGCCGAACGAGCCGGACGGCCACCGCGACCAACGACGCAGAGAGGACCAGCGCGTCTCCCGGGTCAGCCCTCTTCTGGTGACGCTGGCGTCGCCAAGCGAGAGCCATGTCCACCAGCCGGTGGCCCGAGTCCCGCTCGCCCCGGTCCAGGCGCAGCAGGCCGAGGCAGAACAACGCCTCGTGCCGAGCGGTAAGTACCGAGGCGTCCCCGGGCCACTGCTGCAGCGCACTCTCGGATCGGTTCACGGCCTCCTCGACGGCCATCTGCGCGTCGTCGAGGCGGCCCTGATTCAGATGGGCCCGGCCGACCTCCACCAGAAGACCGCAGAGTCTGTAGAGCGCCTTGGCCGTAGGCGCACTCGCCTCGAGGAGGCCGCGGGCTCGCGCCACGGCTTCCTCGAAATGCAACGCCGCGTCGGCGGTCCATCCCAGCGAGGCGTCTGTCGTCGCGACCACCACGAGCGAGCCGATGAGCTCTTCCACCACCTCGTGGTCAGGCGCATTGGAGCCGTCGAGCCATTCCCGCTGGAGTGCCAGAGCCTCCTTGAGGTAGGGCCGCGCCTCGGCGAGCCGCCCCTGCTGGACCAGGTGCGATCCGAGACCTCCCAACGCGGAGGTCAAGGCCGTCGTGACCTCCCGGGACGGGCCCTGGGCCGTGTCTCGGAGGCGGCGGCTCCACGCGAGCGCCTCCTCGAAGCTCGACGTCGCGGCCGCGACCCGTCGCAGCTCCCGCTGCGCGCTGCCGAGGGACGACAGGCTGAGGACCAGGGTGAGCATCGCGGTCCGGGACTGGTCCGAGCGGTCGAAGCATCGGCGGGCCACCTGGCATGCCTCCTCCAGCGTATTCACGGCGTCGTGCGGGCGCCCTTGCTTGAAGAGTAAGGTCCCGTGAAGGCGGAGGCCCATAGACAGCTGGACGAGGTCGGGGATCGCGCCGTCGGACGAATCGACGACCTCGCGTCCGCGGGCCGTGGATTCGGCGAAGGCGCGGCCGGCAGCGTCGTGACGCCCCGCCTGGCCCTCGACAATGCCCAGGTTCGCGTACGCCATCACCAGCGCCCGGCCGGCGCGAACGGCCGACCCGAAGCGTTCGCACTCTTCGTGGCACAGCTCGATGGCCTCCCGGAGGGAGCGCTCGGCCGCGATGTGATCCCCAATCCGGCGCTCCAACTCCGACTGCTGCACAAGGACCGTGGCCAGCTGGCTGCGGACGCCCTGTGCGTCCGGCTTCGAGCGCAGGGCTTCTCGGTGGACAGCCTGACTCTCGGCGTAGCGCTCAAGCGCCAGGGTGACGGCGCCTCGTTCGGCGGCAAGCATCGCGCCAGTGAACGACCCAAAGGCGCTAGACACCCTGGCGATCCCGGGCGCATCCCCACCGTTCTGGCCCCGACGCGACAGTTCCTCGAGGAGGGCGCGGGCTGCCGCCGGATTGCCGGCCTCCATTTCGATCGACGCGAGTGACGTCAGGAGCATGGGAATGGTTCCAGAGCTCAGCGCGCCAGCCGTTGATGCGCCTTCGCGGCGCGCGATGTCCAGCGCCCGTCGGAGAAGTGGCAAGAGCCGGCCCCGATTTCGGCCGTAGTACCGGTAGGCTGCGGGTACGCCGTCCGCGAGCGCGGCCAACACCATGAATGACCCCTTCCCGGAGTCCTCCACGAGCGCCTCGACACCCCGCTCGAAGGCCTCCAGCCCGGTGGCCATGCCGCTACCAGCGGCCGTGTAGAACGCCTGGCGCACGTCCCGCCACACCGCAGCCCCGGGTCGCCGGCCCGCCTCCGCAGCGACCGGCCCGTCCAGCAAGATGCGCCACGGGTCCAGCTGTCCCCGTAGGAGCAGCCGAGCTAGATGCAAATGCCGTCCTCGGCGAAAGAGCGCGTCTCCTCCTCCCAATGGCACTTCGAGTGCGACCTCTGGGTGCCGACGCAGCCAACCGGCAATGAGCGCCTCGGCGGCGTATTCGTGGCTGAGCCGGAGGTTGAAGCCGTTGCTGCCAATCATAAGGAGACCCGAGGTGAGTCCGGCCTGCAGCGGGGTCTGCCCGCCCGGCACCCCGGCCTCTGCGGGAGCGTGTAGGTTGTGGAGCGTTTCGTCCTTCAGCGCACTTGGGTCGCGCGTACCGAGGCCTCGCTCCAGGTGTTCGAGCAAGACCTCGATGGGGTGACCCACCGAAGCGCGGAGGTGCTCGAAGAACAGCTCGAAGAGGCCTCCTGGCGCCTCGGCCTTGGCCAGGTCGGCGGGGGACCGGGCGGCCTCCGCGAAGATCCGCAGAGAAAGTGGGTGCCGGAGGTGCGCGCGGAGGTGCGGGCGGAGGTCCGACCAGGCCAGCCCGTCCCGCGGGTCCGCTGCGCGTGCGCGCCGGTAGGCGGCCTCGGCCTCCTCCAGATGGAACGGCTTGACCTCCAGCGGTCCTGTCTGGCCGGGTTGGGCCCACCGCGCGCCCCCAAGGAGCTGGTCTTGCGGCGCCCTTGCGACCTCGCCGGCGGAGAGGGCATCGGAGCCCCGAAGCTCTCGCAGAGCGTCGGCCCGGATACTGACCACGACGCGCAGCCAGGCGCTTCTCGCGTCGGTGGCCGCATCGAGGAGAGCCTCCACCTGCTCGGCCAGTCGCGCCGGCGCGCGACATTCGTTGAGAGCCTCAAGGACGATCCAGACCTCCCTGACCGCGGGGCCGTGCGGCACCTTCTTTCGCTGCCTGCGCAACGCGCTCAGGAGGGCCGGCCAATCGGCCACGTCCACGAGGCCGAAGGCCTCCTGGAGGCCCTGGAACAGCCAGTCGGACGTCGTAGACGACCGTCCGAAATCCTCCCCGTGGAGAAAGAGCACGAGGCCATCCCGACGCAGAGCCGGCCAGCGCTCTTCGGCGGCGTCGGACACGTCGTCGCCCCGATCGTCGAAGCTGCCGCCGATGAGCCGCCCGACGAACCGGCAGAGCGCGGCCGTCTTGCCACACCCGGCGTGGCCGGTGACCAGCAGCGCCGGCTGGGTCGAGTCGGTGGCGAAGCGCTCGAGGACGCCGTCCACCTCCGCCCGCGGCAGGTGGGTGCGCGGGAAGTACTTGACGCCGATATGACGGTCCAGCTGCAGCAGGGACCGCGCGGTGATGGTGGCCCGCACGTCCTCCGCGGCGCGATGGCGAAGGAGAGCGCGGACGCCCGCTCGCTTCCTCTCGAGCAGGGCATCCAAGGTCGAAAGCGTCGGCGCCCCAGCCCCAACGACCCGACGCTTCGCGGCCCCGGACGGCGAGATGTACCAGCTGCCGACGGCGGGGATGTTGCCGTCGAGGAGCCGCAGCAGCTCCGTCTCCTCCCCGATGGAGGCGAACAGCGGAAACACAAGCCATCTCTCATCCTCAAACGCGACGCGGGTCTGGCCGACCTCGAGCGCCTCGACTGCTCGAATCTCGCGAACCGGGACCGGGCCTCTCAGGAGCCACGTCCCATCAACGGTACGGTGGTGGACCGATAGCTCAGAAAGAAAGGCGAACGCCCGAAGTATGGCGAGGAGACGCTCCTGGACGTACAAGGCCAATGCCCGCGCCTCGTCTTCGTCCTCGAGCGGGGAGTCATGGGCGAAGTAGTGATTGCGGACGTCTTGGAGAGCCGAGATCTGACCGCGCAGGACGGTAGGCTGGCCCGAGTCGTCTGCAGGTCGATAGGCTGGGACCTGCCCTTTCTTCCGTTCGAGCGCACGCAAAGCACCGATGATGGAGTCGGCCATGGGCGGCTCAAAGCTGTCGGAGCCCGAGGCCATGATCTGGGCGAGCTGCTTCCAGTCTTCGAAGCAGGGCACGTGAAGCCGCCCGAGCGCCACGCTCAGGGTCGGGTCCACGCTCTTCTGCTGCAGGTACGAGGCCACCGACACGAGGGCGACGGTTCGGAGCGTCTGCTCGGCCGCGAACAAACCCCACGCGACCTGTTGCCAGGCCGGACGCTCCCGGTCGAACGCGCGTCCTGCCGGAAGCGCGATGGGATATGGCAGGGCGCGCAGCAGCGGTTGGATCTCGTCGAGATCGTCCATGGTCTCGGTCGACACCTGACCGAAGTACACAGGAGAAGGCCACCGCGTCCAGTCACGCCTCGGCCAGCGCAACGACACGGATGACAGCTGACCGACCGTTCGTATCTCCTCGCCCCATCCCGTCCTGACGTAGCCCTCGCCTCGTGATCCCCTCCTACCTCGGAGGACCGATCCCGATGGACGAGGTGGAACAGGTGAAGTCGGCGCTGGCTGCGCATGGGCCGAAGCAGCGGGGCCGGAAGGTCCCGGTACCGATTCGGGAGCAGGTGGTCGCGCTGATGCGGCGGCTGTGCGCCTCAGGCGCGACCCGGACGACGGTGGCCGAGCGGCTCGAGGTCTCGCTCGAGTCGCTGCGACGCTGGGAACGAGCGATGAGCCCGGCCGTGGTGCCGGTCGAGGTCGTGGCAGCGAGCTCGCGGTCGGCCGGCCTGGTCGTGACGTCGCCGTCGGGCTTCCGCGTCGAGGGCCTCGACGTGGAGACCGCAGCGGCGCTGCTGCGGCGACTCGGGTGATCGCGATGTCGCGAGCGGTGCGGGTGTGGGCCCACCCGCATCCGACGGATCTGCGCAAGGGCTTCCACGGGCTCTACGCGCTGGTCGAGTCGGAGCTGCGCCAGGACCCGCTCTCGGGCGACCTGGACCGGGGATCACCCTGGCGGCGTGCTGGGCGCATGTGCAGAGACGCTTCGCCGACGCCTCGGAGGACTTCCCGCAGGCGCAGGTCGCGCTCGACGCCATCGCGTCGATCTACGCCCTCGAGCTCGACGAGCGGGCGGAGCACGCGCCGGAGATCCTCGACGCCCTCCGCGAGTGGCTGATGGCGCAGCGCTTTCCGAAGACGACGTCGCTCGGCTCCGCGATCCGCTACGCGCTGAAGCTCTGGCCGAAGCTCACGGTCTTCGTGAGCGACGACCGCGTGCCGCTCGACAACAACGCGACCGAACGCGGCCTGCGCGGCCCGGTGGTGGGCCGCAAGAACCACTACGGCTCGAAGTCGCGACGCGGGACGGAGACCGCGGCGGTGCTCTACTCCCTGCTCGAGACCGCGAAGCTGCAGGGCGTCGACCCGGCGCGGTACCTGCGCGAGGCGGTCGTCGCCCAGAAGCGCTTCGGCGAGGTCCTCATGCCATGGACCTCGTCGAGAGCGGCGGCTTAGGCGGGGACCGGCGACCTCGTCCGTCACCTGCGCGCCGTCAACACGGGGCAGGGCGAGGCGATACTCTCGACCGACGACCACGGCAAGGGCACGGCCGCCCCGGCGGTCCATCACGTGGGCCGATGGCGCAGGGGCACCCGCGGCCAAGGAGCCGGGGGCTTCGACGCCAGCCCCCGTCCTTTGGGTGCTCGGCGGGCTCCGATCGCCGCGCGGCGACGCCGAGGCCTCACAGCTCGGTCGGCCCGACTCTGATCGATGTGGCCATCCCTTGTCCTGCCGGCCGGACCTTGTCGGTCGCCCTCCTGCCATGGCTCGTGGCCTGCAGCGCCACCGGCCTCCGGACCGCCGTCGATGAAGGGGACGCGCCGCCGGGCGCCCCCAGCGTGTCCGTCGCGGCGATCCCCCCGCCGCCTCCCGACGAGCGGTGCAACGGCGCGGACGACGACGATGACGGCCGGGTCGACGAGGGCTTCGGCGACATCGACGGGGACGGCGTCGCCGACTGCGTGGACGTCGCCTGCACGGTCGATGTGCCGCCCGCGGGGTCCGTCGCGGTCGACCCGGCCTGCGCCGGCGGCGGCCCGCCCCTGGCCGATCCCTGGGATGTGGTCATCGAGCGGCACGTCGAGGGGATCGAGGCGCCGGACGAGAGGGGGGCGATCGTCCGCCACGCCAGCGCCGCGGTCGCCCCGGTCGTCGCCAACCTGACCGACGACAACGGCGACGGGTGGGTCGACCACCGCGACGTCCCGGAGATCGTCGTCGTGATGTTCCGGGGCTACGGGGCCGAGCCGGGCTACCTCGTCGCCATCGACGGCGGGACCGGCGAGGTGGTCCTGACCAGCCCGGGCTGGCTCCCCTTCGGCGGCATCGCGGCGGGGGACATCGATGGCGACGACCGGGTCGAGATCGTCGGGTTCGACGCGGACGGTCGGCCGAGGGCCCTTCGGGCCGACGGGTCGTCGGCGTGGGACGAGCAGCTCGTCCTGCCGACGGTGGGCACCCGCGAGCCCCTGGCGACCCTGGCGGACCTCGACGGGGACGGGCGAGTCGAGGTGCTCGCCCACGACCTGGTGCTCGACGGGGCGACGGGACGCCTGCTCCATGACGCGCACGTCAGCGGTCAGCCCTGGTACGGGATGCCCGTGGCCGGCGACATCGACCTCGACGGGCGGAGCGAGGTCATCCTCGGCGCGACGGTGCTCCAGCTCGAGCGTCGGGGCGAGGACGTCGTCGTGAGCGAGGAGTGGTCGACGCCGGTGTGGGGAGCCTACGGGCACTGGGCCGCGATCCTCGATGCGGACGGGGACCCGGAGGGCGAGGTCGCCGTGGTCGGCGACGGGCGCCTCGTGATCCACGAGCACGACGGATCGGTCGCCCTGGACGTCGCCGCCGGCTCGGCCCGGCCCGGGCCGCCGTGCGTGGGGGACTTCGACGGCGACGGACAGAGCGAGATCGCGTGGGCCAGCGAAGCGACGATCCAGGTCGTCGAGGTCGATGGGCGGGAGCTCTGGTGGGCGCCGGTCGAAGACGCCACGGGGCTCGCCGGGTGCAGCGGCTACGACTTCGACGGGGACGGGGCCCTCGAGCTGGCGTTCGCCGACGAGCGCACGCTCTACCTGTTCGACGGCGGGAGCGGCGAGGTCCTCTACCGCAACGAGGGCCACACGAGCGCCACCCTCTTCGAGTACCCCGTCGTGGCCGACGTGGACCGGGACGGCTCGGCCGAGCTGATCGTCGCGTCGTCGCCGCTCTGGGCCAGCGGCTGGGCCGGGCTCACCGTGCTCGGCCATGCCCTCGGCGGGTGGACCGCGAGCGGGAGGACCTGGCACGTCCACGACTACGCGGTCACCAACGTCTCGGAGGACGGCAGGGTCGGGACGGAGCCGGAGCCGCCGTGGCAGACCCACAACATGGTGCGGGCTCGCCCGACCTCGGCGGGGAGCCACGTCGACCTCGAGGTCGACATCCACGACGTCTGCATCAGCGCATGCGAGGGCGTCGCCGGGGTCGTCGCGCTGTCCGTCCAGGTGTCGAACACCGGGTCGTCCGCCAGCCGGCGCGGCGTCCCCGTGTCGCTGTACGCGCCGCGCGCGGGGCGCCTCGAGCTGCTGGACGTGCAGACCCTGGAGGACCCGGTCCCGGCCGGCGGCGTGAGCGCGGGGGTCGTCTTCGAGGTCCCGGCCCATGACGGCTTCGTCGTGAGGGTCGACGACGACGGCGCGAGCGGCCAGCGCCAGGACGAGTGCGACGAGGCCGACAACGAGATGGTCTTCGTCGGGCGCCTGTGCCCGCGCGGGTGATCGACCCAAGACCTCCGCCAGGCGCCGCCGATCGGACCGCCGGCTCCGCCCGTACCTGCCGGGGGCCGGCTTTCTTCTGGTCGGTGTGTAACGTCGGGGGGTAGGACTCGTTACGCACCCCGGTGGGCCATCGGGCCGACCGCGCCGACCCGATCGCGCCGAGCCGGCGTGGCCCTGCCGCGGCGAGGAGAAGGATGAAGAGGACGGACCCGCGAGGATCGACGGTGACCACGGCGCACCCCGAGGCCGTGGAGCGGCTGGAGGACGCGATCCTCGCGGTCGCGGGGCATCGCGTGGACGCCCTCGCCCGGCTGGACGCGGCGCTAGCGGTCGACCCCGAGCTCGTGCCCGCTCTGGTGGTCCGCGGTTTCTGCGGAGCGCTCCAGGCCCGGCCGGAGCCGGTCGCGGTGGCCCGGCGGATGGCCGCTCGGGCCCGCGACGCCGCGGGGCGGGACGTCTCCGAGCGCGAGCGCGTCCTCGCCGACGCCCTCGTGGCCTGGGTGGCGGACCGGCCCTGCCGCAGCGTCGAGCTCCTCGAGCGCTACGTGCGCGACGAGCCGCGCGACCTCCTCGCGCTCAAGCTGCACCAGAGCACGGCCTTCTTCCTCGGCCTCTCGGACAGCATGGTCCGCGCGACGAGCCGGGCGGCCCGCGCGTGGGACCCCGGTGTGCCAGGCTACGGGCACTACCTCGGCTGCCACGCCTTCGCCCTCGAGGAGGCGGGGCAGTACGGCGAGGCCGAGCCCGCGGGGCGCGCGGCGGTGGAGCTCGACCCGACCGACATCTGGGCGGGCCACGCCGTGGCGCACGTGATGGACATGCAGGGCCGCCTCGACGAGGGCGTCCGGTGGCTCGAGGGCCTCCGGACCGAGTACCGGCGCTGCGACAACATGCGCCTTCACAACGACTGGCATCAGGCGCTGCTGCACCTCGAGCGGGGGGATCACGACCTCGTGCTGGTGCTCTACGATCAGCGGCTGCGCGGCGAGCGCGGCGAGGACTACCGGGACCTGAGCGACATGGCGACGCTGCTCCACCGCCTCGAGCAGGAGGGGGTGGGCGTGGGTGATCGCTGGGAGGAGCTCGCCGACTACGCGGCGGTCCGGGTCGACGATCACCTCGGCGCCTTCGCGGACGCGCACTACGCGCTCGCGCTGGCCGGCGCGGGGCGCGGCTCCGCGCTCGAGCGGTTCGTCGCCTCCCTCGACGTGCGCGTCGAAGAGGCAGGGAGCACCGCGGCGCTCCTCCGGGAGGTGGTGGCTCCGCTCGCGCGGGGAATCCGGGACGCGTTCCGGGGGCGGCCCGAGCTGGCCGTCGCCCACCTGGCCCCGGTGCGCCACGAGGTGATCCGGGTCGGCGGGAGCCACGTCCAGCGGGACGTGTTCACCTCGGTGCTGGTCGAGGCCGCCCTGGACGCGCGGCGCTACGACGTGGCGGACGAGGCGCTGGCCGAGCGCGCCGTCCGGCGCGCCGCGAGCCCCTGGGCGGAGCGGCGCGCCGAGCGGATCCCGGACGGCGTGCAGGTTTGACGGAGGGGCTCGATCCGGCGCTCGACGCCGGGGCCCGGTCTACATGACCGTCGTCACGTACGCGATCACGAGGAGCGCGGACGGAAGCAGGGGGAGGAGCGCGGACCAGGCCGGGGGGGCAGGGAGGTGGAGGTTCATGGTGACCCTCGCTTGAGCACTCATCGTGCCAGGCGCGGCGCCGACCACGATCGCGGCGCTGGACCCCGGTCACGCGCGGCGGTGTTGCTCTTCCATCAACGGCGTGTCGGGGGTTCTGCAACCGTTCCCGACCGGCCCGGCTGGCCAGCCTCGCCCCGCCCGCCCCGAGTGGGCGCTCCGCCTCAACCGTTCTACCCTCTGCGCGTGGAGTGGAGCGTCCGACCGGCCTACGGCAGCGACGTGGAGCCCCTCGCGAGGGTCCACCTCCGGAGCTGGCGTTGGGCGTACCGCGGCCTGTTGCCCTCCGCGTACCTCAAGAGCCTGCGCCTCGACGAGCTCGCGCTGCGGTGGTCACAACGGATCGCCGTGGAGGACTCCGAGGAGGCGGTCCGCGTCCTGGAGGTCGAGGGTCGCGCGCAGGGCTTCGTCGCGTTCGGCCCCCACAAGGACGAGACCTGGCTGGGCCACGCCGGCGAGGTCTTCATGCTCTACCTCGAGCCGGAGCTCGTGGGTTGCGGGCTGGGGCGGGCGCTGCTTCAGCGCGCCCTCGAGGAGCTCGGGCGCTGCGAGTGCTACTGGGTGGTCCTCTGGGTGCTCGCTCGAAACGAGCGGGCGCGGCGCTTCTACGAGCGCCAGTCGCTGCGCCCGGACGGCTCCTACCGCTGGGATCCCTTCGGGAGCCAGGCCGTGCCCGTGGTCCGCTACGCCAAGGCGCTGAACCCGGTGGTCGACTTCAACGCCCTGCGCAAGCGAACCCCCGCTCGTCGAGGGTGATTCCGAAGCGGTTATCCACAGGCCCTGTGGATAACTATTTCTGAGCGATCTCGGTAAGTTGCGCGGTTGTCCGCAGGTGTCGCGGTCGATGCGTGGGGATAACTGGGGATCGTTTTTGGTCGCGTCGACCGGTTTTTGCGGGCTAGCTGCTCCGGCGGTAGAGCAGCTGGAAGCGGATCTCGCGCCGCACCCTTCGGCTGCTGATCACCACGTCGAGGGCGAGGCCGCCGCTGCGGGTCGGCGTCAGCATGTTGATCTGGGTGCCGTCGAGGGCCCTCAGGTTCTGCTGGATTCCCCCGTCGGGGCGGACCGACTGGATGAGCTGGGCGCGGACCCCGCTCGGGCTGAACATGTTCTCGGGCTCGCCCGGCTCGGTGTCGAAGGTGCGGGAGTCCTCGCCCTCGTAGCGCACCCGGATCCGCTCGGCGCTCGCGTCGATCTGGATCGTGCGGGGCAGCCACGTGCTCTCGGCGAGGCGGGCTCGAGCGAGCCGCTCGAGCTCCGGCTCCAGGCCCCGGAGGCCGGCGTCGATCGCGTCGCGGATGATCCGCTCGCCCGCGGCCGGTCGGCCCGCGTAGACGAAGGTGCCCTGGAGGGCATCGGACGGGGCGCCGGCCTGGGCCCGGGTGGGGCTGCCGTCGAGCAGGCCGGCGGGCACCAGGAGCAGGGCGGACACGAGGCCGAGGGCGCCGGCGCGGAGGACGACGGCGCGCCGGCGTCCCGGGGGGGCCGGGCGGGGTCGGTGGGCGCGACGGGGAAGCATCGCCACCAAGCTACCGTGGGCCGTGACGCGCCGAAAGGTCGACCCGGACCGGTGGTGGTGCGCCCGCTGCCTCGCCGGGCCTGGCTGCGCGCGGGTCAGCGCTCCTCGACGTAGCGCAGCACCGGATGGCGGGCGGCGCGGGTCTCGTCGAGGCGGCGGTGCCGCGTCCGATGCGGCGCGGTCTTGACGAGATCGGGCTGCTCGAACGCTTCCTGGCTGATCGCCGCCATCGCCTCGACGAAGCGGTCGAGGGTCTCCCGGGTCTCGGTCTCGGTCGGCTCGACCAGCATCGCGCCCTTGACCACGAGGGGGAAGTACACCGTCGGCGCGTGGAAGCCGTAGTCGACCAGGCGCTTGGCGACGTCCATGGTGGTCACCCCGGTCTCCCGGAGGTGGCGGTCGCTGATCACGACCTCGTGCATGCAGACCGCGTCGTGGGGCACGTGCCAGGTCTCGCCGAGCAGCACGCGGACGTAGTTCGCGTTGAGCACCGCGAGCTCGCTGGCCGCCTTGAGGCCCTCCGGGCCCATCTCCCGAAGGTAGGCGTAGGCCCGCACCATCATGCCGAAGTTTCCGTAGAAGCTCCGGAGCCGGCCGACGCTCTTCGGCCGGTCGCCGTCGAGGTGGAAGGTGCCGTCGTCGCCCCGCTCCACGGTCGGGCTCGGCGCGAAGGGCGCCAGGGTGGCCTTGAACGCGACCGGGCCGCATCCGGGGCCGCCGCCGCCGTGGGGCGTCGTGAACGTCTTGTGCAGGTTGAACTGCATGACGTCGATGCCGAGGTCGCCCGGCCGGGTCCGCCCCATCATCGCGTTGAGGTTGGCCCCGTCGCCGTAGACCAGCGCCCCCTTGTCGTGGAGCATCCGCGCGATCTGGGGCAGCTCGCTCTCGAACAGACCCACCGTGTTGGGGTTCGTGAGCATGATGGCCGCGGTGTCGTCGTCGATCAGGGGCGCGAGGCTCGCCGCCTCGACGATGCCCTGCTCGCCGGCGCTGAAGGTGACGGCGCGCAGCCCGTTGAGGGCGACGCTGGCCGGGTTGGTCCCGTGCGCGGTGTCCGGCACCAGGACCTTCTTCGGCGAGCGCCCCTGGGCCTCGTGCCAGGCCCGGATCATCATCAGCCCGGTCAGCTCTCCCTGGGCGCCGGCAGCGGGCTGGAGCGTGACCCGGTCCATGCCGCACACCTCGGCCAGCCCCCGCTCGAGGCGGTGCATCAGCTCGAGGGCCCCCTGGATCATCGACTCCGGCGCGTAGGGGTGGAGGTTGGCGAAGCCGGGCAGGCGTGCCGCCCACTCGTTGACCTTCGGGTTGTACTTCATCGTGCACGAGCCGAGCGGATACATCGTCGTATCGATCGCGAAGTTCTGCTGGCTCAGGCGCACGTAGTGCCGCACCACCTCCGGCTCCGAGACCTCGGGCAGGCGGGCCGGCTCGCGGCGGTAGGCCTCGCCGAAGAGCGCCTCCGGGTCGGCGGCGGGGACGTCGAGGGCGGGGCTGGACACGCCCGAGCGGCCCGCCGACCCGCGCTCGAAGATCAGGGGCTCGTCCCAGGCGACCCCCGAGGATGCTGTGCTCGCCATCGTTCGCGGCCTCCTCCCGACCCCAAGGGCCGAGCATCGACGCTGGGTCATCCCGGGGGTCGCGAACAGTAGGAAGGCGTGATCGAACGCGCAAGGAAGCCCCGCATGCGCTCGGACGGCCGTCCCTTCAACCACCCACCCGTCTCGAGTATGGTCGCCGCCATGCTCCGGCCCGCGGCCCTCGTTCCCTGGCTTCGTCGTCCGTCCGCTCCGCACTGCACTGGCCGGGCTCCGACCTGCTCGGGGATCCACGCGACCCTGCCGAGCAGGCTCCGCGCCCCGGCCGCCCTCGGGGCCACGCTCCTCGGCCTCGCGCTCGCGGGGTGCGGCGCTGGCCCCTACGGCTACGCCAAGACCTACCAGCCCTACGGCGAGGAGGGGCGCTACCTCCAGCGCGCCGTCGACCTCTCCTACCAGGACCTCAGGCGCTTCCCGGATCGCTTCGGCGACGCGCTCGTCGGCTGGTTCGGGATCGTCCAGGAGATCGAGCCTCTCGACGACGAGGGCCGCGCCCGGGTCCGCCTCGAGTACCGCACCCACCAGGAGCGGCATCTGTGCGCGGACGAGACGGGCGGCTCCTGTCGGGTGACGGTCAGCGCCCGCGCGGTCGGCCCGTTCATCGCCGACCTCACGATCCGCCCCGAGCACCGGCAGGACAACCGGGACCGCATGCATCAGGGGTCGCTGCTGCGGGTCTACGGCACGATCGCGGAGCAGGGCACGGAGGAGTCGGGGCCGACCCTCGCGACCGAGTGGTACCGCCACTGGCCCGTGGGCACCTACGTGACCACGGGCTCGGCGGGGAACATGCGGCGATAGGGCGGCCAGGCTCGGGGCCGGTGGCCGAACGACGCGTCGCGCCGGCGGCGGAGGCGGCCCGGCCGCGGCGTGGCCGCGCCCGGAGCCCGCCACGGGGCGCGGCGGCCTTCGGCAAGGGCGTTACGGATCGACGACCCGCGGCCCGGCTCTCGACCGCCGAGCGCCGCGGTCGCCGTAGCGCCTACCATCTCGCGAGGTAAACGCGCGCGAGGCGGCCGGCGAAGAAGGTTGGGTAGCCAATAGCGTCCTCAGCGACCTTCCCCACGCCCGTGACGGCGTAGACTTCGAGCGTGTTCTGACCCTCGGGCCGGACCGGGTCGTCGACCACGGAGGTGTCGAACGGGACCTCTGCGAGCACGCCCTCGGTCACCGCTCCGTCCGCGATGAGGACCTCGCGGCCAGGCCGAACCTCGCTGAGGAGCCCGTTCGTCGCCAGGAAGATGTGCGTACGGGCACGGGTCCGAGGGCACAGCTCTCGTTGCCGCGAGGGGCCCGTGACGTAGACCAGCAGCTCGTCCTGGCCCATCAGCCAGACGGTGCCCACCGTACGGAGCGTGAGGAAGACTGATTCTCCCCGAATCCGACCCGACTCATGCCAGTACTCATCCGCTGGAACATACGTCAGGTCGGGGGTTGGCGGCCGGTCGTCGTGGTAGCTGGACTCCTCGCGAACCACGTGCACGCTCAGCTCGGGGCCCCAGAGCACACGTTCGAAACGATCCCACTCCGGGGAGGTCGTGCGGACCACCACGGACGGGTTGAGCTCGTTGAGCCCTTCGCGCAGTTGTTCGGGCGGGATCTCGACCGAGAACTCGAAGCTCGACTGGCCCGGCTCGGGGGTCAAGACGACGAGGTCGATCGAGCCTGAAGCGGTCGTCAACGGGGTGCCGTTCAGGGTCATGATGAGCGACAGGGTGTTTCTCTGAGGGTCGAGGGTCGTCGGGCTGACGTGGAGCAACAGCCTGACCGGCAGGGCGGAGGGCTCGGGCAGCCAGGCGCTGGTTCGCCGGAGACCGTCGAGCGTGACCTGGACGAACCATGGCCCGTGTCGGAGATCCTCGGGGGGCGTGTAGGGCGGCGCCTCACTGGGCTGGCGGTCTCCGAAGACCGCGTCGAGGCCGATGACCGCATCCGGATCGCAGAGCCACGGCGAGACCCCGGTCGAGGCGTCCCGAGGGACCTCGGCGCCGGCCGAGCAACCGAGAGCCAGGGTGGCGAGCACCAGAGCTCCCGTGGCGTGGAGGAACGGCTGGGCGCGAGACGTCGTCAGCGGGCGATTCAAGCGGGAGCCTCCACGTGCTCAGGTCGGTCTGTTCGCCGGTCCGTTCCGGAGCGTGGCGTGCTGAGCGCAAGCGCGAACGTCGCCCGACGGAGGTGGGTTCGGCAAGAGTCCGTGCTTGGCGAGGGAACGGCGATGGCGGAGCCTGGTCGGTCGCCTCGCAGCCAGCCTGCGCCCGCGCCGCCCCGGCCAGCGGCCTGCTGTCCGCTCCGCCGTGCGCCGCTCAGAAGACCGCGGCCAGGCTCTCGACCGCCGAGCGCTCGAAGTCCGGCACGTGGATCAGCGGCAGCAGCGTCCGCGGCAGGTCACCGAGGGCCTCCCGGAGCCTGTCGAGGCTGTCACGCTGGATCTGCTCGCGCACGGCTCGCTGCCGGCCCGCCCTCGCGAGGCCCCGGAGCGGTGAGCCGTTGTCGAGGCGGTCGAGGAGCTCGAGGGCCGCGGTGCGCTCGTCGCCCTCGAAGAGCTGGCGCAAGGTCTGGTTGACCACGAGGCGGCTCACCGGGAAGCGCAGCTCCTGGGTCAGGGCCTGGTGCAGCTCGAGGGTCTCGTTCGTCGGCATGTCCTCGGGGAGGGTGACGAGCACCCCGGCGGTGCGCTCCCGGTCCCGGAACAGCGCGAGCGCCTTCTCCGCCTCCCGGCGCAGCAGGCCGGGGGGGGCGACGTTCAGGATGACGTCGGGCACCCGGAACATGTCGAGCGCGTGGCCGGTCGCCGGCGCGTCGAGGATGACGAGGTCATAGCGCGGCGAGCCGTCGTCCCGGGTCTCATCGACGTGGTAGTAGGCCTTGCCGAGCATCGACCAGGCCTCGATCCCGGGGGTGCCCCGCAGCACCGCGGCGACGAACTTGTTCTCGAAGATCGCTTCGTAGAGGGCCCGGACCTTCAAGATCATGAGGCCGTACTCCTCCATCGCGACCTCGGGCTCCATGTTGACGGCGTCGAAGCCCGCTTCGAGGGTCTGGTTCTTCGGGCCGATCGGGTCCGTGCCGAGGAGCTGGCTCAGGCGCTCCTTGCTGTTGCACATCGCCACGAGGACGCGCTTGCCGCGCCGGCGGGCAGCGAGGGCGAGGGCCGCGGACACGGTGGTCTTCCCGACGCCTCCTTTGCCGACGACGAAGAGGAAGTCGTGGTCGAGGAGGTCCTTCATCGGCGGGGCGCCCGGCGGGGGCGCGCGAACCCTAGCGACAGGGGGTCGGACCGGCAACGGGCGGGACGCTGTCCCACCGCGCCCGCCGCGCCCACGGCACACCCGGTTGGCCTGGGTGGCGCGCTCTCGCGCTAGCTCTAGCGGAGGACGCGTCGCACCGCCTGGCCAGGGCGCAGGCGAAGCTGCCCCCCGTCCTCGAAGGCGCCCTGCGCCCGCAGCACGGTGCCCCGAGCGGCCCCCTCGATCCCGGCGTTCTGTTCGCTCGCCTCCCGGTCGAGGCGCCGGAGCCGCACGCGGCCCGTGGGGCCGCAGCCGTCCCACTCGACCTTGCCCTTGGACGGCAGAGGCCCCCCGACCACGCGGAGCAGGTCCGGCGTCTCGCCCCCGAGGGCCGGGCCGAGGCGCACGTCGTCCCGCCGCAGCGTCAGGTAGGCGTACGTGAGGCGCTCGCGCCGGAGGCTGGCGGCGCGGGCGAGGTCCGCGAGCGGCGGCGGGAGCGCGAGGTCGAGCTGGTCGTGGCACCAGTCCCGGTCCCGTCCGAGCAGCGGGCAGCTCCCGGTGCGCAAGCACGGCGCGAACACGGTGACCTCGCCCGCCTCGACCAGGCGGTCCCGCACCGCCATCAGGTCGCGCGTCGCGGCGCGGTGGGCCGGCTCGAGGACGATCAGGCTCCCGCCGGGCCGCAGCCGCCGCGCCAGGCCCGTGAGCCAGTGCGCCCGCGCGGCATGGCGGGCCTCCGCGTCGAGCTCCCGGTGAAGCTCGTTGAGCACGAAGCCCACCAGGACCAGGTCCGCAGGGCGCAGGACCCCCGCCTCGAGGCCCTCGAGCTCGCGCTCTTCCGTCACGAGGTCGACGGGGCGGCTCACCGGCGCGAGCCCATCCCGGCCAGCGAGCCGCGCCAGCGCGCGCAGGCCCTCGAGCGCCGGGCCATCCCGGTCGACCGCGTCGACGTCGACGCGCTCCACGCCGTCGAGCCGGGCCGCGTAGGTCGCCGCGCCGAGGCTGGTCGCGCCGTAGCCGGCGCCGACGTCGAGCACGCGCCACACCGGGCCGGCCGGAAGCGCGCGGGCCACGGCCAGCTCCGCCAGGGGGCCCTCGACCTTCGGCAGGTCCCGCAGGAAGAAGAAGCGGAGCCGGGCGGCGGGGGCGTCGGACGCCCGCTCCAGGCCGCCCCGCTCCAGGTTGTAGAGGTCGCTCAGCCCGCGGAGCTCCCGGACCAGGGCGTCGCCGCGCCGGTCGTGGCGGCCGAGCAGGCGGGGCGCCAGCGCGGCCACCGCCGCGAGCCACGCGTCCGAGACGGGGCCGGGGGGAGGCGCGTCGCCCCAGCGGGATCGAGGGGCCGCATCGCGCGGGGAGGGCCTGGAGGACGGGTCGTGCACGGGGGGGGTCGGGTGCGATGGGATCGGGTGCGGTGGGAACGGGTGAGACGGGGCCGGGTGCGATGGGGCCGGATGCGGTAGCACCGGGTCCGGCTTGGCCGGGCCGAGGAAGGCGGTCCGGCACGGCAGGGCCGGCAGGTGCGGTTCCGGTAGGCTGCGGCTCCGGTACGTTGCGGTACAGGTAGGATGCGGTAACGGAAGCATGCGGAGCAGGTAGAGTGAGGCACCGGAAAGAAGCGGC
>JBHJHB010000171.1:0-2181 GCA_050331215.1 Sandaracinaceae bacterium | reverse complement strand
CAGACCGGGCCCGCGACCGTCGCCGAGGCGACCGAGGGCGTCCGGCGACGCGGCGGAGACGAAGAGCTCGTCCGCGCGCTGGAACTCGAACTTCAGACCACCAAGGAACGCCTCCAGAGCACGCTGGAGGAACTCGAGACCTCCAACGAGGAGCTGCGCGCCTCGAACGAGGAACTCTCCTCCGTGAACGAGGAGCTCCAGTCCTCGAACGAGGAGCTTGAGACCTCGAAGGAGGAGCTCCAGTCGATCAACGAGGAGCTGCGCACCGTCAACAACGAGCTGTCGGGGCGTGTGGAGGACCTGAGCCGTGCCAACAGCGACCTGAAGAATCTGTTCTCGAACACGCGGATCGCGATGCTGTTTCTCGACACCGACTTCCGCATCCGCAGCTTCACGCCGCCCGCCAAGCCGCTCTTCCGCCTGCGCGACCACGACATCGGCCGCCCGCTCGACGAACTCGCCGGGCGAATCGACTTCCAGGCGCTGAAGGCCGAGGTGGCGCAGGTGATCGAGACGGGCGAGGCGATCGAGCACGAGGTCGAGGCCCGGAACGGCGAAGCGCAGACGCTCATCATGCGCGTCCTGCCCTACCGCGACGAGAACGAGACCATCCAGGGCGCCGTCCTGACCTTCATCGACATCACCGAGCGCAAGAAGGCGGAGGAACGCCTCTCCGAGATGGTGTCGGAGCTGAACCACCGGGTGAAGAACAACCTCGCCAGCGTCCAGGGCATGGTGCGCCAGGGCGCCCGGCGGACGGGCACGCGGGAGGAGCTGGTCGCGGTCCTGACCGGCCAGCTTCAGGCCATGGCGGCGGCCCACTCGATGCTCTCCCGCGACGACTGGCGCGGCGCACGGCTGCCGGACCTCGCGGAGGCCATCCTCGTGCCATTCGTCGGCGAGGCGTCGCCCCGGCTCGACCTGCACGGTCCCGAGGTCGACTTGCGCCCGGATGTCGTCCTCACGCTCGGCCTGATCCTCCAGGAGTTCGCGACCAACGCCATGAAGTACGGGGCATGGTCCGGCGAAAGCGGAACCGTCGCCCTGCACTGGTCGCGGATCATCGAGGACGGACAGGAGCTGAGGATCGGCTGGACGGAGACGGGCTGTTCCGGTGTCGAGCCGCCGGACAAGGAAAGCTTCGGTCTCGCCTTCGTGTCCCGCTCGCTCGAGCACGAGTTGCGCGGCACTTGCGAGCACGAGTTCCTGCCGGACGGCTACCGCTGCACCCTCGTGCTGCCGGCGGAGGGCGTTCTGCGGCGCCACGACGGACAGCCGCGCGCTACCGATCGATGATCCCGAGATCCGCGAGGGCGGCTGCCAGCCTGCCCGCGTCGACCGGCTTCTCCAGCCGTGGGCGTGACATGAAATTGTCCGGAATTTCTGCGTCCGAGTAGCCGGTCGTCAGGACGAAGGGCACGCCGTGCTGTGCCAGGAGCTCGGCGATCGGCCAGACCCGTTCGTCCCCAAGGTTGACGTCCAGGACCGCGCCGTCGAGGTCCGTGTTGCGCACGGCCTCCAGCCCGTCGGCCACGGTCGCGACGGGACCGACCGGCGTGCATCCCTGCTCGGCGATCAGGTCTTCGACATCCATCGCGATGAGGATGTTGTCCTCGACGACGAGGATGCGCTTTGTGACCTCATCCACGTGTGTGTCCCTCTACCCTGCGCGCAACTCGCCAGATCGTGAGGGGTTCCATCGGGTCGAGCCGCCGATGCCCGGCCTCCGCCCGTCCAGGATGCGAAGGGCGGCGAAGCGGATGGCCCGAACGGCCTCCTCGCCGACGGTCGCCGCGGGGCGGCCCTGCGGCCCCGATCCCCGTTGCCCCGCCTTGTGAGCCCCCCGGCTTTCGCCTAGACCGATCCGCGTGCCGCTGACACGGAGCCCGCAGCCCATGCGCCTCACCCGCTACTTCCTGCCCGTCCTGAAGGAGACCCCCGCCGAGGCGCAGGTGGCCAGTCACCGGCTGATGCTGCGGGCGGGGATGATCCGGCAGGCCTCGGCCGGGATCTATTCGTGGCTGCCGCTCGGCTACCGCGTCCTGCGCCGGATCGAGCGGATCGTCAACGAGGAGCAGGCGCGCGCGGGCCACATCGCGATGCTGATGCCGACGCTGCAATCGGCCGACCTCTGGCGCGAGAGCGGGCGCTACGACG
This sequence comes from Sandaracinaceae bacterium, assembly GCA_050331215.1. Lineage (GTDB taxonomy): Bacteria > Myxococcota_A > Polyangia > Polyangiales > Sandaracinaceae > JBHJHB01. The sequence continues at coordinate 24 of JBHJHB010000171.1, read as the reverse complement.
CCTACGGCCCAGAGATGCTGCGCG
>JBHJHB010000170.1:0-2827 GCA_050331215.1 Sandaracinaceae bacterium | reverse complement strand
CCGGCAGCCCGCTCGCTCTGCCGGCGCGCCGCCCAGATCGAACGGGCCGAGCTCTTCGCCGCCCTGCTCGCCGAGGCGACCTACGACTGGTGGTCGCTATCCGCAATCGACATGCGCTGATCGCGGTTCGTTCACCCTTCTCTAACCGCTCCCGCTCTAGCGTCGGTCGCGAGCAGAAGCGCTGCAGGAGAGCGGACATGACGCTGGAGCACCCGGCCGGACCCATCTTCGTCGAAGGCTCGTGTCCCGACGCTGAGTCCGAAGGCGCCCTCGACGACATGCGGCGCGATCCGCTGGGCCTCGAGCGCTCGGCCGAGCCCGGAGCGATGGCGACCCAGAAGGTCAGGGCGGTTCCGCTCGTGTCCGGTGCGCTCAGCCTGCCCCCGACGCTCTACGAGAACGCCGAGCTGCGCTCGCTGCGCAGCCGGGCACTCGCCTACGCCCGGGCCGGCGTCGCCGTGCACTTTCGCGGGCGCGCAGGCATGGGCAAGACGACGCTGGCTCTCGAGGTCGCCCGCGCCCTCGGCCGCCCGGTCGCGCTGGTCACCGGCGATCATGCGCTCGACAGCGCCCGTTTGCTCGGACATGCCGTGGGCGAGGACACGGTGCGCACGCACGATCGATACGTCCAGCGCGTGACCCGGACCCAGGCGAGCACCCGGACGAGCTGGTCTGACGGGATCCTGACCACCGCGCTCGCCGAGGGTCACACCCTGGTCTACGACGAATTTACGCGCACCCCGGCCGAGACCAACAACGTCCTGCTCTCCGCGCTCGAGGAACGGCTTCTCGTGCTGACGACGCCGCTTCGCGAGCAGCCCGTCATCCGCGCCCATGCCGAATTCCGCGTCATCCTCACCTCGAACCCGGATGAGTACGCCGGAGTGGGTCCGGCCCCCGACGCGCTGCTCGATCGCATGGTGACCTTCGAGGTGCGGGGCCTCGGCGCCGTGGCCGAGGCGGCGATGATTGCCGCGCGTACGGGTATACCGCCCGAGGATGCGGCGGTGGTTGCGCGCCTCGTGGACGAGCTGCGTCGCAGCTTGCCGCCCGACCACCCGCCCTCGCTCCGGACGGCCGTGATGATCGGCCGCCTGCTGCGCGCCCTCGGCATCAGGGCCTGCGCGACCGAGGACCGCTTCGTCCAGGTCTGCCTCGACGTGCTCGGCGCCCGGCTGCCTCCTGCTCCGACCGAGCTCGAACGGAGCCGCTATCGAGAGACCCTGCGCGCCCGCATCGTCGAGGCAGCGCGCCGGTCTCCCGACCCCGCAACTCAAGCCCGGTGATCCGCCATGAAACAGCCTGCCCCCCACTCTCCGCCCCGGCCTTTCCGCGGAAGCCGCGTCAAGCCCCGTTCCGGGACCGAGGCCGCGATCCAGCTCGTGCGGGTCGAGTTCGACAGGGCCCGCCACCGGCGCGAGCTCGACCGGTTGCGCCGGCGAGCCGCGGCGGCGGTGCGCTCGCTCGACGAGCTCGAGGAGAAGGGCGCCGAGCTCCTCGCCTGCCTCGGTGCGCCCCTGAAGGATACCGGGAGATGAAGTTCCAGGCCGAGATCCGCGCCCAAGGGGCGCCAGCCGACGCCGAAGGGTCGACCGCGCCCGGCTTCGTACAGGTGGCCGCTGCGGCGCGCCAGGCGGTCGCCTTCTTCACGGAGCTGCCGGTCGACGCCGTGGCCTCCTGCAATCCGGGCCCGGACGGCTGGACCGCCGTGGTCGACGTGGTCGAGGCGCGAGCCCGGATGGGCGACAACGACCTGCTCGCGATCTACGAGGTCCGGCTCGCTGCCCAGGCCCGTGTCGAAGGCCTGACCCGGCTCGGCCGCTACAGGCGCGACGATGCGGCGGAGCGGCGCTCATGAGCTACGAGATCCAGAGCGCGATCCACGCCGACGGGCTCGCCGACGTGCTCGAGCGGGTGCTCGACAAGGGGGTGGTGATTGCCGGGGACGTGAGCGTGTCGCTCGTCGGCATCGAGCTCCTGACCGTCAAGCTCCGCCTCCTCGTGGCCAGCGTCGACAAGGCGCGCGAGCTCGGCATCAACTGGTGGGAGACCGCCCCCCGCCTCACAGCCTCCGCCGCCGAGCGCGAGGCCGAGAACGCGCGACTGCGTGGGCGCCTCGAGGCGCTGGAGGCACGGCTCGGTCTCGCCCCCGATCACAGCAAAGGAGAGACGCCATGACCCCGCCGCGACGTTCGGGGCGCCAAGACGGTCCCACCGGCCGCGAGGCCGTCGACCAGATCGAGGCGCGGCTGACCGATCTGTTCGGTCCCGTAACCGGCAGCCTCGGCGCGGCCATCGCCGCACTGCGCACGGTGGCGGAGGAGGCAGAGAAGGCGGGCGGGACGAGCGTCACCGTCGACACCGGCGACGGGCCGGCCCGTGCACGCGCCTCGCTCTCGGTCCGCGTCGGCGGCATCGCTTCGGACGAGACTGCCGAGTCTGAGCACCCCACCGATGCCGTGCAGACGCCCCGCAGCACCGAGTTCGAGACCTACGAGGACGGCAACGAATGGGTCCTGGTCGCGGATCTGCCCGGGGTGCGCGAGGCGGACCTCAACCTCTCGGTCGAAGGCAGGCGTCTGATCGTCGAGGCCGGAGGCCGGCGGACCTACCGTTTCGCCGTCGCTGCGCCGCGCCCTGTCGCGCCCGCGGACGTCCGGCGCGGTCTCGGGAACGGCGTGCTCGAGCTCCGGCTTCCCCTTTCGCGCCAAGGGGAGTCGACATGAGCACGCAGTTCTACCTGCTGGGCGTCTGCTCCGATGCGCCGGGGTCCCTTGCCGGCGTCGGCGCCGCCATCGAAGCGGTCGACGGGATCGGACGGCTTGGC
>JBHJHB010000169.1:0-10931 GCA_050331215.1 Sandaracinaceae bacterium | reverse complement strand
CGCGCCGGGTGGGGGTTGGCCGGTGCGACGTCTCGGGGGGCGGGGGGGGGCGCGGCTGACGTGGCGGGCGGGTGGCCGGGGCCGGCGGCGCGTGGGGGAAACGCGTCCACGGGGCGCCCGCCGCCCGGTGCCACGCCCCGGCCCTCCGGCCCTGCCCGCGGGGCGGGAGCGGAGGGGCGGGGGGCGGGGGGCTCGGCCGGTCGCGGCGCGGGCTCCGGGTCCCGACGCGCGGCGGGAGCGCGGGACCGCGAGCGGCGCACCTCGCGCATCATGCGGGCCAGGACGCGGCGGGACGCGCCGCGGTTCAGCGGGACCAGGGACGCCTCGAGGTCGTTGCGAAGCGACGGCAGGTCCCAGCGTCCCGAGCTCGGGCCCCGGGACAGAAGCGCGTCGAGGCCCTTCGGGATGCCGCTGCCGGAGCACGCGAGCAGCCGGCGCAACAGATCGACCACGGCCCGGGCGGCGTCCTCCTCGGAGGCGCTGTGCGGCGGGGCGTAGACGCCGAGGGTGCCGTCCTCCGCCACCCGGACCTCCGAGGCGCGGACCGCGGCGGGCGCGTCGAGGAGCGCCTCGCAGACCTGGAGCCCGACGAAGGCGCCGATCTCGGCCGGCAGGCGCAGGTTGTGCGCCTTCGACGTCTCGATGAGATCGCCGAGGGAGACGCCGAGCAGGCCGCTCACGGGCCCTCCTCGACCGGTCGGACGGGCACGCCGTAGCTCGCGAGGTAGGTCTTGACCTCGCCGACGCGGTGGTCGCCGTCGTGGAAGATGCTCGCGGCGAGGGCCGCGTCGGCGCCGCCCTCGACCAGCCCCTGCCGGACGTGCTCGGGGGTGCCGACGCCGCCGGAGGCGATCACCGGGATCGCCACCGCATCGACCACCCGGCGGGTGAGCTCGAGGTCGTAGCCGTCGCGCGTGCCGTCCCGGTCCATGCTCGTCAGGAGCACCTCCCCGGCGCCCCGGCGCTCGACGTCCCGGGCCCAGTCGACCGCGTCGAGGAGCGTCGGGCGGCGACCGCCGTGGGTGTGGACGACGAAGCGGCTCGGGTCGTCGTCGTGGCGGCGCGCGTCGATCGCCACGACGAGGACCTGGCGGCCGTACCTGTCCGCGACGCGCGAGAGCAGCTCCGGGTCCTGCACCGCCGCGGTGTTGACCGAGACCTTGTCCGCGCCGGCGGCGAGCAGGTCCCGCACGTCGTCTCGGGTCCGCACGCCGCCTCCGACGGTGAGCGGGACCGCGATCGTCTCGGCGGTCCGCTCGACCACGTCGAGGAGGATCCGGCGCTCGTCGCTCGAGGCGGTGATGTCGAGGAAGGTGATCTCGTCGGCGCCCTCGCGGTCGTAGCGCCGGGCCACCTCCACCGGATCTCCCGCGTCGCGGAGATCGACGAAGCGCACCCCCTTCACGACTCGACCCGCTCGAACGTCCAGGCAGGGGATGATCCGCCGGGCGAGCACCACGCTAGCCCTCCCCCGCCGCCACCCGGAGGCCCTCGTCGAGGGAGAAGGCGCCCTCGTACAGCCCCCGCCCCGCGATCGCGGCCTGGACTCCCGCCTCCCGCAGGAGCCGGATGTGCTCGAGGGTCCCGATGCCGCCGGACGCGATCACCGGGATCCCGACCTCCTCCTGGAGCGCCGAGGTGCTGTCCACCGCCGGCCCCGCGCCGGTGCCATCCCGCGCGATGTCCGTGTAGAGGATCGCGGCCGCCCCCCACGCCTCGGCGTGGTGGGCGAGCTCGGTGAGATCCCGGCCGCTGCCGCGGGTCCACGCGTCGACCGCCACCTCGTCACCCCGGGCGTCCAGGGCGATCACCACGCGACCCGGGTGCTGGTCGCACAGGCGCTGGGCGACGGCGGGCTCCCTCACGGCCACGGTGCCGAGGACCACGCGCTGGGCCCCGACGCTCAGCCACCGCTCCGCCGACGAGACGCTCCGGATGCCACCCCCGACCTGGACCTGGATGTCCACGGCGCGCAGGATCCGGCGGATCTCGTCGAGGTGGCACGGCATGCCGCTCCGGGCGCCCTCGAGGTCGACCACGTGGAGGCGCTGCGCCCCCGCCTCGGCGAACCCCCGCGCGACCTCGACGGGGTTGTCGCCGTACACCGTCGCGGAGTCGTAGTCCCCCTTGCGCAGGCGCACGACCTGCCCGTCGAGGAGGGCGATCGCCGGGATCAGCTCCACCCGCCCTCCAGGAAGCGAGCGAGGAGTCGGGCCCCCTCGCGCTGGCTCTTCTCGGGGTGGAACTGGCAGGCGAAGAGGCTGCTCCGCGCGACGGCGGCGCACAGCGGCTCCCCGTAGTCGGCCACCCCGACGGTCACGGCCGGATCCCCCGGGTCCGCCACGAAGGAGTGGACGAAGTAGAACCAGCCGCGGTCGGGCAGGAGCGGGTGCGCCCCCCGGACGTCGTTCCAGCCCATGTGGGGCACCTTGAAGCGACGCCCCTGGCTGTCCACCCGGCCGCTCGACAGCCGCCGGACGTGGCCCGCGAGGACGCCGAGCCCAGGCGCACCGGGGGCCTCGTCGCTCCCGTCGAAGAGGGCCTGCAGGCCGAGGCAGATGCCGAGGTAGGGGCGGTCGCGGGCGATGTGCTCCCGGATCGCCTCGCCGAGGCCGCCCCCGAGGGCCCGCGCGAAGGCGCCGAAGGACCCCTGCCCGGGCACGACGACCCGGTCGGCGGCGCGGATCGCCTCGGGGTCGGCGCTCGAGACGACCGTCGCCCCCGCTCGCTCGAGCGCGCGGCGAACGCTCCGCAGGTTGCCGGTCCCGCTGTCGACGACCAGCACCCTCATTCGGTCAGCGTCCCCTTCGTGGACGGTACGCCGGGGGAGCGACCGTCGGCGGCGACCGCCTCCCGGAGCGCCCTCGCCAGCGCCTTGAAGCTCAGCTCGATGATGTGATGCAGGTTCCGCCCCTCGTGGAGCCGCACATGGAGGTTCGCCCCCAGGCCTCGGGCGAAGGCCTCGTGGAAAACCTCCGCCAGCTCGCTGTCGAAGTCGCCGAGGCGCGCCTTCGGGAGCTCCACCCGCCACACGAAGTAGGGCCGTCCGCTCAAGTCGAGCGCGACCGTGAGCAGGGCCTCGTCCATCGGCAGGGTCGCTGCGCCGTAGCGGCGGATGCCGGCCCGGTCGCCCAGGGCCTGGGCGATGGCCTGACCCAGCGTGAGGGCGAGGTCCTCCGTCGTGTGATGCCCGTCGATGTGCGTGTCCCCCTCCGCCTCCACCTCGAGGTCGAGGGCCCCGTGCCGAGCGAGCTGCTCGACCATGTGCGTGAGAAACCCGATCGGGGTCCGGACCTCCGAGCGGCCCGTCCCGTCGAGGTCGACGCGGACGCGGATCGACGTCTCCCGGGTCGTCCGCTCGACGGCGGCACGGCGATTCATGGGCGACGAAGGTAGCCCGATTCGCCCGACCTGTCCTCGGTCGAGTCCTAGGCCCGACCGCGGATCGCCTCGGCCTCGATCGCGGCGACCTCCGCCGCGATCCAGCGACCCACCTGGCGTGGAAAGGGCCACATCCAGCCGTAGGCGCTCGTCGTGAACTGCCGGACGATGTGGTCGCGGAGCCCCGGGCTCTTCGCCGCGGCGAGGCCCCGCAGCTCCGCCGTGGCCCGCAGGGTCTCCGCGTAGGCCTCCCACTCGAGGCGAGCCCGGCCGTACGCGAGGCCGAGGGGGAGGATCGGAACAAGGTAGAGCAGCCCCATCCCCACCGTCGTGTAGCGCCGCGTCTGCCGGAGGTGGACGGCCTCGTGCCGGAGCACGATCAGCTGCGCCTCCGGGCTCCTGTCCCGAAAGCCCCGCGGCAGGTAGATGGTGCGGCCGATCGTCGTGACGTACGCCGTCATGAACCGACGTTGGCCGCCGAGCGTGATGCCCCGCAACGCCAGGTCGAGCAGGCGGCTGAACGGGGAGGACGTCTTGTCGACCAGCCGCAGCCGCGGGAACTCCCGTCGGAGCTCGCGCAGGTAGGCCTCGACGGCGGGCGGGACGACGTCGACCACGAGGCCAGGGTAGGAGCGGGACGACCCGGGATCGAATCCACGGACATCGCGAGCGCGACCGCTCGTGAGAGCGCCGACGGACGCGTGAGGGAGGAGCGGGTGAGCGGAGCCGACGCCGTCGAGGGAGCGCCGGGTGAGCCGTATCCGGGCCCTCGAGCAACGGAAGCGCGTGCAACGGAAAGACCTCCATCGGGTGCTCCTGGTCCTCGGCGTCTTGGCCGTCGCCTGACGATGGGACGGCCTGCAACGGCGCGGAGCGGTGCCGGGGCGGACGGTGTCGACCCAGCCCACCGGAGAGCGCCTGCGACGACGGAATCGAGTGCACCGTCGACCGCTGCGTCCCGCGGGTCGGCTGCGTCTTCGATCCCGACCCCGACCGCTGCCCCCCTGGCGAAACCTGCAACCCATCGCGCGGCTGCCGCGTCCCGGAGTGCGTCGAGGACGCCGACGGCGAGGACGGGCTCGTCTGCAACGGCATCGGCCGATGCGCGGACGGGATGGCCTCGACAACGACTGCGACCGAAGGATCGACTGCATGGACCCGGACTGTGCGGGGTCGGGGGGGTGCTGAGCCGGGAGACACGCTCGCGTACGTCCTCGGGACCGTCGGGGCGCTCATCGAGCCTCGCGCCGCCGCGCCCCTCTCGTCCCGGTGGCCTCGCCGCACGGTGACCCCAGCGCCGACCGGCCGGCGCTGTGCGTCTCCGCGGACGCAGGGGGGACCCCTCCGCATGGGCTATGGTCCTGCCTTCCGCCCGACCCAGGAGCCACCCTTGCCCGACGCTGCCGTCTTTCATCGAGAGCCCGACCTCCTCCTCGCCGACGTCGATGGCGTGTTCGTCAACTGCTGGACCGCGCCTCGCGTGAGCCTCCCGCTCATGGAGCACCTCGCGGAGGCGCAGCGTGCCTGGGCGGAGGGCCACGGCCAGCGCTATGCGGTGCTCGTGCTCGTGGACGTGGGGCGGGCCCAGGGCATCGACGAGGACGCCAAGACGCTGAGCGTCAGCCACACCAGGGCGATGCAGGAGCGGGTGATCGCCAACGCTCAGGTCGCGATGGGCGGCGGGCTGCGGGGCCTCGCGGCCCTCGGGGTGATGAAGGCGCAGACGATGCTCTCGAACCCGATCTACCCGACGACGTCGATGCGCGACCTGGCAGCGGCGACACGCTGGCTCGCCGGGCACCACCCCACGGTCGACGCGCCAGCCCTGGCGCAGGAGGCGCAGCGGCTCTTCCACGGGATGGAGCGCAGCTGAAGGCCCCAGCGCCGCGAGCGGGCCCGCGGTCGCCGAAGCGGCGTTCGACGGACGGGTCCCCGAGGCCGGCCCGAACGGCGCGAGCGGCCCGAACGGCGCGAGCGGCCCGAGCGGCCCGAACGGCGCGGGCGGCAGCGCTCGGGCGGCTCGGCCGGACATCGATCAGCCGGCGTCGGTCCCGTCGTCGCTTCCGTCGTCGTCGGTCCCGTCCGGGCCGGTCTCCTCGGCCGGGGTGGCGGCGTCCCCGGGGCTCCCCTCGCCCGATGCCTCGGCGACGTCGTCGTCCTCCTCGTCCTCCTCCGGCTCCTCGACCGGCTCGACGTCGACGACCTTCTCGCCGTTCCCGACCCGAAGGACGATCACGCCCTGGGTGTTGCGGCCCGCCTCCCGGATCTGGTCGACGTGCGTCCGGATCAGCTGGCCTCCGTTGGTGACCACCATGATCTGCTCCCCCGGGCGGACGAGGCGGAGCTTGACGAGGGAGCCGTTCCGCTCGCTCGTCACCATGGCGATGATGCCCTTGCCGCCGCGGCCCTGGACGCGCCAGTCGGTGATCGGGGTCCGCTTGCCGTAGCCGTTGGCGCTGACCGCGAGGACCTGCTGCTCGTCATCCTCGACCACGTCCATGCCGATGACCCGGTCGCCCGAGGCCAGCGCGATGCCGCGGACCCCACGGGTATCCCGTCCCATCGGTCGCACGTCGCTCACGCGGAAGCGGATGCTCATGCCCCCGGCCGTCCCCAGGAGGACCTCGTCGTCGTCGCGGACCACGCGCGCCGTCAGGAGCTCGTCGTCCTCCTCGATCGCGACCGCGATCAGGCCACTCTGGCGGATGTTGGCGTAGGCGCTGAGGGCGGTCCGCTTGACGGTCCCGCGGCGCGTGCAGGTCAGCAGGAACGCGTCGTCCTGCTCGAGATCGTCGAGGGAGAGCACCGACGCGATCACCTCGTCCGGGGCGAACCCCACGAAGTTGTTGACGTGGCGGCCGCGCGCAGTACGCGAGGAGACCGGCACCTCGTACACGCGCTTCACGTAGACCTTGCCCTTGCTGCTGAGGAAGAAGACGTGGTCGTGGGCGTTGGCGATGAAGAGCCAGCGGACGAAGTCCTCCTCCCGGAGGTTGGCCGCCCGCTTGCCCTTGCCGCCCCGGCCCTGAGCGTCGTAGTCGCTGAGCGGCACGCGCTTCAGGTAGCCGCCCCGGGTCAGCGTCACGACCATCGGCTCGTTCGCGACCAGGTCCTGCAGGCTGATGTCGCCCTCCGCGGCGACGATCTCGGTGCGCCTCTCGTCGCCGTAGCGCTCGCGGATCTCCTCGAGCTCCGTCCGGATGACCTCGAAGAGGCGGGCCTCGCTCGCGAGGATCGCGCGGAGGGTCCCGATCAGCTCGCTCAGCTCGCCGTACTCCGTCGCCAGCTTCTCCCGCTCCAGCCCCGTCAGGCGGGCGAGGCGCATGTCCAGGATCGCCTGGGCCTGCCGGTCGCTCAGCGCGTAGTCGCCCCGCTCCCGGGCCGCCTGGACCTCCTCCTCGGGCCGGCCCGCCCGGCGGACGAAGTCCTCCAGGCCGCGAAGGGGCAGCTCCATCAGCCGGCCCTTGGCCTCCTCCGGGTCCCGCGAGGTCCGGATCGTCTGCACGACGAGGTCCACCTCGGTGACGGCCATGCCGAGGCCCTCGACGAGCTCCCGGCGCGCCAGCGCCTCCCGCAGCTCGTAGCGGGTGCGCCGGGTCACGACCTCGCGGCGGTGCCAGATGAAGTGCTGGAGGGCCTCCTTCAGGTCGAGGACTCGCGGCTGCCCGTTGACGATCGCCAGGCAGTTGACACCGAACGTGCTCTGGAGCGCGGTGTGCTGGTAGAGGTGATTCAGGACGATCTGGCCCACGGCGTCGCGCTTGAGCTCGATGACCATCCGCATCCCGTCCCGGTCGGACTCGTCCCGGAGGTCCGCGATGCCTTCCAGCTTCTTCTCTCGGACGAGCTCCGCGATCTTCCGCAGCAGCTCGGCCTTGTTGACCTGGTAGGGGATCTCGGTGACCACGATCTGCTCGCGGTCCCCCTTGCCCATCGGCTCGATCGTCGCGCGACCGCGCATGACGATCCGGCCGCGCCCGGTCCGGTAGGCCTGATGAATGCCGGTCGTGCCGTAGATGAACCCCGCCGTGGGGAAGTCCGGGCCCTTGACGCCGCGACGCCCGCCATCCGGATCGTCGACCATCAGCTCCTCGAGGGTGGTCTCGGGGCGCTCGATCAGGCGGATCGTCGCGTCGATGATCTCGACGAGGTTGTGGGGCGGGATGTTCGTCGCCATCCCGACGGCGATACCGGCCGACCCGTTGATCAGGAGGTTCGGGATCTTGGCGGGCAGGACCTCCGGCTCCCGCTCGCTGTCGTCGTAGTTCGAGGCGAAGTCGACGGTCTCTTTGTCCAGGTCCGCGAGGAGCTCGCTCGCGATCCGCGACATTCGTGCCTCCGTGTACCGCATGGCGGCCGGAGGGTCGTTGTCGATGGAACCAAAGTTGCCCTGCCCGTCGACGAGCGGATAGCGAAGCGAGAAGTCCTGGGCCATTCGCACCAGGGCGTCGTAGATGGAGGCGTCGCCGTGGGGGTGGTACTTCCCCATCGTGTCGCCCACGACGCGGGCCGACTTCTTGTAGGCGCTGTTCCAGGTCAGCCGCTGCTCGTGCATCGTGAACAGCACCCGGCGATGCACGGGCTTCAGGCCGTCGCGCACATCGGGGATCGCCCGCCCCACGATCACGCTCATCGCGTAGCTGAGGTAGGACGAGCGCATCTCGTCCTCGATCGCCACCGGGATTCTCTGCTCGTCGGCCATGCCTCTCCTCTACCTCGCTTCGGCCACGCGCCAGCTCCCGCTCCCGGCCCGACGGGCGACGCGTGCCCCCGCGCAGACCGCCCGACCGGAGCAGCACCGGCGGCAGGTCCACGGAGGCGCCGGCCTCAGGCCGGGGCGTCGCTCGCGGAAGGGGAGCGGCTCCCCCCGGCGGACCGGGTGGAGCCCGCCAACGCGTAGGCGGGCCGCGTGGTGAATGGCGAGACGCTAGCACGACCGTTTCCGCCACGCACGCGCGCACGCGCGCGTAGAGAAGGCCGTGCCAACGACGAGGACCTCGCGACCCGCGTCCGACGTCACCTCGGTCCCGGCGCCTCGACCGGCTCGTTTCTTGACCGGGGGTGGGCGAACCTCCTACATGGGGACACCCCGGCGCCGGGGACGGAGCACCTGCCATGGACAGTTCGATGCGCGACCTCGAGTTGATCCAGGAGCGGCCCCCCGAGGGCGACGGACGTCCGCTCGCCCTCGTCGGCCTTCTCCTGGTCGTGACCGTGGGTTTGATCCTCTCCCTCGGCCTCTGGGTCGGCGCCGGGGACGAGGACGCGGCGGAGGACGATCCGCTGGCCCGCCTCGACCCCAACCTCGGCCTGGTGGCGGAGCCGTCCACGGCGGCGCCCGCGGACGAGGACGACGGGGCGCTGCCGAGCGTCGACCCCGCCGACCTCACCTTCCCGGAGGCGCTGACGCCCGAGGAGGAGCGTCCGGAGGTGGCCGCGGCGCTGGCCGCCGCCGCCGCGGAGCTGGCGCACCCGGACCCCCTCGACGAGTCTCCGCTGCCGCCGACGCTCCCCGCCGACGTCGCGGCCCCGCCGCCGCAGGCGCCCCCGCCGCCCGAGGAGCCGCTGCCCACGCCGGAGGAGCTCGAGGCGACGCTCCCGGCGAGCCTGCCGGCCGCGATGGCCGCCGGGCCGGCCCGGGAGCACCTCGTCGATACCGCGGCCCGGGACCCCCTGGTCGCGGCCGCGCTGCCCGAGCCGCCCGCGACCCCTCCGGCCGAGGAGGGGTCCGACGGGCCCTACACCGTCCAGGTGATCAGCTACGACACGGTCGAGAGCGCCGAGGCCTTCGCCGCGGGACTCCGGGCGCGGGGCCACCGGGCCTTCGTCGTCCACGCGGAGATCGAGGGCCGAGGAGCCGTGTGGCGCGTACGGATCGGGCCCTTCCGCACCCTCGGGGACGCCCAGCGCTACCGCCAGGACTTCGAGGAGCGGGAGGGGATGAATACCCTGGTCGTCCGCCGTAGAGACCCGGCCTAGGGGGCCGCGCGTTCGCCCTGCCGGGGCCCTGGTCGATGGAGTAAGGTGCGCCCGTGGCCGAGTCTGCCCTCCAGTCCCTCCTGCGCAAGGGCGTGCAGTACGCCGCCAGCGACATCCTCCTCAAGGCAGGCCAGCCACCCGCCTTTCGCGTCGGTGGCGTCCTTCACTACCTGCAGGGCGAGAAGCTCAAACCGGAGCAGACGCGCGAGCTCGCGGCGGTGGTGCTCCGGCGGTCCCGCTACACCGGTAGCCTCGACGATCTCCATCAGTACGACACGGCCTACGCCGTTCAGGGCATCGGCCGCTACCGAGCGAACGTCTACCGGCAGCGCGGCAGCCTGGCCATCGCGCTCCGTGCCATCCCGCTGAGCGTCCCGGGCTTCGACGAGCTCCGCCTGCCCAAGGTCGTACGGCACCTCGCGGAGCTCGATCGAGGGATGGTCCTCGTGTGCGGAGCCGCGGGCAACGGCAAGAGCAGCACCCTCGCCTCGATGATCCGGCACATCAACGAGGTGCGGCGAGCGCACGTGATCACGATCGAGGACCCGATCGAGTTCATCCACATCGACGGGATGTCCCTGGTCTCTCAGCGCGAGGTTGGCCTGGACACGGAGGACTTCGCCAGCGCCCTTCGTGCGGCGCTCCGCCAGTCCCCGGACGTGATCCTCGTCGGCGAGATCCGCGACCAGGAGACGATGGAGATCGGCCTCAAGGCGGCCGAGACCGGGCACCTCCTGCTGTCGACCCTGCACACGCCCGACGTCCAGAGGACTGTCGGACGGGTGCTCGCCCTGATGGGCGACCGCGACCCCCAGGAGGTGCGGGAGCGGCTCGCCGATAACCTCAAGGCGATCGTCGCCCAGCGGCTCCTCCCCCGCGCCGACGGCGAGGGGCTGATCCTCGCGGCCGAGGTGCTGGTGGTGACCGCCACCGCGCGAGAGACGATCCGAAAGCCCGAGGGCAACCTGCCGCTCAAGGACGTGATGGAGCGCGGGGTGCACCCCTACGGGATGCAGACCTTCGAGATGAGCATCCGCGACCTCGTCAAGGACAAGATGATCGAGGTCGAGGTGGCGCGGCAGGCCCTCGGGTAGCCGCCTCTAGTCGTCGTTGCACTCCGGACGGGGATCGTCCGGACCGCAGATGAAGGGCTCGGGCTCGACGAGGAAGAAGACGCGCCGCTGGTCGAGGGGCGAGCCATCGCCGAACACCGTCAGGAGCGCGGTGAACACCTGCGGCCGGTTCGCGAGGGGCCGGACCCGGGTGTTCGAGCGGACGACGACGTCCCAGCAGATCGGCGTGCCTGTCCGCAGGGTGCTGAAGGCGTTGTTGAAGCCGTCGCCGTTGGTGTCGGCGTAGGCCCCCGGGTCCGAGCAACCGAAGGACTCCGTGTTGATCTCGAGGCGCCGGATGAACTGGAGCGCGTCGCCGTCGTCGCCGGTCAGGTCCGTCGCGTCGATGTCGACGAACAGGCTCAGCTCGGACGAGCTGCGGGCGATGCCGTCGCCCCCGGCGTCGACCCCCTGGGCCTGGTCACCCTCGAAGTAGAAGGGGTTCCCGTCGCTGTCGAC
>JBHJHB010000168.1:0-38194 GCA_050331215.1 Sandaracinaceae bacterium | reverse complement strand
CCCCCCCCCCCCCCCCCCCCCCCCCCCCCCCCCCCCCCCCCCCCCCCCCCCCCCCCCCCCCCCCCGCCCCCCCCCCCCCCCCCCCCCCCCCCCCCCCCCCCCCCCCCCCCCCCCCCCCCCCCCCCCCCACAGGCGGTGTTGCCCCGTCTACGGGGGTTTGACCCGGGCCGGAGCGTGCTACGAAGATCCGGTTGGAGAGCCGATGACCCGTTTCCGGATCGCGACCTGGAATCTCGAGAGCTTCGCTCGGCCCGACCCGGAGCGGGGCTGGGGTCCCCGCACGCCGGAGGAGTACGAGGCGAAGCGGGAGGTGCTCGCCGAGACGCTGTTCCGCCTGAACCCGGACGTCGTCGCCCTCCAGGAGCTCGGCGGGGGGGAGGACGAGGCGCTCGAGGACCTCCGGCAGGCGGGCAACCGGCGCTTCGGCCGCAACGAGCTCGACCACCGCGCGCTCGCGCCGGCGGACGCCCGCGGCATCGCGGTGGGGTTCCTGTCGAAGCGGTACCTCCGGGCCGTGCGGGTCGTGGACGAGCTGCCGGACCCGCCCTTCGACCGGATCGGCACGCTCGATCCGCAGGCGAGCTTCGACCGCTTCCCGCGGCCGGGCCTCGAGATCCGGGTCCGCGCGCCGCAGCCGTCCCGCCTCGACGACGTCACGCTGATCAACGTCCACCTCAAATCGAAGCTCCTGACCTTCCCGCCCGGGTTCCGGGGCGGCAGTCCGTTCGTCCCCCGGGACGAGGAGACGCGGGCTCGCGCCGGCGCCCTGGCGATCCTGCGCCGGAGCACCGAGGCCCTCGCCGTGCGCCAGCGGGCGACCCGGTTCCTGGGCGGGCGGGAGGGGCGCGCGCTGGTCGTGCTCGGGGACCTCAACGATCTGCCGACCGCCCACACCTCGCTCCTCCTCCTCGGGCCGCCGGGGAGCCAGCCCGGGCCGATCGAGACCTCGAGGGACGGCGGTCGCGCCTTCCAGACCCCGGACCGGGGCGACCTCCAGCGCTTGTTCCAGCTCGGCCTGCGCATCCCCGAGGACCGGCGCTTCTCCCGCATCCACGAGGGCGTGCCGGAGCTGGTCGACCAGATTCTCGTGTCGGAGGCGCTGGTCCCTCGAGGGGGCGACGGGCGGCGGGTTCTTCCTCTCGTCGACAGCCTGGTCGGCTACCACGGCCGCCTTCCGAGCCTCGGTCACGACCCCCGCGTCCGCCGGGGCGAGGAGGGGAGCGATCACGCGCCCGTCATCGCGACCTTCGACCTCTAGCTTCGGCGGGGCGAGGAGGCGCGCGGGCTTGGCGACAGCGGCAGTTCCGCCGCCGTCCTGATCGGGGTTGGGCGCTCGGAGGCCACGACGCAGTGCGTCAAAATCCAGCGATCACCCTGTCGATCAAAGGGGCATCGACTCAGGCATTGCCGGAGTCGGAGCCTGGGTCTACCGTGAGCAAACTATCGCTACGTCGGGACGGGGTGTGGGCGACGCGCGAGGCCGCACCCCTCCGCGGCAGCGCCCTTCGGGTCGCGCCGAGGCACGGAAGGAGAGGGAGTGTATCCGCCCAAGTTCGACTATGTGGCGCCATCGAGCGTCGACGAAGTCCTGGATCTCCTCGCTGACCACGGCGAAGAAGCAAAGGTGTTGGCCGGCGGCCAGAGCCTGATTCCCGTACTGAAGCTCCGCTTCGCTTCTCCGGATATCCTCGTTGATATCAACCGAGTATCCGGGCTGAGCAACGTCGAGGAGACGGAGGAGGAGCTCGTGTTCGGCACGCTGGTCCGGCACAACGACCTCGCGCGCTCGGACCGGATGCGGGACGCCTATCCCGTCGTCTGGGAGGCCGGCCGCCTGGTCGCCGACCCGCTGGTCCGAAACCTCGGAAGCGTCGGGGGCTCCCTCGTCCACGCCGATCCTCAGGCCGACTGGGGGTCGGTGATGCTGGCGATGAACGCGTCGGTGGTGATCCGGAAGAAGGGCGCGGAGCGTCGGGTGCCGATGACCGACTTCTTCCAGGGCATCTTCACCACCGCCATCGAGCCGGACGAGCTGCTCACGGAGGTCCGCATCCCGAGGCCCACGGGCAAGAGCGGCGGCGCCTACCTCAAGATGGAGCGGAAGGTCGGGGACTTCGCCACGGCGGGGGTGGCGGTGCATCTCGAGATGGACAACGGGACGATCCGACACGCCGGCATCGGGCTGACGGCCATGGGGACCGCCAACCTGAAGGCGACTGACGCCGAGCAGGTCCTGGCCGGCCAGGCGCCCAGCCCGGCGCTGTTCCGGGAGGCGGCGGAGAAGGCCGCGTCGATCTGCAGCCCCCGGGACGACGTCCGCGGGACGGCCGAGTTCAAGGTGGGGGTCGTCAAGGCCTTCGTCGAACGGGGCCTCGCCCGCGCGGTGGCCTTCGCCCAGGGAGCCCAGGCCTGAGCCGCCGGAGAACGCCGATGGAGATCACGATTCAACTCAACGGGCGGTCGGTGACGCGAAGCGTGGAGCCGAGGCTGCTTCTGGTCCACTTCATCCGGGAGCAGGCGGGGCTGACGGGCACGCATATCGGCTGCGACAGCTCGAACTGTGGAGCGTGCACGGTGCTGGTGGATGGGACGCCGATCAAGAGCTGCACCTTCCTCGCGGTGCAGGCGCAGGGGCGAGAGGTCACGACGGTGGAAGGGCTCAAGAACGGGGCGCAGCTGCACCCGATCCAGGAAGAGTTCAAGGAGCAGCACGGCCTCCAGTGCGGGTACTGCACGCCGGGGATGATGCTGGTGGGCAAAGCGCTCCTCGAGGAGAACCCCGACCCCTCGGAGGAGGACGTGCGGTGGGCGATCAGCGGCAACCTGTGCCGCTGCACCGGGTACCAGAACATCGTCAAGGCGATCCGAGCCACCGCGACCCGGATGCGGTCCGAGGGCGCGGAAGCGGCGGAGTGAGGAGGAGCCGATGACGGAGGAACGCCAGCCGATCCGTGGCCTCGGCCACAGCGTCCGCCGCAAGGAGGACGACCGGTTCATCCAGGGGCGCGGGACCTACGTCGACGACGTCGTCCTGCCCAACATGCTTCACATGGTCCTCGTCCGCGCGCCGGTCGCCCACGCCAGGATCGAGAGCATCGACACGAGCGAGGCGCTCAAGGTCGACGGGGTCGTCGCCGTGGTGACCGGCAAGGATCTCGAGGCCCACAACCTCGCTTGGATGCCGACGTTGTCGGGCGATACGCAGGCCGTCATGGCCACCGACAAGGTGCGCTTCCAGGGGCAGGAGGTGGCCGCGGTCATCGCGGAGAGCCCGTACATCGCGCAGGACGCCGCGGACCTGGTCGAGGTCGAGTACGACCCGCTGCCGGTCCTCGTCGATCCCCACGCCGCGCTGGAGGACCGTCAGACCCTCGTCCGGGACGACAAGGAAGGCCAGGACAGCAACCTGGCCTACACCTGGGAGACGGGGGACAAGGAGGAGACGGACCGGCTCTTCGCCGAGGCGGACCGGATCATCCAGCTCGATACGCACTACCCCCGCTGCCACCCGGCGCCCCTCGAGTGCTGCGGCTGCGTCGCGGACGTGAACGGCGCGACCCACAAGGCGACGATCTACCTCACCAGCCAGGCGCCCCACGCCCACCGGACGCTGTTCGCGATCGTGGCGGGCCTCCCCGAGCAGAACATCCGGATCATCAGCCCGGACATCGGCGGAGGCTTCGGCAACAAGGTTCCGATCTATCCGGGGTACGTGGTCGCGACAGCAGCCAGCCTGCTGCTCGACCGACCCGTCAAGTGGATCGAGTCGCGGAGCGAGAACCTGATCAGCACCGGCTTCGCCCGGGACTACCACATGCACGGGGAGCTCGCCGTCAAGAACGACGGGACCTTCCTCGCCATGCGGGCGAGCCTGGTCAGCGATCAGGGCGCCTTCTTCGCGGACGCGCAGCCCAGCAAGTTCAAGGCCGGTCTGTTCCACATCTGCACGGGCTCCTACGACCTCAAGGCGGCGCACGTCACCGCGACGGGGGCCTACACGAACAAGGCCCCCGGCGGGGTGGCCTACCGCTGCTCCTTCCGGGTCACGGAGGCGAGCTACCTGATGGAGCGCCTCGTCCAGACCGCGGCCTACGAGCTCGGGATGGACCCGGCGGAGATCCGCCGGAAGAACTTCATCCCGAAGGAGGCGTTTCCCTACGAGTCCTGCACGGGCTTCGTCTACGACTCCGGCGACTACCACCAGGCCCTCGACCTCGCCCTCGAGAAGGCGGGCTACGGGGACATCGCGAAGCGCAAGGAGGAGGCGAGGGCGCGGGGCAAGCTCCTCGGCGTCGGCATCGCGTCCTTCACGGAGGTGGTCGGGGCCGGCAAGGGCAAGGACTTCGACATCGCCGGCCTCAAGATGTTCGACAGCGCGGAGCTGCGCGTCCATCCGACGGGCAAGGCGATCCTCAAGCTCGGGGTCCAGACCCAGGGCCAGGGCCACGAGACGACGTTCGCGCAGATCGTGGCCGAGGAGCTCGGCATCCAGCCCGAGGACGTCCTGGTCGGGCACGGCGACACGGACAACACGCCGTACGGCCTCGGCACCTACGCGTCCCGGAGCACCCCGACGGGAGGCGCGGCGACAGCGGTCATCGCCCGCAAGCTGCGGGACAAGGCGCGCAAGATCGCAGCCCACCTGCTCGAGGCGAGCGAGGAGGACCTCGAGTGGGACGCGGACCGGTTCCGCGTGAGGGGGACCGACCGGGAGGCGACCATCCAGGACTGCGCCTTCGCGGCCTACACCAACCCCCCGGACGGGCTGGAGCCCGGCCTCGAGGGCGTCCACTACTACGACCCGCCGAACATGACCTATCCCTTCGGGAGCTACGTGGTCGTGGTCGAGGTCGACGAGGCGACCGGCGAGTGGAAGGTCATGGACATGGTCGCCGTCGATGACTGCGGCGTCCGGATCAACCCGATGGTCGTGGAGGGACAGATCCACGGCGGGCTGACCGAGGGCTTCGCGATCGCCGCGATGCAGCTGATCACCTACGACGATCAGGGGAACTGCATCGGCTCCAACTTCGTCGACTACCTGCTGCCCACGTCGTGGGAGACGCCCCACTTCGACACCCACGCGACCGTCACGCCGTCGCCCCATCACCCGATCGGGGCCAAGGGCGTGGGGGAGTCGGCGACCGTCGGCTCGCCCGCGGCCTACGTCAACGCGGTGGTCGACGCGCTGCGGCCCTACGGCATCACGAACCTGGAGATGCCGGTCACGCCCGGGAAGGTGTGGCAGGCGATCCACGACGCGAAGGCGGCGCGGGCTTGAGCCGGCAGCGCCAGCGCGGCGCCGAGGCCTTCGCCGACGAGCTCCGGGCCGCGCGGGAGCCCTTCGTCGTCGCGACCGTGGTGTGGACGCGAGGTCGCGGCTCGGCGAAGGCGGGGGACCGGGCGGTGATCAGCGCCTCGGGGGCGGTCCGGGGCTGGATCGGAGGGGCGTGCTCCTTCGACACGGTGCGACGGGAGGGCGGCCACGCCCTGGCGTCCGGACGGCCCCGGGTGCTCTGCATCGGCACCCCGGACGACTTCCCGGCTCCGTCGGACGAGCGGGTGGTCGAGCGGGCGACCTGCGCGAGCGAGGGATCCTACGAGATCTTCCTCGAGCCGCACCTCCCCGCGGCCCAGCTCGTCGTCCTCGGCGACTCGCCGCTGGCCGCCACGCTGAGCGAGCTCGGCGTGACCCTCGGCTACGACGTGGCCTGGGGTCGACGGGCCGACCCGGCGGCGGGGACGCGAGCCCGCGCGCTGGACGGCGCGGACCTCTCCGCTCTGACCGTCGATGACCGCACCTTCATCGTCGTCGCCACCCAGGGGAGCTGGGACCTCGACGCCCTGCGGGCCGCGCTGGTGACCGATGCGCCCTACGTCGCGCTGGTCGCGTCGGCCCGGCGGTGGTCGCGCCTCCGCGCGCGGCTCACCCGCGAGCTCGGGGAGGGGGCGGTGGAGCGCGTGCGGGCGCCGGCCGGCCTCGACCTCGGCCCGGTGCCCCACGAGGAGATCGCGGTGGCGATCCTCGCCGAGATCATCCGCGAGAAGGCGGCCCGGACCCGGGCCGGGTAGCCGACGGTGACCGCCGTCGGCCAGCCGGACCGCGTGGGCCAGGAGACGATGCGAGCGGGTGTGGCCCGCCCCCAGGAGGAAGAAGCCGATGGAGCTCAAGAACTCGTTTGAGGTGGGGTCCGAGCCCCGTCAGTCGTGGGAGTTCCTTCTCACGCCGGAGCGCGTCGTCCCCTGCATCCCCGGCGCGGAGTTCATCGGCGTCAAGGACGACGGGAGCTGGCAGGCCAAGGCCAAGGTCAAGCTCGGGCCGGTCAACATGGCCTACAAGGGCAAGGTGCAGATCGTCGAGCGGGACGACGAGGCCATGCGGGTGGTGATGAAGGGCTCCGGCACCGAGACCCGGGGCAAGGGTACCGTCAAGGCGGACATCATCAGCCAGATCCTGCCGACCGACGGGGGCGGGACCCGGGTCGAGATCGTCTCGAACCTCGTGATCAGCGGTCGTGCAGCGCAGTTCGGCCGCGGCATGATCAGCGACGTCGCCGAGAAGTTCACGACGGAGTTCGCCCAGGCGATGGAGTACGAGCTCGCCTCGGACGCCGAGAGGTCGGCGTCGAGCGCCGCGGACGAGGCGACCGCCGCGGCGGTGACCGCCGCGGCCGAGGCGGCCGAGGCGGCCAAGGCGGCGGTGGCCGAGCCCGAGCCCAGCGGAGATGTCGCCTCCCGCGCTGCGGTCCTCCCCGAGGCCGGCGATGTCCCGAAGGAGCTGCTGGACACGGTCCAGGAGCTCCTCCGGCGCTCCGAGGAGGCGGCGCGCACCGCCGAGCGGGCCGCCAGGCAGGCGGAGGCGGCCTTCAAGCAGGCGGAGGCCGCGTCGATGCAAGCGGACGCCGCCGAGAAGCGCTCGAGCGCGGCGATCGCGCGGGTGACGCTGAGCAGCCAGCCGCCGCCGCCCGAGCGTGGGGCCGTCGGCGGCGTCGGACTCGCGGTCTGGGCCCTCACGCGCGCGGTCGGACGCTTCGTGCGCAGGCTGTTCGGCGGCGGCAGCGACAAGGCCGAGTCTCGCCAGATCGGCTCCGGCAGCTAGTCACCTGGAACAGCAGCGCGGAGCGGGGCGCGACGACGCCATCGCGCCACGATGCCCCGGCGGCGGACCGGGCGCCCGGCTCGCCATCCGGGCCGCTGCGCCCCGTTGACGTGCTTCTGCCGGGTCCTTACGTTCGCCGGTCCCGCGCCGCTTCAGCGGGATCGACCGCGGGGCCTTGTGGCCCCCGCCGGCCCCCGTCATCATGGAGGACCGGCATGAGCACGAGGGCGGAAGCCCTTCCCACCTGGAGGTAGAGCCATCGGCAGACGTTTCGACCCGCGACGGACCCAGTTCACCGGTCCGCGCACCAACGACCGCATCCGCGTCCCCGAGATCCGGGTCATCGGACCCGAGGGGGAGATGCTCGGCGTCATGGCGACCATCGATGCCAAGCGCCTGGCCCGCGAGCGCGGCCTCGACCTCGTCGAAGTCAACCCCAAGGCGTCACCGCCCGTGTGCAAGGTGATGGACTACGGGAAGTACAAGTACGAGGAGAAGAAGAAGCAGCGCGAGCAGAAGCGGAAGCAGGTCCAGGTCGAGCTCAAGGAAGTGAAGATGCGGCCCAAGACCGACGACCACGACATGCTGGTCAAGGTCAACCACGCTCGCCGCTTCCTCGAGGAGGGAAACAAGGTGAAGCTCACGTGCCGCTTCCGCGGCCGCGAGATCACCCATCCCGAGACCGCTCAGCGCCAGCTCGAGCACATCATCGAAGAGGTCAACGACATCGGTCAGGTCGAGGCCCGCCCCCGGATGGAGGGGCGGACCATGGTCGCGATCATCGCGCCGAAGCAGGAGATCCGGGCCAAGGTGGCGGCGCAGGCCAACGCCAGGGCGCGTGAGCTCCAGCGGATGCGCGAGCAGGACCCCCCCCCGGCGAGCTGATCCCACGGCGCCGTCGGCCCGTCCGGGAGCGTCCCCCCGGTCGCGGGCCGGCGGGGCGGTGGCACGGGCCGGACGGTCCGCGACAGGGGCCTGACTGCCTTGACCGACGGGTCCAGGCCCCGTACACCTCGCCGTCCCGCGTGGGGCCGCGTGCGCGCTGGCACCCGCGCCGAAGGGAGCAGCGCATGCCGAAGATGAAGACCCACAGCGGCACCAAGAAGCGGTGCCACCTCACCGGCACCGGCCGGGTCCGGCGGGGCAAGGCGGGCAAGAGCCACATGATGATCGGCAAGAACCGACGTCGCCTCCGCCGCCTGCGCAAGAACACGATGGTCGACCGGGTGGACGAGCCGCGCATCAAGCGGCTCCTCGCGGTGGGGGGCTGACCGATGCCCCGTGCCAAGCGAGGGTTCAAGGCGCGTCGCCGCCGCAACCGCGTTCTCAAGCAGGCCAAGGGGTTCTACGGGGCCCGGAGCCGCATCTTCGGCGACGCGGTGGAGCAGCTGCGCTCGGCGTGGCGCGACGCCTACCGCCACCGGAGGCGCAAGAAGCGCGACTTCCGGCGGCTGTGGATCGTGCGCATCAACGCGGGGGCACGCGAGCTCGGGCTCAGCTACAGCCAGCTGATGCATCGGCTGAAGCGGTCCAACATCGCCCTCGACCGCAAGATCCTCGCCGACCTGGCGCTGAAGGACCCGGGCGGCTTCAAGGCCGTCGTCGACGCGGCGAGCGCCTGACCGCTCACGGGCCCGCCCCGCTGGGCGTGGGCCGTCAGGCCCGTCCGAGCGCGCTGTCCAACGGGAGACCGTCGTGACCGACGTCGAGGACAACCCCGTGCTGCAGGAGTTCGAGGACGGCCTGGCCGCGATCCGCGGATCCTACGGCGAGCTGCTCTCGGGCGCGGACGACGAGCAGACCCTCCGGGCGGCCAACGCCAAGGTCACGGGCCCGTCCGGCTCCCTGACCCAGCTCCTCAAGCTGATGCCCAAGGTCCCGAGGGACCAGCGGCGGCAGCTCGGGCAGCGCGCCAACGCCCTGAAGGTGGAGGTCGCCGACGCCTTCGAGGCGAAGCTCGCGCATCTGGCGCGCGCGGCGCGGGAGCGGGAGCTGACCGGCCCCGCGCTCGACGTCACGCTGCCGGGCCGCGCGGTCCAGCGCGGCCGGCTGCACCCGATCACCCGCACGATGGACGAGGTGCTCGAGGTCTTCGTCGCCCTCGGCTTCGAGGTCGGCGAGGCCCCGATGATCGACTGGGCGGCCAACAACTTCGACAAGCTCGGCTTCCCGCCCGACCACCCGGCGACCGACATGCAGGACAGCTTCTTCGTCCGGGGGCCGGACGGGGAGCCCGACCGCGAGGTCGTCCTGCGCACGCACACGACGACCATCCAGGTGCACTGGATCGCCGAGCACCCGCCACCGGTCGCCGTCGTCTGCCCGGGCCCGGTCTTCCGGCGGGACGACGACGCGACCCACTCGCCGATGTTCGCGCAGGTCGACGGGGTGCTCGTCGACGAGGGGGTGACCTTCGCCCAGCTCAAGGGGGTGCTGACGACCTTCGTGCGGCGCCTGTTCGGCGAGGACGTCCCGGTCCGCTTCCGGCCGAGCTACTTCCCCTTCGTGGAGCCGGGGGGCGAGCTCGACATGGGCTGCGCGTTCTGCCGGCCGTGGGACGAGGGCGGGCCCGAGCGCATGCGGGTCTGCGGCGTCTGCAAGGGCACCGGGTGGATGGAGATCCTCGGCTGCGGAATGGTCCATCCCGTCGTTCTCGACCACCTCGGGGTCGACCGGTCGCGCTTCACCGGCTTCGCCTTCGGGATGGGGATCGACCGGATCGCGATGCTCCGCCACGGCGTTCGGAACATCAAGCTGCTCTACGAGAACGACGTGCGCTTCCTGGGCCAGCTCTGAGGGCCCGGGAGAGGGAGGCGACCGGATGAAGGGCTCCTACCGCTGGCTCACCGAGCTGACCGGGGTCGACGCAGGTCCGGTCGAGGTGGGGGAGGCGCTCACCCGGGTCGGCCTGGAGGTGGAGGACGTCGAGGTCCACGGCGCCGACCTCGACCACGTCGTGATCGCGGAGGTCCGCCGCGCGGACCGGGTGGAGGGCAAGGACAAGCTGCGGCTGGTGACCGTCTTCGACGGCGCCGAGGAGCGCCGGGTGATCTGCGGCGCACCGAACGTGCCGGACCCCGGCGGGCGCGTCGTTCTCGCCCAGCCCGGGGCGGTGCTGCCCGGGGGCTTCGCGATCGCGGAGCGGAAGGTCGGCGGGGTCCTCTCGAGCGGGATGCTGTGCTCGGAGACCGAGCTAGCGATCGGGGCGGACGAGGGCGGGATCCTCGTGCTCGGGCCCGCCGAGCCGGGCGCGCCGGGTCAGCCGGTCGCGGAGGCGCTGTCGCTGGCGGACCACGTGTTCGAGATCGGCATGACCCCGAACCGCCCGGACTGCCTCGGCCACCTCGGCCTGGCCCGGGAGGTCGCTGCCGCCTTCGACGTGCCCTTCGCGCCACCCGGCCCCGGCATGCCGCGGCGGCTCCTCGGCGAGCCCCCCGAGACCACGGAGGAGGGGCTGCTCCTCGTCGAGGGCCGCGATCAGCTCGGGGGGGACACCCTGACGTTCGTGCGGCCGGATCCGGGCATGCCGACCCGGGTCCCCGTCACGATCGAGGATCCGGACCGCTGCCCCCGCTACGCCGCGGCGGTGGTCCACGGCGTGAGGGTGCGCCGGAGCCCGTTCTGGCTCCGCTACCGGCTCCACGTCCTCGGCCTACGCCCGATCGACGCGATCGTGGACGCGACGAATCTCGTGCTCATGGAGCTGGGCCACCCGACCCACGCCTTCGACCTGAGGCGCCTCGCGGGGCCCGAGATCCGGGTCCGGCGCGCCACCGCGGGGGAGCGGATGCGCACGCTCGACGACGTCGAGCGGACCTTCACCGACGACGACCTCCTGATCTGCGATGGGGCGGGCCCGGTCGCGGTGGCGGGGGTCATGGGTGGAGCGGACAGCGAGATCCGGCCGGACACGACGGCGGTGGTGCTCGAGGTGGCTTACTTCGACCCTCGCTCCGTCCGGCGCACGAGCCGCCGGCTCGGCCTCCACACGGACGCCAGCTACCGCTTCGAGCGGGGCGTCGACCCGAACGGGGTCCCCTACGCCCTTCGCCGCGCGACGTCGCTCTTCGTGGCGCTGGCGGGCGGCGCGGCCGACCCGGTCGCGGTCGACCGGATCCCACGGCCGATCCGGCCCGTGACGATCGACCTCGACCCCGAGCACCCGGCGCGGCTGCTCGGCCTCGCGGTGGACCCGAAGCGGAGCCGCCAGGTGCTGAGCGCGGTCGGCTGCCAGGTCCGCTCGTCGCGCGGCCGCTGGCGGGTGACGGTCCCCACCTTCCGCCCCGACCTCACGCGTCCGGAGGACCTCGTGGAGGAGGTCGCCCGGATCGAGGGCTACGACAAGGTGCCGACCGAGGTCCCGGCCGTCCGGCCGTCGGGCCGCGGCTACGGGGAGGGCTACCGCTTCGACCGGGCGCTCCGCCGCGCGGCGGTCGCGACCGGCCTGCTGGAGGCGCGCACCTTCGCGTTCGTCAGCCCGGAGGAGCTCGCGCGGGCCCGGGTGCCGACGGAAGCGGTGCCGCTGGCCAACCCGCTCTCGGAGGAGCGGTCCGTCATGCGCACCTCGCTGGTGCCGGCGCTCCTGGGCGCCGTCGGTCGGGCGCAGCGACACCAGGCGGCGTCGGCGCGGCTGTTCGAGCTCGGGCGCGTCTTCCGGCGCGGCGAGCGGCTCCCGGAGGAGCGCGCCGAGCTGGTCTTCGTCCTGGCCGGCCCCCGGCAGCCCTGGTTCCAGGACGAGGGACCCGTCGACTTCTTCGATGGCAAGGGCGTAGCCACGTCGATCGTGGAGACGGCCTTCGGGGCCGCGCTCGAGGCGGAGGCGGACGAGAGCCTCGAGGAGGAGGCCCCTTACCTGCACCCGCGCCGGCGGGCCCGCCTGCGCATCGGAGGCCAGCCGGTCGGTGTCCTGGGCGAGCTCCACCCGGACGTGGCCGACGCGTTCGACCTCGACGGTCGCGTCGTGGTGGGCCTGATCGCGGCCGACGCGACGCGGGCCGCCCTCGCGGCCCGCGGGCTTCCCCAGGCGGAGGAGCTCCCCCGCTACCCCGCCGTCCAGCGGGACGTCGCGCTCGTGGTCGAGGACAACCTGCCGATGAGGCGCGTCGCCGAGGCGATCCGCGAGGCGGGGGCGGGCCTGGTCGAGACCGTCGAGCTGTTCGACGTCTACCAAGGGGCCTCGATCCCCGACGGCCGGAAGAGCCTGGCCTTCCGGATCGTGTACCGCGACGTCGAGGCGACGCTGACCGACAAGAAGGTCGACAAGGCCCACGGCAAGGTCCTCAAGGCCCTGCAGGACAGCCTCGGCGCCCGCCCCCGGACCTAGCCCGGTTACGGCCACCTCATTGAGATCGCGAGGCTTTCGTGGTTCAGTGGGGCTCCGAGAGGGAGGTCGGCCGGATGACCATGGCGGAGATCGTCGACAGCGTCTACGAGCGGGTGGGGGGGTTCTCCAAGAAGGAGGCGGCCGAGGTCGTGGAGGCGGTCTTCGACACGATGAAGGAGACCCTCGCGGCCGGCGAGAAGATCAAGATCAGCGGCTTCGGGAACTTCGTGGTGCGCGACAAGAAGGAGCGCGTGGGGCGCAACCCGCAGACCGGCGCGCCGATCCCGATCTCCGCCCGCCGGGTGCTCACGTTCAAGCCGAGCCAGGTCCTCAAGGGCGTCCTGAACCCCCACCGTCAGGTTCAGAGCCCCGACGGCCCCGGCGACTTCGCGAGCTGAGCGCCGGCCCGGTCAGGCGCCGCCCGCGGTGCGTCATGGACGGGCGGGCCGGGTGGGCTTGCGGACCCCCCGAAAGGGGCTACCATCCGCCCCCTGCATCGGGGCGTAGCGCAGCCTGGTTAGCGCACCAGACTGGGGGTCTGGGGGTCGCTGGTTCGAATCCAGTCGCCCCGATCGGAACGCCCGTGATCCCCCCAGGATCACGGGCACTTTTTCGATCGATGGACGAGCCCTCCGCGCCCGACACCGACGGCCCTCTGATCCTCCTCTCGAACGACGATGGGGTCAGGGCGCGCGGCATCCGGACCCTCCGCCGGGCCCTCGAGGGCCTGGGTCGGGTGGTGACGGTCGCCCCCGCCGAAGAGCAGAGCAGCAAGAGCCACGCGCTCACCCTCAGCCGACCGCTTCGCCATCGACAGCTCGATGACGACGTGCACTCGGTCGACGGGACGCCCGCCGACTGCATCTACGTGGCCCTGTATCGGGAGCTGCTGCTCCCTCGCTGGCCCGACCTCGTGGTGAGCGGCATCAATCACGGCTTCAACCTCGGGACCGACGTGTTCTACTCGGGCACCGTCGCCGCCGCGAGGGAGGCCGCTCTGCGAGGTCTGCCCGCCATGGCCGTGAGCCTGGGCCCGAAGGGGGACTTCGAGGCCGCCGCGGCGGAGGCCGCCCGCCTGGCCGAGCGGATGATCGCGGCCGAGCGGGAGGGGGGGGCGCTGCTCAGCGTGAACGTGCCGGGTGGGCCTCCACCGTACCGCGGGGTCCGCGCGACGCGGATCGGCCGGCGCCTGTACCGGGAGGAGGTGACGGTGCGGGAGGACCCCTGGGGCAAGGAGTACTACTGGCTCGGCGGTCCCGGGACGCGCCACGAGCCGGTGGAGGGCTCCGACACGGAAGCGGTCGACGACGGCTACGTCTCCGTCACGCCTCTCGCCCTGGACGGGACCGCGCCCCACGAGCTCGGTCTGGCCGCCTACGTGGCCGGGCCCCCGCCGGAGGAAGGCTCCTGACGATGGACGACACGCCCCGCGACGCCGACTCCCCCCGTATCGAGCTGCTTCGGCGCCATGTCCGCGACGTGCCCGACTTCCCGAAGCCGGGGATCCTCTTCAAGGACATCACGCCCCTGCTCGCCGAGCCGCGGGCCTTCGCCACCGCCCTCGACCTGTTCGCCGAGCGCTGGGCCGGTCACCACCTGGACGCGGTGGTGGGCATCGAGAGCCGAGGGTTCATCTTCGGCGCAGCGCTGGCCGCGCGGATGACGCTCTCCTTCGTGCCCGCCCGCAAGCCGGGGAAGCTGCCCGCGGAGACCGTCCGGGCGGAGTACGACCTCGAGTACGGGACCGATGTCCTCGAGATGCATCGGGATGCGCTCAAGCCAGGGTGGCGCGCGGTCGTGATCGACGACCTGATCGCGACCGGCGGCACGGCGGGGGCGACCGTCGAGCTGATCCGGTTCCTCGGAGCGGAGGTCGTCGGCTGCGGCTTCGTCATCGAGCTCAGCGAGCTCGACGGGCGCTCCCGCCTCCCCGAGCTGCCGGTCCAGAGCCTCCTGCGCTTCTGAGCCGGCGCGGATGCGGTCATCGGCGCCGGGGCCTCAAGATCGCGGGTGGCCACCGTTCGATCGCAGAGTGGCCTACCCGACATCCCACGGGGACGCCTCGGCGATCAAATGCGCGTTCGGCCAGGCGGCCGGGCTGCGCGGCGTGGTCCTCGGGGTCCTTCTCGCCTGGCTGACGCTCCCGGCGCTGCTCCGTGCGACGGGCATGGACGTCGTCGATCGGCTGCGCCACCGGCGGCGCCGGTGCCAGGCGGCCGGCCTGGCCAGCGCCTGCCCGGCCCGGGCTCGCTCGGACGGCTGACCCGCGGCGGACGCCGAGCGGGGTCCTTGCTGCCCGCGGCCGGCCTGGCCAGGGCGAACTCGGCCCGGGCCCCTTCGCGCGGCTGACCCGCGGCGGACGCAAAGCGGGGGGGCTGCCGGCCGGGGCCGGTCTCGCCAGGGCCAACTGGGTTCGGGCTCCTTCGGCAGGCTGACCCCGGGCGGACGCCGCGCGGGCTCCCCTGCCGGCCGGGGCAGGTCTCGCGGGTCCCGCCGGGCGGGCTCGTTCGGACGGCTGACGACCGCCGGCCGCTGACCGGTGCTGGCCCGGCCGGGACCGGAGGCTCGCCGGCTCGCGCGCTTGCGATGTCGGGACCCGCGGCGGGGGGGCGGGGTGACCCTCCTTCCCGAAGGCGGTCTGCCGGAAATCTACAGCGACAGGGTCCTTTGATAGCAAGATTAGTTGCGAGGTTGATACGCTGAGTTTTGTCACCATGTATTCCGCTCAAGCGGAGATGGTAGGAGTAGTCTCCTTCTTCGTGTCGTGCAGTCCGAAGGCATTCGATCGAGGCGTGATCGGACGGTGCTATTCGTGCCGGACGCGCGATCGCCACGTCGCGAAGCGTGGCGTGCAGCCGGCGCGCAAGCCGGTAGTCGTGCCGGAGACGCGAGGGTGAAGTCCTGCCCATGCAGCGCGCCACCAGCACGCAGCGCGAGAAGAATCCCGTGTCCGAGAGGAGAGGTCGATGAGTCGTCAGCAGGTTTCCTTTTCCCTGATCGTGATGGCGTGCGCGTTTCCCTTGCTGGGTATGTCCGACTGCCAGACCTCGCCGTCCGAACCGTCCTGCGCAGGAGAAGGCGGTAGCTGCGGCGCCCAGCAGGTCCAGGTCTGTATCTCGAAGTGCAGGTCCGAGGCTCCCATCATCGACGCGGACGACATCCCGCTGGAGCACCAGCTCTGCGTGACCGACGGCCACGTGTGCAATGACGTCCTCTTCTCCAAGGCCGAGTATGAAACGCGACGCCTCGCAGCCGGTTCGCCTCCGGGGGCGCCACCTCAAGCCGACATCAGCGGAGTGTACGTCTGCGACGGAAGATTCGAGTGCGTCGCCTTCAGCAGCAGCAACCCGGCCTTCGACGTGTACGGTCGGTGCAGGTGGCGCGAGACCCTGAGCGGCGGGCCGGATCTCTATCCCTACTGCGGGACGGGCCAGTGGTTCAACGCCGCGAGGGGGTGGAACGAGGGCTTCGCGCAGGGCGACGAGGTGTGCCCGCTTGGTCTCTACTGCCGTGACGTGGACGGCGTGCAGTCGAGCTACGTGTGCCCCGACTGGGTCACCGACCTCAGCGGTCTCTGGGACACGGTGGTCCCGGCCTCGAGCATCCCCTTCCAGGAGACCCTGCCCGGAGGGGCCACGGAGGTGAGGCTCCTTCTGCCCACGCCGCAGAACCTCCCTTCGCTCTGCTCGACCCCCCAACGCGAGGGCGATCGCTGCCTGGGCGACCTGGCCGACATCGATGACCCCGACCCCTCGATCGCCCAGCGCGCGCGGTGTGCTCCATGCGAGGTGGGGACACGGTGCGTCGACCTCGACCTCGACGGTGTTCCGCACTGCGCCCGAGAGTGCAGCTCCGACGCGGACTGCGCGTGCTCGCAGGGCCCCGGGTCCTGTGGGCCGGACGGGTTCTGCGGCGAAAGACCGGCCACGTGTCGGCCGAACCGCACCGAGTGCGATCTTGCTGCGCCCCAGGTGGACTGCTGCGACGCCGCCGCTTCCTGCTGGCTCAACGGGATCACCGAGCGCTACGAGTGCGCGGTTCCGGACGGGGGACCCTGCGCGGAGACGTCGCAGTGCGGCGTCGGCTCGATCTGCATGGCCGGGACCTGCCATCGGGTCGGGGTCGATTGCCTGGCGCAGCAGGAGCTGACGGGCGGGGGCGCGGTCTGCTGCGACGACGGCGACCGCGCCGAGTTCGAGGCCCGGTCGGTCCAGCCCTGGAGCGAGCCGCCCATCGCCCCGGCGAGCCCCGAGGTGGGCGCCATCGGCGAGACGTGGTGCCTGCGGGTCGACCCCTCCCGCGGCACGGCCTGCTGGGACGGCGGCGTCTTCGTGGTCCGCAACCGAGGGACCTACTGCGCGACCTGCGGAGATGGCATCTGCACGTCCGCCGCGGAGGCTGCGGCAGGGCTGGCGCTGCCGTACGATGAGACGCCCGGAGGAGGGCAGGCGTGCCCCGAGGATTGTGACCTCGTTCCCAACGACGCCATCGTGCCGGTGTGCGGCGACGGGACGTGCGCAGCGGGAGAAACCATTGCGAGCTGCTACCATGATTGTGGTGCGATCTGCGGCAACGGGGCGTGCGAGCCCTCGGAGCTGGCGATCACCTGCCCGGAGGACTGCCCGTGACCCCGCCTGCCCACGCTCTTCGTGAGGGGCTGCTCATCCTGGTGGCCGCGGCGGGCGTCGTCGCGGGCTGCACGAGCTCCCACACCAACCAGGCCCCGCCTTCGGACGAGGGACCCGGCCCCGCGGCGCCGGACCTCCGGGCGACCGAGCCCGACGCGGGGGCGGGCTTCTCGTTGCCCGACCACGGGCCGATCGACCCTGGCCTGTACTGCGCCCACGGGGGGCGCATCACGGCCACGGGGCTGCCTCCCGATCTCCCGTTCGGCGAGTGGACGCGGGAGCAGGCGGCCGTCGCGTGCGAGTGGGCGAGGACTGTCCTCACCCCGATCGAGGAGTGCGAGGTCAACGGCCGCCTGACCCCGGTCAACGGGCCGTCCTGCGAGGACTTCCTCCTCGGCAAGACCTGCGACCTGCCGACGTGTAGCTGGGAGGCCTGCACGTTCGAAGGTGGCAAGTGTCGACCGGACATCCCGCTCATGCGGGAGCTCTGCGGGGTCTACCTGGTGGGCGGCTGCTGAGGACGGGACGGTCGGCTCGGGTTGCCGCGGGCCGCTCATCGCCTATGGTCGTTCGGTTGACCACGCCTCGACATGGCGCGGTATGCTTTTCTTTCCATGCGGTCGGCGACGCCGACCCCCACCCGGACGAGGTGACACGTGACTTGGACCAGCCGCCTGGCCCCCGCCGCTGCGCTCGGTGCGACGGCGCTCTGCCTGACCGCCTGCGGCGGCAGTGATTCCAGCTTCATCAACACGAGCTGCGACGACGCTCTCCGGGCATCGTGCATGGAGATCTCCGGCGGCGACGCCGAGGGTCTCCTCGAGGCGGTCCAGCTGATCGGCGACGACACGACGATCGTGCTCGGCGCCGGCACCTTCGCGCTCGACAACCAGGTCACCATCCGGGCCAACCAGGTCACGCTGGTCGGTCAAGGCATGGACGAGACCGTGCTCGACTTCGGGTCGATCACCACCCAGTCGAACGGCGTGGACGTGGTCGGCGACGACTTCATCGTCGTGGACCTCGAGGTCCTCGACGCTCCGAAGGACGGCATCCGCGTGGAGGACAGCGACGGGGTGGTCTACCGCCGGATCCGGACCACCTGGACGAACGCGGAGGACCCCGACGCGGGCGCCTACGGCATCTACCCCGTGAGCTCGACCAACGTGCTCGTGGAGGACAACGAGGCGTTCAATGCGGCCGACGCCGGCCTGTACGTCGGCCAGTGCCAGAACGTCATCGTGCGGAACAACCTGGTCAGCGGAAACGTCGCGGGGCTCGAGATCGAGAACACCCAGTACGCCGACGTCTACGGCAACACCGTCGAGAACAACACGGGCGGCATCCTCGTGTTCGACCTCCCCGGCAACCGGATCGTGGGCCGGGACGTCATGATCCGGGACAACGACGTCCGGAACAACAACGTCCCGAACTTCGCGCCCGGCGGGGTCGTGTCCGAGATCCCGGC
Organism: Sandaracinaceae bacterium; assembly: GCA_050331215.1. Lineage (GTDB taxonomy): Bacteria > Myxococcota_A > Polyangia > Polyangiales > Sandaracinaceae > JBHJHB01. Next base: position 19,676 of record JBHJHB010000168.1, on the reverse strand, counting down.
CGGATCCGGGACCGTCGTGTTCGCGTCGCGCCGCGTCGAGATCCGGGACAACACCTACGAGAACAACAACACGATGGACATCAGCCTCGTGAGCGGTCTCCTGGTGGAGAGCGACGCGGAGCGGTGGGAGCACCGGACCGACGAGCTGGTGGGCGACTGGGAGGACCTCGGCCTCGACGAGGGGCAGGCCGAGGGCACGGTGACGAACTTCCGGACCGAGAACATCGTGGTGGCCGGCAACAGCCACTCCGGCGGGGGGACGAGCGTCGATACGAGCGTCGAGCTCGGGCAGCTCCTCGCCCTGACCTACCTGATGTCGGCCCCCGGCGTCCCCGTCGACTCGATCGTGTACGACGGCTTCGGCGAGTCGTCCTTCGACCCGTCGGACCCTGGCAACAACTCGAACGACAACCACATCTGCGCGGGCGAGAACACCGACGGGACCATGGTGAGCCTGGACGTCGAGTCCCAGCTGCCCGTCCCCTCCGGGTCGCCGGTCCTGCGCCTCCCCGATCCGCTCTTCGCGCCCTTCGACTGCACCTCCCTGGAGGGCGACCCGATCGAGGTGCCGGCGACCCTCTGAGGTCGTCGGGTCCGCCGCCCCGGGCGCCTGCCCCCACCTCGACCGGACTCTTCGTGATGCCGAAAAAGCGACTTGCACCGCGCCGCCCCCGGGGCGCGCTCCGCCTCACTACGCTCTACGGACCCCTCGCCGCGGTCGCGCTCCTCGGGCTCGGCTGCGGCGACGGCGACGGCCTCGACGGTCCGCCCGCGGTCGACGTCACGTCCCCCCCGCCCGAGCGCTTGAGCTCCTTCCGCCTCTTCGCCTGGGACGAGAGGTCGGGGTTCAGCTACAACGACCGGGTCGTTCCCTACGAGCTGAACACGCCGCTGTTCAGCGACTTCGCCCTCAAGGAGCGAGCGCTCTACCTGCCCGAGGGCGAGGCCGCTAGCTTCGACACGGAGCAGGTGTTCGCCTTCCCTGTCGGGACCGCGATCGTCAAGACCTTCTACTACCCGGCCGACCTCCGGGAGCCGGAGGTCGACCGGCGCCTCCTCGAGACGAGGGTTCTCCTTCACACCCCCTCCGGCTGGGAGGCGTGGCCCTACATCTGGAACGAGGAGCAGACCGACGCGGTCCTGTCCCCCGCGGGCCGCAGCTTGAGCGTGTCCTTCGTCGGTCGGGACGGGGAGGGGCGCACCGCGAGCTACTTGATCCCCCAGCGAAACCAGTGCCTGTCGTGCCACGAGCGGTCCCCCCGCCCGGGCACCGCTGCGGAGATGACGGTCATCGGGCCAGCGGCCCGCCACCTGCACCGCACCTACGACTACGGCGCGGACGGCGAGCGGAATCAGCTCGAGTACCTGGACGAGCTCGGCATGCTGAGTGGATTCCCGGGCGCGGGCGCGGTCGAGGCGGCGTACGACTTCGCTCCGATCGAGGAGGATGGCCTCGCCGCGGTCCCCGACGAGGACCTCGACAAGGCCGCGCGGGACTACATGGACATCAACTGCGCCCACTGCCATAGCCCCCTCGCCCGGCAGGGCGTGACGTCCCAGCTCTTCCTCAACCACGACAACGACGACGAGTTCCGCCTCGGCGTCTGCAAGCGGCCCGGGAGCGCGGGCGCCGGCACGGGCGGCCTCACGTACGACATCGTGCCCGGCAACCCGGACGAGTCGATCCTCGTCTTCCGCGTGGAGACCACGCGGGTGGGGGCGATGATGCCGCTCCTGGGGCGGTCCCTCGAGCACGACCACGGGGCGGAGCTGCTCCGCGCGTGGGTCGGGGCGATGCCCGCGATCGACTGCGACGCCCAGGAGTAGCCGCCGCGGGCCCGCTGGCGGAGCGCCGTCACGCCGCGGAGATGAACGCGGGGTCCGCCGGTCCCGCAGCGCGCGGCGTCATGCCGCCGCGCTCAGCACCGCCTCGGCCTCGTCGAGCCGCGCGCGGGAGGGCCCCATCGCCGCCGGGAGCGCCGCCGTGCGGCCAGCCGCGACGATCGTGACGCCGTGCGCGCCCTCGACCGCGACGGACCCCGCAGTGACGGTGAGGGCGCGCAGCGCGTCGAGCTCCGGGAGGGCGACGGTACCCGACCCGTGGAGCCGCACGACGTCGAGGTCGGAGCTCGGCACGCCCCCGAGCGCGCCACAGCACGGGTCGAGGCGGGCGGCCCCCCCCCCGGTCCGGGGCGCCGAGGCGCAGCCGGACCTCGGCCAGGAGCGCGTCCTCCCTTGGCGCGTCCCAGTCCGTGACCGCCAGCGCGGCCTCCACGTGGAGCTCGCGCGGCCGCCCCGAACGATCGGGGCGGCCCGTCGCGTCGTAGCGCCGGTTCCAGTCCCAGAAGCGGTAGGTGACGCCCCGGCGACCCGGGGCGACGTGCTGCGGCTCCACCAGCGTGATCCCGGGCCCGATCGCGTGCGCCGTCCCGGCCCGGATCAGGAACACGTCCCCCGGCTCCACGGGGACGAAGAACAGGAGGGCCGACAGATCCTCGCCGGCGTCGATCGCGGCGCGTAGCCGCTGCGGCGTCACGCCCCGGCGGAGGCCGAGGTGGACCCCGGCGCCGGGAGCGGCGTCGAGGACGTACCAGCTCTCCGGCTTGCCCGCTTCGGAGGGCTCCAGGCCGGGGTGGCCGTGCGGCGGGTGGATCTGCACCGAGAGCGGCGCGGCCGTGTCGAGGAGCTTGACCAGCAGCGCCGTGGCGGAGCGGCCGCGCCTGGCCTCGCGCCCGAGCATCGCGGGAGGGTCCGCCGCGAGAACCTCGGCGAGCGGCCGGCCGTCCGCGAGGCGGCTCGGGAACTCCGGCGTGACCGACAGCTCCCAGGACTCGCCGACGACGCCCGTGGTCGTCAGGCCGAGGCCGGCCTTGTAGCGACGGACGATCCGCGTCCCGCCCCACGGCGTCCGGCTCGGGGGCGTGAAGTTGTCGGGGCTCAGGAGCAGGGGAGCCAGCGCGCCCATGACGGCGAGCTCAAGCCTCGCGCGGTTGAGCGCTCGGCGCGGCGTCCCGGGACCGCACCGCGCGTTCGGCGACCCGTCGGACGATGCGGCTGATGTGGCGCTGGCCGAGGAACCGCCCGGCGACCTCCCGGGCCTCGCGCCGGAGCGCGAGGAGGCTCCCTTCGTCCGCCAGCAGCTCCAGCAGGGAAGCGGAGAACAGCTCCGGGCTCCGAGCGATGCGCAGGCTGCGACCGGGCACGACGAGCCCCCGGAACCCGTCCGCGGCGTGCGGGCTCGCCAGGATCGCGCAGCCGAGCTGGAGCGCCTCGGCGAGCTTGACGCTTCCCCCCACGCCTCTCCACGTGGGGCAGGCCACGACCCGCGCCCGTCGGTACTCCTCCGCCAGGTCCTCCACGTAGCCCACCGCGGACACGCCGGGCATCCCGGCGAACGCCTCCGTGCCGGCCCCGACGAGCCTCACGATGCAGCCGCTGTCCGCCGCGAGCAGGCGCGGCGCGACCGTCGTGGCCAGGAGCTCGGCCGCCTCCCGGTTCGGCTCGGAGCTCATGCTGCCCACGAACAGCACGTGCCGAGCCTCCCGGTCGGGGTCGACCGGCGGGCCCGCGGTCGCGCTGATCGCCGGCAGCAGCTCGGTGCGGGCGTCCTCGAGGACCGGTCCGTCGGCGCTCCGGATCACGAACACCGTGTCGAAGGCCGTCGCGCGGCGGTTCATCGCTCGGCGTGTCATCGGCCAGAGCAGCTTCGGGAGCCGGCCCTCGGGCTCGGGGAGGCGATCCGCATCGAGCAGGCACGGCACCCGGTCCAGCGGCGCGGCGACCGTCGACCGGAAGAGGTGGCAGACCGCGAGGTCGAACGGGAACTCGCGTCGGATGGCCTCGCGCCCCTCGAGGGCCGGGGGGTGGGGTCGCAGCTCCGTCAGCTCGGACGGAAGCCAGCCCCCCCGCCGACCGTCGTCGGGCAGGGGGCTGGGAACGAGGTAGTCGGCCGAGGCGGGGAGGGCGCGCGTCCCCTCGGGGGCGAGCCACACGAAGCGACACTCGCCGGCGGCGGCGAGGGCGGTGCGGAGCGACAGGAGACGCTGCCCGGGCCCGTGGTCCGGGGTGGGCAGGTCCGTCGCGATCAAGACGGAGCGTATGGACATGGGGAGCTCGGGCGCCCGGAGCCTACTACGCGAGCCGGCCGGGTCCATCCGGGGGGCTTCCCCGACACGCGCGACCCTCCGTGGCGCCGCCTGCACGGGCCGACGCCGAGCCGAGCCGTGAGCCGAAGTGGCTCCTCCGGGGCCCGTCGCCACAGGCAGAGCGGGCCGAGGGAGGCCCGGGAGGGAGACGAGATGAATCGTGACCTGCTTCGGTCCCTGGCCCTCGTGGCCGCGATCGGGACCTCGGGCTGCACCTTCGGCCTCGGCGAGCGAGCCTCGTTCGTGGCCGAGAACCTGACCATGGACGCCGACCTCGGCGACGACGGACGGCTCCGCGCCCTCCGTGGGGACGTCCAGGTGTTCCCCCTGTTCGAGGAGCTCGAGGACGGGGTCGGGCTGGCGCTTCAGGCGCGTGACGGGGACGAGCGGCTGCTGGTGCAGCTCGACGTCCTCGGCAACCTCGGCGCCCTGTGCCCGGGGGCGGCGGTCGTCCTCGACGGTAACGACGGGGTCCTCGCGGCGACCCAAGCGGACGGCGCGCCGGCTCCGATGCTCGCGGAGCTCGAAGCCCTCGGGGTGGAGTCGACGGCCGAGGCGAGGCTCGGGCGCGGCTCGGACGCCACCGTGCTCCAGATGCGGCCCGATCAGGTGGTGCTCCGGAGCGCGGAGGCCGAGGGGGACTTCGCGCGGATGACCTTCGCCGCCACGACGACCGTCGACGGCCAGGCGAGGGTCGTGACCGGCAGCTTCGATATCGCCCGTCGGGTCGAGCGTGCCTCGATCGACGACCCGGACAACAACGGGCTGGCCGGCTGGGAGTGATCCCGATGACGGTGGGGGCGGCGGTGTTCGCCGCCGTCCTCGCCTGGCCGTGCCTCGCGTCCGGACAGGGGCCGGGGACGCCTCCCGCGCCGGCCCCGGGGCCCGGCGAGCGGCCGACGGGACGGATCGCCGCCGACCTGGAGGCCGAAGGTCTCCGGCTCTACCGGGATCTCCTGGCGCGCCGCCACGACCCGGGACGTTCGCCCCGGGAGCGCGAGTGCCTCGAGACGGTCCTCCCCCAGGTCTCCGCGCTCCTCGACGCGGTCGCCCACCGGGCGGCGGCCGATCGGCTGGACGGCCGCGCGCTGGAACGCGGCGGTCGCACGCTCGGCGTGCTCCGAGCGCACGCCGAGGACGTATGCGCGGTCAGCCGCGACACCGAGGGCGAGGTCGACGTCTCGTCGTGGCGCGAGCCGCGGCTGCCGCGGGACACGTGGATCCTCCGGCTCGGCGGGGCGTGGCACCTGGCGTCCCGTGTGCAGCTCGGTCGCTATCGGGCGCTCCCCCGGGCGGGGAGCCTCGAGGCCGGCCTCGGGGGGTTTCCCCTGCCTCTCCTGCGGGTCGAAGGGACCTTCCGTGCGGGGTGGGCGCGGTGGTACGGGCCCTTCGCTTCGCTCGGGGTCCGGGCGCTCGTGACCAGCGACCGGCGGTGGCTCCGGGTGGCGGCCGGGCTCAGCCTCGCCGGCACGCTGGCGCGGGACCGAGCGGCGCGGAACCGCTTCGGTTGGCTGGGGGTGGTGGTCGGCATCCCCCTGGAGGTCGCGATGGAGATCAGCGACCGCTTCGGGCTGAGCGCCAGCGTGACGCCCACCCTGACCAAGCCCGGCGACTACGCTGTCCGGCCCGGCGTCAGCGTCGCGCTCCGGATGGAGCTTCCGCTGTGAGCCGGGCGGTGCGGTAGGCGCGGCGAGCCGCGGCCCACCCCGCCTCGAGCGCCTCGAGGACCCGGCCGGCCTCCCGGGCGACGTCGGGCGCGGGGTCGAGGTCGACGGGGCGCTCCGCGAAGGAGCGCTCCAGCGCATCGGCCAGGTGGTCCACGAAGGCCGCGAAGTGCGGGTCTCGGTACGTCGGTCGGTCGGTGGGCGGTCGGTCGGTCATGGCAGGCTCTCCTCTCGTGCGCGTCGCTCGAACCGTACGAACGGTCGTGCTTTTATCTGCCGGGGGAAGTCCCTGAGCTCGCGGGCGTGACGCATCACCTCGCGCCGGCCCTCGCCCGGTCGAGCAGGTCGTCGAAGGCGCGGCGGACATGGGCCTCCGCGTTACCGTCGCGGAAGAGGCGGCGGCACCGGTGGAAGCCGAGGAAGAGGCTCATCACCTCGAAGGCGAGCTGGCGCGGGTCGAGGTCCCGGTCGAAGTGCCCCTCCGCCTGCGCGATCTCGGCGGCGCGGATCATGGTCCGGAACCAGTCCGCCTGGGTCCTCACGAGGTAATCTCGAAGGGGCCCGGGCCGGTCGTCGACCTCCGGGGCGACCGCCTGGAAGATGCAGCCGCCGGGGAACGCGGTCTCCCACGCGAGCCAGTTCTCGAACATCGCCCGGATCCGCGGCTCGCCGCGCGGCTGCTTGATGGCGGGCTTCACCACGAGCCGCACGAAGCGCTCCTCGGCCTCGCGCAGCACGTCGATCTGGAGCTGCTCCTTGGACTGGAAGTGCGCGAACAGCCCGCTCTTGCTCATGCCGAGGGCGTGCGCGAGGTGACCGAGCGTGAGGCCTTCGAGGCCCTCCGTGCTCGCCAGGCCCAGCGCCCGGTCGAGGATCCGCAGGCGCGTCTCGGCTCCCTTGCCCACGTCCGACAAATAGCACGACCGTTCGTGTTATCAAGTCGGCTCGAGCCCGCGGCGACGGCTCGCCTCACGGGCCCGGGCGGACGCTGAGACCCCTGGCCCTCACCCGGGAGTCGGATCCGTCTCGCCGGTGAGCATGCCGAGCCAGGGAACACCTGGATCCGGCCGGCGGCACGGCCGGTGCTCCGTTGCTCGCGGGACCCTCGAGCGGGGCGACAGCCCTCGACGGAGCGACGGACATGGACGGCATGGGCAGCACGGCGCGCATGGGCAGCACGCAGCGCACGGGCAGCACGGCGCGCACGGGCAGCACGCCGCGCACGGGCAGCATGGCGCGCATGAGCAGCACGCAGCGCACGGGCGGCACGCAGCGCACGGGCAGCACGCCGCGCATGGGCAGCACGCCGCGCACGGGCGGCACGCCGCGCACGGGCAGCATGGCGCGGCGGCCGGGCGCGTGGGCGTGGGGTGCGGTGGCGGCGATCCTACTTCTGAGCGGCTGCGGCCGCAGCATCACGATCGACCGCGACGTTGGGCCGGTTTCGGATGGGGGACCCGGCGTCGATGCCGACACGGAGGACCTGGTCGGGCTCCGGTTGGACCCGTCCGCCGTGACGCTGGACGCCGGCTCCTCGGTGCAACTCCGCGCGCTGGGCGAGCTGGCGGACGGGAGCGCGATCGAGGTCACGGATCTCGCCGTCTGGAGCTCGGACGACCCGTCGATCGCGTCGGTGGATGCCGGGTTGGTGACCGCCGCCGGTCCGGGGAGCGCCACGGTTCAGGCCGAGGTCGGGGCGCTCCGGGCGAGCGCCTCGGTCGAGGTGCGGGAGGGGGCGGCCGTCGAGCTCGAGCGGATCGAGGTCGCCCCCGCGCTGGCCACCCTGGTGCCCGGCGGCACGTTGAGCTTCGTGGCGACCGCGGTGTACTCCGACGGCTCGACCGAGGACATCACCGACCTGGCGGAGTGGTCGACCGAGGACCCCGCCGTCGCCACGGTGAGTGCCGGGCTCGTGGAGGGCGTGGCCCCCGGGGTGACCGTCGTCCGGGCGGCGTTTGCCGAGCGGACCGCCTCGGCCCAGGTCGAGGTGCTCGACGCGACCATCGTCGGCCTGTCCGTCCTGCCGCCGGTCGCCACGACCGGGGTGGGGGGCATCGCGCGCTTCACGGCGGAGGCGGAGCTGAGCGACGGGAGGCGCCTCGACGTGACGGAGTCCGCCACCTGGTCGGCGGACCCGGTGAGCGTCGCCTCGATCGTCGGCCCGGGCGAGGTCGAGGGCGTGGCAGGCGGCGAAGCCACCGTCGCGGCGAGCTTCGACGGGCGCGAGGCGACCGCGACCCTCGGCGTCACGGCGGCCGACCTGTCCCGGATCGAGGTCACTCCCCTCGACCCGACCGTCGGCGTGGGCGTGGACCTGGCGTTTCAGGCGACGGGGATCTTCGAGGACGGCACGCGCGCCGACCTGACCCCCACCGTGCTCTGGGTCGCGACCAACCCGGCGGTGCTCGCCGTCGACGAGGACGGGCGAGGGCGCACCCAGAGCCCCGGCACGAGCATCGTCCGGGCGCGGCTCGGTGACGTCGAAGGGACGAGCACCGTCACCGTCACGGCGGCGACGCTCCTCGGCATCGTCGTGGACCCCGCGTCGGTGACCCTCGGGCCGGGCGAGCGCACCGCGCTCAGCGCGACCGGCACCTACAGCGATGGGAGCCAGGCCGACGTGAGCGCCAGCGTGCTCTGGACCAGCGACGACGCCGCGGTCGTGACCGTGTCCAACGCGCCTGGGCGAGAGGGGGAGCTCACCGGATTGAGCGCGGGGACGACCACGGTCCGGGCGTCCATCGGCGACGTCGAGGGGAGCGCGAGCGTCCGGGTGACGGACGCCGGCCTCGTGGGGCTCGAGGTCGACCCCACCGACGTCGTCCTCCCCGTGGGCGGCTCGGCGGACCTGAGCGCCACCGGCACGTTCAGCGACGGCTCGAGCCGGGACGTGACCGCGGAGGTGGTCTGGACCAGCGACGCGGCCTCGGTCGCCCGGGTGGCCAGCGCGGGGCCGACCGCGGGCCGCGTCACCGCCCTCGCGGAGGGGGTCGCCACGGTCACCGCGAGCCTCGCTGGCGTGTCGGCCACCGCGACCGTCGAGGTGACCGCCGCCGCCCTCAGCTCGATCCGGATCGAGCCCGAGGCCGCGACGACCACGGCCGGTCTGCGGACGTTCTACCGCGCCGTCGGCACGTTCGGCGACGGGAGCGTCGCCGAGCTGACGACGCTCGTCCTCTGGGGCACCGCCGACGCGGACGTCGCCGAAATCAGCAACCTGGCCGGCGCGGAAGGGCAGCTCCTCGCGGTCGGGGCGGGCACGACCGACGTGACCGCGAGCTTCGACGGCGTCGAGGGGCGGACCACGGTCACGGTGGAGGGGCCCAGGCTGACGGAGGTGCAGGTGACCCCGGTCGCGCCCGACGTCCCGGTCGGCCAGAGCCTCCAGCTCACCGCGACGGCGATCTTCAGCGACGGGAGCCGGCAGAACGTGACCGGGCGGGCGAGCTGGGCAAGCTCGGCGACCGCGGTCGCGACCGTCAACGGCTTCGGCGGCGTCACGACCCTCGCCGCCGGCACGAGCACGATCACGGCCACCTTCCAGGGCGTGAGCGGTACGGCGACCCTCGAGGTGCGGGACGCGACCGTGGTCGAGGTCCAGGTTACCCCGATCGCGCCGACGCTCACCGTCGGGACCCAGGTGCGCTTCCAGGCCGTGGCGATCCTCAGCGATGGGACGAGCGCCAACGTCACGGGGCAGGCGACCTACACGAGCAGCGCCCCCGCGGTCCTCGGCATCAGCAACGCCGGGCCCGGACGCGGGGTGGGGACCGCCCTCGCGGCAGGCACGGCGACGGTCAGCGCGACCTTCCAGGGCGTCACCGGGTCCCAGCCGGTCACGGTGTCGCCGGCCACGGTGATCGAGGTGACCGTGACCCCGGCCGTGTGGACCGGCGCGGTCGGGGAGGACCAGCGCTTCCTCGCCCAGGCGATCTTCAGCGACGGGACGAGCCAGGACGTCACGGGGGCCGCGACGTGGACCTCCAGCGCGCCGACCGTTGCCCAGGTGTCGAACCGCCTGGGGAGCCGGGGGCTGGTCGAGGCGCTGGCCGCCGGGTCGGCCGAGATCCGCGCCACCTACCAGGGCGTGATCGGCTCGGCCGACGTGACCGTGACGAGCGCGACGGTCGACTCGGTGCAGGTGACCCCGTTCCTGCCGACCCTCGCGGCGGGCACGCCGCTCCAGTTCCAGGCGGTGGCGATCTTCAGCGACGGGACGAGCCGGAACGTCACGCGGGAGGCCACCTGGACGAGCAGCGACACCGCGGTGGCCCAGGTCAGCAACGCGGCCGGCCCGAGCCGGGGCGTGGCGACCGCCGTGGCCGCCGGCACGACGACGGTCCGCGCGCAGTACCTCGGGGTCTCCGGCTCCACCACGCTCACCGTGACCGCGGCCACGATCGATCGCATCCAGGTCACCCCGCTCGCGCCCCGGCTGCCCGCCGGCTTCGGGGTAGGGCTCCGGGCGACGGCGATCTTCACCGACGGCAGCACCCGGGACGTGACCGGGCTGGCGACGTGGACCAGCTCCGCCCCCGCCGTGGCCAGCGTCAGCAACGCCTTCGGCTCGCGGGGCCAGGTGCTGAGCCTGACGGCCGGGTCAGCGACCGTCGACGCCCGGTACCTCGGCGTGACCGGCTCGACCACGGTGACCGTCACGACGGCGACCCTCAGCAGCATCGCGGTCAGCCCCGGCTCGGCCACGATCGGGGTGGGCGACCGCACCGCGTTCACGGCGACCGGGACGTTCAGCGACGCCTCGACCCTCGACCTGACCACGTTCGTGACGTGGAGCTCGACGGACCTGGCCGTCGCCGACGTGAGCAACGGCCTCGGGACTCAGGGCGAGGCGGTCGGGTTCGCGGCAGGGACGGTGACGGTCCGCGCCCGGTCGGGCGCGGTCACGGGCACCGCGACCCTCACGGTGAACTAGTCACCTGTCTCGGCGATCACGGCCGTTCCAGGTGACTAGGCCGGCGCGGTCACGCGCCTAGCGGATCGGGACGACGTCGACCTCGGGCGGCACCAGGAACCATACGGTGCGGGCGTCGAGGACGGTGTTGTCCCCCTGCACCACGATGCGGGCACGGAACACCTGCGGCTCCTCCGCCGGTGGCACGCGCTGGTTCTCCCGCGGCACCACGTCCCAGCAGACGCTGGTCCCCGGCAGCAGCGCCGGGAACGTGTCCGGGTAGCCGTCCGTGTTCAGATCGAACGTGTTGTCGATGAACGTGCAGGGATCTTCGCCGCTGAAGTTGATCTCGATGTGGTCGATGAACAGGAGCGCGTCGCCGTCGTCGTCCTCCGCATCGACGGGCTCCGCGTTCACGAACAGCGGTACGTTCTGCGAGACCTCGCGGATCGCGGTCGCGATCGTCGGGCCCGCCGAGGACGGGTCGTCGGTGGGGGCGTCGAGGACGATCGGCCGGCCCATCCCGTCGAGGGAGTCCGAGTCGCGCCCGACATCCTGGAACTGACGGCGGACCCCGTCGTACTCATCGGTGCCCTCCTCGGCCGCGTTGACCCCGACGAAAAAGATCTCCCGTGACTCGAGGAGCGCGCCCGCGGCCCGGCTGTCGTTGATGTCGTCGCAGGGGGTGTTGAAGTCGTCGAGGCAGTTGTTCGGCTCGTCGGAGAGCATGATCACGAGCCGGAGCGCGTCCTCCCGGAACCCGGGGCAGCCGACGCCGGTCGCGGCGCATTCGCTGTTGTCGTCGCAGTGGGTGGGGTCGGCGATGCAGGCGAGCGTACGGAAGTGGTCCTCCGTGCCGCCGAGGAGGGCGGTCGGGAGCGCATCCCGCGTGACCAGCGGGTCCGGCTGGAGGCCCGCCTCGTTGACGTAGCGGTGGTGCTGGCCGCAGCTGCTCGAGAACGTGCCGGTCCCCGTCCAGAGGCTCGCGATGCAGCCGGTCTCCTTCGGGTCGGCGATGCATCGGCCGTCCGCGCTGCAGACCCGGCCGTCGCCGCACTCGCCGTCGCCGGCGCAGAGCTGGCCGAAGTCCTCGCACGTGAGCTCGTCGAGCACCGACACGGCGGCTCCGCGGACGCCCTCGATCACCGGCTGCATCGAGCTCGAGTTGTCGATCGCGAAGTAGACGTCCGCGAACTGCACGTTGGTCCGGAAGTCGAGCGTGTCCCGGCGCGGCTCCGGCGGCTCCCGGAAGGGCATCACGAACACGAAGTCCCCTCGGGCCCGCGGGTTGTCGAGGGGGTCGGCGCCGTCCGTGCCGGCCGCGGCCTCGATCAGGTCGTCCACGCCGTCGCCGTCGCTGTCCGCGGTGCGGAAGTCGGTGCCGGCGGCGAGCTCGAGGGCGTCGGGGAGGGAGTCCGCGTCGCTGTCGAGGTCGAGGAAGTCCGGGGCGCCGTCCCCATCGGTGTCGACCGGGGCCGTGGCCAGGCTCTCGTCGCCGGCCTCGACGCGGTCGGCGATGCCGTCGCCGTCCGAGTCGTCATCGTGGCGGTTGTCGTCGCCGTCCTGGTCCGAGTCGAACGTCCCGTCGTCCCCGTCGAGGATCAGGTCGTTGTCCGCGTCGGGGTCGCGGTAGTCGGGGGACAGGTCGCCATCGTGGTCCGGCGGGAAGTCGGTGCGCCCGGCGATCTCGATCCGGTCGGCGACGCGGTCGTTGTCGTCGTCGGGGTCCCGGAAGTCCTCGAGCCCGTCGCCGTCGAGGTCGCCCGTGGCCTCCCGGCCGTCCTCGATGCCGTTGTCGTCCGAGTCGAGGTCGCGCCAGTCCGGAATGCCGTCGCCGTCCGAGTCGACGGGAGCCGTGGCGAGGTCGTCGTCCCCCGCTTCCAGCCGGTCGAGCAGCGTGTCGTCGTCGCTGTCACCGTCGAGGTAGTCGGGGCGGCCGTCCCCGTCGGTGTCGATCCCCGTCTGGGTGGCCGGGTCGAAGCCCTCCTGGAGGTCGCTGATCAGGTCGCCGTCGGCGTCCCCGTCGCCGCCAGGCGAAGGCTCCGGGGGGCCGCCGCACGCGGCGAGAACGAGGGAGAGCGAGGCGGCGGAGGCCAGGCGGGACAGCCGGGGCATGGCGGGCTCCAGGTGGAGGGACAAGCTAGGGATGTCAGCGCGGCGGAGTCTAGCGGAGCGGTCGGGCGCTGACGAGGTCGCGCACGGAGATCCCCGGGAGGGTGGCCTACTCGAGCTCTCGCTCCCGGTAGACCCCGGGCGTCCGCATCAGGGCGTTGGTCGAGCTCGACCCGGCGCTGATCTCGAACAGGCTGAACACCCCGTCGCCGTCCAGGTTGCCTCGGGCGCGGAAGCTGTAGAGGTCCGTGCCCGCGACGTGGCCGCACGCGTCGACCGAGCCCGCGATCGCGTACTGGTAGTAGAGCGGGTCGGGGGCCTCGAAGGAGATCGCGCTGAACGCCGGGTCTTCGATGTTCAGGTCGAGGATGGTCTTGCCGCTGTAGGGCAGGTTCGACGTGGTGGCGGCACCGACGGTGCATGCCGAGCTGTCGACGAGGCCGGGCCCGAGAACGACCCCCCGGTTCGCCCAGCTCGTGGCGCCGTAGTAGGCGGCGGCGCCCAGGAAGAGGGTCTTCAGGTTGCTCGGGGCCTCGGAGGTCTTCGACCGGCGCATGTACTCGACGAAGGCCGGGATCGCGATGGCCGCGAGGATCGACACGACCGCGACGACGATCATCAGCTCGACCAGCGTGTACGCCTCACGTCGACGACGTGGTGTCCCCATCCCGTCCTTCCCCTGGCCCCGGGCCTCGGCCTGGCCGAGTGTCCCAGAATGCGGGTGTATGCACCCCTTATACCGTTCAGCCAGGGTGGATCAATCGTGTGATTCTGAGAAGATCAGTGACAATCCTCGTCACATAGCAGAGTTCACACAGCGCCCGGACCCGCGCCGAGCGGGGACTCGAGGCCCCGACCGCGGGGGCCGCAGCCCCCAGGCTCCCCCGCCGGCGGGGGTGCGGCGTGCGCGATGGCTTATGGAAGAGCTTCAGGAAGACTCGGCGCTCCCGAGCCCCCGGAGACTCCACGTCGCCGGCCGTCGACGGGGCGCGCCGCGCCCCGTCGATGCCCTGCGTTCGTCGCGGCGCGCTCAGCCGGCGCTCAGCCCGAGCTCGTCGAGCTTGTTGTACAGCGTGCGCCGGCTGATCCCGAGGATGCGGGCGGCTTGCGTCCGGTTGTCCCCCGTCTGGGCGAGGACCTGCCGGATCCACTCGCGCTCGGCGTGCTGGCGACGCTCCTCGAGGGTGGCGGTGCTCCCGTCCGGGCCCGGCCCCGGGTCGGACGGCCGACGCGGCGGGTGCCGCGCGAGCTCCGCCTCGACCTCGGCCGCTCCGATCGTCTCGGCGTCGGTCAGCACGACGAGGCGCTCCACGAGGTTCGACAGCTCCCGGACGTTGCCGGGCCAGGGCAGCGCCTCGAGCCGAGCGAGCGCCTCGGCGTCGAGGGTGACGTCGCCCCGACGGTTCTCGTGGGCGTGCCGGCGGACGAAGCGCTGCGCGAGCGGGGCGATGTCCCCGCGCCGGGCGCGGAGCGGCGGCACCGTGATCGGCACGACGTGGAGGCGGTAGAAGAGATCCTCGCGGAACGTCCCCTCGGCGACCATGGCGTCGAGGTCCTGGTGGGTGGCGGCGATGAAGCGCACGTCGCAGCGGCGGGGCTCGATGCTGCCGAGGCGGCAGTACTCCCGTTCCTGCAGGAGCCGGAGCAGCTTCACCTGGACGGCTAGGCTGAGGTCGCCGATCTCGTCGAGGAACAGCGTGCCCGCCTCGGCGAGCTCCACCCGGCCGGGCTTGGCATGCGTGGCCCCTGTGAAGGCGCCCTTCTCGTGGCCGAACAGCTCGCTCTCGAGGAGCGCCTCCGGGAGCCCGCCGCAGTTGACCGCCACGAGGGGCTGATCCCGGCGCTCGCTGCGGGCGTGGATCGCGCGGGCGACGACCTCCTTGCCGCTCCCGGTCTCTCCCCGGATCAGCACCGTGGAGCGAGCCGCCGCCGCGCGGTCGACCAGCCGGCTGACCTCGGCCATCGCCGGCGATGCGCCGAGGGGCTCCGGGCTGCCGTCCGCCTCCCTCGGGTCCGGTGGGGGGCGGCTCTCCGCGCTCCGCCCCGCCCGGACGCACTTGTCGACCGTGAACAGGACGGCCTCCCGGTCGAAGGGCTTCAGCAGGAAGTCGGCCGCGCCCGCCTTCATCGCCTCGACCGCGAGGTCGACCGTCCCGTGGGCGGTCAGGATGACCACGGGCAGGCCAGGCGCCTTGGCCCGGAGGGTGCGGAGCAGCTCCATGCCGTCCATGCCCGGCATCCGGAGGTCGGTGATCACGACATCGACGGGCCTCGACAGCACCCGGGCGATCCCGTCGGTGGCCGCCAGCACGTGGCTCGCGTCGTAGCCGGCCTGACGCAGGAGCCCGATGAGCACCGTCCCGACCGAGCGGTCGTCGTCCACGATCAGCACGGAGTCGACATCGGTCACGGCGGCCTCGCGGTCCGGGGTACGCGTCGCGGGAAGAGCCGGCAACAATCCGTCCGATGGACGTCGAGCACGCGCTGCTGATCGCGGCGGGCGGGACCTTCCTGGGTCTGTCCGCGCTGGCGGCTAGCCAGGCTACGCGCAACCCGCTCGCGGTGCCCTTCGGCATCTTCTCGGGGACGCTGTTCGCGTACGCGATGCTCGAGTCCCTCGGGTACATGCTCCAGCACGCGGCCGGGGGAAGGGTCCCCCCCTGGGACTGGC
Source organism: Sandaracinaceae bacterium (assembly GCA_050331215.1). Taxonomy (GTDB): domain Bacteria; phylum Myxococcota_A; class Polyangia; order Polyangiales; family Sandaracinaceae; genus JBHJHB01. Next base: position 4,172 of record JBHJHB010000168.1, on the reverse strand, counting down.
TCGAGTCGGCGGTGGCGCCCCTCACGACCCCGACCCTCCTCGCCTTCCTTCTGGCCTTCGTGGGCAGCTCGCGGCGGCTCCGATGGTTGGTCGTTGCGAGCTGTCTATACAACTCACTCTTGGCCGCCACGTGCTTTCTTCCCTTCGTTGCGCCGGCATGGTCGAGCTACCCCGGGGGACCGCGATGGGCGACCGCCATGCTGATCGGCCAGGTGAGCCTGGTGCCAGCGCTCATCGGGCTGGTCCTTCACGGGCGCGCGACCACGGAGCCCGCCGAGCGCGCTCGAACGCAGCTCCTGACCGGCGCCATGGTCATCGGGATCGGGGGCGCCGCGAGCGACCTCCTCCGGATCGCAGGCCTCCCGATCCACCCGGAGATCAGCGGTCCGGCCATCCTCCTCGCCGCCCTGCTGACCGCGGCGGTGACCTTCCGGTTCCGGCTCCTCGAGGACTCCAGGGCGACGCTCGCGCTCAACGCGATGGTGCTCGGCGGCCTGGCCGTCGCCGCGAACATCACCGTCTTCTACATGGTCGGCGACCGCCCCGCGCTCCTCTTGCTCGGGACGCTCACCGTCCTGCTCCTCGCCCTGGCGGGCGCCCGGAGCGTGTACGGCTCGTACGTGCTGGGCCGCGAGCGGACGGCCGACCTCGCGACCCTGGGGCGCCTCTCGGCCCAGATGGCCCACGATATCCGCAACCCCCTCGCCGCCCTCAAGGGCGCGGCTCAGTACCTCGAGGAGGAGGGGCGCCGCGGCGCCTTCCCGGAGAGGGCCGCGCCCTTCGTCGAGCTCCTGCTCGGGGAGACCGAGCGGCTCGAGCGGGTGGTCGAGCGCTACCGTCGCCTCGGACGCGCGGAGGCGCACCCGCGACCGGTCGAGGTCCCGCCCCTCGTGGCCCGCTGCGCCGCGGGAGCGCGCCTCGGGCAGCCTCGCCTGGCGTCGGGGGACGCGGAGCTCGTCACGTCGGTCGGCCCCGGGCTGGAGGGCACGCGTCTGTCCCTCGACCCCGATCTGCTCGAGGCGGCGATCGACAACCTGATCCGGAATGCGCTGGAGGCCGACGCCCGGCGCGTCGAGCTGACGGCCCGCCTCCACCGACGGAGGCTGGAGATCGGGGTTGACGACGACGGGACCGGGATGGATCCCCGGACGCGGGAGCGGGCGCGGGGGGACTTCTTCACCACGAAGGCGGAGGGGACCGGGCTCGGCCTCGCCTTCGTGCGGCGGGCGGCGAAGGCTCACGGCGGTCACCTGCGCCTGACGAGCGCCCTCGGGCGGGGGACCGAGGTCACCCTGGCCCTGCCTGCGGCGGGGTCGGGCGAAACGCGCCGAGGTCGTCGCGAACGCTGATGCCGGGCGACGGCCGTGCGAGTGCCCGCGGGGTGGCGGTGCAGGACGTCCGGCCCGACGCGCAGGAACGGCAGGATCCGCCCGACGCTCGGGCCCGAAGGGACCACACAGCGATGGTCAGCCTGCGCGCTCAGCACGAGGAAGGGCACCCCGCGCCTCAGGCTCCCAGCCGGGCCCGTGGCGCTAGGCCCTCATCGCGCGGCTGACGTGGGCGCGGATCGCCTCGGCCACCAGCTCGGTCCGCGTCACCACGCCGGGCAGCGGCCGACGCTGCGCGAGGTACAGGTCCGTCGTCGGCAGATCGTCGACCCCGAGCGGGACGAGGCCGCACCCACGCGCCACCTCGACGGGGAGGGCGGCGACGTGGGAGCCCGCCGCGACCGCGTCGATCGCCATCTGCATCACGGTCACCTCGAGGGCGACGCGCCGCGCCCGGGTGACCGGCCACGCATCGGGTCGGCGGCCCTCGGCGTCCGCCCGCGGGGCGGCGAAGGGCGCCCACCGGAGCTGCTGCTCCCGGTCGTCGGCGCGCAGCAGCGGGTGCCCCGGTGCGCAGCAGACGTCGTGGCGAAGGGTGGTCAGCCGCTCGTAGTGCAGGTCGTCGTCCGGGAGGGGGTCATCGAGGATCGCGATGTCGATCGCGCCCTGCCGAAGCCTCGCGTTGGCCTCCTCGGGCCCCGGATGGGCGGTCAGGCAGAGGGTGAGGCCGGGCGCCTGGCGCTGGAGCGGCCCGACGACGGGGAGGATCACCAGCGGGACGAAGGGTCCCGTGATGCTGAGGTGGACCGGTCCCGCGTGCTGGGTCTGCTCGACCTCGAGCAGGCCCTCGTGGACGCGGCGCATCGCCTGGCGGACCGCCACCAGAAACGCCTCGCCCGCGGGCGCGAGGCGCAGCCGACCCCCCGATCGCTCGAACAGGGGGCGGCCGACCGCTTCCTCGAGCAGCCGCACGGTCCGCGACAGCGCCGACGGCGTGATGTGGAGGGACGCGGAGGCGGTCGGGAGGTGCTCGGTCTCGGCCACCGCGCGGAAGGCAGGCAGCCACGCCCAGAACTCGTGCAGTCGTCGCGTGCGCTCCATGCCCCCAGGCTAGGGCGTATCGTTGAGCAAAGTCGAACGAGTCCTTCAGAACATATCATCGAGCTTCACGAAACCGTCCGGCACGGCGCCCGGTAGGCCCCGAGGAACCACGGCCCCTCCCGGGCCCCTCACCTGGAGCTTGAGCTCATGCAGACGCTGCGATCCTTCCTGACCGCTGCCGTCTTCGCCGTCGGCCTCGCCGGCTGCGGAGGCGACGGCACGACCACCACCTTCACCGTTCGGGTCGAGAACATCGGCGCGGCCCGCGCACTCGCGGGCTCCGGCGTCTTCGCCGTACCCGACGGCGCGACGGACCCGGGGCCGATCGGCCCGGGCGGCGCCTACTCCTTCTCGTTCCTCGCCGCGCCGGGGATGAGCCTGTCCTTCGCGACGATGTTCGTGCCGTCGAACGACCTCTTCTTCGGGCCGGACGGCGAGGGCATCGCGCTCTTCGACGAGGGGAGCCCCGTGACGGGCGACGTCACCGCGCAGGTCGACCTGTGGGACGCCGGGACCGAGATCGACCAGGAGCCGGGGACGGGCGCGGACCAGGTCCAGCGGCAGGGCGACCCCGACACGGGCGCCGCGGACCCCGACCCGAACGTCCGCCTCGCGTCGGACGACTTCGGCAACCTCCCGCCCGTGGCCGACGTGATCCGGGTGACCCTTAGCGCCGAGGACCGGGGTGGCTACTTCGAGTTCACCGCCACGATCGAGAACGTCTCGACCCCGACCACCCTGACGACCTCCGACGACGGCGACCTGGCGATGCAGGCGGTCCCACTCTCGCCGGGGGTGTACGCGGTGCACGCCGGGGCCGACCCGCTGTTCACGGTCGGCGAGGTCGACCGGGGCGAGGGGCTCGAGGCGATCGCGGAGGACGGCATGGCGATGGGCCTCGGCGACGCCCTCGCCGCCCGGACCGGGGCCACCCTGGTCGCCTCGCCCGGCATCTACGCGGTGACCGAGGAGGGCACGGACCTGTTCACGCTCGGCGAGCCGGACCGAGGCCAGGGCCTCGAGGCGATCGCGGAGGACGGGGACCCGGCGCCCCTCGCCGCCGCGGTGGGCGACACGCTGCCTGCGGCAGGCGTGATCAACACGCCGGTCGGCTCGACGGCGCCGGGCCCGATCGGCCCGGGCGGGGCCTACGAGCTCGAGGTCACGGCCCAGGCCGGCCAGCGCCTCCATATCGTGACCATGTTCGTTCCGTCGAACGACTGGCTCTTCACGTTCGAGGCCGCGGGGATCCCGCTTTTCGACGCGGACGGAGAGCCGATCCGAGGCGAGCAGGCCGATCGGATGGTGATCGCCGACCTCGGGACCGAGGTCGACCAGCCGGTCGGCTTCGGGCTGGACCAGGTGCAGAACCAGCAGGGCCCGAACACCGGCGCGGAGGACCCGAACACCGACGTCCGCCTGGTCACGGGTCAGGGCGAGGCCAGCGACGTGCTGTCGGTGATGGTCACGCCGCAGTGACCGCCAGCGGCGCGCCCCGCGCGCAGGGCGCGCCATCGCCGCCCATGGCGAGTCGGCGGGACCAGACCGTCGGAGCAGACGGCTCTCCTGAGGCGGACGAACGACGAAGCCACCGCGGACGCGTCGCGCGACACGTCCGCGGTGGTTCGATCGGGCGGGCGCCGGCCGCGACCGGGCGCCCGCCCGTCGTGCCGTGCGGCTCAGGGCTTGTCGTCGTCGTCGTCGTAGAAGAGGACGTCGTCGTCGAGGTGGGAGAGGAGGTAG
>JBHJHB010000167.1:0-2568 GCA_050331215.1 Sandaracinaceae bacterium | reverse complement strand
GGCCACGGACAGCCTTGCCGTGCTCGCGGCACTGACGGCCCATGTTCCCGATACCGCCTATCTCACGGCCATCCGGCTCGACGGCGCAGCCGTACGCATCGAGGGGGAAGCCCGGGACGCCGCCGGCCTGCTGGCGAACCTCGCCGGCGCCGCGCCCTTCCGAGATGTCCGTTTCGCGTCACCCGTGACCGGCGACGGCGAGACGGGTACCGAGCGCGTGCAGATCGCCCTCACGCTGGCCGGAGGGGACACCCCATGAGTTCCCTCCGCGCCCAGAGTATCCCAGGGCGCCTGCTGGCCGCCGGTCTGCTCGCTTGTCTGGCAGCCGGTGCCTATGTCCTCGCCGTCGCGCCCTACCTTGCGGCCCTCGACGGCGCCGTGGCGCGGGTTGGCGCAGCGGAGCAACGGCTCGCCGGTCTAGCGGCGCTCGCCGCGCGACGTCCGGCCCTCGAGGCCGCCCTGGCGCGTGACGAGGCTGCCCCGGCCGTCCGCAAGCTAACCATCGAGGCGGAGAGCCATGCCCTCGCGACGGCGCTGTTCCAGAGCCAAGTGCTGGCCGCCTTCGACCGACACGGCGCCGCGGTCTCCCGGGTCTCGGCCCTCGATGCCCGCGATGCCGACGGCCGGGAGGTGCGGATCAGCGCCACGCTGTCCGGCAGTCTCGAAACGCTCACCCGTTCGCTCGAGGATCTGGAAACCGGCGCACCCGCCGGTTTCGTCCGCAGTTTGACCCTGAGCGCGCCCCGACGGACCCCGTCGGCGGACGCCACCCTGGCGCTGACGGTCGAGATCGTCGGCTTCATGGTCCCGGCGGAGGAATCCTGACCATGCGTCTGTCCCTCTTCGCTCCCCTGGCCTTGGGTCTGGTCGGCGTGATCGGCGCCGAAACCGTCCTGCTGGGCCGGCACCCCGAGCGCGCGCCTGCGCAGAATGCATCGACGGACCCTGTTCCCGGTGCCCTGGCAATCCCAGACGACCAAGCCGCGCCCGAGATCGATCCCGTCAATGTGATCCTGGCCCGGCCCCTGTTCGCGGCCGACCGGCGTCCCGTGTCGACGACCGCCTCGGCGCCGGTCCAGCGAACGCCGGCGGCCGGCGCGTCGCTCGAGGAGCGTTATGTCCTGCTCGGCACCATGCTGGGGGATGAGGGGAACGTGGCGATTGTGAAAGCGGGCTCTGACGGCCGGCTGCACCATCTGGGTGCCGGCGACCGGCTGGAGGGCTGGACCGTCGCGCGGGTGGGTGACGGCATGCTCGCCCTCGACCGGGCAGGCCGGAGCGTGGATCTCGGCTTCCCCGAACCCCGTCGGACCCTGCCGTCAGAGCCGGCGGAGAAGGTCGTCGTCGGCCGCCGCCCGACCCGGCGCAGCGCGGATTCGGTCGAGGAGCCGGAACCGCCGCGCCGCCCCTTCCGCAACGGCGATATCGACTGACCTCCTTCCCGACGGTGTCAGATCACTGTCACACAAGCGCCATAGATTGACGGCGATGCGCAGTGCGTTCTTTCGTCGCCAGGGGCGCCGCGAGGACGCGCCCTCTCTTCCTGGCTGAACGGGGTCTCGGTTCATGGTGTCCAGCGTTGGCCGCAGCCTATGGGGCGTCCTGCCGGTGATGCTGGGCGGGCTCGCCGCCTGCACGCCTTTGGCCGACCCGCCGGCGGCGCCCAAGGCCGGAGACCAGGAGAGCGCCCGGCTTCTGGTCGCGCCCCAGGATCCCGCCCCGGTCCTGTCGCCGGCCCCGCCGCCGGTTTCCGAGCGCGGCTCCGAGAAGGTGATCCTGCGCGGCACGGGCCGGCGCGTGGGGAGCGGCGCGACCGATCCTGTGGGCTGGCACACGGATCCGGGCGGCGGCTTGCAGCTTAATTTCAAGGAAGCACCGGTCCGGGACATCGCCGCCGCCATTCTCGGCGACGCGTTGAACCTCGATTACACCGTGGACGAACGGATCGACGGCACCCTGACCCTCAAGACCAACCGGCCGGTGCCCAAGGAGGCGCTGCTCTCGATCTACGAGACAAGCCATGACGCCAATGACATCGCCCTTGTGCGCCGTCGCGGGCTCTATGTGGTGAAGACACGGGAGGGAGGCCGCGACGGCGCGGTGCCGGCCCTGGAGATCGAGGACGCGGATCTGTCCGCCGGCTTTGGGGTCCAGGTCGTGCCGTTGCGCCATGTCTCCGCCCGGCGCCTCGCCGAGACCTTGCGGCCCTTTGCCCCCGACGATGGCGCGTGGATCCGGATCGATGCTGACAGCAACCTCCTGATCCTGAGCGGCACGGGCCCCGAGCGGGCGAGCCTGCTCGACATGGTCGACGTCTTTGACGTGGACTGGATGGCGGGCCTCTCCTATGCCCTGTTCCCGCTCGAGGCGGCCGAGGCGGGCATTGTCGTCCGTGAGCTGAAAAGCATCTTCGCGAATGACGAGGATGGGCTCGGCGCGGGGACCGTGCGCTTCCAGCCGGTCGAGCGGCTGAACGCCGTTCTGGTGATCGCCAACGAGGCCCGGGCCATCGCCCGCACGGAACGCTGGATCGCCCGGCTCGACTCCACCGGCCATGAGGCGGACGAG
>JBHJHB010000166.1:0-21060 GCA_050331215.1 Sandaracinaceae bacterium | reverse complement strand
CGGCGGCTTCTTGCCGAGGCCGACCTGCCCACGAACAGGTTCTAGAAGGACACCAGCCGGAGCGACAAGAAGCTCCAGCGCACGCGTGGGCGTTTCACGTACGGGGTGTACGTCACGAAGCCAACTGACGTTGGAGAAGATGAGTTCAGCATTGAAGACATCGAGGGCGAACGCTCTCAGCTCACGATCCGTGGAGAAATCTCCGAGGTCGGCGGCAAGTCACGATGACCCAGGACCGAATTGAAGCCGCCAGAACGCAGTTCGTCAGCGAGCGACCGCTGTTCGAAGAGGTAGCGTCTCAGGTGCAGGACGAACTGCACGCGGCCCTGACCGGCAGCGGGGTGCGGTTTCGGCTCGAATCGCGGGCAAAGGACGCCGGGAGCCTCTTGAAGAAGCTCCTCACGAATTCTGAGATGTCCTACCAGCAAATGAGGGACCGTGCAGGAGCGAGGATCATCGTGGCGAAGCTTTCGGACGTGGAGACGGTGGAGACAGTCCTCAAGGAACGGGTACCAAAGATCGAGGCAATCCCGGCGCGGCAAGAGGAGGTTGATCGCTTCGGGTTTCGAGCGCGGTTCTTCTCTGTGAAGCGCGCGCCGCTCTCCGACGCGAACGGCAAGAAGCGCCGCTGCGAGATTCAGTTGGTGACCGAAGTTGCGGCTGTCTGGGCGTCCCTTTCTCACCGCTACGTCTACAAGACCGCTGAGTGGTGTCCGAGAGAGGTCCACCGGGCCGTGAGCCGGCTGTCCGCGCTCATGGAGGTTGTCGACCACGAGATCGAGAGGATCGACATGGCAGTTCGCGAATCACCCGATGGTTTGGTTGCTCGCGCCTACCTGGCCCTCGAGGCAGCGTTTCTCCGTTTTCGACAGCCCTCGCACGGACAACAGGCACTCTCTCTGCGAGTCCTCGAGGCGCTGCGACCGGCGTTTGAAACTGACTACGAGCGGTGGGAGTCCGGCCTGCCTGAGTTCGTGGAATCGAACTCGGCCAGGCTTGAACGTGCGCTCGCAGCATGTGCAGAGCAGGAGCAGTTGGCCATGTTCGATGGGCAACCCGAGACGATCGCTGTGCTTCGGCTGCTCGACGAGAAACCGATGTTTCTCGAGGAGCTATGGCCGGACTGGCTCGGGGAGTCTGCTCTGGAGCGTCTCCAGTTCTCGTGGCGAGGAAAGGTTGCGGTGGTGTGATGGGCGCTGAGTCGACGGGAGACGTGCGCGCGCAGCTTGTCGAAGCCCTGGAGGCCGACCTCATCGGCCCCTTCTACCCCGAAGACCACGAGGGCCCGACCGACGAGGTGCTGCCGCTTCCGCCGTCGCGCTGGTACCTCACCGGCTTCCTCGCGCCGCAGTCGGACCCGGACACGTACGACCCGACGAGCCAGGAGGAGCTGGGCGCAGGGCCCGACGAGGACGAGGAGGAGAGCGCAGGCGACGAGCCCGAGCCGAAGCAGAAGCATCGGTTCCAGTCCTCGATGGGGATGTCGGTGCTCTTGCCGCCGCCAAGGGACGACCCCGAGACGATCCGGGTCTCGCTCGAGTTCGCCGAGTATGTGAAGGAGGCCCGCGAGGTCCCCGGCAAGCGCCGCCCCCGGACGGTCTGGCGTCGGGTGCCCCAGCCGAGAAAGACGGTGGGGCTGACGGTCACGGCCGAGGCGGTCGGCAAGGGCGTCATGGTCCCGGACAGCCCGGGGATCTGGGTGATGGGCAAGCTCGAGACCGCTGAGGCGCCCGGCCTCGACGAGGGGACCCGGGCGCTGTCGCTCTTCGTGGTGAACCGCCGCGCCGTGGACGGGAAGCCGCCCTTTGACGAGCAGTACATCTTCCAGGTCGCGATGCAGGTCGAATACGAGCGCGGTCTCGTCGCCCGCCCGAACCGGCAGGGCGAGCACGCGCGCGACTGGGACGACCGCGTAGCGGACCTCCAGTTCCGCGACCGCTTCGAGTACGCGGTCGGGCACGGAGTGTCGGTGGACGTGCCCGATGGCCAGGACCCGGTGACCCTCGTTCGGACCGCGTGGATGCCCCGCCACGAGGTACGGCGCGTGGTCACGCACAGCGAGCCGGGCGTCGAGACGCGGATGGAGGTCCTCGGCGACCTCGCCGACGGAGACGCGGCACGGGCTGCGCTGACGCCGCTGGTCGCCGCCTATGGCACCTGGCTCGACGGGCAGGCGAAGACACCCCTGGACTCGAAGGCGCGGCGCGAGGCGCGCGACGAGCTGATCAAGCAGGCGCGGCAGGCGAAGGACCGCATCGCGCGGGGCATCGAGTGCCTGGCCTCCGACCCCGAGGTGCTCGAGGCGTTCCGGCTCGCCAACCGAGCCATGGCGCAGTCCTCCCTCCAGCGAAGCCCGAGTCGCTACGACGAGGACAAGCGGCCCGCCTGGCGCCTCTTCCAGCTCGCCTTCGTGCTGATGAACCTGGTCGGCGTCGCGGACGAGCACGACGGGGACCGCGAGAACGTCGAGCTGATCTTCTACCCCACTGGGGGTGGAAAAACTGAAGCATATCTTGGGGTTATCGGGTTCGCCCTCGTTCTCCGGCGGCTTCGGGGGCAGAGCCGCGATGACAAGGGCCTCGGCGTCGCCGTCCTCCTTCGCTACACGCTGCGCCTCCTCACCCTCGACCAGCTCGGCCGCGCGGCGACGCTGATGTGCGCGCTCGAGATGCTGCGACGCGAGGCGCCGGACAAGCTCGGCGAACAGCGCTTCGCGGTCGGACTCTGGGTCGGTCGAACGGCCACCGCGAACACGCTCGACCAGGTGAAGAAGCTCGTCATCGAGTACAAGAACAGCGCCTCGAAGACCGCGCCGTCGCCGTTCCCGCTGACCGACTGCCCCTGGTGCGGCGCGCCCCTCGGTCGTGACAGCCTCACGCTCGTTCCCAGCACCGCGAAGGCCGAGGGCGTGGTGGTGGGCTGCACCGACTTCCGGTGCGAGTTCTCGGCGCGGAAGAACCGCGACGGGCTGCCCGTGCTCTTCGTCGACGAGCAGATCTACCGCGAGCTGCCCTCGTTCCTCGTCGCCACCGTCGACAAGTTCGCGATGATGCCCTGGCGCGGCGAGACGGGGATGCTCTTCGGTCGGGCGCGCTTTCGGGAGGGCCAGCGCTTCTTCGGCCCGATGGACCCGAAGCCCCCGTCGAAGAAGCCGTCCGCCACTCCACTGAGCGAGGGCCTCCGACCGCCCGAGCTGATCGTGCAGGACGAGCTGCACCTGATCTCGGGGCCGCTCGGGACGATGGTCGGCCTCTACGAGACCGCCATCGAGCACCTGTCGACGCGCGAGGCGGACGGCAAGCCGGTCCGCCCGAAGGTGATCGCGTCGACCGCGACCGTCCGCCGCGCTCGCGAGCAGATCCGGGCGCTGTTCGGTCGCCAGAAGATGGCGCTCTTCCCGCCCCCGGGCGTGAACGACTCGGAGACGTGGTTCTCCACGGTGGACAGGAAGCAGGCCGGGCGCCTCTACCTCGGCGTGGCGGCCCAGGGCCGCTCCATGAAGGGGATCCTGCTGCGCGGCTACGTCTCGCTGCTCACGGCCGCGAACAAGCAGTGGAGTCCCAACGGCGAGCCGGAGCAGCCCGCCGACCCGTACATGACCGTCGCGGGCTACTTCAACTCGCTGCGCGAGCTGGGCGGGATGCGCCGCCTGGTCGAGGATGACGTGCGGGTCCGCTGCGCCCTCATCGAGGACAAGGTGCCGGTCGACCACGCTGGTCCGCACCCGACGCTGAAGGCGCGCAAGGTCCAGACGGAGCCGGTGGAGCTGACCTCGCGCGAGAGCACGTCGCGCATCAAGGACGCGAAGGACAGGCTCAACAAGTCCCACGCCGACAAGGAGCACGTCGACGTGCTGCTCGCGTCGAACATGATCTCGGTCGGCGTCGACATCGACCGGCTCGGGCTGATGGTCGTGGCCGGACAACCGAAGACGACGAGCGAGTACATCCAGGCGTCGAGCCGCGTCGGGCGGCAGCACCCGGGCCTGGTCGTCACCTGCTTCAACGTCCGCAAGCCCCGCGACCGCTCCCACTACGAGCGCTTCGCCGCGTACCACTCGAGCTTCTACCGCTTCGTGGAGGCGACGAGCCTGACGCCGTTCTCCGGCCCGGCGCTCGAACGCGGGCTCGCAGGCACCTTGGTGGCCATGGCTCGCCTCGGCGGCGAGGAGCTGACCCCGGCAGGCGGGGCGATGGAGATCGAGGCGAACCGCGACCTCGCCGAGCTGGCGGTGAAGGTCCTCGCCGAGCGCGCGGGGCGTCACGGCCGTATGAGCGGCACCGAGCACGACCGCCTCGTCGAAGACCTGAAGGACCGCGCCCAGGTCCTCCTGGATGCATGGGAGTCGATCGTCCGCCGCGCGCGCGATGAAGGCGCAGCGCGGCGTTCCTACTCGCGCTTCGACCGCGACAAGTCGGCGGGCAACCCGATCCTCTTCATGGCGACCGACGAGGACCCGCCCGAACCGAACACCGACGAGGGACGCTTCGTCGCGCCGACGTCGATGCGCGACGTCGAGGAGACGGTGCACCTCTGGATCGAGCGGCGGTCGCTCGGAGGGCGGCGCTGATGGCGCGGCGAGGGGGTAGGCCGGGGCGAGGAAGGGTCCAGCAACGACCCGACGGACACATTCGCCAAAGCCAGGTGGTCACGACCTTCGGGCCAGGCGCGATGATGGACCTGATCGACCAGGCGGTGCTGATCTCGGGCCTCGACTTCTGGAGCTACGACCGGAACAAGGGCGTCCCCACGATCGTCGAGCCGCGCCTGCGCGACCTGATCGCGGAACAGTTCCGGCAGGCCGGGCTCTCGCTGAGCGTGGACTACCCGTTCCGGGCGCCACCAGCAGGAGACGATCGCGACCCCACGAAGTTCGCGGGCGTCCAGGTGCTCGAGTTCCCGCAGTGGTTCGTCTGTCAGAACGGCGCCTGCCGCGCGCTGCTTCGCAAAGACGGCCTCGACCTCAAGAAGGGGCGCTACTGGCACAACTGCGCCTCAGGGAGCCGCGCCTCGGAGACCGTGCCCGTCCGCTCCCTCGGCGCTTGCCGCCGCGGCCACGCCCAGGAGTTCCCCTGGATCGGGTTCGTGCACCTCGGCCGCGACCGCTGCGCCGCGCCGAGCCTTCGCCTCGACGAGGGCGCCACCGGCGACTTCTCGGAGATCCGCATCTCCTGCGCGTGCGGGGCGCGGAACCAGCTCAGCGCCGCGATGGCCGGCATCGAGCTGACGTGTGGCGGGCACCGACCGTGGCTCGGCCCCGAAGGCCGCGAGGAGTGCCAGGAGAAGCTCCGGCTCCTGGTGCGCACGGCGAGCAACTCCTACTTCGCGCAGGTGGTGAGCGCGCTGAGCGTGCCCGAGCCCGGGCGCGAGCTGGAAGAAGCCGTGCGCGAGGTCTGGGACGTCCTCAAGGCGGCGAGCCCGGAGACGCTGCCCGCGTTCCGTCAGATCCCGAAGGTTCAGGTCGCCCTCGAGGGCCACGAGGACGCGGCCGTCCTCCGCGTGGTGAAGGCCCTCCACGACGAGCGCCCCGCGACCCAAGCGCCGCTGCGGACCGCCGAGTTCCGCCAGTTCGTCGCGAGCAAGGACGAGGTGCGCGGCGAGCTGCCTCCCCTCGAGCAGTGGTTCTTCGCCCGGCGCGTGAAGCCCGAGGGCGGGCTCCCCGAGCAGGTCGAGCGCCTCGTTGTCGCGCCGAAGTTGCGCGAGGTCCGGGCACAGATCGGGTTCACCCGACTCGAGCCGGTCACGCCGGACCTCCAGGGCGAGTTCGATCTCGGAGTGCAGTCGGCGAGGCTGGGGCTAACCACCAACTGGCTCCCCGCGACGGAGATCCGCGGCGAAGGGATCTTCCTCCAGCTCCGCGAGGACGCGGTGCGGGCGTGGGAAGACCGACCCGCCGTGAAGGCGCGCGCCGACGAGCTGATGGCGGGCTACGACGACTGGGCGAAGGGCGTCACCGAGCCCCCGCCGTTCCCCGGCGTCCGCTTCTACATGCTCCACTCGCTCTCGCACCTGCTCATCAGCGCGATCAGTCTCGAGTGCGGCTACTCCGCGAGCGCCATCCGCGAGCGCCTCTACTGCGGGCCCTCCAAGCGCGACCCGAAAACACCGATGGCCGCGATCCTGTTGTCCACCGGCAGCGCGGGCACCGAGGGCACCCTCGGCGGCCTCGTCGAGCAGGGGCGGCGCATCCGCGAACACCTCCAGGCCGCCTACGACCTCGGAAAGCTCTGCTCGAACGATCCCGTGTGCGCCGGCCACAGCCCCCAGAACGACCCGGCGGAACGTCACCTCGAGGGCGCGGCGTGCCACGGCTGCCTCTTCATCGCCGAGTGTTCCTGCGAGCGCTTCAACCGCTACCTCGACCGGGCGCTAGTCGTTCCCACGGTCGGCCACCCGACCGACCTCGCGTTCTTCGGTTCCCGGCCATGACCGACACGCCGAGCGGCCTCAGCGGGCTCTCGACCCCCGACCTACGCGCGCTCCGTGATGCCGTCGCGCAGGGGCGCCTCGTCGCTCCCGTCACCGCGACCTCGCTCGCCGCCCTCGGACTCGCGAAGGACGCCGACGGTCTGCTGGGCCTCCTCGGCGGCCTCTCCACCGAGGGCGTCCTCGTCGCCCTCGAGGTCGCCCTCGCCGAGCGCATCCACCGCCCGCCCCCGCACCTCGATCTCGTTTGGACCGGTCCCGAGGCGCGAAGCTCCCGCGGACGGGACACCGCGATCGTCGTCCGCCAGCTCTTCGCCGAAGCCCGCCAGTCCGTCGTCGTGGGCGGCTTCAGCTTCGACCACGGCGAGGCGATCTTCGCGCCCCTCCACCACGCGATGACCGAACACGGCGTGCGGGCGTCCCTCTTCCTCGACATCGAGGGCCACGCTCCGACACCCGCCGAGGCGGACGCCTACGCCACGAAGCAGATCGACCGCTTCTTCGTGAAGAACTGGCCCTTCGGCCAGCCCCGGCCGGACGTCTACTACGACCCCCGCACCGCCGTCGCCGGACCGCCCTGGGCCAGCCTCCACGCCAAGTGCGTCGTCGTCGACGAGCGCAGCGCGCTCATCACCTCCGCCAACTTCACCGACCGCGGCCAGACCCGGAACATCGAGGCCGGCGTCCGCATCGATGACCCGGACTTCGCGCGGAAGCTCGTGGGGCAGTGGCGCGGCCTCGTCAGCGAGAAGCTCGTGCGGCAGTACCGTGGTTGACTGGGGAACCGCTATCGTCGGTTGACGACGAGACACGGCAGCGGGGTGGGTGGATTTCGCTATCGTGTAGAGACCCAACATGGACGAGCAAGCAGCACCCGCGCCCTCTCCCAGCACCCTCGGCTTCTATCTCGGACCGCCATCCATCGGCCAGAGGCGCGTGCGGCTCTGCTACTGGACGGGCGGGACGCTCGTCGAATCCAGAGAACCTATCGTAGGCCGCCCAAGTGAGGTGGTCCTAGCGGTCGAGTGGATCGACTTCATCGAGTTCCTCGTCGAGCGCGCGGTGGCGCGATGGTAAGGGAGCAGCGGACCTTGCGATGCGGGGCGTACGCGAGGTTCTCGACCGACAAGCAAGACGAGCTGTCAATCGAAGCTCAGCTCCGCGCCTGCCGTGAAGCGGCGAAAAGCCATGGGGCTGAGATCGACAGCTCTCTTGTGTTCACTGACGCGGCGAAGAGCGGCGAGAGCCTTGTGCGCGGCGGTGGCAGCGACGGGTTGCGCCGAGCCATCCGCGATGAGGCCCTGGACTGCCTGTTCATCGATAGCGTATCGCGACTTTCCCGCGACGTGGCGGATGGCGCGGTGCTTCTCAAGGACGCCAGCTACTGGGACGTGCGGGTGATCTTCGTCTCGGACGGTCTCGACACGGCCAGGGAGTCCGATCGACTGAGCATCCTGATGCACTTCCTGATGGGATCGGAGCAACGTAGGGCGGTCTCCAAGGACACTCATCGAACCATGCTGAAGCTCGCCGAGGATGGCTTCGTGACCGGGAACCTGCCCTACGGCTTTCGCGCTGAGAAGGACCCGGTGCACCGGAAGCACAAGGTCGCGCTCATCCATGAACCCGAAGCAGAGATTGTCCGCCGCATCTTCTCCGAACGCGCTGAGGGCCGGTCCTTTCCCGCCATCGCGGGTGATTTGAACGCCGACAGGATCGCACCCCCTCGAGGCAACGGTCGCCGTGGCACGAACGCATGGAGCGCGGGCGGCGTCCGCTCCCTTCTCCTCAACCCTCGGTACATCGGGCAGAAGCCCTACAACCAGCGGCGGTTCCGTAAGCACCCCGATACGGGGAAGAGGACGTCTCGGCGTCGTCCCTTGGACGAGGCCCTCGACGTGCCGCTCCCGCACCTTCGAATCGTGCCGCAGGCGTTGTGGGACCGAGTTCAGGAGATGTTCGAGGCGAATAAGCGGGGGGGAGCAGGTGGAACCGCATCGCCCCAAGAATCCAAGAGGAGTGGCCCTGGTCGGCCTGGGCGACCCTCGAAGTACCTCTTCGCGACGTTGCTGACCTGCGCCGAATGCGGAGGTGCGATCAGCATCCACGGCGGTGGCAAGGGTCGCCGCTACTATCGATGCACGACCCACGCGAAGACTCGCACCTGCTCCAACGCCCTCTCGGTACGCGAGTCGGTCGCGCGCGAACGCATCATGGAGGGGATAGCAGCCACGCTCGCTAGCCCGGCCGCTATCGAGCGAGCGGCGACCGCCTTCACCAGGGCGATCGCGGCAGCCCAGAAGCGGGAGACGAGTCGAACCGCGGACATCCATTCCGAGCTAGGCAAGACCGAGGCTCGAGTCGGGCGCCTGACGGAGGCGATCGCGAGTGGTCTCCCGGTCGAGCCACTCCGCGAGAAGCTCGACGCAGAGCACCGCCGGGCGAGGCAGCTTCGGGCAGAGCTGACGAGCTGTTGTCCATGCGGGAGCTTCCCACTCGCTTTCCAGCCCCTCACGAGGCCGCACGTCAGCTTCGCGACGAGCTGGAGCGCCTCTTCGTAGCCGAGGACGTTGACCGCTGCCGCGAAGCCGTCCGACGCCTGCTCCAGGGCGGCACGATCCGTCTGCACCCCGGAGCCGACCGAATCTACACGGCAGAGGCTCACATCCTCCCGTTCGGCCTCGCGCTGCGCGAAGACCGCCCCCCGCCGGACCGAGTTCCAATGGTGAGCTTTGCCGAGGCCCGTCGCCTCCTCGGGAACGACGGAAAGACAACGCCCGCCTCCAAGGGAGACGGGCGTTATACAAACGTTAGTTGCCGGGGCCTGCTACCGAGATTGGATAAACGCGGTGACGTTGCCCATGGAGGTCCGGCTTGCGGCGTAGCAGGCGTACGGGCCCTACTCCGCCTCGTCCTCGTCGTGCTTCCCCGCCAACCGCGCGATGTGAAGCTCCCAGCGCGCGTTCTTGAGTGCCTCGTTCCACGCCGGTTTCGTCCTGTGAGGGATGTCCGTCTCCTTCTGCTCATGCAGGTCCGGCAAGCACAGCAGATAGTCAAACGCGCCGATCTCGTCGCGCTCATTGTCGCTCAGTTCGTACAAGCCCGCCTTCGCAAGCCGAACCAAAGCGAGGCGCGGCAAGAGGTAAGCGGCCAAGAGGAGGTGCTCGGTGATAGACCAGGCAAATGCCTTCGGCGGGGTCGCCTGCCCGTGCGCGACGCTGCCTCGACTCCGGTAGAAGTCCTTGAACCAGCACTCTCGCAGCGAGTGCGCCTGCTGGTAACGCCGCGTCACGGCGCTTCGCGCGCAGTCGGAGAGAGAACGCGCGTTAGGCGACGCGTGCGACATCAGGTCCAGGAACGCCTCCATGATGGACCGCTCCTCGTGGATGGCGGGCTTGTCGACTACCTGCTGAAGCGCTCCAACGGAGTCGACCATCTCGGCGTGCTCGGCGACCGCGGACGAGTCCGTGTTCGCGCTCGACAGCTTGCGAAGGAACGGTTCGAGCCACTCCCACTCGGCACCCGTGCTTGCGGCATCGAGGGCAGCCAAGAGCTTCGCGTCGACCTCGAGCTTCTGCCCGGTGTTGACGTGGGTCGGGGCCCGCACGAGGTGGACCTCGGCCGTTGAGAACACGCCACGCTGCGCTCCCCGACTTCGAGGGGCCGCGAAAGAACCGCCTTGGCCAGCCACGAAGCGTTGGACGATGAGCTGGAACGTATCCGCGTTCCAGTACGGGTCGACGGATCCGAAGAAGGACCTGTGACGGAGACCCATGAAGAGCAGCAAATCCCTGACCGCGAAGAGGCGGTCGCGCTGGGTGTCGTCGAGCTCCCCACAGGTCGAGCCGTTCACTTCGCAGAGAATCGCCGAGCGGACGGGATGCCCCGACCCGTCGCGATAGGCCTCGACGGCAACGTGCACGGGCTCCGGCTGATCCCCCGCTCCCCGCTCGAAAGGAAGAAGGCGCACACCCGTCAACTCCACGGGTTCCTCCAGGGATACCCATGGCATGAACGCGACCATCCCTTTCTCAGGCCCCGGCACGGTTAGGTGCGCTCTTGCACCCTCCAACCACGCGAGCAAGAGCTGATGCAAGCGGCCGCCGGGCGAGCAGTCGTCGGCCGAAACGTAGCTGACGGGGTCGTACCACCATCGCGGTTCTCCCTTCACCTCACGCGGTGTGATCAAGACCACCTTCGGCCCGGGGTCGACGAAACGTTCGGGCGCGTCGGCGACGTAGCCCTGCATCTTAAGGTGGGAGTGCGCGAGGTAGGTCATCTCCTCCGAGCACTTCGGGTCCAGGTACAGCTCACGGGCGCTTGCGTTCGATTCGAACCGGAGGCGAATGTCAGGGCGCACCGAAGCCGTGGTTTCGAAGTAGTGCCCGATCACCTCGGCGTGCCTCGCCGGGTCGGGTGACTGGTCGTAGAAAAGCGAGACGGTGCCCGCGGGGAGCTGCCACGTTGCGACCTGGGCCCGGTCCGGCGTGATCAGCGCGTCCTCTCTTGGGAAAGCGTCGAGGATGTGGTCGAGCAACTCCATCACGCTGAGCAGTGCGAAGAGTTCGAAACGCTTATTGATGTCGAGTGGCGAAAGCGCGAATCGAGAAACCGTCGTCGCCAGAGCGTCTTGGGATGGGTTAGGAAGGAGCTGGTCTTGGTGACCGAGAACCCGCAGAGCCGCCCTTACCACCGGCTCGCGCGAGTTCGCGCATCGTGAACGCTGAGCAGGGGTCGGCCACACAACCGGGAGATCCCGCAGAGCCGCGTGGGCCCGTGAGCGGAGCGCCGACGTCCTGAGCGCCGCGAGGTCCGCCACCCATCCGGCCTTCGCCTTGAGCACTTCCCCGGACAGGTCTGCGATGGTGCGAACGACGCGCTCCACCATGAACCGAACCAGCAACAGCTCAGGGGTTTCGAAGCTACGTCGCGGGCTCACGCCGACAAACCAGGAGCGGTCACGCGTTCTGGTGCGCAGGTCGAGCGTTCGGGCCCAGTCGATGCGGCCACGCGCGCTCCCGCGTCGCTCATCGATCACTCGATTGGTGTGCGGGTACACCCGTCGCAAGAGCCGCGGGATGAGGTCGAGCACCAGCTCCTGGGTGCCAAGGCCGGATTCGAGAAGGAAGTTCAGCTCCGCCAGCCGAGTGAGCGCACCGGGTCGACCACTGAGTCTGCCGAGGGCTTGGCGGACGTGTTCGGGTGACCGAGGCGCGCCAGCTGCGTCCCGAAGCAGATACCCGGGAAACCGCTCGCCGAGCCAAGTCTCCCACACAGGATGGGTCATCGGAATACGTGCGGGTAGTTGACGCGGAACCGGGCCTGAAGCATCGCGGCGACGTCGGCATCCGCAGCGAACAGATCGCCGAGGAGTGCATGAACATCGGTCGCGGCCGCGTCTTCCAACCCTTCGAGCTGCGGGAGAATGAACAGCTCGAATCCCTCGGCCACCGCCCGGAGTGCGCCAACGGAACGGTGGGCCGTGTAGCTCAACACGTCGCGCAGCATCGACGGACCAAGCTCCACGAACTTCGAGAGCCCATGCTCAATGGAGAAGGCGCGGACTGCTGTCTCCACGACGTCGTCCGACAGCTCCATCGCCTTTCCTTCTCGTCGCGCCAGCTGGGCGAGCTGCGGGTCATCGAGCCCGGGGACGGTGATGACGGCGAACCGGCGGATGAATGCGTAGGAGAGGCGGAAGAGGCTGGCTTTGTCCCGCACGTTCATCGTAGCGACAATGCGGAACCACGGACCGAGGTTGTATGGGCTCGCGTCGGGACCGATCTTCACCGGGACCTCGCGGTCGTGTTCAAGTTGCGTGTACGCCGTTGTGACCGTTCCGCCCGCGAGGACGGTGAACAGCTCGCCGAAGGACTTGTCGATGTCGGCACGGTTCACCTCATCCAGGATCAGCCACCGCTTTTCCTTGAGGGCCCTTGTGACGACGCCCTCCCGGAAGGTGAGCATCTGGTCCGACCGCTGGGTCCAACCGCCGATGGTGTCGTAGGTCGTCCAATCTGCCGACGCCGTTGCGAGAAGCGGAGGCCCCAGACCGTAGACCTCTGCCGCCAGCTGGCCGAGCGCCTGCCCGATGGTGCTCTTCCCGGTTCCCGGAGGGCCAAGCAGCATCAAGTGCTTGCCGGCGTTGAGCGCCGCGCAGCATTGCTGCAACAGGCCTTCGGGCAGGACGAGGTCTGGCACCTCGACCTGTTCGGAGACCAGAACGGGGCTTCCTTGCTCTTCGATCTCATCTTCGACTTCAGCGGTCTTCGGCACCTC
Source organism: Sandaracinaceae bacterium (assembly GCA_050331215.1). Lineage (GTDB taxonomy): Bacteria > Myxococcota_A > Polyangia > Polyangiales > Sandaracinaceae > JBHJHB01. The sequence goes on along the minus strand of JBHJHB010000166.1, from coordinate 8,355 downwards.
ATTGGCGCGCTCGATCAGTGCCGCCGGAAGCTCATTGGCGAGTTCGACGCCCTCCGCGGTGAGGCGGAAGCTCCCACGGTTGGACTCCGCGAGACCGAACGAGACCAGCCAGTTCGCCCGACGCATCGCCTGCGCGGTGCTCTTCCAGTTCACCTCGAGCACTTGGTTCAAGTACTCGTGGACCGCGTCGGCGCGCGCACCGGGATGTGCCGAGAGATACGCGAGCGTTTCGTCGAAGCCAATGTAGGTCGCGTTGAAGATCCGGTATCCGGCAAGCCCATCGCGAGACTCGAGCAGGCTCAAGCCCAGGTCCGTCAGCTGCCAGCGACCATCGATCACCTCGGCCAGCCCGAGGTTTATTGGGAGACGGGCCAAGACGGCGGTGTAGCGACCAGGCTTGAGCGTGCCCTGCTCTGTGACCCACGCCTCTACCTCGGACTCAGGCGGCTCGTTCTCCTGAATGTGCTCCAGCAGTTCGAGCAGTCCCTCCAGCTGAGTGCGGACTCCGCCGTACCACTGGTGGACTCCGGCAAGCCCCGCATTCGTCGGCGGCGCGACGGGTGACGAAGTACCGGGAGCGGCTGCTCCCGCGATCGAGAACAGCGGGTTCCCCGAGATCAACCGGCCCTCACCACGGTCGTAGAAGTGCACCTTGATGGTGCAGAGCGTCAGCAAGCGCTGAAGCGTCTCGGTCGGAGTAGGAGACCACTCGTTCTTGATGAGGTCGTACGTGCCAACGTGTTCACGTTTCTGGCCGGTGAGACCGCTTGCACGCGCCAGCGCCCTAGACCGCGCGCCGTAGGCCGCGTTCTTGAGGTTGCCGGCCTCATCTCGGTCTCGCATCGAGAGCGAGTTGCTGAATGAGACGTCGAACGCTCGCTCGTTGGTTCGGATTGCGTCCCGCACCAGCCATTCCAGGCAGACCCACGCGACCTCACGCTGGCCCAGCTCTGAGACCACACCAAGCGAATACTTGTGTCCCTTGTCCTCGGGAGTGCTGCGCCGCTCAACGCTTCCGTCACCTCCGATTACGGCGAAGCGAGCGAATCCCCCTTCCCAGCTCGCCTGTACGCCGAGTCGCTGGGCTGACCGCTCGGCCGTGAAGGTCACCGCCTTCCCGTCCACCTCGGCCGTCTCGGGAGAGGACGCGGCGAGAAGGGCGTCGATCGCTCTGCGAGCAATCGCGCGTGAGTCTTCGAGGGTCAGCGGGGTTGGATCCGTCATCGGGCTCCAGAGGATAATGGTAACCGTCCGACGAATCGCGTTCCTGCGTCCGGGCAGCTGGCGTGGATCGATCCCGGCCCATGGGACAACGATCGAGCCGGGCGACGTGGGCGAAGCGGGTGGAGCGCTGGCGGGACAGCGGGCTGACGGCGAAGGAGTTCGCTGCGGAGGTGGGCACCAACGCCCGGACGCTGAGCTACTGGAAGTGGAAGCTTCGCCAGGGGTCGTCGGCGCCGAGGAAGACGGCGAGGAGGCGAGCGTCGCCGAAGCCGAGTTTCGTGGAGGTGTCGGTGGCCGAGCCGCCGGCGGTCCACGAGGCGAAGCCCCTCGAGCTGGTGGTGGGCCGGGTGACGATCCGTCTGCCGCGTGACTTCGACGACGAGACCCTCTCGCGCCTGCTGCGTGTCCTGGAGCGGCGCGCATGATCCCGGCGTCGGTCCGCATCTTCGTGTGCGCTCAGCCGCAGGACATGCGGCGGTCGTTCGACGGGCTGGCGCTGGCCGCGCGCGAGCATCTCGGCGAGGACCCCGAGAGCGGCGCGCTGTTCGTGTTCGTGAACAAGCGGCGCAATCGGGTGAAGGTGCTCTGGTTCGATCACCGCGGCTACTGCCTGCTCTACAAGCGGCTTCACCGTGCGCGCTTCTCGCTGCCGGACCGCCGGACGATCGACGCGAAGACGCTTGCGTTCATCCTGCGCGGAGTGCCGACTCGCGCCGCACGCGCAGATCGCGCTTGACTCGAGATCCACGGTCGATCAGCACACCGACGTGACCGACGTCGCCGAGCTCGTTCGCCGCCTCGAAGAGCTCGAGACGACGTCCACGCAGCGGCTGACGCAGCTCGAGCAGGAGCGCGACGCCTACCGACAGCTCTACCTCGAGATGATGGAGCGCTGCCGCAAGCTCGAGCGCGGCATCCTTGGTCAGCAGAAGAGCGAGCGGCGGACGAAGGACGAGGCGCAGCTCGCGCTCGGCGTCCTGCAGATGATGCTCGGCGAGCGCGAGGCGGCGGCGATCGACGAGCTGCCGGTCGAGCAGGAAGTGAAGGCGCACAAGCGCCGCAAGCATCCCGGGCGTCGCCCGTTGCCCGACGAGCTGCCCCATGTCGACATCGAGGTGCTGCCCGACGAGGTGCAGCGCGAGGGGCTCGACGCCTTCGAGCGCATCGGCGAGGAGGTCACGCTGGTGCTCGAGCGGCGCCCGGCGTCGATGGTCGTAGTGCGCATCACCAAGCCGAAGTTCGTGCGCAGGGACCGCGACAAGGATCAGCCGACCGAGGTGCACGTCGGGTCGACGCCGCCCATTCCGATCGAGCGCGGGGTGGCTGGCCCGGGGATGCTCGCCGACACCATCGTGCGTCGCTGGCAGGACCACCTGCCGCTGCATCGGCTCGAGGACGTCTACGCACGCGACGGCGTGGAGATCGCGCGCTCGACGATGTGCTCGTGGCACGGTCAGCTCGCGCCGATGGTCGAGCCGGTGGTGTCGGCGATGCGCGAGGACGCCTTCGGCTCGCCCTACCTCGTGGTGCGACGCCGAGTGGCCGGACTTGCTGGAAGACACCCCGCTTCACGCCGGCGTGCGCTACGCGCGCAACCAGCGCGAGGGTCTACAGCGCTTCCTGAGCGACTGCCGTCTTCCGCTCGACAATAACATCAGCGAGCGCGAGCTGCGCCGCCAGGCGGTCGGTCGCAAGAACTGGCTCTTCGTCGGCAGCGACGACGGGGCTGAGACGAACGCCGTCTTCACGTCGCTGCTCGCGAGCTGCCGGATGCACCAGGTGGAGCCCTGGGCCTACCTCCGCGACCTGCTCTGCCTGTTGCCCGAGTGGCCCAAGCACCGGCTTCTCGAGCTCGCGCCGGCCTACTGGGCCGAGACCGAGGCGAGCGACGACGCGCAGCGGCTGCTCGAGGCGAACCCGTATCGCGCGGTCACGCTCGAGCGATAGGCCGGCTCGCGGTGAGGCCGCAGCCACAGCCTCGAGGTCTCGTCAAGAACGCGATTCGTCGGACGGGTACCTTCTGACGGCCCCCCGCGGGTACCGCGCTTCGCGGGCCGCTTCTCCGGCAGGCGGTGGGTCTTCCAGTACTCGACCAGTTCATCGAAGGTGCGCCGCTCCGGGCGGCGCTTGCGGAGACCTCGGCGGATCTCGCCGGCCTCGGCCAGATGCCGCGCGAGGCAGAGTTCTGCGTCGTCGTACCGGTCGTGAACCTCGCTTCGGCGCCGACTGTCGTCCTGCCAGCGGATCCTCCACTTGCCGTAGTGCTTCGTGGGCTTCGCCACCTCGTCCTCCTAATCGGCGGACGAGGCGATGACCCCGACAAGGTCGACCCCGGACTTGCGGGGAACCCGCGAACCCGAAGGCAGCGTGGCCCGAGAGTGGCCCGAAGGGCGCACCGCACAACGCCAAACGCGCTGCCGGCCCCTTGGCCAACAGCGCGTCTCGACAGCGCTTTCGCGCCCATTGCGGGGGCAGGATTTGAACCTACGACCTTCGGGTTATGAGCCCGACGAGCTACCAGACTGCTCCACCCCGCGTCAGGTGAGGGCGTGCACTATAGGGGCCAGCGAAGGCCTGTCAAGCGCAACCTGGGCCAGCCCTAACCTCCCGAAACTGTGAGAGGAACGCCCCCTCCTGGGGACGCCGGCAGGCCGAGGCAGGCCGTGGCCCACGAAGGGGCAGACGCCCCCGCCCACCCGGCCTGACCCCGGCCCGCGGGGTGCGCGGCGCTCGCGGGGCCCCAGTTCCTTCCCCAACCCCCGCCCGGGGCCCTACCATCAGCGGCGACGTGTCCCGCGACCAGCCCGTCCAGATCACTCACGACGACCTCGACCGGGTGCTCGACCGCGTGGTCGAGCTCGCCAGGGGGGACAAGGCGAGCGTGGTGCTCGAGGCGTGGCGGGTGTTCGAGCGGGACGTGCGGCTGCACTTCGCGTCGGAGGAGGCGCGGCTCCTGCCCGCCTACCTGCGCGAGGACGCGGCCCAGGCCGACGAGATCGAGGTGGAGCACGATCTGATGCGCGAGGACTGCCGCAGCTTCCGGCAGATGCTGGAGCAGCACGGCGACTTGCCCCTCGACGACGAGGCCAGGAGCAAGCTCGAGGCCGTGATCGCGCTCTACCGGCGGCACCAGGAGCACGAGGACGAAGGGGTCTACGCCTGGGCCAAGGCGTACTTCGCCAAGCCGTAGGGCGGCCGCGCGGCCCGCGCGCGGAGCCCGGGTCAGTTGAACATGCCGCTGTCGCGCTGAGGCGGCGCGAAGGCGACGTCGGTGCGCTTGAGCCAGGCCGCGAAGGCGTCGCGGTTGTCGGGGTCGACGCCCTCCGCCGCCGCCTGCTGGCGCAGGAGCCGGCCCAGGCTGGCGTAGAAGGCGTTGTGCTCGAGCTCGCCGTGCTCGTCGAGGTGCTGGGTGAGGACGCGGTAGATGACCTTGAGGTCGTCGAGGCTGGCTTCGAGGCTGGCGGAGTCCATCAGGTCCTTCATGGCTACTTCCTACCTTGAGGTGCGCGACCCCGGCGCGTCGAGGGGCCCTGCGCACGGGACGGGCTCTCGCGGGGTCGGCCCGGGTCCGAGGCGCCGCCCCGGGACCGGGTCCGCGCGCGGGCTCGGGAGCGGCCCTTGCCGCCGGCTCTGGGCCCGGGGTCGTCCAGGCCGTCGCCCTCGGCCGACCGGGCGGCGGCGGCCTTGGCGCGGCGCGACGGGGTGAGGAACTGCTTCTTGAGCTTCTCGATCTCCTTGCCCCGCAGGGGGCGCATCTGCCCCGGGCGGAGGCCCTCGGTGTCGAGGCCGGCGAAGCTGGTGCGCACGAGGCGCAGGACGGGGTGGCCGATCGCGTCGCCCATCCGGTGGATCTGGCGGTTCTTGCCCTCGGTGAGGGTGACCTGGATCCAGGTGTGGCGCGCCTCCTCGCGCAGCACGAACACCTCGGCGGGGCGCGTGACGTAGCCGTCGTCGAGCTCGACGCCGTTGCGCAGCCGGTCGAGCTCGGGGACGTCGAGGTGGCCGCGCACCTTGGCGGCGTACACCTTCGGGACCTTGCGGCGCGGGTGGAGGAGGGCGTCGGTGAGGTCGCCATCGTTGGTGACGAGCAGGGCGCCCGAGGTGTGGTAGTCGAGGCGGCCCACGGGGTAGACGCGCTCGGGGACGCGCTCGAGCAGGTCGCCGAGGTGGGTGCGTCCCTCGGGGTCGCCGAGGCTGGTGACCATCTCCCGCGGCTTGTGGACGAGGTAGTAGGCGGGCTTCTCGCGGGCGAGGGTGCGCCCGTCGACCTCGATCTTGTCCTTGTGCGGGTCGGCCCGGGTGCCGAGCTCGGTGACGACCCTGCCGTTGACGCGCACGCGGCCCGCTTGGACGAGCGCCTCGGAGGCGCGCCGGGAGGCGACACCGGCGTGGGCGAGGATCTTCTGGAGGCGGACGGCAGCCACGGACGGCTGGCGGTGTAGCAGGGTGGGCGGCCGGGCGCTGGCACCGCCGCGCCGAGCGTTCGTCTGGCAACGGCCACCGAGGCCGGCGAGCAGGTCGGCGCGACGTGTCGTCGCGCGCGGGCTACGCGTCGCCGCCGTCCTCGCCCTCGTCGCCCTCGCCGTCGGCCTCGTCGCCCTCGCCGTCCCCGCCCTCGCCCGCTTCGTCCGCCTGCTCCGTCTCCTGCTCGGCGACCCAGGTCGCGTCGCGGTCCCAGCGGTCGACGGTGCCGTCGCCGTCGAGGTCGGTGCCCATGCGGATGAGCTGGCCTTCGTGGAAGTACTCCCAGCGGTCGGGCTGCCAGTTGCCGTCGGTGCTGCGGCCCGCGAGGTCCCGCTCCGCCCGCACGATGGTGCCCTCCTCGTAGAACACCTTGGTGTCGACCCGGCCCGTGCCGTTGGAGTCGAGCTCCTGGCGGACGATGCGGCCGTCCTGGAAGTAGGTGACGCTGTCCATCCTTCCGTCGAGGTCCCGGTCGGCGTCCTCGCGCAGGGGGCGGCCTTCGTCGTTGTAGAAGCGGACGACGTCCTTGATGCCGTCGCCGTTGAGGTCGACTTCGCGGCAGCTGAGGATCAGGCGCGACAGCGGCGGGGTGCCGACGCGCGTGAAGACCCGGCGCACGTCCGGGTAGTCGTCGCCGGTGGTGTCGTACTCGGACACCTCACGGAGGCCCCCCTCGGTCTCGCACCGGCCCCGGTCGTCCTCGGGCCGCTCGACGCCGGCCAGCTCCTGCGCCGTGACGTCCTGGTCGCCCGCGGTCTCGGCCTCGGGGGTGTTGGCGCCGCAGGCGACGGCGAGGGCGGCAAGCCCCATCGCAACCACGTTGGCCACGTGCCGGGGTTGCCACCCGGGGGTCGCTACCACGTTGGCCACGTGCCGGGGTTGCCACCCGCGGGTCGCCACCACGTTGGCCACGAGCCGGGGTTGCCACCCGGGGGTCGCAACCACGTTGGCCGCGAGCCAGGGTTGGCGTCCCGGCCTCACGGCGTGCCCCCCTCGTCCTCGTCGCCGAAGGCGTCGTCGAACTCGCCGTCGGTGTCGGCGCTGGAGGTCCCGCCCTCACCCGAGGTCGTGCCGTCGACACCCGAGATCGAGCCGCCCTCACCCGCCCCCTCATCCGAGGTGGCGCCGCCCTCACCCGAGGTGGCGCCGTCCCCCGAGCTTGCGCCGCCCTCACCCGAGGTGGCGCCGCCCTCACCCGAGGTCGAGCCGTCCCCCGAGCCCTCGGCCGGCACGTCCTCGACGCCCTCCCACGGCGTGCCTTCGTCCCCGCTCGGGCCCGGGTCGCCGGAGGCGTCGTCGCCGTCGCCGCTCGGCGCGGTGGGCGGCGGGCGCGGGGTGGGCGGCGGCTCGCTGCCGTCGCAGGTCAGCGCGGTCTCGACCTGGCCGGACGCGCTGGTCGGGACTTCCTCTTCGGTGTCCGGCTCGCCGTCGAGGTTGGAGTCGTAGCGGAGGCCGACGAGGCGGCCGTAGCGGAAGAGCTCCCAGCGCTCGGGGCGGCCGTCGTTGTTGTCGTCGTAGCGGGCTTCGCGGAGCAGGCCGCGCTCGAAGTACTCCCAGGTGTCGGGGCGGCCGGTGTGGTGGCGGTCGCGCTCGGCCCGGTCGTAGAAGCGGCCGTCGCACCAGACCCAGGCGTCGATGCGGTTGTCGTAGTTGGTGTCGAGCTCTTTGCGGACGAGGCGGCCGCCCTCGTAGTAGCTGATCTGGTCGATCTTCCCGTCGAAGTCGAAGTCGTGCTCTTCCTGGACGACGGTGCGGCCGTCCTCGGCGTAGAAGCGCGTGACGTCGATGTTGCCGTCGCCGAACCAGTCGAACTGGACGCAGCGCTCGATGTCGTCCTCGTAGACGTGGCGCACGACGTGGCGGACGGTCGCGTCCGAGGCGTCCGCCGCCTCGAGCTCGACCACGCGGCGGCCGCCGGGCTCGCACTGGCTGCGCACCTCGCCGCCGGCGGTGGAGCCCTCCGGCACGTCGGGTACGTTCTGTGGGCCGCCGCAGGCGCCGGCGGCGAGCGCGGCGACGGCGGCCACGGCAGACGATCGGCAGGCGCGGGCCAGGTCCTTCATGGGTGCGGGCTCCCCGGGGTGATGCGGGCGGCGACGCTCGGAGCTTGAGGGGGCGCAGCCGGCCGAGCAACAGCGCGTGGGCGCGGCGAGGCCGCGGTCCGGTTCTGCTCTACGCCGTGGTGAGCTGGCCGCGGAGGGGCTCGTTGACGCCATACATAGTGTCATGTAGGTTCACGGTCCTCCTGTTCTGGTGGGGCCCGATGGCGCGCAAGAAGATCTCGACGACGATCTACATCACGCCTGAGCAGAACGAGCAGCTCAAGCTCCTCAACGCGCGCACGAAGGTGCCGGTGGCGGTGTACATCCGCGAGGGGATCGACCTGGTGCTCGCCAAGCACCAGGACGCGTTGCCGGGGCAGCTCACCCTGGACACGACGGCGCCGGGCGAGGACGAGCGCTGAGCGCCACGGCGAGCCCGGCCCGGGCGGCCGCGCGCCCGCCTCGAGCGGCCGCCCTCCTCGCCGCGCCCCGCCTCGTCGTACCGCGCCTCGCCGCACCCCGCCTCGCCGCACCCCGCCTCGTCGCACCGCGTTTCGCCGCACCGCGCCTCCCGCAGCCCCCCCGCCCGCGCGATCCTCCTCCAGCGGCCCCCTCCTCGCCGCAC
>JBHJHB010000165.1:0-24898 GCA_050331215.1 Sandaracinaceae bacterium | reverse complement strand
GTCGCGCTCGCCCGCTCCTCGTGGAGAAGGGAGATCTCCCCGAAGATCTCGCCGGGACCGAGCGTGGCGAGCAGGACCACGAGCCCCGCCTCCAACATGTGGATCTCGACCGCCCCGGACAGCACGACGTAGAGCCCCTGCCCTACCGCCCCCTCCTCGACGATCGTGGTGCCCGCGGGCACGTCGTGGGCGCTGAAGCGGCGGATCAGGTCCGCCCGCTGCTTGGCGGTCAGGGGCCGGAACAGCGGGCTGTTGTTCAGCAGGTTGGTCAGCATGCGCCCGCGGGTGAACCGATCGAGGGCCGCCGCGATGGTCTTGACCTCCTGGGCCGCCGCGCCGAGGGCCTCGCCGTCGAAGCGGAGGAGGTCCGTCGCCCGCTCCGCCACCACCGTCGCGGACCGCGGCGACGCGCTCACGAGGGCCATCTCGCCGAAGATGGCCCCGCCCCCGAGCGTCGCGAGGCGCTGGATGGGCCCGTCGGGCACGGACCGCTCCACCCGGACCTCGCCGCGGGCCAGCACGAAGAAGGAGTCGCCAGGGTCCCCCTGCGTCACGATCGCGTCGCCGGGCCGAGCCCGGACCAGCTGGATCGCCGTGATCACGCGAGCGAACGCGTCCTCGGGGAGCTCGCTGAACAGCGGCACGGGCGGCAGCTTCTGGGGAAGGGGGACGCGCGGGACCTGCTGCGCGAGCGTCGCCGCCTCCTCCACGAGGCCGAGGGACGGGCCGCCGAGCGCGAAGCCGGCCGGCAGGGCGGCCCCGGGCTCGCCGGCCCTCGGCCGGGCCCCCCGCCCGAGGCGGTCCGAGTCCCGCGCGTAGAGCGTCGCCAGGTCCGCGAGGAGCTCGGTGAGCAGCGGCTCCAGGGTGGTGAGCACCTTCAGAGCGACCAGCGCGTGCAGCGGGTGGCCGGCGTGCGCGGCGTAGCGGGCCAGCGCGGTGTAGGCGACCGCGGCCTGCTGGACCTCGCCGAGGGCCAGGAGGGCGTCCGCGACGCGCAGGCGCGCGTCGAGGTTCGCGGGCTGGAGACGCAGGATCGCGACGTAGGCGTGGAGCGCCTCCCGGAAGCGGCCCGCGAGGAGGTGCGCCTCCGCCTGATCCCCGAGGTCAGCGACGGTCTGCATCGCGCCCCGAGCCTACCACCGGGCCGCCGGGGGGCTTCGCGGCGGCAGGCCCGCGGGCCGGCGTCGGCCCGTCGGGTACGGTATGATCGACCGGTCGTACCATGAGCCGACAGGACCCCGAGGCCCCCACGGACGGGGAGGAGACGGACCCCACGGAGGCTCCCTCGGCCGGCGCGTCCGTGGTGACGCTCCGAGGAGCCCCGGAGCCGGAGCCGGAGCCGGAGCCGGAGCCGGAGCCGGAAGAGTACAGCCCGGGGCGCACGATCCCGGCCGGCACGCCGGACCACCTCGTGGCCTCCGGCGCGGCGATCCCCGCTCCGCCAGCGACGCCCGTCCGGCCTGACGCTTCGGGGGCCCAGGTGGTGGCGTTCCCGGGCCGGCGGCGCCCTCGCGGCGAGCGGGAGGACCCGACCCTGATCACGCCGGCCCCCCCCGGCGGCGCCGACGCCTCGCAGATCCAGGCGCGACCGGGGGTGCGAGACCCCGAGGCCGCCCGCAAGAAGGTCCCCCGCCCGGCCTACCTCGCCTCCGAGCTGCTCGCCGAGAACCCCCGCCCTTCGGCGCCGCTCGGCCGACCGATCCGGGCGCTCGCCATCCTGCTGGGCGCCCTCGGGACGGCGGCGATGCTGACCCTGGGTCCCGTCAGCTCCACGGCCTGGGTCCTCGCCGCGGTGTTCGTCGGGGTCGGTGCGGCGGGGGTGGCGCCGGTGCGCGCCCCTCAGCGCGGTCCGCTCCTCGCCGCCGTCGCCGGCCGCGGCCTCGCCGTCGCGACGACGCTGCTGGCCCTGGCCGGCGCGACGTCCGCGCCGCTGCTGGCCGGGGCGTCGACCCTCCTGGTCTCCGCGTTGCTGTTCCGGCGGGCCCACCGGACCACGCTCCCGCCGCGGGTCATGGTGGGGGTCGGCCTCGCCGCCGTGGCGGTGTGGTGGCTCGCCGAGGGCGGCGTCGACGGACTGCGGGTGGCCTCCCTGGATTGGGATGCGTGGATCGGGCCGGCGGGACGCTGGCTGCTGGTGGTCGTTTGGATGCTCACGCTTCTGACCTTCCTGGACCCGGCAGGTCGAGGCGGAGCGGGGACGCTGGCGTCGGTCCTCCTCGTCTGGCTCGTGCTGGAGGCGGGAGGCGCGATCGGCCTCCTCGCGTTCCCGGTCGAGGGCAGCGCGGCGGCGATCCTCGCCGACCCCCGGGTGCTGGGCTGGGTGGCCCTACCGCTCCTCGTCGCTGCCACCGGAGCGGGGCTCTTCCAGGTCTGGGTCACCCTGGCGCTCCGGGCTCCGTGGCGTGGCCTCCGCTGGCCGCGCCGGGCTCCGAGCGCCTAGGCCCACGGTCCCGACGCGGCGCGGCCAGGCCGCCAGGAGCACCACGAGGCAGTCCCGCCCGGCCTCGTCCTGCGCCTGGCCGACCCCGACGTCGGTGAAGCGGCGGTCGAGGAGCGCGAGCCGGTGGGATGGGCTCTCCTCGAGGGCCCGCACCGCTCCGGCGACGGTGTCGGCCCTCGCGATCGCCTCGCCCACGTGGCGGGCCTCCAGGCCGGCCCGCGCGAGCCGGCCCTCCGGGTCCTCGCCCGCCGGCAGGACGTGGGCGACCTGGCGGGCCTCGCAGACCCGCTCGGCGTGCTCCTCCGCGAGGCGACCGAGGAGCGCGTTGGTCCGGAGGGCGCGCCGGCCCGCGCGCGACCGGAGGCGGCGCAGCGCGGTCGGCACGTCCGGGTCGGGCTCGTCGGAGGTCACCCGCCGCGGCGCCGTGATCCCGAGGCGAAGCTCGGCCACCGGAACGGGACCTCGGGGGCCGGTCGCGAGGAGCTGCACCGCCACCGGCGACACCAGGTCGGCGGGCAGGTCGACCACCTCTCCGGCGCGGACCGGCCGGCGCCAGGGGGTGCCGTGGTCGTCGACCACGACCACCTCGCCGTCCGTCCAACCCCCGGCGAGCTCGACCGCGAGGGCGCCGTCGGGCAGGGGCACGAGACGGCCAGCCCGGGGGGCAGCGAGAAGCACCCAGCGGTCCGCGCCCTGCGCCTCGCCGCAGACCAGGGGCGCCTGGCGGTCGGCCGCCACCCGCGCGAGGAAGGCGCGGCGGCGCGCGGGGCGCCGGGCCGGGCCCGTCAGCATCTCGACGACCGGCACGTCGCTGCCGGCGCGCCGTGCCCGGTCGAGGAGGCCGCTGCGCTCCCCGGACAGCACCAGGAGCGCCGCGACCTCGCCGAGCACCTCGTCCGGCGTGCAGTCCTGCGCCGCCCCCGACGCCGGGCTGAAGAGCGCGATGGCGAGGGCGGAGGCGACGAGCGGAGCGATCGGTGGGCGGCGCATGGCCCGAACGATCCCGAGCTCCGCGCCCGGGTCAACTTTCTCGGGTCGCGGGAGCCGGGCCAGGGGAGCCGACGGGCGCGCTCGCGGCGCCGGACGCCCCGTCCCCGCGCCACGGCCAGAGACAGGGGCCTACTCCAGGCTGGCCGCGTCGGCCGGGGGCTCCCCCGCGGACGCCGCCGCCTGGTCCTCGCGGTAGTGGCAGTGCTTGTACTTCTTGCCGCTGCCGCACCAGCAGGGGTCGTTCCGGCCAACCTTGGGGCGCTCCCGTCGCACCGTGACCGGCTTCGCGACCGGCCGCCGGCGGGCGGGGGGGCGGCGCCCCGGAGGACCGCCCGGAGCCGGGCCGCGGTCGACCGGGCCCTCCGGCTCGGCGGTCGGGGTGCTCGACGGGTGGGCAGCCCGCAGGCGGCTGAGCTGGGCCTCGGCCTCCCGGCGGCGCTGGGCCTCCAGGCGCTCGACGTCCTCCTCCCGCACGACCTCGACCCGGAACATGTTCTGCGCGACGTGGCCCTTGGTGCGCTCCATCATCGCCATGAACAGGTCGTAGCCCTCGCGCTTGTACTCCTTCTTGGGGTCGCGCTGGCCGTAGCCGCGTAGACCGATGCCGTCCCGGAGCTGCTCCATCGACGCGAGCTGCTCGAGCCACTGCCGGTCGATCTCCCGGAGGTAGTAGTTGCGGAACAGCCGCAGGTACGTCTCCGCGCCGATCGTCTTCTCCTTCTTCAGGAGGACCGCCTCCGCGTCGCTGTAGAGCTTGGCCATCAGCTCCTCGACGTCGGTGTAGTGGCTCAGGCCCGTCGCCTCGATGCCGAACTGCTCCTTGTAGGCGGCGGCGAGGGCGTCGAGGTCCCAGTCCTCGAAGTGCTTGTTCTTCGGGCAGGCCCGGTCGACCAGGGTCGACACGATCTCCTCGACCAGGTCGAGGAGCCGCTCGCGCTGCTCCGTCAACGACAGGGCCACCTCGTCCTCCAGGTACTGGAGCGTGGCGACCGGGTCCTTGGCGAGCTTCTTCGAGATCGGGAGCCGACAGCCGAACCACTCGTAGACGTCCCGTTCGAGCGCCTGGCGATCGAGCTCGCCGAGCTCGGCGGTCGGCGTGTCCATGGCGGCCTGGCGCCAGGCCTGGATCTCCGCCGGGCTCGACCCGGGCGCGAAGGGCTCGACGCCCCGGACGTGGACCATCTGCTCGAGGATCGGCTCCGCGCGCTGGCCGAGGGCCTCGTCCGCCTCGGTCACGATCCGGGTCGGCTCCTTGCCCTTCTTCGCCTCCTCGTCGGTCGGGAGGAGCCGATACTCACCCTCCAGGACCTGCTTGCGCAGCGCATAGATGCTCTTGCGCTGCTGGTTCATGACGTCGTCGTACTCCTTGAGGTGCTTGCGGATGTCGAAGTTCCGCTCCTCCACCTTCTTCTGGGCGTTCTCGACGGCGCGGCTCACCCAGCGGTGCTCGATCGGGACGTCCTCCTCCATGCCGAGGGTGTTCATCATCGACTGCACGCGATCCCCCGCGAAGATGCGCATCAGATCGTCCTCGAGGGACAGGTAGAAGCGGCTGTGCCCGGGGTCGCCCTGGCGGCCCGATCGGCCGCGGAGCTGGTTTTCGATGCGGCGCGACTCATGGCGCTCGGTGCCGACGATCGCGAGACCCCCGGCCTCGATGACCTCCTTCTTCTCCGCCTTGCACTCCGCCTCGAGCTCCTTCTCGCGGGCCGCGATCAGGTCATCGAGGCTCTCGCGAACCGCTCCGTCGCCCTCGCCCTCCCCTTCCGCCTTCTCCGCCTCCGCGCGCTTGATCTGGTCGAGGACCTCGTGGCGGGCCAGCATCGCCGGGTTGCCGCCGAGCACGATGTCGGTGCCGCGACCGGCCATGTTCGTCGCGACGGTGACCGCGCCCTTCCGCCCGGCCTGAGCCACGACGTAGGCCTCGCGCTCGTGCTGCTTCGCGTTCAGGACGTTGAAGGGGACCTCGGACTTCTTCAGCATCCGGGCCAGCGCCTCGGACTTCTCGACGCTGGTCGTCCCGACGAGCACCGGCTGACCGCGCTCGTGGCAGTCGGCGATCTCCTCGACCACCGCCTTGAACTTCTCCCGCTCGGTCTTGTAGACGAGGTCCTCTTCGTCGAGGCGGGCGATCGGGCGGTTCGTGGGGATGACGACCACGTCGAGGTCGTAGATCTTGTGAAACTCCGTCGCCTCCGTGTCCGCCGTCCCGGTCATGCCGCTCAGCTTCTTGTACAGGCGGAAGAGGTTCTGGAAGGAGATGGTGGCGAGCGTGCGGTTCTCGGCCTTGATCGGCACGCGCTCCTTGGCCTCGACGGCCTGGTGGAGGCCGTCGGACCAGCGTCGCCCGGGCAGCACGCGCCCGGTGAACTCGTCGATGATCATCACCTGACCATCGGGGCTGACCATGTAGTGCTGGTCGCGCTTGTAGAGCGTATGAGCGCGCAGGGACTGCTGCAGGATGTGAAGGGACTCGAGGTTGACCGGGTCGTAGAGGTTCTCGACCTCGATGAGCCCATCCCGGAACAGGAGCACCTGGATCGTCTCGATCCCCTCCTCGGTGAGGGTCACCTGGTGGTTCTTCTCGTCCAGCTGGTAGTGCTCGTCCTTGCGGAGCCGCGGAATCAGGGCGCTGATGCCGGTGTACTTGGCGCTCGCGGTCTCGCCGGGGCCGCTGATGATCAGCGGCGTCCGCGCCTCGTCGACCAGGATCGAGTCCACCTCGTCGACGATCGCGAAGTTCAGCTCCCGCTGCGCGTAGTCGTAGATGCTGAACTTCATGTTGTCGCGGAGGTAGTCGAAGCCGAACTCGTTGTTCTGGCCGTAGGTCACGTCCGCGCGGTACGCCCGCTTCTTCTGCACGTCCGACTGCTGGGGGACGATCACGCCCGTCTCGAGGCCGAGGAACCCGTAGAGCTGCCCCATCCACTCGGCGTCGCGGGAGGCGAGGTAGTCGTTGACCGTGACCACGTGGACGCCCTTGCCGGAGAGGGCGTTGAGGTAGCACGCGAGGGTCGCGACGAGGGTCTTGCCCTCGCCGGTCTTCATCTCCGCGATCTTCCCCTGGTGCAGGACGATCCCGCCGATCAGCTGGACGTCGTAGTGGCGCATGCCGAGGCTGCGGACGCCCGCCTCCCGGCATACCGCGAAGGCGTCGACGAGGAGGTCGTCGAGGGCCGCTCCGTTCTCGACCTGCTCCTTGAGCTCGGCCGTCTTGGCCCGGAGATCGTCGTCGGTGAGCTTCTTGATCGCGGCTTCGCGGTCGTTGATCGCGCTGACGAGCGGCCGCAGGCGCTTGAGCTCCCGCTCGTGCTTCGTGCCGAAGAGTTTCCTGAGAACCACCTGGATCATCGGTCGCCCGCTCCTCGCGGTAGGCGGCCCCGTGGTCGGCCCGGCGCCCGCAACACCTCAACCGACGGGGACGGGGACTTATGGCGCCGGAGCGTAGGCCTCACCAGGGGGGCACGCAACGGAGGCGCGGGCGCCCGCGCGCGGGCTCAGCCCCCCTCGAGGTAGGCGCGGGCCAGGAGCAGCGCCGCCCCTGCGAGGAGCGCGAGCACCATCGCGCCGACCAGCGCGAGGGCACCGAGCAGCGTCCGCCATCGGTGGGATCGCGTGGCCAGCTCCGGCGCCCCCGTGGCCTCGAGCACCCGCTGGGCCTGAGCGGCGGCGGCGACCGCGCGGCGGAGCCACAGGAGCCCCAGGAGGAGGATGCCGACGACCAGCGCGCCGACGACCAGGGCCCGAACCGTTCGGCGCCGCTCGGCGACGCGAGCCCGGGCCGCCGCGAGCCCGCTCGTCCACGCGGGGAGCGGCCGCAGCTCGGACTCCCGGGCCGCGGCCACCCAGGCGACGTCCCGCTCGCTCGGGCGCAGCGGCAGGTCGACGCCGAGGGGAAGGAGGGCGTCCCGGACCGCCGAGGCCCCGTCCCGCGTCTGCGTCACGCCCACGAGCCGCACGGCGGCGCGCGCCCCGCCGAAGGGATCCACGCGCGCCTGGAGCCGCCACAGGCCGGGGGACAGCGCCGGGAAGGGGAGCGGCTGCACCCCGTCCGTCCCCGCCGCGATCGTGCCGGTCCGGAGCCACCGGCCGTCCCGGAACGCATCGACGATCACCGGCTCGCCCGCCCCGAGGGCGGTCGCCCTTATGCCCGGGCGAGGCGCCACCCGTCGGGGCACCTCGAGGGCGGGGGTCGACAGCGCGACGGGAAGGCGGACCCGTCGCCGGGCGACCTCCGCGCCCTCCCGGCTCGCGGTCAGCGTGCTGACCGCCTCGAGGCCGCGAACGGTGACCTCGATCGCGACGAGGTCCGCCGTCGGGCCCTCCGGGTCGACCCGGGCGACGCTGAGGGCAGGGGTCTCGAGCAGGCGCACCCGCGCCGCGGGCTCCCCGCCCGCGATCAGCACGCCGCACGGCGCCTCCGGCACGCAGGCCCCGCCCACCACCCTCGCGTCGAGCCGGTCCGGGGCCGGGGCCGGCCCGGGCGCCTCCACGGGGCCGAGCTCGAGGCGCTGGAGCTCCGTGGCGAGGCGACCGGTCCGCGAGGCCCCCTCGGCGTCGCCGGCGATCCGGAGCGGGCGCTCGACCCGAGCGAGGGTCCGGCCCTCGGCGCGGGCGACCCCGACGAGGAGGTAGGGGCCCTCTCCGCCCCGGGGCAGCGCGAGGTGGCCCTCCGCGCCTCCGGCGACGCTCGCCGTGGCGACGGCTCGGGCCGCCTCGGCGCCGCCGGGATCGAGCAGCCGCACCTCGACGTCCGTGGAGGCGAGGCGCGGGCCGGCGGGATCCTCCAGGCCTCGGATCAGGAGCAGGCGCACCGGGAGGAGCTCTCCCGGCCGCGCCGCCTCCGGGGCCACGAGCTGGAGCTCCGCCTCCACGCCGAGGCCCTCGCTCGTGATCGCCGCGACCGTGATGCCCGCCAGGGCGGCCGGGACAAGGACCCAGAGGAGCCACGCGCCGGACCAGCCCGGGGCGCGTGAGGGCGGGTCGTCGGGCGCGGGCACCCCGAGACCATAGCGGCCAGCGACGGCGAGGGGCCTCTGGTACGGTGAGCCGGGCCGTGACCGACGGTGCCCGGATGAGCGCGGCCCTGCTCCGCGACAGCCTCGGGGAGGGCGACCGCCGCGCCCCGAGCTCCACGCCCGATCTCACGCCCTTCGGCGAGCTGCGGGACCGGACGGCGGAGCGGGAGTTCCAGCGGCAGCGCTTCCGGCGCGAGCTCAAGGCGCGGCTGGTGTGGTCGGCGCTCTCGGCTGCGCTGCTCTACCTCGCCTTCGGCGCGGTGGACTGGCTGGTGGTCCCGGACGTGGTCGGGTTCGCGTGGACGCTGCGCTTCGGCTTCGTGGTCCCCGTCGTGACCGCGCTCGCGGTGGCCGCGATCAGCCCCTACGCGGAGGCCTGGCGCGGCACGATCGGGGTGGTCCATGCGCTGGTCGGCCCCTTCCTGTTCCTCACCGTCGGCGCCATCGCGGCGCCCCCCGGCGGGATCCTCTACAGCGCCTTCGCGTTCTTCTACCCGACGCTGGTCCCCCAGCTCACCCGGCTGAGCGTCCGCAGCACGACGGCGGTGGCGGTGGTCACCTGCGCCTACCTGATCGGCCTCGACGTGCTCGTCGCCGACCGCCCCCTGTCGGCGGCGGTGTTCCTCGGCGTGTTCTTCGTGATGGGGTGTGGCTACGGGATCTGGATCGTGCTCACGGGCGAGGTCTTCGCGCGGGAGAGCTTCTGGAAGGAGAAGGTGATCGCCTGGCAGATGGAGGAGCTCGCGCAGGAACGGAACCGGAGCGAGGCGCTGCTTCTGAACGTGCTCCCGGAGACGATCGCGGACCGGCTCCGGCGCGAGCCCTCCGCGATCGCCGACGCCTTCGAGGACGTGACGGTGCTGTTCGCCGACATCGTCGGCTTCACCCGCTACTCGGCGATGGTGCCCGCGGACCGCCTCGTGGCCCGCCTCGACCGGATCTTCAGCGCCTTCGACGACCTCGCGGAGCGCTTCGACCTCGAGAAGATCAAGACGATCGGCGACGCCTACATGGTCGCCGGCGGTCTGCCGGTGGCGGACCCCGACCACGCGGGGGCGGTCGCCCGGATGGGGCTCGCGATGGTGGAGGTGGTCCGCGGGCTCGACGACGGCGAGCTGCCCCTCCAGGTGCGGGTGGGCGTCCACAGCGGACCGGTCGTCGCCGGCGTGATCGGCCGCAAGAAGTTCATCTACGACCTCTGGGGGGACACCGTGAACACCGCGAGCCGCATGGAGTCCCACGGCGAGGCGGACCGGGTCCAGGTGTCCCTGGCCACGGCGGAGCGGCTGGTCGGCCGCTTCGCCGTCGAGCGCCGTGGGGTGGTCGAGGTCAAGGGCAAGGGGCCGATGGAGACCTACTGGCTCGTCGGCGAGCTCGACCCCGCTCGGGTGGCGCGCGGCTGACCCCCCGGGCCGCGGCGGGCCGCGCTTCGCGCCGGCGCCGGGCTGGCCCTACGCCCACCGTCATGGCGAAGCCCGGCGACCGCCCGCGAACCCTGGCCATCGTGCTCGGCGATCAGCTCGACCACGGGTCGGCCGTGTTCGACGACCTCGACCCGACGAAGGACGCGATCTGGATGGCGGAGGTGGAGGCCGAGACGCGCGGCGCCCATCGGCGGCGGATCGCGCTGTTCCTGGCCGCGATGCGCCACCGCCGGGCGGAGCTCGAGGCCGAGGGGTGGAGGGTCCACTACCACGCGCTCGGCCCGGACCCCGCCGAGGACCGGGGGCGGACCTTCGCCGAGGTGCTGGAAGCCGACGCCGAGCGGCTGCGACCGGAACGGCTGCGGGTGGTGCAGCCCGGCGACCACCGGGTGCTGCTGGAGCTCCGGTCGGCGGCCGACGCGCTCGGCGTGGACCTCGAGGTCGCCCCCGACCGCCACTTCATCTGCGCCCTGTCCGACTTCGAGGCCTGGGCCGAGGGGCGCAAGAGCCTGGTCCTCGAGCACTTCTACCGCCACCTGCGCAAGCGCGAGGGCATCCTGCTGACCGACGAGGGCGAGCCGGTCGGGGGCCAGTGGAACTTCGACGAGGCCAACCGGGAGAGCTTCGGGGCGGACGGCCCCCCGCCCATCCCGGCGCCGCGCGCCTTCGCGCCGGACGACGTCACGCAGGAGGTCCTCGACCTCGTCGAGCGGCGCTTCGCCGATTCCCCGGGGCGCCTCGACGGCTTCGACCTCGCGGTCACCCGGGAGCAAGCCCAGGCCGCCCTCGACGACTTCATCGAGAGCCGGCTGCCCCGCTTCGGCACCTTCCAGGACGCGATGTGGGACGAGGAGCCCTTCCTCTATCACGCGCGCCTCTCCTACCTCCTCAACCTGAAGCTCCTCGACCCCCGCGACTGCGTCGCGAGAGCGGTCCAGGCCCACGCGGACGACGCGGCGCCGCTCGCCGCCGTGGAGGGCTTCGTCCGCCAGATCCTCGGGTGGCGGGAGCTGGTCCGCGGCATCTACTGGCGGATGATGCCGGGCTACGCGGAGCGGAACGCGCTCGATTGCGACGAGGACGCGGACGTCCCGGCCTTCTACTGGACGGGCGACACCGACCTCGAGTGCGTCCGGGCGGCGATGACCAATGTCCTCGACCACGGCTACGCCCACCACATCCAGCGGCTCATGGTGCTGGGGCTGTTCGCCCAGCTCCTCGGCGTCCACCCCTACCGCTTCCACCGCTGGCACATGGCGCTCTACCTCGACGCGATCGACTGGGTATCGCTCCCGAACGCGCGCGGCATGAGCCAGGACGGCGACGGCGGGGTGATCGGCACCAAGCCCTACTGCGCGAGCGGCGCCTACATCCACCGGATGAGCAACCACTGCCGGACGTGCCGCTATCGGCCGAAGGCGGCGACGGGCGACGACGCCTGCCCCTTCACCACCCTCTACTGGGACTTCCTGGCCCGGCACCGGGAGCGGCTGAGCAGCAACCGGCGCATGGGCCTCCAGCTCCGCAACGTCGACCGGAAGAAGCCGGCCGAGCTCGAGGCGATCCGGGCTCGAGCGGCGTCGCTCCGGGAGCGGTACGTCGAGCGCCGGTCGGGCGCGGAGCCGAGCCCGTGAAGAAGTGTTCGCGCCGCCCGGCCGGGAGCGCCGCGCGGCGAGGCGCGTGTCATGCTCCCGTCGCCCTTCGCCCCGGAGGCCCCATGCGCTCCCTCGCCGTGCTCTCCCTCGCGCTCGTCGTCCCGCCGCTGGCGGCCCCGGCCCAGGCCCAGGTCGGCGCGACGGTGGCCTTCCTCGCTCCCGAGCGCGCCTCGCCCCGGCTGGAGGCGGCGCGGCGGGAGGTGATGGCCGTCTTCCGCGGCGACGACTGGGTGGTGTTCGACCTCGGGAGCGAGGCGGACCGGATGCCCGCCGAGGTGCTCCGGTGCCCGGCGGAGGCCGCCCGACGCTGCGCCCCGAGCGCGGTCGGGCTCCTGGACGTCGACATCGTCGCCGTGGTCGAGCTCCACGAGGGTGGGCACCGCCTCGACGTCGTGCTCTACGGCGGGCGGGGCGTCGGGTACCGCGCGTCGCGGGCGGTGGGGACGTACGAGGGGGCCTTGACCTTCGCAGCCGCCGAGGCGGGGCGCGACGCGGCGGCCGAGGTCACCCGCGTCGTGGGGGGCGCGGTCCCGCAGGCCGGCGGGGCGAGCCCGGCCGCGCTGCCCGAGCCCTCCCGCCCGGCCCTCCGCCGGGAGCCTCACGTCCTCAACTACATCCTCGGCGGCCTGCTGCTGGCGGGGTCCGTGCCGCTCCTCGGCTATGCGATCAACAGCGCGGTCCGGGACGGGCAGTGCGTGACGTCCTTCGTCGAGGGGACCTGCTCGCAGCGCATCCGCTTCGGCCAGGGCGCCGGCATCTTCCTGGCGACGGGCATCGTCACGCTCACGGGAGGGCTGGTCTTCCTGATCGCGCGGCCGATCCAGATGTCCGTGGAGGTGGGGCCGGGCTACGGCGCCCTGCGCGCGAGGGGACGCTTCTGATGCGCCTCACCGTCGCCGTCGCCGTCGCCCTCGCCCTGACCGCCTGCACCGACTTCGTGGACACGGTGATGTGCGTCCCGCCCCAGGTGCTGGACGACGACGACCGCTGCGTGGACCCGCCGTCGCTTCCGGACGGGGGGCTCCCGTTCGACGCGGGGCGGCCCGTCGACGCCGGTCGCTGACGGGACCGTCGAGCGGGCAACGAGCCGCTCCGGCCGCGGCTCAGCCGACGGGGCCCGGCGGGTTGCCCGCGAGCGCCATGCCGACGAACGCCAACCGGTCCTGGCCCCAGTAGAGCTGCCCATCCACGACGAAGCAGGGCGCCCCGGGGACGCCGAGGGCCACCGCGTGGTCGGTCGCGTCCTTGAGGGCCTGCTTGATCGCCGGGTCCTGGGTCCGCTCGAGCAGGCTCGGGGGCAGGCCCACGTCCGCCAGGCACGCGGCGAGCACGTCGGGGTCCTTGGCGTTCCGGTCCTCCGCCCAGACCGCCTTCATCACCCGGTGGATCAGCGCCGCGCGCCGGTCCTCGGGCGCGGCCAGGGTCAGGCGGAGCGCGGGGATCGTGTTCTGGGGGAAGTGGCTGGTGAAGCGGAACGGCACACCCCAGTGCTCGGCCCAGCGCGTCATGTCGAGGGCGAGGTAGCGGCGCTTGACGTCGGGCATCGCCTGGAGCGGCACGAGCGGGGTCCCGATCTCCTTGAAGAGCCCGCCGAGGAAGAAGGGCTTCCAGCTCACGCGGGCGTCGTGCTCCGCCGCGACCCGCTCGATCTGCGTCGTGCCGAGGTAGGCGAAGGGGCTCGAGTAGTCGAAGTAGCAGTCGACGGTGGGCATGGGTTCCTCCTCGCCCGAGCATATCGAGGCTGGCCCCGACCGCGAACGGCCGCGGGGAGCCTCGCCCCTGCGATCGATCACAGGCGCCTGGGGAGGCGCCCGGACGCTAGCCTATGGTCCGATCATGGCCATCGCCTTCGACACCCACCCGGACCGCTACCGCCACTGGAAGCTCCAGATCGACGGGCCCGTCGCGACCCTCCACATGGACGTGGACCCCGCCCACGGCCTGCGGGACGACTACGAGCTCAAGCTCAACTCCTACGACCTGGGCGTCGACATCGAGCTCGCGGACGCGGTGCAGCGGCTCCGCTTCGAGCACCCGGCCGTCCGGGCGGTCGTCGTGCGATCGGCCAAGGACCGGGTGTTCTGCGCCGGCGCCAACATCCCGATGCTGAGCGGGTCCGCGCACGCGTTCAAAGTGAACTTCTGCAAGTTCACCAACGAGACCCGCCTCGCGATCGAAGACGCGTCGAAGCACAGCGGCATGCGCTTCCTGGCCGCGCTCAACGGCACTTGCGCGGGCGGGGGCTACGAGCTGGCGATGGCATGCGATCATCTGCTCCTCGTCGACGACGGCAACAGCGCGGTCAGCCTGCCCGAGGTGCCGCTCCTCGGTGTGCTGCCGGGGACGGGGGGCCTCACCCGCCTCGTCGACAAGCGCAGGGTCCGGCGCGACCGGGCCGACGTGTTCTGCACCACCAGCGAGGGGGTCCGGGGCCGCCGGGCGGTCGAGTGGGGGCTGGTCGACGAGATCGCGCCCAAGAGCACCTTCGACGAGGCCGTGGAGGCCCGGGCGCAGGCGCTCGCCGCGAGCCGCGAGGGCGAGCGGGGCCCGGGGATCGCGCTCGATCCCGTGCGGCCCGAGGTCGACGGGTCGCGCCTGCGCTACCGCCACGTGGCCCTCGACTTCGACGCGGACGCTCGCACCGCGACGCTGACCATCGAAGGGCCCACCGAGGCGCCCCCGGCCACGGCCGCCGAGATCCAGGCCGCCGGCGCGGCCCAGTGGTCCCTGCGCGCCTTCCGGGAGCTCGACGACGCGCTCCTTCGCCTCCGGGTCAACCACCTCGACGTCGGCCTCGTGGTGCTGCGAGCGGTCGGCGACATCGACCGCGTCCTCGCCGCCGACCGGGGCCTCCAGGAGAACCGGACGCACTGGCTGGCGAACGAGATCATCCGCCTCCAGGCCCGCGTGCTCCGGCGCATGGACCTGACGAGCAAGAGCTTCTTCGCGCTCGCCGACGAGGGAACGGCCTTCGCCGGCAGCCTGCTCGAGCTCGCCCTCGCCGCCGACCGCGTCTACATGCTCGAGGACGAGGACGAGCAGGTCGCGATGGCCGTCGGGCCCCTCAATGGCTGGGCCTACCCGATGAGCCACGGCCCGACCCGGCTGGAGGCCCGCTTCGGCGACCCGGAGCACGTCGCCGCGGTGCTCGCGGAGGAGGGGCGGATCGGGACCCTGCGGGCGGACGAGCTCGGCCTCGTGACCGTCGCCGCCGACGACATCGACTGGGAGGACGACGTCCGCATCGCGATCGAGGAGCGGGCCAGCCTGAGCCCCGACGCGCTGACGGGCATGGAGGCGAGCCTCCGCTTCCCGGGTCAGGAGAGCGCGGATGCGAAGATCTTCGCGCGCCTGAGCGCGTGGCAGAACTGGATCTTCCAACGCCCGAACGCGGTGGGCCCCGACGGGGCCCTGACCAAGTACGGCGAGCCGGAGCGACCGAGCTTCGACTGGACGCGCTGCTGACGCTGATGATGGGCGCCGAACGGGAATCGTTCTCAGCCGGATTCGCGCCGGAGGCGCGACCACGACGGACCGGACCGGGGCTGGACCCCGTCCCGCCCGAGGTACCGGCGATGCCGAACTGATTGGCGCTCCTCGCCGCGCGCAAGGGCGGAATCCACCGGTGAGGCTGCGCACGAGAAGTCGGTGCACTTGAGGTATCGCACTCGTCGGTGAGCCCCTTCCGCTTACTGTCAGGTCCTGGAGGTCTCCTCACCGATGTCCCTGAGCGATTCGATCCCGAACAACGTCGACCTGAGCTCCGACCGGAAGCTCCTGCGAGCCCTCGAGCGCTGGCAGCCGAACTTCAAGAAGTGGTGGCTCGAGATGGGTCCCGAGGGATTCCAGGAGGACCTGATCTATCTGCGGACAGCGGTGAGCGTCGATAAGACGGGCTGGGCGAACTACGAGTACGTCAAGATGCCCGACTATCGCTGGGGCATCTTCCTGACGCCCCGGGACGGGGAGCGGTTCGTCAACTTCGGGCAGCACAAGGGCGAGAAGGCGTGGGAGGAGGTCCCGGGGGAGTACCGCGGCATCCTCCGTCGCATCATCGTGACCCAGGCCGACACGGAGCCCGCCAGCGTCGAGCAGCAGCGCCTGCTCGGAAAGTCGGCGCCGAGCCTCTACGACCTCCGCAACCTCTTCCAGGTGAACGTCGAGGAGGGCCGCCACCTCTGGGCGATGGTCCACCTCCTCCACCAGTACTTCGGGCGCGACGGGCGGGAGGAGGCGGAGGCGCTCCTCGAGCGCCGCAGCGGCGACCCGGACAAGCCCCGGATCCTCCAGACGTTCAATGAAGAGACCGGCGACTGGATGTCGTTCTTCATGTTCACGATGTTCACGGACCGGGACGGCAAGTACCAGCTCGCGGCGCTCAGCGAGTCGGGCTTCGACCCGCTGGCCCGGGCCACGCAGTTCATGCTCACCGAGGAGAGCTTCCACCTCTTCACCGGCGAGACGGGCATCGACCGGATCGTGCAGCGCTCCGCCGAGTTGACCAAGCTGGACCCCAACGGGGACGCACGGGCTCAGGGCGGGATCGATCTGCCGACCATCCAGAAGTGGATCAACTTCTGGTTCTCGAGCGCCGTGGAGCTGTTCGGCGGTGAGGTGAGCAACAACGCGGCCGACTTCTTCGCCACCGGCCTCAAGGGGCGGTACCGCGAGACGACCAAGTACGACGACCACGACGTCCGCGAGTCGGTCTACGAGATGGTCCTCCCGAAGGACGGGTCCCTGACCCGCGAGGAGGTGCCGATGCGCAACGCCCTCAACGAGGTGCTGCGCGACGAGTACGTAGCCGACTGCGAGCGGGCCGTGCGCCGCTGGAACCGGACGATCGAGGCGCAGGGGGTGAGCTACGAGCTGAAGCTCCCGAGCCGCCGCTTCAACCGGACCATGGGCGTCTACGCGGGCCTGTCCTTCGACCCCGACGGCAACGCGATTACCCCCGAAGCCTTCGAAGCGGGTCGGGATCGGTGGCTGCCGACGGCCGCGGACCGTGCCTACGTCAAGAGCCTGATGAAGCCCGTCTACGAGCCGGGGAAGATGGCTCACTGGATCGCGCCGCCGAAGAAGGGCGTGAACGGCCAGCCCCTCGAGTTCGACTACGTGCGCTTCGCGCGCGACTGACGCTCGCCCGCACGGCCCCGGCTCGACGCCGGCCCCCGGTCAACCGTGACTCAGAGGCGCGTGGCCGCCTCCTCGGCCAGCTCGCTCCGCTCCCCTCGGGTGAGCGTGATGTGGCCGCTGATCGGGGCCCCCCGGAAGCGGTTGACCACGTGGACGAGCCCGTTGCTCGAGGCGTCCATGTACGGATTGTCCACCTGGTAGGGGTCCCCGGTCAGGACGACCTTGGTCCCCTCGCCAGCCCGGCTGACGATGGTCTTGACCTCGTGCGGTGTGAGGTTCTGCGACTCGTCGACGATCAGGAACTGACGCGGGATCGACCGCCCCCGGATGTAGGTCAACGGCTCGATCTCGAGCATCCCGAGGTCGAGCATCTCCTGGTAGCTGCGGCCCTTGCGCCGATCCTCGGCGGTGAGCCCCATCAGCAGCTCCAGGTTGTCGAAGATCGGCTGCATCCAGGGGTGGAGCTTCTCCTCGATGGTGCCGGGCAGGTACCCGATATCGCGCCCGAGGGGGAAGATCGGCCGGCTGACGAGCACCCGCTCGTAGGCCTTCTCCTCCCTGGCCTTGCGCAGGGCCGCGGCCAGGGCGAG
Organism: Sandaracinaceae bacterium; assembly: GCA_050331215.1. GTDB lineage: Bacteria > Myxococcota_A > Polyangia > Polyangiales > Sandaracinaceae > JBHJHB01. The sequence goes on along the minus strand of JBHJHB010000165.1, from coordinate 7,645 downwards.
GAGCGTCTTGCCGGTGCCGGCCTTGCCGACCAGGGTCACGAGCTTCAAGCGATCGTCCATCAGGAGCTGGAAGGCGAACCGCTGCTCTCGGTTGCGGGGGCTGATGCCCCAGATCGGCTCCTTGGCCTTCGGGAGGGGCAGGATCGACTCGCGGTCGGGTGCCACGCGGCCGAGGCCGGTGTGGCTCTCCCGGCCCTCGTCGATCAGGTGGACGAACTCGTTCGGCGACAGGTCGTCGTCGAGGAGGTCGAGGCGCCCCTCCCCGTAGAGGGCGTCGATGGTCGCGCCGGGCACGGCGATGTCCCGGACGCCGGGGTAGAGCTCCTCGATGTCGAGGCGGTCGGTCTCGTAGTCCTCGGCCTTCAGCCCCAGCACGTCCGCGCGGACGCGCAGGTTCACGTCCTTCGAGACGAGGATGCAGGGCTTGTCGGGGGCGTTCTCCGCCACCTCGAGGGCCACCGCGATGATCCGGCTGTCGATCGCCTGCGCGATCATGGCCACGCCATCGGGCAGCGTGCGGTTGCTGAAGGCGACCCGCAGCCGGCCCCCGTTGGGGATGTCCACCCCATCGGCGAGGTTGCCCTGCCCGCGCAGCTCGTCGAGGGTGCGGCTCACGTGGCGGGCGGACCGGCCCAGCTCGTTCGCGTCGCGCTTGAACTTGTCGATCTCCTCGATGACGTAGATCGGGATGACGACGTGGTTGTCCTCGAACTGGAACAGCGCGCCGGGGTCGTGGAGCAGGACGTTCGTGTCGAGGACGTAGTGCTTGATCATCGACGCGGTTCGCTACCACACCGTGGTCAGGGTCGAAAGCTCTCGACGGCGTCGACGGGAGCGAAGTTCGGCTCGTCGCCTCCTCCGACCACCCAGATCCGCCCGTCGAAGGCAACGACGCCGTGTCCGTGCCGGGGCGTCGGCACCGGCGGGACGGGGTCCCACCGCCCCGCCGACAGATCGAGGCGGTCGACCTCGGCGAGGGCCCGGACCGGCGGCTCGCCCCCGACCGCGTAGAGGAGACCGTCGAGGATGGCGACGTCGAAGCCTCCGCGGGGCGTCGGGGACGAGGGTCCATCCCGCCAGGCGTCGGCGACCGGGTCGTAGACCTCGACCGCCGTCAGGTTGGACGACAGGCTGTTGCGGCGGCCGGCGACGACCCACAGCTCGCCGTCGTGGGCCGCGGCCGCCAGATGCTCCCGCGGGCTCGGGATCGGCCGCCCGAGCCTCCAGCGGTCCATCGCCGGCTCGTAGACCAGCGGGCGCTCGGCGAGCGTGTTGCGCCGGCCGTTGCCCCCCGCCAGCACGATCACGTCGCCGACCCGGTCGGCCGCCGTGGCGCCCCGGTCCTCCGGCAAGGACCGCACCGGCGTCCACGCGTCGGCCCCGTCCCGGAGAACGAACGCGGTATCGAGGGGCTCGAAGCGGATGGTCTGGTAGCCGCCGAGCGCATAGAGGTCGTCGCCGAAGGACACCACGCTCAGGTGATGGCGGGGCGCCGGCAAGCTCGGACCGGGCACCCATTCGTCCTCCCCCGGGTCGTAGATCCACACGGTGTCGACGGGCGTCAGCCCGACGAAGCCACCGATCACCCAGATGCGCCCCTGGTGGACCTCGACGGCGATCTCCTGCAGCGCCATCGGCAGCGGCGGCTCGTCGAGCCACTCGCCGGCGGGGCCCTGGCCCGCGCCATCGCCGAGGTCGCGCGCCGGAGCGGCGTCGACGGAGCCGCCGTCGGAAGGCGCGCCCAGATCGCTGCCCGGGGCCGCGTCCGGCGACGTGCCGGGGCCCGCGCCGCAGCCGAGCGCGAGGAGCAGGGCGAAGGGGCCGGCCGCGGGGCGAAGCAAGGGTCGGGTGCGCACCGGGGCAGCTTAGCGTCGATCCCCCGGCCCGGGCGGCCGCCCGCCCGGGCTACAGCGCCGATCAGACCGGCCGCTCTAGCGGTCGAGCATCGGCGCGTTGCCGATGCCCGCGGCGAGCTCCGCCGGGCTGATCGTCCCGTCGCCGTCCGTATCGAGGGCGTCGAACACCGCGTCCGTGCCCGCCCACTCCTCGCGCGTGATCATCCCATCGCCGTCGAGGTCGTACTGCCGGAACAGCTGCTCGACATCGATGTACGTCCGGCTCCGCTCCTCCAGGGTCGCGAGCCGATCCTCGAGGAGCCGCTCGAGCGCGACCAGCGCCTTCGAGAAGCCCTCGATGCCCTCGGCGAGCTTGTCCGTGGCCATCCGGTCCTCGGCGTGCATCCGCGCGAAGGTCGCCTGGTCCATGGCGAGGCGGTCGATGCTCATCCCCTTCGGCGACTCCGGGTCGAGCTTCCGGGGAAGATCCCCGTCGGTCTGGCGCAGCTCGTCGAGGAGCTTGGGCGAGATGGTCAGCAGATCGCAGCCGGCGAGCTCCCGGATCTGGCCGAGGTTGCGGAAGCTGGCCCCCATCACCTCCGTCGGGTGCCCGAAGTGCTTGAAGTAGTTGTAGATGCGCGTGACCGAGAGCACGCCGGGGTCCTCCGCCGGCGGGTAGTGGTCGCGCCCCGTGTCCTTCTTGTACCAGTCCAGGATGCGCCCCACGAAGGGCGAGATCAGCGTGACCTCGGCCTCGGCGCAGGCTACCGCCTGGTGGATGCCGAACAGCAGGGTCAGGTTGCAGTGGATGCCCTCCTGCTCGAGCTGCTCCGCGGCGCGGATCCCCTCCCAGGTGGACGCGATCTTGATCAGGACCCGCTCCCGGGAGACGCCGGCCTTCTCGTAGAGGCCGATCAGCTCCCGGGCCTTGGCCACCGTCTTGTCGGTGTCGTAGCTCAGGCGAGCATCCACCTCCGTGGACACCCGGCCGTCGATCACCTCGAGGGCGCGCCGTCCGAACGCGATCGTCAGGCGCTCGGTCGCGCGTCGGGCCACCGCCTGCGGGTCGCTCCCGACCTCGCCGCGCACCTCCCGCAGGGTCCCGTCGACGACGTCGGCGTACTCCTCCATCTGGGCGGCCGCGGTGATCAGCGACGGGTTCGTGGTCGCGTCGCGCGGCTTGAGCCGCTTGATCGAGTTGATGTCGCCGGTATCCGCGACGACCACCGTCATCTCGGCGAGCTGCTCGTAGAGCGTCTTCCCCATCGTCATCCCCTGGCGTGTGGCCGGGCCTCGGGCCGCTGGGCGCCGACCGCCGACCTGGCAGGGGGACCGTAGGGAAGCTCGCCTCGCGGCGCCACGTCTCAGGGCCGCGACGGCGAGGGCTCGGGCCGGCCGAGCTGGTGCCGCAGCGCCTCCTCGAGGCCCGGGTGGGCGAACGGGTAGGCCGCCGCCTCGAGCTGCCCCGGCACGACGGGGGCCCCCGCGAGGAGCGTCTCCTCGCCCATCCGCCCGAAGAGCAGCTTCACCGCGAACGCCGGGAGCGGCAGGAACGCGGGGCGCCCGAGGACCGCGCCCAGGGTCGACGCGAAGGTCCGAAACGGGAGGGGGCGGGGCGCCGTCACGTTCACGGGCCCCTCGAGGCGCTCGTCCAGGACGGCGAAGTACAGGGCGCCGACCGCATCGTCGAGGCCGATCCAGCTCATCGGTTGCTCGCCCCTCCCGACCGGCCCGCCGAGCCCGAAGCGGAAAGCCGGGAGCATCTTGGCGAGCGCGCCGCCCCGGGGGGAGAGCACGACGCCGAGCCGGGCGTTCACGACCCGGATCCCGGCCTCGGCGGCGGGGGCCGCGGCGGCCTCCCACGCGCGGCAGACGTCCGCGAGAAACCCGGTGCCGAGCTCCGCCGCCTCGTCGAGGGGCTCGCCCCGCCGGTCGCCGTAGATCCCGACGGCGCTCGCGCTCACCAGCACCGACGGGGGGCGCTTCAGTCCGGCGAGGGCCTCCGCCACGAGGCCGGTCCCCTCCTCGCGGCTCGCGCGGATGCGCCGACGCGCCTCGTCGGTCCAGCGCTGCGCGATGTTCTCGCCGGCCAGGTGGACGACGGCGTCGAGCCCCTCGAGGGCCTCGCGGTCGATCGTGCCCGCGGAGGGGTCCCAGCGGATGCCGGCCCGGTCAGCTCCACGCACGAGGGGGATGACCTCGTGACCCCCGCTCTCGAGGAGCGCCGTGAGGGTGGATCCGACCAGCCCCGATGCTCCGCTGATCGCGACCTTGAGCGACCGCCCCCGCGCCAGGTGGTGAAGCCGCAGGTCGTGCCGGAGCACGTCGTGCCGGTAGGCGAACATCCGCCGTAGCCGACCGCGGACCATCGCGCCGCCCAGAAGCCGCCCCAGCGCCCCCAGGGGCAGGCGGTAGTCCACCCGGTCGATCATCGTGGAGCGGTCGGGGCCCGCCGGCTCCACCCGGTGAAGGTGCTCCCCGGCGGCGAAGGGTCCGCTCCGCTGGACGTCGCGGAACTGCCGCCCGGCCTCGTAGTCCCGATGCTCGGCGACCCAATCGCGATGGAAGGGGCCGACCTGGAGGCGGAGCACGGCGCGGTCGCCGTCGCGGATCGTCCCCTCCCGGCGGAGGACCCGGACCGGCTCGTAGGGCGGGGTGAGCCGCTCGAAGGCGCCCGGCCTCTCGTGAAAGGCGAAGACCTCGTCGGCGGAGGCGCGGACCTCGGTGCGGGCCTCGAACGTGCTGTCTGCGCTCACGGGGGCCATGTAGGCTCGACCGCCCCGTCGCGCCGTGAGCGAAGCGCCCGCCCGACCCAGTCGAGGCGGTCCTGCCCCCAGAACATCTCCCCGTCCACGAACATCGTGGGGGCGCCGAAGACCCCGAGGGCGAGGGCCTCGTCCGTCCGGCGGCGGAGCTCAGCCTTGAGCGCCGGGGTCCCCGCGGCGTCGATGCACGCCGCGCCGTCGGCGCCGGCCTCGTCGAGGACCTCCCGGACCACCTCCGGGGTCTCCACCGCCCGCCCCTCCACCCAGTAGGCGCGGTAGAGCCCGTGGATCGCGGGACTCCAGCGGTCCTCGGGAGCCGCGAGGAGCGCGCGCAGCGCCGTCACGGTGCGGCGCGGGTGGCGGTCGGGAAACCGGAACGGAACCCCGAAGACGTCCGCCCAGCGGGCGAGGTCGCACGCGTTGTGGCGCTGCTTGGCGGGCGCGATCGCGTGGGTCAGGTCCGGCGGGACGCCGAGGGCGACGAAGACCCCGCCCAGCAGGAACGGGCGCCAGCGCACGCGCCCTCCGTTCTCCGACGCCACGGCCTCGATCCGCGTGGAGCCGAGGTAGGCGTAGGGGCAGCTGAAGTCGAACCAGAAGTGGACGTCGGTCATGGCGGGCGTGGGCGAGAGGGGGACATCGGGCGAGACGTTGCTAGGTTCCCGAACCGCTCTCCACTCTACCCTGCGTCTCGTCCCTCGACGGGACTCCACGGGGGCGAACGCGCATGACCCTCGCTAGCCTCGGCGTCCCCATCGTCTCCCTGACCGTCCTCGCCCTGGCCGAGACCTGCGCGGGCGCGAGCCGCGCCCCCGATGCGGGCATGCCCCGGGACGATGGGCCCCGAGGGGCCGTGCCGCTGACCGTGGACTACGCGGCAGCGGGGATCTACGGCGCCCCGTGGCCCGACGAGCGGCTCCGGCGCCCGGACGGCACCCTCGATCTGAGCGGCTTCCCGAACGGGCTCCGGAACACGGTCGTCACGCGGATCCTCGCCACCCTCGAGGACGCGGACGGCTTCGGCCGCTCGTCCGCGGTCTTCGTGCCGCTGCCGACCGCAGCCGACCCCGGCCAGGTGGCGGCGCTCACCGCGCACCGGAGCCTCGACCCCGACGCGGAGGTCGCCATGGTCGACGTCGACCCCGCCTCCCCGGACCGGGGTGCCCGCCACCCCGTGGAGGTCGCGTTCGAAGCGGACCCGGGTCCCTTCGGCGTGCCCAACCTCCTGAGCCTCCTGCCGGTGCAGGGCCGCCCCCTGGCGCCGGGCCGACTCTACGCTGCCGTCGTCACCGGCGATCTCCGGGCCGCGGACGGACGCGCCTTCGGCCCGGCCCCAGCGACGCTCGACCTGCTGGCCGGGCGTCGCCCGGACGGGCTCGGCGAGCGGGCCTTCGACGCTCACCAGACCGCGATCGAGGGCCTCGCCGACGCGGGCATCCCGCTCCCCTCCGTCGCGGCCCTCGCCGTCTTCCGGACGGGCGACCCGGAGGCCGGGCTCCGCCGAGCCGGGGCGCAGCTCGCCGAGGTGGAGCCACCCCGCGTCGAGCCCGCCTTCACCCCGCGCGAGGTCTTCGGCGACTACTGCGTCTTCGAGAGCCGCGTCGTGATGCCGGTCTTCCAGGCCGGGGAGCCCCCCTACACCGAGGCCGGAGGCGGGTGGGTTCGGGACGACGAGGGTCGCCTCGTGGAGCAGCGACGCGCCGACTCGACGGTCTGGGGCACGGTGCCGCGGCGGCCGATGCCGGCGTCGGGGTACCCGATGGTGCTGTTCGTCCGGACCGGGGGCGGCGGCGACCGGCCGCTCGTGGACCGGGGGCGCCGTAGCACCGAGCGCGGCCCCGCCGACCAGCCGGGCACGGGACCGGCCCTGCGCTTCGCGCGCGCCGGCTTCGCCGCGATCAGCGTCGACGGCCCCCTCGGCGGGCTCCGCAACCCCGACGGCTGGGACGAGCAGTTCGCGATCTTCAACATCCTCAACCCGCTCGCCCTGCGGGACACCATCCGGCAGTCGGCCCTCGAGCTGATCCTGGTGGCCCGCGGCCTCGACGCCCTCGAGGTCGACGCGTCGAGCTGCCCCGAGGTGGTGGCCCCCGGCGGCGTGGTCCGCTTCGACCCTTCCCGTCTCGTGCTGATGGGCCACTCCATGGGCGCGACGATCGGGCCCCTCGCCGTCGCGCTCGAGCCGGCCTTCCGCGGGGCGATCTTGAGCGGCGCCGGCGGCAGCTGGATCGCGAACGTCATGTACAAGCTCCGCCCGCTCGAGGTGCGGAGCGCGGCGGAGGCGCTGCTGACCTACAGCGTCGAGGGCCGGTCCCTCACCGAGGCCGACCCCGTGCTGAGCCTGCTCCAGTGGGCGGGGGAGCCGGCCGATCCGCAGCTCTACGCAGCCCGGATCGTCGTCGGCGACGACCCGCGCCACGTGCTGATGTTCCAGGGGATCCTCGACACCTTCATCCCGCCGCCGGTCGCCAACGCGCTGAGCCTGAGCCTCGAGGTGGACCTCGTGGCGCCGGCGCTCGACGAGCGCCTCGACGGCTACCCGCCCTTCGGCTCGCTGCGGAGCCTGGCGGGGCTGCGGCAGCTCCCGGCGCCGGTCTCGGCCAACAAGCGGGGCGTGACGGCGGTGCTCGTCCAGCACGCCGAGGACGGGGTCCTCGACGGACACGAGGTGGTGTTCCAGCGGGACGAGGCCGGCGAACAGATCACGTGCTTCCTGAGGACCCTCGGGGACGGCACGCCCGAAGTCCCGGGGCCCGGGGGGTGCGAGTAGGCGAGGCTCGGTGGCTGCGCGCCGGGCCGGGAGCAGCACGCTCGCGGCGCGGCCACGCGGGGCGCGCCACCCGCCGCGGGGAACGAAGACGCCCCTCGGGTCGTTGCCCCCCCAGAGCCCCCGCCCAAGGTTGCGCGCGGCTTGATCCGGATCCGCGACGAAAACCCGACCCGCACCTGACGTGTGGTGGTCTGGGGCCTGATCGCCCTCAACGTGGCGCTCTTCCTGTTCGTGTTGAGCCTCGGCCCGGAGGGCTTCCAGGCCTTCACCTTCCT
>JBHJHB010000164.1:0-2962 GCA_050331215.1 Sandaracinaceae bacterium | reverse complement strand
CACGTCCTCCTCGCTCGCGCCGGCCGGATGTCGGACGGCGGATCGAAGAGGGTGGCGGGAGACGGCGGCGGAGGACGCCGGCCCTCAGCTCATCGAGCCGCGAACGGTGGGCCTCCCTGCCGCGAAGCGGCTTGGTTCAAGGAGGAGTTAGGTCGACTTCCTCGGGGGAGGCGGAGAGGGCCTTCATGTGTACTATCCGCTACGACCGCCGGATGCTCCGCTACACGGCGCCGCAGCTCCTCATCGTCGACGACCTCGGCTTGCGGCCGCTCCGCGGCGACGAGCCCCTCGACCTCTACGAGGTGATCCGCGCCCGCTACGAGCACGGCGCCACCGTCGTCACCTCCAACCGCGACCCCGAAGAGCTCGCCGAGCTCTTCGGCGACCCGCTCCTCGCCAGCGCCGCGATGGACCGGCTCCTGCACCACGCCCACGTCCTCACGATCGAGGGCGAGAGCTACCGCAACCCCCCCACCAACCCGCGCACCCGGTCCCGCGGCGCGCGCAACATGAACGAGGCCCAGGCATGATTTCCGAGTCGAACAGTCGTGATCCGATTCGCCGTCCCCACCGGTCGGCGGCGTCACGCCCGAGCGGGGCGGCCGCGATCACGATGGAACTCGGATCCAATTCGCCGTCCCGAGCACGATCCGATTCGCCGTCCCTTGACGGGGAGCCGTCATCGGCGTGCTCGTCAGTCGACGAGCTGACAGCTGCTTCATCCACGGCTCGGTGATCCGGACGCGGTCCCCGTCGGCGACTACCACCTACCGAACGTGGTGGCCTGGGTCATCGCGCGAGAGGAGCGCGCCGACGACGAACGTATGCTCGAGCTCCTCGAGCCCTACCGCAGCCAGCGCTGGCGCGCCCTCCGCCTCCTGGTGCACGGCGGGGCCCACGCCCCCCGCTTCGGGCCCCGCATGCCCCGCAACCACCGCTGGATGGAACGGGAGTGATCAGTCGTTCGAGGCGAGCTTGCTGAACTGCACGGCCACCGGCTCGAAGGTGTCGAAGTAGGCGATGGTGGCCTCGTGGTTCTCGAAGCGGTCGAAGGCCTCGGCCATCGCATCCTCTGTGGCGTACTCGGTGATGCCGACCGTGAGGCCGCCGATGTCGTTGCCCTTCACGACCTTGAACTCGTAGTGCGGCCCGATGCCCTCGAGCTTGGTGAACTCGGTGAAGAAGGCGTCGTGAGCGGCCTCGAAGGCGCCGCTCTTGCCCGGGTCGACCCGCCAGCCTTCTGCTCCGGACCCGAACGGCGTCCCTGAACGGGGGTGAGCGTGGCGCAGCGGCGAACGGGAGGGGTCGAGATGGAGAGTTACCGGGCGCTGGGGACCCCTTTGATGTCGCCTATTCCCCCCGCGGGCCACAGATCAAAGACGATGAGGAGGATCGTCCCCGTGGGGCCTATAGGTACGGATCCTCCACCAGGACCGAAGACTCATCCCATACGCCCGGGTGCGCCACGCTCGTCGCGCGAACCTTGCCTTTGCCAGGGGACAGCGCGGTGAAAAGCCCGTTGGCGTCGATCGTGCCCTTGCTCGCCGACCAGGCTACATCGTCTGACGCCCCGGACACACTGGCCGTAAACTGCTCTTTCTCATTGAGCAAGACGTGCGCGCTGGCCGGTGACACCGTCACGTGGACACCCTCGTACTGAAGATCCCAAGATTCGGTCCACATCTCCCCACCCTTGATCGGCCAATCGTTTAGATTATAGGGCCAGAACTGAAACGAGCCAATGCCCTTGATGTAGATCTGGATACGGGCGTTCAGCGCGATCCAGAGCCGAGCGGGAGGTCCTTTCTTCTCCGGCATCACCCACCAGAGCCTGGGCAGCGCTTGCTCGTAAATTGGTTTAGCGACGCCGTTCCCTGTGACGTATCGAGGTAGCCGGCGCCCATTGCTCGCAATGTCTGTGGTCCGGTAGTACACGGTCTGAGAAAGCCTGATTCCGACCGCGCTCTCATCCTCACCGCCGATTGTGAGATGCCCGCTGAAGCCAAAAGTTGGTTGAGAATAGATGCTATGCCCTGCCGGAGGCAGATCCTCAGGCTCAACAAAAAAAAACGAGCTAAAGGAGAGATTTACTCGTTTGGTACTGCATCCAAACAAACCGCATCCAGGCCCTTCCACGCTGCCTCTGACTTCAAGGCCTCTGCCGTCATGAATATGGCTGAGGTCAAGGCCTTCCGGGTGGCTTACGATAGTGCTGCCACCCCACTTCATTGGCATGCTAGTCATTGTTGACCTCACGCATGAATAGAGTCTGGTCCTGCATCGCCTGGATGTACGAGAGCTCGCGGAGGACCGCTGCCTCTTGCTGCTGGAGTCGCTTGCGACAAGCCATGAACTCTCGAACCTCTGGTTCAACCCCGAGCTTGGCGGCGATGCTGACGAGAAGTCCCTCCAGTTTGTCGGCTTCCTGCTGCCTTGTGTGCTGCAGGGCCGTCACCTTCTGTTCCCAGTTCTCGCCTGCTCCCGGACTCAGACGATCAATCAAGGCAGAGAGTTCCTCTCGGACACCTCTGTCTGCAGCGAATACGTGCCGGTGACTCGTTGGCTCTTCACTCATTGAGTGGCTCCTGCCTCAAGCGGCGAGCCCAGGGGAGGGCTGCCGGACCGATGCGTCAAGTGTCAAACGCAGTCCTCGACAGACTCGTCGTTGGCGGCTGCTGTGTTGGTGACGCAGCGTAGGTAGGCGCCGGGAGCCGCGAGTCAACGGAGAATCGAACGGGTGCGGGCCAGGGTCGCCCCGTAGGGAGGGGCATGATAGCCGGCCCCTCCTCCAAGGACACCCATTTTCTTGCCACGGGTTGCGGAACGCGCCACCCTGCCGCCATGACCTCCTCCCGCGAGTCGCAGGTGAGCCTCGAGGCCACGCCCTACTACCACTGCATCAGCCGCTGCGTCCGCCGGGCGTTCCTCTGCGGCTACGACGCCTACGCGAGGAAGGACTTCG
>JBHJHB010000163.1:0-25941 GCA_050331215.1 Sandaracinaceae bacterium | reverse complement strand
GTTGGGGTGACCCACCCTTCGGCGCGGGGCACGGGCCATGCCGGACGCCGAGGCTGTGCTTCAGGTGTGGTTCAGGGGCCCGGAATCGGCGAGGTGGCGGCGGACGGCGGCGGGACCGCCGCCGACGAGAGGCCGCCGAGGTCCCAGTTTGGGGGAAGTCATGCTTGATAAGCCTGGGCCGAATGGGTCGCACTCCGTACCGTCCCACGGGGATGGCGGCCCGTAATGCTTGATAAGCCTGGGCCGAATGGGTCGCACTCCGTACCGTCCCACGGGGATGGCGGCCGAGCGCGGCCGAGGGAGACAGCTAGGCCGCCGCGTCGGTCTGCTTCCGCCGCCGGGCCTTGTCGCCGTAGAGACGCTGGTCGGCCTGGGCGAGAAGGTGGTCGGCGCCCACGACCTCCGTTGCCGTCGCCACCCCGATGCTGATCCGTAGCGCGACGCCCGCCACCCGCTGGGCTTCCACCGCGGCCCGGACCCGCTCGCCGGCCCTCATCGCCTGGAAGGCATCCGTCGCCGGCAGCAGCACGGCAAACTCGTCGCCTCCGATCCGAGCCGCGAGGTCGGTCGCCCGGACCGTCGCCGTCAGCGTCCCCGAGACCCGCTCGATCGCCTCGTCGCCCCGAGCGTGGCCGTGCCGGTCGTTGATCTCCTTGAGCCCGTCGAGATCGAGGAGGACCACGGAGGGCAGGTCGCCAGTGCGTCGGAATCTCGCCAGCTCGCGGTCAAGCGCCTGACGGAACGTCCGCCGGTTGGCGAGGCCGGTCAGCTCGTCACAGCCCGCGAGGTGGCGCAGTCGGGCCAGCTCCGCGGCCCGCTGGCACAGCTGCTCGAGGAAGGGCGCGTACGCTTCGGCGGACGGGCCAAGCGCGCTCCGCGCGGCCCGCAGCGCGTGGCGCGCCGCGCCGACATCCTCGGCCGCGGCGAGCTGAGAGAGCGCGGCGAGGGCCTCCGCGCTCGGGTTCCCGTCCGGGGTCATGCCCCGGACTGAAAGCACCTCCCGTACCAGCGAGCGCCGCTGGGCCTCACGCCACCTGCGTCGACCCGGAGCTGGGCGCGTTCGACCCCGAGCTGGGCGCGAGGCGCCCGGTCCGGTCCGCCTCCCGCCCGGCCTCGAGCACGCGAGGCGGCGGTTCCTTGATGTCCCAGACCAGGCCGAGCCAGCTCAGCACCTTGAGGCCATAGTAGGTGAAGTCGACCTCCCACCAGTAGAAGCCCTGGCGGCAGCTGTTCATGTAGTGGTGGTGGTTGTTGTGCCAGCCCTCACCCATGGTCAGGAGCGCGAGCCAGAGGTTGTTCCGGCTCGTGTCCGAGGTGTCGTAGCGCCGCGAGCCCCACACGTGGCAGAGGCTGTTGATCACGTAGGTGGTGTGCCAGAGCAGCACCGTGCTCAGGAAAAAGCCGATCAGCAGACCGGACCACCCGAACAGGAGCCACACCGTCGTCCCCATCACGATCGGGGGAATCAGGTAGTAGCGGTCGAGGAAGACGAGCTCCGGGTACTTCGCGAAGTCCTTGATGCGGTGGTACTGCGTCCGCGTGTTGGCGGGGACCCAGAGCCAGCCCGCGTGGGCGTGCCAGAACCCATCCTGCTCGGGCGAGTGGATGTCCCGCTCGGTATCCGAGTAGAGGTGGTGGGCGCGGTGATGGGCGGCCCACCAGAGCACGCCCCGCTGCACCGTGGTCTCCGCGAAGAAGGCGAGGATGAACTGGAACACCCGGCTCGTCTTGTAGGTCCGGTGGCTGAAGTAGCGGTGATAGACGCTCGTGACCATGAAGAGCCGGAACCAGAAGAGGACGGCGCAGACGGCGACCGCCTGCCAGGTGACGCCGGTGAAGATCGCCAGGAGCGGCAGCAGGTGGATCAGCACCCACGGCCACATCGTCCAGAAGCGGTAGTCGTGGCGGGTCTCCGACGACGTGGATCGGTCGGCCTCGCGGCCAACCGCGGTCGGGAGGGCATTCGGTGCGCTGCTCATGGCTCGGAAGGTACGGTCAGGAGCGCGAGGCGCTGGTCATCGTTCGGTCAGAACGTGTCACCGTTCGGTCAGCGAATGTCACGGCTTGGTAATTCCCAAGCCGTGCAAATAGCACGCCACGATTCACGACCTTCTGGTCGCGCCTCCGGCGCGGTTTGCCGTCGGCGGTCTACGGGACGAACTTGTAGCCCGCTCCCCGCACCGACAGGAAGTGGCGCGGCCGGGACGGGTCGGCCTCGAAGTGGCGGCGGAGGCGGGACATGAAGTTGTCGACGGTACGGGTCGAGGTGCTGCGCAGATGCCAGACCTGCTCCAGCAGCTCCTTGCGGCTCAGGACGCGGCCCGGGTTGGCCACGAAGTAGCGCAGCAGGTCGAGCTCGAGGCGTGTGAGGCCGACCTCCCGGCCGTCCACCTCGACCTGGTGGGCGTCGAAGTCGACCGTCGCCCGGCCGAAGCGTGCCGTGCTGGCGGTCGCCGGTTCGTCCTTGCGCTCCCACGTTCGGCGGCGAAGGAGGCTTCGGACGCGGGCTCGGAGCTCGTCGAGCTCGAAGGGCTTGACGAGGTAGTCGTCCGCACCGCTCTCGAGCCCACGTACCCGGTCGTCGGCCGCGCCGCGGGCGGTGAGCATGATGACCGGCGTGTAGTCGCCGGACGTGCGAAGCCGGCGGCAGAGCGTGAAGCCGTCCATGTCCGGTAGCATGACGTCGAGCACGATCGCGTCGAAGGGGCCCTGGAGCAGCTGCTCGCCTGCCTCTCGCGCCGAGCCGGCCACCACCACGTCGTAGCCGTCGAGCTCCAGGTTCAGCTGGAGGCCGGCCGCGAGGTGCTCCTCGTCCTCCACCAGGAGCAGGCGCGGATGAGCACCGTCCGCGGAGGGGCTAGAGGGCGGGGGACGCTGGTGGGCCACCGGGGACTCGTACCCGCATCAGGGTGCCTGTGCCTATCCCCTCGCTGATCGCCTCGACGCGGCCGCCGAGGTTGCGGACCAGCGCGGACACGACGAAGAGCCCGAGGCCGGTGCCCTTCCGGCGCCTCACGCTGTCCTCGGGCACGCGGTAGAAACGGTGGAAGACGCGCCGAAGGTCTTTCCTGGGGATGCCGATGCCGTTGTCTTCGACCTCGACGACGAGGCCACCGCCTTCGTCGAGGTGGGCTCGCACGCGGACCCGGGCCGGAGGCTCGGAGTACTTCACGGCGTTGTCGATCAGGTTCCGGATCACCACCTGGAGCGCGAGCCGGTCCGTGGTGACCTCCAGGTCCGGCGGATCGACCTCGACGCACACCGCCGGGGGTTCCGCGTGGTGCTGGAAGGTCACGCCCTGAGCGCAGTCCGCGAGCATGTCGACCAGCCGCACCCGGGTCAGCGTGACGTCGGTCCGGCGACGCTGGTGGGCGATCCGGCTCGCCTGGATCACGTCCTCGATGAACGCGCTCAGGCGATCCACATCCCGGAGCATCATGTCTCGGAGCCCGTCCCGCTGGGCCTCGTCCACCTGCTCGCGCTGCAGCGTCTGGAGGGCGAGCTTCAGCGAGGCGAGCGGGCTTCGCAGCTCGTGGGTCACGGAGTCGATGAAGCTGTCCTGCCGTCGGACCTCGATCATCTCCCGGGCCAGGAAGACGGCAAACATCACGAGCACGCTGGTGATCACGACGAAGGAGATCACGCCGAGGACGAGGAGCCACACGTTCTGCGCGAGCGCCTCTCCGCGGGTCAGGTTCTGCGCGAAGATGAGCGTCCAGCCGATGAGGAGCGCGATCGCCAGGGGCACGGCGGTCGATGCGAGGACGATCGGCACGGAGATCGAGCGGAGCAGCCGTCGTCGCATGGCTGGCGACAATGTACCCGCACCGCTCCGGCGGGCGACCCAGCGCGACGGGCGCGGGCTCAATCGCCCTTCACGAGCACGAGGGTGAGGTTGTTCGCGGGCATCTCGACGACGCGCTGGAGGGACAGGCCGTGGGCCCGGGCTTCCCGCTCGATGTCCTCGACGTGGCGCACGCCCCAGGAGGGGTCGCGTGCCCGGAGGCTCTGGTCGAACGCCGCGTTGCTCGGCGCCATCGCCCCGTCGCGACCGAAGGGGCCGTAGAGCACGAGCCGGCCTCCGGCCTTCAATACCCGACCGGCGCCCGCCAGGAGCGCGAGGGTGCACTCCCACGCGGTGATGTGGAGGACGTTGGCCGCGAACACGGCGTCCACCTTGCCGACCGGCCACCTCGGCTCCCGCACGTCGAGGGCGTGGGCGGGGCGCAGGTTGGGGCTCCGAACCTGCGCCCGCCACGCCTCGATGCTCGCGAGAGCTCGCGGGTCGATGTCGGTGGGCATCCACTCGATTCCGCGCAGGGCAGGGGCGAAGTAGGCGCCATGGACACCCGTGCCCGCGCCGACTTCCAGGACCTTGCCGCGGCTAGGGAGCACGTCCTGGAGGACCTCGAGGATCGGCTGCCAGTTCCGACTCGCCGCCGCGCTGTTGAGGCGAGCGTCGCTCATCGCCCCGCCTCCACGTCGGCCAGGGCCTGCGCGCGCTCGCTCAGCGAAGAAGGGTCGCTGGCGTTCACGTTCACGTGCCCCAGCTTGCGACCGGGGCGCGGGGCCTTGCCGTAGAGGTGGAGGTGAGCCCCCGGGACCGCGAGCACCCGCCCGGGCTCCGGCGGGTCGCCGATCACGTTGACCATCCGGGTGACGCCGCGCAGGGCGGTCGAGCCGAGGGGCGCCCCCGTGATCGCACGCAGGTGGTTCTCGAACTGGCTCGTCTCCGCGCCGTCGAGGCTCCAGTGACCGCTGTTGTGGACGCGAGGTGCCATCTCGTTGGCCAGGAGCTCCCCCTCCCGTTCGAACAGCTCGAGCGCGAGGACCCCGACGTAGCCGTCGAGCGCTGCGCCGAGGTCGCGAGCATAGCGTTCCGCCAGCGCCTGCTGGGCCGAGGATACGCGCGGAGCAGGAGCGTCCGTCTCCCGGAGGACACCGTCCACGTGACGGTTCTCGACGAGGGGATAGCAGGCCATCGCGCCGCCAGGGCCGCGGGCCGCCACGATGCTCAGCTCCCGCTCGAAGGCGCAATAGCCCTCGAGGATCGAGGGCCGCCCGTCGAGGGAGGCGAACGCCGGGGCAGCCTCCTCGGCCTGGCGGACCATCCGCTGGCCCTTGCCGTCGTACCCGAAGCGGCGGGTCTTGAGCACCGCCGGCAGCCCCACGGCGGAGAGGGCGCCGTCGAGGTCGGCGCCGCTGTCGATCACCGCGAAGGGGACGGTCGGGATGCCGAGGCGGCCGAACAGCTCCTTCTCGAGGCGCCGGTCCGAGCTCACGCGGAGCGCCTCCGGACCCGGCCGCACGGTGGCGCCGAGCGCGAGCAGGCGGTCGGTGGCGGCCGCGGGCACGTTCTCGAACTCGTACGTCACGACGTCGCAGCGCGCGGCGAGGTCCGCGAGCGCCTCGGGGTCCTCGTAGCCGGCGACGATCGGCTCCGCCGCGACGAAGGCCGGCGCCTCGGGGTCGGGCGAGAGGACCACGAAAGTGTGCCCGAGGGGGTGGCCCGCGAGGGCGAGCATCCGGCCGAGCTGGCCGCCCCCGAGGATCCCGATCCGCACCTCACGCCCCCCGCGGGTCCGCCTTCGCCAGCACGGCCGCGGTCTGGGTGGCGCGGAAGGCCCGGTAGGCCTCCCGGAGCTCCGGGTGCTTGCCCCCGAGGATGGTGCAGGCGAGGAGGGCGGCGTTCTTGGCGCCCGCGTCGCCGATCGCCAGGGTCCCCACCGGGACCCCGCCCGGCATCTGCGCGATGCTGAGGAGGGAGTCCAGGCCCGACAGCGCCTTCGAGCGGATCGGGACCCCGAGCACCGGCAGCGCGGTCTTGCTGGCGAGCATGCCCGGCAAATGCGCAGCGCCGCCCGCGCCGGCGATGATCACCTCGAGGCCCCGCCCCTCCGCCTCCTCCGCGTAGGAGAACAGCAGGTCGGGGGTGCGGTGGGCGGAGACGACGCGCGTCTCGTAGGGCACGCCCAGCTCGTCGAGCAGCTCCACGGCCAGGCGCATCGAGCTCCAGTCCGAGGTCGAGCCCATCACCACGCCAACCAGCACGTCCACCAACGCTCCGCCTCCCGTCGTCGAAGGGCGAAGAGTAGCGGGTTAGGCGGCCCGGGCCAGGTCTGCGAAGGGGCCCCGGACCGCGAGCGTCAGGCCGTCCTCCTGGAGGTTGATGAACAGCGTCCGGCCGTCCGGAGCGAAGCACGGGCCGCAGAGCTCGCTCTCGCTCAGGGCGTTCCGGGCGAAGGTCAGCACCTCGCCGTCGCCGCGGATCAGCCGCAGGAAGTCCCGGCCGCCGCCGTCCTCGGCGAACAGGACCAGGCCGCCCGGCCCGCTCGTGATGTTGTCCGGCATGTCGAGCTGGCCCCGGTCCTCGCTCGCGGCCAGCACCTCGAGGGTGCCGCCCTCGCCCTCGTCCGTCAGCCGGAAGATCTGCCCCGCCCCGATCGGCCCGCCGCTCGTCGCGCAGAAGACGACGGCGTCCTCCACGCGGCAGATGCCCTCGCCCCGCGCGAAGGTCAGGGCGCCGCGGTCCCGCGCGGTCGCCCGGAGCGGCGTCCCGGTCTGCTGGCGGACGTCCACCCAGCTCACCTCCCGGCGTGCGCCCGCGCGGTCGCCGGAGGTGTCCGCGCCATCCCGCGCGCCGGCCGTCGACAGCGCCTGAAGGCGGCCCTGCCCGAAGGGCTCGGCCGGGTCGGCGGGCACGAACCGGTAGAGCGCCCCGTCCCCCCGGTCCTCGGTCAGGTAGGCGACGTGGCTGCCGGGCGTCAGGACCACCGCCTCGTGCGCGAAGCGGCCGTAGGCGTCCAGGCGGCGGGGCGGCGCGAGGCCGTCGTGGGCCGGATCGACCAGGAACGCGTAGCCGTGCCCTTCCTCCTCGGTCTCCTCGCAGCTCACCCAGCCCCAGGGCGTGGCTCCGCCCGCGCAGTTGACCGCGGTGCCGCTCAGGGCCAGGTGGCTGCGCCGGACGGCGAGGGTGTCCGGATCGAGCACGAGGCGGGTGACGCTGCCCGCCGCCGTTGGCACGTACGCCGGCCCCGGGGCCGGGCCACCGTAGAGCCGAGCCGCGAGGCCCGACGGAAGCTCGTGGTTGCGCATCAGCACCCAGCCCTCGGGGCGCGCGAAGCAGGCCATCCCGTCGGCGCGGGGCGGGACCGGGAGGCCGTCGCTCATCGTGTCCCCAGCGCGCTGCACGACCCGATAGGAGAAGCCCTCGAGGAGGTCGAGCACGCCGGCCGGGTCGGGCCGCAGCGTGCGCGTCGCCTCGACCTCCAGGGGAGGCGGCGTCTCGGCGAGCAGCCACCGGCTCAGGGGCCACGCGGCGCCCATCGCCACCGCCGCGCCCGCCCCGACCAGGGCTCGCCGCCCCCACCGTCGCTCCGTCATGGCGCGAGGATGGGCGCCCGCCGGTCCCCCTTCAACGTCCGGACGCGGCGCCCCGCCCGCGCGGCGCCGTCCTACGAATCGTCCGGGCTGGCGGGCGGGGCCAGCAGCGCTTCGGCCTTCTCCGCCCAGTGCTCGTCGAAGGCGCTCCGGTGGAGCCGGTACCGGAGGCCGTTCGAGGTCCGCTCGAGCACGTCCCGGTAGGTCTGGGACTGCAGGTAGTCCCGGAGCTGGCGGTCCGTCGCGTGGACCATCGCCTCGCCCCGCCAGCGGACCGCGCAGTCCGCCTCGTCGAGGACGTAGCCCCAGGCCACCGCCCACGCGCTCTGGGCGAAGGAAAGCCCCTCCCGGTGCAGCAGCAGGTCCTCGAGGGCGTGGAAGCGCCCCCCGCACGACGGGTCGGCGAAGGGGAGCTCCCGGGCGTAGAGGACCGCGTTGTGGAAGTGCTCCGCGACCGTCAGGAGGCCGTCGAGGCGCAGCCGGTCGACGATCCGGTAGAGCAGCTCGAGCACCTGCTCGCCGACCCCGAGCCCCGGCGCGTCCTGGCCCGGGAGGCGGGGCCGGTCCTCCGTGAACGTGCGCTTCGGGTTGCGGAGGGTCAGCCAGTCGACCGTCAGGACCTCCCAGCCCCGCCGGCCGAGGATCGCCCAGTCCTCCTCGAGCTCCGCCGACCACGGCTCGAGCCGCAGCCGATCCCGCCGGACCACGAGCTCGAGCAGCCGCTCGGGCTCGCCCCCGCCGGCGTCGACGCCGCTCAGGATCAGGGTGTGGCGCTCGTCCTGGGCGACGGTCTCGATCGTGAAGTCGTCCCAGCCCCGTCGCCTCAGCGCGTCGAGGAACCCGTAGGCCTCGAGCGCCTGCCGGAGCCCCTCGTCGCCGTAGAAGTCGAGGAAGCGGCGGCCCGCGTTCTTGTCGAGGAGCTCCTGGTCGGTCAGCCCGTCGAGGGGGTCGACGCTCGAGCGCATCAGCTCGCCCCGGCTCAGCGAGCGCCCGATGCGTCGGAAGCGGAAGCCGTAGCGGGTCACCGCCCGAGAGTACAGGCCGCACCACGCCCCGCACGCGGCGAGCGTCGTCTCGCCCGGGCCGCGCCCGACCCTGGCCGCGGCCCCGTGCGCGGGCGCACCGCGTCCTACCGCCGCCGCGCCCGACCCTCTGGCCGCCGCCCGCGGCCCGGCGAGCGTCCCGCCCTGCCCCGCGCGGTGCCGGACCCGGGCCTCGATGACGCCGGTGTCGATTCGCGAAGCGCACCTGGAACGCGCGGAGCTGCGCGGCCTCCCATGCCCATCGTTCGTTCCGGCTCCCGCGGGCGCGTCGGCCCGCCGCGCCCCTCGTGCGCGCTATCCTCGCCGCGATGCCCACGGGTCCCCGCGCTCCTCGCCACGGCCTCCGGCCGTGGGTCGTGATCGCGAGCGCGGTCGCCGCGCTGGGGTCGGGTGCGGTCGCGCCCATGGCCGCCGAGGCCCAGCCGGAGGGCGATGCGCTCGAGGCGGGGGAGGGCGGCCCGAGCGACGTCGCGCCGCGCGAGGGCGACGCGCGCCCCGACGCCGCGGCACCGGCCGCGGGCGCAGTCGATGGGCGCGCCAACGAGGCGGCGGCGGGCGACGACGCCCCCAGCGGCGGGGCCGCAGGCGTCGGCGGCGCCGCGTCCGCCGAGGGCGACGTCGACGACCCGGTGCCCGAGGTCCCGCCCGACGAGCCGGGCGGAGCGGTGCCGGGCGAGGCGCCCATGGCCCCGTCCGGACCGAGCCCCTTCGAGTCGTCGCGTCGGACCCGGGACCCGGACGACGTGCGCGGCGAGGACGTGGTGGTGGGCATCGCCGGGGTCCTGCCGGGGATGTCCGGGCGCGTCGGCCCCGACGCCGAGCCCCACCCTCGCCTGGTTTGGCGCGAGGACTGGCCGCGCTACGAGTTCGACGAGCTGGTCCTCACGCTGGGCTTCGGCGCGGTGGCGATCCTCCGGGAGGTGCTTCCCACCACCAGCGAGGCGCTCTGGGTGGGTGCTGGGCCGTTCGACGACGGCCCGCGGGACGTCCTGCGGCTCGACAGCCCCGGGTCCCGGAGCGACGCCGCCCTCGCCTCGAGCATCATCACCGGCGTCCTCGTCGCGTGGCCGATCGTGGTCGACAGCCTGATCGTGGCCGGCCTCGCCGAGGGCGCGTGGGACGTCGCGTGGCAGCTCGCGCTGATCAGCGCCGAGGCCCTGGTGATCAACTACGCGGCCGTGCTGATGGTGAAGATCCTGGCCCGCCGCGAAGCGCCGGGCCGGCGTGCGTGCCGGGAGGACCCGGACCCCGACGACCCGCGCTGCGATGCCCAGGGCGAGGCGGAGAGCTTCTACAGCGGCCACGTCTCCGCGTCCTTCACGGGCGCCAGCCTGATCTGCCTCCACCACGACGTCCTCGACCTGTTCGGGGCGAAGTGGGCCGACATCGGCACCTGCTTGACCGGCATGGCCGCGGCGACGACCGTGGGGTTCCTGAGGATCATGGCCGACAACAACTACCTGTCGGATGTCCTGGCCGGGGTCGCGGCGGGCTTCCTGGCGGGCTACCTGATGCCCTACCTCCTGCACTACGCCGGCGGCCGGAGGCCGGAGCCCCGGGGAGCGCCGGAGCTGCCGCCCGTGTCGGTCGCCCCCTTCGGCACGGACCGCGGCGCCGGCCTCGCCGTGACGGGGTGGCTCTGGTGACGACGTCGGCGCGGGCCTGGCGACTGGACGGCGGCTTCGGCCGAGGTCACCTCGCCCTCGAGGAGCGGGAGGTCCCGGACCCGGGTCCCGGCGAGGCGCGCGTGCGCATGAGCGCGCTGAGCCTCAACTACCGGGATCACCTCGTCGTGGAGGGACAGTACAATCCGCGGCAGCCGCTCCCGCTCGTTCCGCTCTCGGACGCCGTCGGCGTGGTCGAGGCGGTCGGGCCGGGCGTGCGGCGAGTGAAGGAGGGAGACCGGGTCTGCCCGGCCTTCTGCCAGGGATGGATCGACGGTCCGCCGGACCGGGAGCGCCTCCGGACGAGCCTCGGCTCGCCGGGGGACGGGGTCGCGGCGGAGGCCCGCGTGTTCGACGCCGACGGCCTCGTCCGGATGCCCGCCTACCTGAGCGACCGGGAGGCCGCGACGCTCCCCTGTGCGGCGGTGACCGCGTGGAACGCCCTGTTCGAGCTCGGTGACGTCCACGCCGGCGAGGTCGTGCTGACGCAGGGCTCGGGCGGCGTGAGCATGTTCGCCCTCCAGCTCGCCCACGCCTCGGGGGCGCGCGTGATCGCCACCTCCAGCCGGGACGACAAGCTCGAGCGCCTCCGGGAGCTCGGCGCGTGGCGCACGATCAACTACCGGTCCGACCCGAGCTGGGGGAAGGTCGCGAAGGGCTACGTCGAGGAGCGCGGCGGCGTGGACCACATCGTCGAGGTGGGCGGAGCAGGCACCTTCGACGAGAGCCTGAGGGCGATCCGGCCCGGGGGGACGATCAGCGTGATCGGCGTGCTCGCCGGCGCGGTCGGGCCGGTGCCGCTGACGCGGATCCTGATGAACGCGATCCGCGTGCAGGGGGTGATCGTCGGGAGCCGTGGGACCTTCGAGCGCATGCTCGGGGCCTTCGAAGCGCGGGAGCTGCGCCCGGTGCTCGACCGGTCCTTCCCCTTCGAGGAGCTCCCGCAGGCGCTCGAGCACCTGGCGAGCGGGGAGCACGTCGGGAAGGTGACGATCGACGTCGGCTGAGGGGAGGGGCCGGGGCCGCCTCCGGCGTGCCCCCCTCCTTGCGCCGCTCCCGCGTCGTCGCGTGGGCCGCCGGCCGGCTCGCCGTCGGCGGCGTAGGCCCGACGCCCTCAGCCGATCTCGTTCCGGCAGTCCGCCGTGCAGCCGCTGCCGGGGACGCCGTTGTCGTCGCCCTCGTCGCACTGCTCCTGGGGGCGCTGGCGGGTGCCGTCGCCGCAGCGCGGGCCGAGCGTGCAGTCCGGGTTGCAGGCGTCGTAGCCGCCCGAGTTGTCGAGGCCGTCGTCGCATTCCTCCTGTGGGCTCTGGACCGTGCTGTCGCCGCAGAACGGGCCCCGTGAGAGGCAGTCGGCGCCGCAGGCCCCGTACTCGCCGGTGTTGCCGTCCTCACCGTCGTCGCAGAGCTCGAAGCGGCTGACCTCCCCGTCGCCGCAGCGGTCGGCGCACATCGAGACCTGGGTGACGAAGTCGGCCAGGGTGAGGCGGAAGTTCGACTGAACGACGCGACGCTCGGCGTGGAACACGGCGACCTCGTAGACGCGGCCGACCGTGAGGCGGTCGACGCAGGCCTGAACGATCGCGCGCTGCACCGGATCGAGCTCGTTCGAGGGGTCGCCCAGGTCCATCGTCGCGCTGACCGGGGGGTGCAGGCCGCCGACGTCGAGGCAGAGGAAGTCGTCGACGAAGACCCAGAGGTCGTCGTCGCCCGTGAAGTCGAGGCGCTCGTTGCCCTCGAACTGGAACCAGTAGCGGATCTCGGTCGTGAAGCTGTAGTTGTTCGTGCCGGCCCCGCGCTCGGGCGCCGGGGACCCGGGCGCGTCCCAGCCGCGGTCGTTCAGCGGGAAGAAGTCGCCGCTCGCGAAGCGGAACACCTCCGTGCCCATCAGGCGGTCGAGGTCCAGGGTGTCGACGACGACCCGGTTGCGCGCGCCGTCCCGGTACCACTCGTCGAAGTCCGCCTCGCTCGCGCTGCCCGCGCCGCCCACGACGTCGCCGCTCCACTGGGGGACGTCGTCCACGGGGTCGAGGTCGTCGAGCACCATGCCGAACTCGATGTCGGTGCCCTGGCGGTCGTCGAAGTCCGGGTGGCGCGGGCCGCTGTCATCGACCATCTGGCCTCGGAAGTCCCGGTACACCACCGGCAGGCTCAGCACCTCGGGCAGAGGCACGTCCTCGAGGACGCAGGTGAACCCCTCCTCCTGCCGGCATGTCGACGAGCAGCCGTCTCCGTCGATCAGGTTGCCGTCGTCGCACTCCTCGTCCGTGGTCGGCAGGATGACGCCGTCGCCACAGACCGGGGTGCACACGCCGCCCTCGCAGCTCGGCTCGTTGCGGCACTGCGGGTCGCAGCCGTCGTAGGGGCGGAGGTTCCCGTCGTCGCACTGCTCCGTGCCCTGGGCGAGGCCGTCGCCGCACACGGTGGGCTGGCACGGCATGTCCGGCACGGGGCAGAAGAAGCCGTCCTCCAGCGCGCAGGCCGCATCGCAGCCGTCGCCCGGCTCGGTGCCGCCGTCGTCGCAGGCCTCCAGGCCGGCCAGGATGCCATCGCCGCAGGCCTCGGCGCGGCAGGCGACGCCCGGCACGGGACATACGTAGCCCGCCTCGATCGCGCGGCAGTCCCTCGTGCAGCCGTCGCCCGAGTCGTCGTTGCCGTCGTCGCAGACCTCCGGGGCCTCGACGAAGCCGTCCCCGCACTCGATCCGCCGGCACGGCTGGCCGGGGACCCGGCAGCGGAAGCCCTCCTCCGTGACGCAGTCCGACGAGCAGCCATCGCCGCTCCGCGTGTTCCCGTCGTCGCACCCCTCGCCGGGCTGCAGGATGCCGTCGCCGCACATCGGGCCGCCGTCCACGGTCGGGACGAAGGCGTCCTCGGGCATGTCCATGTCGCCGACGCTGCCGTCGGGAAGGATCACGCTCCCGTCGGGGCCGAGGAGGCCGCCATCGACCCCGAGGTCGATCCGAACCTGGGTCCGCGTGTCGCAGCCGCCGAGCACCACCAGGAGGCCGAGGGCGACGGACAAGGAGAAAGCACAGCGCATCGTGCGGACAGTGTCCCCGATCGATACGTCCAGGTCACCTGGATTCACGCGGAAACGCGAGGATCGGGCGCAACCGAGAGGCGGCTCGGGCCGATAGCCCCCGTATCCAACCACCACCCCCGGGGGGTCCATCTCCCCCGCCCCCGGTTCCGGCCCACGTCGGTTGGAAACCCACCGCTGCCCCGACGACACGAGGGTGTGAAGGCACTCCCCACCACGGTCATCCGCCTGGGCCCGCCCCTCGAGCGGCGGGCGCCGCCGCTGCCGCTGCCGCCTCCCTGACGTCCGGCTCGTCCGCCCAGCTCGCGCGAGATCCGCTGGAGCCGACCTACTTCCTCCCCGCCCGCGTCATCGCGTGGGGAGCTGGGGGCGGCGGGGGCGGCGTGCTCTGCCGCAGCGCCTCCGGCGCGCGGTTCCGTGGCCGAAGCCCGAGGCGCTTGCGCGCGAGCGCCACGCTCTCGCCGAGGACCGGGCCGTCGGTCGGCTCGGCCACGGTACGGAGGATCGCGGCGAGGGCGCGGGCCATCTGGCGCGCCGAGTCCCAGCGCAGGTCGGGGTGCCGGGCCAGCGCCCGGTGGACCACCGCCACGAGCTCCGGCGGGAGGTCCGGCCGCAGGGCCGCGAGGGACGGCACCTCGGCCTTGGACACCCGCTCCAAGGTCTCGATGTCGTTGCGGGCGCGGAACAGCTTCCGGCCAGCGAAGACCTCCCAGAGCACGACGCCGAGGCCGAAGATGTCCGATTGAGGGCTGGCCGGGGCGTCCTCGATCAGCTCCGGCGCCAGGTAGGCCAGCTTCCCCTTGAGGATGTCCGGCTGGGTCACCCGAGCCCGGTCCATCGCCCGCGCGAGGCCGAAGTCGGCCAGCTTCACCACGCCGTTCGAGCCCAGGAGGACGTTCCCGGGGGCCACGTCACGGTGGTAGGTGGGCGCGGGGCGGCCGTAGACGTCGAAGCGCGTGTGGGCCGCGTACAGGCCCTGCAGGGCCTCGATGCCCATCGCCGCCACCAGATGCCACGGGGCGTGCCAACCGGCCTTGACGTAGCTCCGTGACCAGCGGCCGAGGTCGACGCCCTCCACCCACTCCATCACCAGGTAGTGCTGCTCGGACTCGTCCACGCCGAAGTCGTGGATCTGGACGACGTTGGGGTGATCGAGGTCCGCGCCCACGCGGGCCTCCTCCACGAACATCCGGACGAAGGCGGGGTCGGAGGCGACGCCACGCTTGATGCGCTTGATCGCGACGGGGCGGTGGAAGCCGGCGGCGCCGCGGGTCAGAGCGCGCCACACGGTGGCCATACCCCCCTCGCCCGCCTTCTCTACGAGCTGGTAGCGGCCGGCGAGGAGGCGCCCGGCACCGTCACCCTTTCCCATCGAGGGGCGAGTCTACCAGCGCCCGTTGCCCGGGACCTACCTCCATGTCAGACCGCGGGCCGATCATCATGGCCGAGCATCACCGCCAAGACCTCCGCAACGTCGCGATCATCGCCCACGTCGACCACGGCAAGACGACCCTGGTCGACGCGATGCTCCGCCAGACCGGCGCCTTCCACGAGAAGGCGGCCGTCCAGGACCGGGTCATGGACTCGAACGACCTGGAGCGCGAGCGCGGCATCACGATCCTCGCCAAGCAGGCCTCCGTCCGCATCGGCGACGTGAAGGTCAACATCATCGACACCCCGGGGCACGCCGACTTCGGCGGCGAGGTGGAGCGCACGCTGCGGATGGCCGACGGGGCGCTCCTCCTCGTCGACGCCGCGGAGGGCCCCCTGCCTCAAACGCGCTTCGTGCTGTCCAAAGCGATCGAGCTCGGCATGCCGATCCTGGTGGTCATCAACAAGATCGACCGTCAGGACGCGCGCCCCCAGGAGGTGCTGGACGAGGTCTTCGACCTGTTCTGCGAGCTGGAGGCCTCCGACGAGCAGGCGGAGTTCCCGACGCTCTACGCGATCGGCAAGGACGGGATCGCGAAGCGGGACCTCGAGGACGAGGGCACCGACCTGACGCCGCTCTTCGACACCCTCCTCGAGGCGGTCCCCCCGCCGAGCGGCGACGCCGAGGCCCCGCTCCAGATGATCGTCAACGACATCCAGCACGACGAGTACGTCGGTCGCCTCGCGATCGGCCGCGTCGTGCGGGGGCGCCTCGCCGAGGGCCAGAGCGTGGCGCGCCTCGCCGAGGAGGGGCCGAAGGCCGAGCGCCTCGGCCGGGTCTACGGCTACGAGGCCAACCGCCGCGTGCCGATGGAGCAGGGGGCCTCGGCCGGCGACATCTGCGCGGTGGCGGGCCTCGAGAACGTCCAGATCGGCGACACGCTGGCCGACCCCGACCAGCCGGAGGCGTTGGCGCGGATCCGGGTCGAGGAGCCGACCCTCAAGGTCACGATGCACGTCAACACATCTCCCCTCGCGGGCCTGAGCGGGAAGTGGGTGACGAGCCGCCACCTCAAGGAGCGCCTGGAGCGGGAGGCCCGGCGCAACCTCGCGATGCGCTTCGAGCCGACCGACTCGCCCGACACCTTCACCGTGTACGGCCGAGGCGAGCTGATGATCGCGGTCCTCCTCGAGACGATGCGCCGGGAGGGCTACGAGGTCGCGGTCGGGATGCCGGAGGTCGTGGTGAAGTCGATCGACGGCGCGGACCACGAGCCGGTCGAGCGGGCGGTGATCGACGTCCCCGAGGAGTACGTCGGGGCCGTGACGACGAACCTCGGCAACCGCCGCGGTCAGATGGTCAAGATGAGCAACCTGGGCTACGGGCGCGCCCGGCTCGAGTTCCGGGTCCCGTCGCGCGGCCTGATCGGCTTCCGCACCCAGTTCCTCAGCGAGACCCGGGGCACGGGCCTCCTGAACACGCTCTTCGACGGCTGGGAGCCTTACGCGGGCCCCCTTCTGCGGCGGCCCAACGGCGCGATCGTCGCCGACCGCAAGGGCGTGGCCACGCCCTACGCCCTGTTCCACCTCCAGCCCCGCGGGGTGCTCTTCATCGAGCCCGGGGTGACGGTCTACGAGGGGATGGTCGTCGGCGAGCACAACCGCGAGAACGCCCTCGACGTCAACGTCTCGCGCGAGAAGAAGCTGACCAACGTCCGGGCCGCGAAGAAGGACGACAACGTGATCCTCAGCCCACCTCGAGCCGTCACGCTGGAGGGGGGCCTCGAGTTCGTCGACCGGGACGAGCTGCTCGAGGTCACGCCGGACGCCCTGCGCCTGCGCAAGAAGATCCTCGAGACGAACCGCCGCCCCAAGAAGCGGCAGGGTGCAGCGTAGGGGCGCCGCGCACGCCGTCTCCGGAGGAGGCTCTCCGCGGCCCTGCCTTGCGCAGGGGTGGGGCGAGGGTCTAGAGCTGGAGTCTCATGGGCATCAAGCACGAGATTCGCCATGGGCTCGAGCCCGAGCTTGCCCGGCACGCCATCAACCACGCGATGGACGGCTACCGCGAGCGCTTCGCCGACTTCCAGCCGACCTTCGAGTGGATGAACCCGGACGTCGGGAGCTTCTCCTTCACCGCGCTCGCCGTGACGACGCGGGGCAGCCTCGAGATCGAGGGGCCGCTGATCTACGTCGACGTCGAGGTCCCCTTCCTGCTGCGCCCGTTCAAGGGCAAGGCGATCGACGTGATCGACCGGGAGGTGCGGCGCTGGGTGGACAAGGCCAAGAACGGCGACCTCGACGACGAGCTGGCCCGCGACGCCGAGAAGAAGAGCGCCGAGTAGGACCCCGGCCTCACGTCAGCCAGCGCCGGACGACCAGGATCGCGACGAACACGACGGCCCCCACGACGAGCGCCGCCAGCGCGGTCATCCAGGTCGGGAGTGCCGCCAGCCAGCTCAGCAGGCCCGCGGAGCGGAGGCTGCTCGAGGAGGGACGGACCGAGATCGGCAGCGACTCCGGCGTGCTCTCGTCGGCGTCGTAGAGGTGCCAGGGCGGGGGCGCGAGGCCGGTCACGGAGTCCTCCTCCGCGTCGAAGGGGGGCATCGGCCGCACCTCGGTCGGATCCTCTTCGTCGCCGGCCCGGGCCTCGCCGCCGTTGCGGTCGTCCTGGACGGAGAGCTCGGTGAGGTCGAGCTCCCAGCGCTCCTGAACCGTCCCCAGGCGGTCGAGGATCGCTCCGGCGTCGGGCCTCGCCTCCGGGTCCTTGGCGAGGAGGTCGGCGACCAGCGTGCCGAGCTCGTCGGGCACGTGGAGCCAAGGCGCGGCCTGCCGGAGCGGCGGCGCGGGGATCTGCGCGTGGGCCCGCATCGTCTCGAACGGGTCCCCGGTGCGGAACGGCGGCGCGCCGACCAGGAGCTCGAACAGGATCACCCCGAGCGCGTAGAAGTCCGCCGGCGGCCCCACCGGGCGGCTCCGAGCGGCCTCGGGGCTCATGTAGACGGGGGTGCCGAGCACGCGGCGGGCGTCGGTCAGCGGGCGGGGAGAGTCTTCGTGGAGCAGCTTCGCGACGCCGAAGTCGAGCACCTTGACCGCCCCCGAGGTGCACAGGAACACGTTCGCTGGCTTCAGGTCGCGGTGGAGCACGCCCGCCTGGTGGGCGGCGCCGAGGCCCCGCGCGATCGCCACCGCGACGCTCAGGGCGTCCTCCGGGTTCAGGGCGGGGCCCCCGTCGAGCCGCTCCCGGAGGCTCTGGCCGACCAGGAGCTCCATGGCGATGTAGAGGTCGTCGTCGTCCCAGCCGCAGTCGTAGAGCGTGACCACGTGGGGGCTCGAGATCCGCCCCGCAGCCCGCGCCTCCCGGACGAAGCGCTGGACGATCACGGGGTCGGTCCGCCGCTCCGGCCGGATGACCTTGACCGCGCAGGCGCGGTCGAGGCCGAGCTGCTCCGCCCGGTAGACGCGCCCGATCCCGCCCTGGCCGAGGCGCTCCACGATCCGGTAGCGCCCGGCGACGACGCGCCCGACGAGTGTCGACGGTCGTCCCGAGGGGATCACGGCGCCAGCATAACGTCCCGCCCACGCGCGGCGCCACGAGGGGGGCCCCGGCCGGCGCCGTCCCCTTTCTTGACCGGGGGCTGCTCGCCAGATCACATGCGCGCATGAAGGTCAAGCGATCTCTTTGTGGGCTGGCCTGCGCCCTCGGCCTTACCTCCGCTGCCGCCCTCGCCTCCGCGACCCCCGACGACGGCGCCGCGGGCGCCGGCGCTCCGGCGAGGGGCGTCGTGCCCGATGAGGTCCTGCGCCTCGACGAGGACGTCCTCGCCCACCTGCGCGCGATCGCCGAGCAGGTGCCGTCGCGCCGGGCCGACCGGTTCATGAAGGTCGGCGATAGCGCCACCGTGGCGCGCACGTTCATGGCCTGCCTCTCGGACCCCGAGGAGGTCGATCTCGGCGGCTACGACGGCCTCCGCCCGACGCTCCAGGCCTTCCGCGGCGCCCGGGTCCTCGGCGCCGACTCCTTCCGGCGCGAGAGCCGAGCGGCGGGGGTGGGTTGGCGGGTCGCCCAGGTGCTGCGGGGCTCGCCACCGCCGCTCTACGCCGAGCTGGCCGACCTGTCGCCTCGGTTCGCTCTGGTGCTCTTCGGCGCCAACGGCGTCGAGGAGGATGGCCTCGGCCGCTTCCGCAGCCGGATGACCCGGCTCGTGGACGGGCTGCTGCGTCGCGGGGTCCTCCCCGTCCTGTACACGCTGCCGCCGCGGAACGACGACCCCGCCGCCGACGCGCTCGTCCCGCGCTGGAACGCGGTCCTGGCGGAGCTCGCGTCGGCCAGGCACCTGCCGCTGATCGACCTGCACACGGCGTTCCGCCGCCTGCCGCAGCGGGGGCTCTCGTCGGACGGCGTCCACCCGAGCGCGCCGGTGCGCGGCGGCCGAGCCTACGGCTGCGAGTTCAACGCGGAGGGCCTCCGCTTCGGCCAGAACCTCCGCAACCTGCTCACGCTGAAGGCGCTCCATCGGCTCCGCGCTGCGCTGTAGAGCCTGAGGAAGGGTCCCCAGTTGGGATAGGCTCCGGCGGCGATGCCGTCCGCCGTTTCCTCGCCGATCGCCCGCCGACTCGCCGGGATCGTCCTGCCCGTGACCGCCCTCCGCACCGACAGCGACTGGGGGGTCGGGGAGCTCCTCGATCTCGAGGGGCTCGCCCCGATGCTGGAGCGGGCCGAAGCCCGCGTCGTGTCGGTCCTGCCGCTCCTCGAGCCGACCCCGGGCCAGGAGAGCCCCTACTCGCCGCTCAGCGCCTTCGCGATCGATCCGATCCTCCTGCGCCTCGAGGCGGTCGAGGAGTTCGCGGACCTCGGCGGCCGGGGCGCCCTGTCCAGCGAGGATCGCGCCATGCTGGCGGAGGCCCGGGGGAGCTTCCCGGTGCGGGCCCCTCTGGTGCGCGGCCTCAAGGAGCGCTGGCTCCGGGCGTGCTGGGTCCGGTTCCGGGAGGAGGCCGACGTGGAGCGGCGGAGCGCGTTCGCGTCGTTCCGGGCGGCCCAGCGCTCCTGGCTCGATGAGTACGCGTTGTTCCGCGCGCTCCGGGCGGCCCACCCGACGGGCTGGCGCGGATGGCCGGCGCCGCTGCGGGATCGCGATCCCGTGGCCCTGAAGGAGGCGACACGGACCTACGCGGACGCGATCGGCTACCGCGCCTACCTGCAGTGGCTCGCGTCGCAGCAGCTCCAGCGCGCGGCCGAGGCCCTGCGCGCGCGCGGCATCCTGCTCGGCGGCGACGAGCCGTTCCTCACCGCCGAGGACTCCGTGGATGTCTGGGCGCACCCGGACCGCTACCGCTTCGACGCGACGGTCGGGGCTCCGCCCGACGCCTTCAGCGACGACGGTCAGGACTGGGGCCTGCCGCCCTACGACTGGGACCGCCTGGCGGCGGAGGCGTACGCCCCGTTCCGCGCCCGGGCGCGACGGGCCGCCGAGGCCTTCGACCTCGTGCGGGTCGATCATGTCGTGGGTCTCTACCGGACCTACACCCGGCCGATCGACAGGACCAAGAAGCCGTTCTTTGCCCCCGCGAAGGAGGCCGCGCAGCGCGCCCAGGGCGAGGCGGTGCTCGCGGCGATGGCCGCCGAGGGCATCGCGCTCACCGCCGAGGACCTCGGGGACGTGCCGGACTTCGTACGGACCTCCCTGCTGGAGCAGGGGATCTACGGCTTCAAGGTGCTCCGGTGGGAGGTCCGGGACGGTGCCGTCGACCCGGCGGACTGGCCACCGGCGACGATCGCCACGACGGGGACGCACGACACGGACACCCTCTCGGCGTGGTGGGACACCCTGCCGCCCGAGGGTCGTGAGCCCTTCCTGGGTCTGCCGTCCCTGGCGGCGGTGTCGCCGGACCGGTGCGCGGGCTTTACCCCTGACGTGCACCGGGGGCTGTTGACCGCCGTCTACGCGAGCCCCTCCAACCTCGCGCTGATCCCGATCCAGGATGCCTTCGGGCTGCGCGGTCGGATCAACGTGCCGAACAGCGTCGGGGCCCACAACTGGTCCTGGCGCATGCCCTGGAGCCTCGAGACCATGAGCCGGGAGGCCCACATCGGGGCCGCCCTCGACCTGCTCGCGCCGCTCGCCCGGCGGCACGGCCGCGCGAGGGTCTGAGCCCGATCGGGGGCAACCGGAGGCGGGCTCGGGCCGATAGCCCCCGTATCCACCACCACCCCCGGGGGGTCCCCTCCGGGGCCGCTTCCCTGCCGCGCCGCGGCCCGCCTGCTACGCCCCCCGTGGTGGCCGACGACCACGGCGCAGCCCCGCGCAGCCCGGAGAGCCTCGAGCGGGTTCCCGCCCGCGCGCTGTTCGGCCGGCCGCCGGACGGGGCGGGGCTGGGCCTCCGGCTCCTCGTCCTGGCCGCCCTCGGTCTCAGCTTCGCGCTCTCGATCACCCTGCTCGGGCTCGTCACGACGCAGCTCGGAGAGCGAGCGCTCGCGCTCGATCGGCGCCGCACGGCGCGGGCGATGGCCGAGGCGCTGGTCGACGTGGTCGATGAGCGGGCGCTGGCCTCGACCCTCGAGGCTCTCGTGGCGGGCCCGGCCCTCGAGGGGGCGGCCCTCCAGGTGGACGGGGGCGACGTCGCCCGGTGGGGCACGCCGAGCGGCGCCCAGGCCCTGGCCGTGGAGCGCGGGTCCCGACGCCTCACGCTGTGGCTCCCGCAGCGGGCGCCGCCGGCGGCGCGAGCCCTCTCCGGCCTGGTGTTCCTGTATGGCGCGCTGACCGGCGCGTTCCTGCTGCTGCTCACGTACCTCCTGCTGACGCGCCTGATCGTGCGGCCCGTCGAGGTGCTGACGGAGGCGTCGGAGCGCCTCGCCCGAGGGGCGGCGGTCCGCGTCCCGACCCGGGGCGCCGCGGAGCTGGTGCGCCTCGCGCGCTCCTTCAACGCGATGGAGGCCGCGCTGCGCAAGGAGCGGGAGGCGCTCGTCGATCGCCTCGATGAGCTCACCCGGACCACGGCGGAGCTCCGCGCGACCCAGGACTCCCTCGTCCGGAGCGAGAAGCTCGCGTCCGTCGGCCGCCTGGCGGCGGGCGTCGCGCACGAGATCGGCAACCCGCTCTCGGCGATCCGGGGCCTCCTCGACCTGGCCATCGACGAGGAGCTGCCGGGGGACGAGCGCCGGGACTTCGTCGGCCGGGCGAGCGCCGAGGCCGAACGGATCCACCGCACGATCGCCGAGCTCCTCGCCTTCGCGCGGGGCGAGGACGCAGGGCGCGACGGGGACGACGCCCGGGCCGACGTCGCGCGCGTGATCGACGACGCCCTCGCGCTGCTCCGGCCGCAGAAGGACGTCCGGGATCTCCGGATCGTCCGCCAGCTGGAGGAGGGCCTCCCGGCCGCGCGCGGCTCGGCGGACCGGCTGCGGCAGGTCGTCGTGAACCTGCTGATCAACGCGGCCGACGCGCTGGAGGGCCGCGGCGAGATCCGGGTCACGGCGCGCCGGGCCGCGGCCGCCGCGCCCGGTCGTGGCGCTCGCCTCCCTGGGGCGGACGCCGGCCGATCGGTCAGCGACCCCGCGGGGGCCGAGCGGCGAGACGGCGTCGAGCTCGCCATCGAGGACGACGGCCCCGGGATCCCGGAGGAGGTGCTGCCGCACCTGTTCGAGCCCTTCGTGACCACGAAGGCGCCGGGCAAGGGGAGCGGGCTCGGGCTGGCTGTGAGCCTGACGATCGTCGAGGGGCTGGGCGGCCAGCTCCGCGCCGAGAACCGCCCGGAGCGCGGAGCGCGGATGGTGGTCTGGCTGCCGGCCGCGAGCGAGCCCGCAACCGCACCCGGGGCGGAACGATGAGCACGAGGAGCGGTACCCTCGACCCACCGGATGGAGCCTGCCGATGCCCCACGACTACGCCCCCCACCCGACCGGCGAGCCGCGCCAGATCGAAGCCGAGACCTCGCGGGACGTCTTCGAGACGCTCGCCCGCGCCGTGTTCAACGCCGGGCTCTCGTGGAGAGTCGTCGACCGGAAGTGGCCAGCGATCTGCGAGGCCTTCGAAGGCTTCGAGCCAGCCGCGGTCGCCCGCTACGACGAGGAGAGCATCCAGCGGATCCTCGGCCGGGACGACGTGATCCGGTCGAAGAACAAGGTGCGCGGCATCGTGAAGAACGCCGCGACCTTCGTCGACCTCGAGGACGAGCACGGGAGCGTGCTCGGCTGGCTGCGCTCGATGGACGACTACTGGGCGCGGGAGAAGGCGCTGACGAAGCGGTTCAAGTGGCTCGGCGACTTCGGGGCCTTCTGGATGCTCTACACGCTGAAGGAGCCGGTGCCGCCCTACGCCGACTGGTGCCGCGCGAAGGGCAAGCCGGTCCCCGAGGCGCTCCGCGGGACGTGAGGCGTGACACATGCCGTCGGGCCGGGGCCGGTGCGGGGGCTTTCGCCGCCCTGGCGCGAGACGCATAGCGAGCGCGGGCCCGCCCCGCCTCGTGCGCTGCCGGCTCGAGGAGCCTCTGCATGCCCGCACTCGACACCGCGAAGGACGCCCCGACGAGCGTTTCGACCGAGCTCTGCTTCATCCGGCCCCCGGCCGACCGCAAGCCCGCCTTCCTCAGCGCAGCGCTGAACGGAGGTCGGCCGAAGTACCTCTTCGAGAGCGAGGCCCGGTCCGTCCGCGTACATGACCTGCGGGTCCGACACCCGAAGCCGTCCGTCGACCGCGAGGGCTTCGAGCTCCACCGGGCGCCGAGTGCCGTCGAGGACCTCCACGACGACGCGCAGGTCGACCGGGTGTACCGTCCGGAGGTCGAGGAGCTCCTCCGCGCGTGCCTGGGGGCGACGGAGGTCGTGACCTTCGATGTCACGCGCCGCAGCGACGCGGCACAGGGCGCTTCCAACCCGGACGGGTCCCGCGGGCCCGCGACCCGGGTCCACGTCGACTACACGGTCGCCAGCGGACCGAAGCGGGCGGCTCAGGTGCTCGGCGAGGAGCGGGCCCGGTCCCACCTCGAGGCCGGCGGTCGGATCCTCCAGGTCAACGTGTGGCGTCCGATCCGCGGCCCCGTGGAGCGCGCGCCGCTCGCGGTCGCGGACGCCTCGTCGATCGCGCCCGCCGATCTGATCGCGACCGACCAGCGCTTCCCGGGACGGACCGGCGAGATCTACCTGCTCCGCCACGCGCCGGGGCAGCGCTGGTACTACGCACCACGCATGACGCGCGACGAGGTTCTTCTGCTGAAGGGCTGGGACAGCTCGGACGATGGCCGGGCGCGCTTCACGCCCCACAGCGCGTTCCAGCTGCCGGACACGCCGGCCGGCGCCGCGCCGCGCGAGAGCTTCGAGGTGCGCGCCTTCGTCCTCGTGAATGCCGGCTGAGCACGGGCTCTAGCCGCTGACGTCCGCGAAGGCGTTGTCGAGCGCGTCGCGTTCCGCGTCGGCCGTGCTCGGCGCGTCGGTCCCGTGGAACGCCCGGCGGATCGCCTCCGCCTGGGCGCGCGACGCCCCCGCCTTGCGCAGCTCGTCGAGGCTGGCGGCCTTGACGCTCTTGAGGGACCCCAGCGCCCTGAGCAGCTTCGCGCGGGTCTTCGGGCCGACCCCGGGCACGTCGTCGAGGCCGCTCCGCAGGCGCTTCTTCTTCGAGAGCCGCTTGCGCAGGAGGTTCGACGACCGATGCGCCTCGTCCCGGAGCTGCGCGAGGAAGTAGCGCGAGGCGCTCCGCGCCTTGAGCGCGACGGCGTTCTTCTGCCCGGGGAGGAACACGCGCTCGTCGCTCACCTCGCCCGCCGCGTTCTGTCGCTCCTTGGCGAGGCCGACCGCGGGGAGGCCCGCGACGCCCAGGTCCTGCAGCGCGGCCAGGGCGACGTTGAGCTGGCCCTTGCCGCCGTCCACCACGAGGAGGTCCGGCAGCTCCCACCCGGCCTCCCGGTCGCGGCCCCGCCGGAAGCGACGGGCGAGCACCTCGTACATCGCCGCGTAGTCGTCGCCCTCCGTCGCGCCGCGCACCTTGAAGCTCCGGTAGCGGGACCGGTCCAGCTCCCCGTCCGTCATCGCGGTCATCGCGGCCACGGTCTCCGTGCCACCGGTGTGGCTGACGTCGACGCACTCGATCCGGCGCGGCAGCCCCGGGAGCCGCAGCGTCCGCTGGAGCTCCGCGAGCCGCTCCTCCAGGTCCTCCTGGGCGCGCGCCTTCTCGCGGTACGCGTGCTCCGCGTTCTCGCGCGCCATCTCCGTCAGGCGCCGCTTCGGGCCGCGCTGGGGCACCAGCACCCTGACGCGCTCGCCGCGCAGCTCGGCCAGCCATCCCTCGAGGCCTTCGCCGGCCTCCACCGCGAGGGGCAGGAGCACCTCGTCCGGAACCGTGGCGCCTCGCCGGTAGTACTCGCTGACGAAGCTCGACAGGAGCTCGTCGTCGGGGAGGGCCGAGCCCTTCAGCTCGAACGTACGCACGCCCGTGAGGTGGCCGCGCCGGATCTTGAGGAGCGCGACCTCCGCCAGGCCGGCCTCCCGGTGGACCCCGATCACGTCCTGGTCGATGTCCTCGACCCGCGCGATGCGCTGGCGCGACCGGGCCCGGTCCACCGCCCGGAGCTGGTCCCGGTAGGTCGCGGCCAGCTCGTACTCCTGCGCGTCGGCGGCGCCGTTCATCCTGGCCGTGAGGTCCTCGACCAGCTCGTCGTGGCGTCCGTCGAGGAACAGCCCGACCAGGTCGACCTGCGCCATGTAGCGGTCCCGATCGACGTCGAGGACGCACGGCGCCGGGCAGCGCTTGATCTGGTACTGGAGGCACGGTCGCACGCGGGACCGGAAGTCCGTGTCCTTGCAGGTCCGGAGCGTGAAGTAGCGGTTGACGATGCGGAGGGTCTGGCGCGCCGCCGTGGCCGAGTCGTAGGGCCCGAAGTAGCGCGCGCCGTCGGCCTTCGGGCGCCGCACGACCCTCAGCCGGGGCCACCCTTCGGTCGGGTCGAGCTTCAGGGACAGGAAGTCCTTGTCGTCCCTCAGCTTGACGTTGTGCCGGGGCTGGTGGTCCTTGATCAGCTCGTTCTCGAGGAGAGCCGCCTCCTTGGCGTTGCCCACCACGAACGTCTCGAGGTCCCCGAGGTCCCGCTCCAGGGTGGCGACGAACAGGCGCCCGTCGGTCGTCCCGGGGTTGAAGTAACTTCGAACCCGGCTCCTCAGGTTGCGGGCCTTGCCCACGTAGAGGACGTCGCCCGCCCCGTCCCGGAACACGTAGACCCCGGGCGCCTGGGGCAGGGCGTCGAGCTTCCGTTGAACCTCCGGCCGCACCAGGCCGGGAATCTAGACCCAAACCCGACGCCTCGCCCCGCGGGGAGCCTGGATTCGGGGCCCCCTCGCGGGGGCCCCGAGGGGCCCCACAACCCCCCAGGGGGGAGCCGCCCCCGGCCACCCCCCGGCAGGGGGGGGCCGGGGGGGGGGGGCAAGAAAGGGGGGGGGGGGCCGAAGGGGGGGGAGGGG
>JBHJHB010000162.1:0-32891 GCA_050331215.1 Sandaracinaceae bacterium | reverse complement strand
GTGTGGCCGCCGCCCCCGCGGAGGGGGGCGGCGTCGCGGCGTCCCGGCCCGGCGCGACCGCCTCGGCGCGCTCCTCGACCAGCCGCCCCAGCGCGGTCCCGCCCCCCTCCCCGGGGACCCCGAGGTGGCGCAGGGCGGCCTGGCAGACGCGGCGGAACACGGGCGCCGCGACGGTGCCGCCGTAGTGGTCGATCGCGGGCTCGTCGAGCACGACCGCGATGACCAGGCGCGGCTCGAGGGCGGGCGCGAACCCGACGAACGACGCGAGGTAGCGGTTCGGCGCGTACCCCCCGTGGACGTAGTCCGCCTTCTGGGCGGTCCCGGTCTTGCCTGCGACCAGGTACCCCTCGATCGCTGCCTCCTCGCCCGTCCCGCCGTCGCCGGTCACCGCGGTCATCATCTCGCCGATCAGCCGCGCCGTCGCCCGCGGGATCACCTGACGCCGCGTCCTCGGGAGAGTCTCCTCGGCCACCTCGGCGCGCGGATCGACCGTGCGGCGCACCAGCCGAGGCTCCATCAGGCGGCCTCCGTTGGCGATCGCGCTCATCGCCGCGGCGAGCTGCACCGTGGTGACGCTCATCCCCTGCCCGAAGCTGACCGACGCGAGGTCGAGCTCGTACCAGCGCCGGTAGTGACGGAGGATGCCGCCGGTCTCGCCGGGCAGCGGCAGCCCCGTGGCCTCCCCGAAGCCGAAGCGCCGGAACGCGCGGTACAGGCGCCGCCGACCGACCCGCCCGCCGATCTTGGCCGCGCCGATGTTGGAGGAGTGGGCGAGGATCTCGGCCGGGGTGAGGATCCCGAAGCGGTGGGTGTCGCGGACCCGGTCGTCCTCGCCGATCATCATCTGGCCGCGCTCGCAGTCGATCGGCTGGTCGGGCCGGACCGCCCCCAACGCGAACGCCGCCGCGAGCGTGAAGGGCTTCACGGTCGAGCCGGGCTCGAAGCGGTCCGTCACGGCGCGGTTGCGCCGGTGGCTGGCCGGGTAGCGGCCCGGCTCGTTGGGGTTGAACGTCGGCACGTTGGCCATGACCAGGATCTCGCCGTTTCGCGGATCCATCATCACCAGGCTGCCGGCCTGCGCCTCGAAGGTCCGGACCGCGAGGGCCAGCTCGCGCTCCGCGATGTGCTGCAGGGTCTTGTCGATCGTGAGCACCACGTCGTCGCCCTGGACCGCCCGGTGGTCGAGGAGCTGGCGGCTGAACACGATCCGCCCCCGCCGGTCGCGCACCGCCTGAACCGGCTCGACGCTGCCCCGGAGCGTCTCCTCGAGGGAGAGCTCCAGCCCCTCGATGCCCACGCCGTCGATGTCGGCGAAGCCCAGGAGATGCGCCGCTAGCTCCTGGTTGGGGTAGAAGCGGCGGGCCTCGTTCGTGAGCTGGACGCCCGGGATCCCGAGCGCCTCGATCGCGTCCGCCTCGATCGGCGAGACCTGCCGTTCGACCCACACGAAGTAGCGATCGGAACGGAGGCGGCGGGCGATCCGTTCCCGGTCGACGCCGAGGACCGCGCCGAGGCGCGCCGCGGCCGCGTCGGGGTCGACCCCCGCGTGCCGGAGCTGCCTCGGGTTGGCGAACACGCTCTCGACGTCGACGCTGACGGCGAGCTCCGCGCCGTGCCGGTCGTAGATCGTGCCGCGCCGAGGCGACAGCCGGATCTGACGCTCGTGCTGGGCGACCGCCATGGAGCGGAGGGCGGGCCCTTGCTGAACGGCGAGCTCCCAGCCGCGCCGGGCGACGAGGACGACGCCGAGCATCAGGAGGAGGGCGAGGATCCCGCCACGCGCCCGGATCCAGGCCCGGCGGCCCCGGCCGTCGAGGGGGCGGGCGGGGCTCACCGCACTCTCCCCGCCGAGGGCCCCGCCGTGCGTCCCGAGGAGCTCATCGGGATCACCCGCTCCGGGCGGGGAAGGTCCATCCCCAGTGTGCCTCGGGCCACGGTCTCGATCCGCTCGGCCTGCCGCAGGGTCGCCGCCTCGATCGCGAGGAGCCGCCGCTGCTCGAGGAGCCTGCGCTGGACCTGTCGCGCCCGACCGACGTCGTACCCGAGCTCCACCGTGTGGTGACGGAGCGCGACGTGGGCGACGAAGGCCGCGGCGGCGGCGAGCACGGCCACGCTCCAGAGGACGAGAAAGCGGGCGGTCATGGCGCCTCCGTGCGCGGGCGGCGGACCGCAGCGCGGAGCTTGGCGCTCCGGGCCCGCGGGTTGCGCCCGCGCTCCTCGTCCCCGGCGACCACCGGCTTCTTGGTCAGGGGCAGGAGCGCGGGGGTCCCCCGGAACGCGCGCTTGACCTTCCGATCCTCGAGGGAGTGGAAGCTGATCAGCGCGGCGACGCCGCCATCCTCGAGCACCGCCGGGAGCGCGGCCAGGAGCGCATCGAGCTCCTCGAGCTCCTCGTTGACCGCGAGGCGCAGCGCCTGGAACGTCCGGGTCGCGGGGTCGATCCCTCCCCGGCGAGGACCGGTCACGCGGACGACGGCGCGCCGGAGGTCCTCCGTGGTCTCGAGCTGGCCGGCCGCGAGGGCGCGATGGATCGAGCGGGCGATCGGGCGGGACCGACGCTCCTCGCCGTAGGCGTAGAGGAGGTCGGCGAGCTCCCGCTCGGCCAGGGTGCCCAGGACGTCGAGGGCCGTGCGACCGCGGCTCGGGTCCATCCGCATGTCGAGGGGGCCCGCCTCCCGAAAGGAGAACCCGCGCCCCGGGTCGTCGAGCTGGGGGGAGCTGACGCCGAGATCGGCCACCAGCCCCCCGACCCGCGCTACCCCGAGCGCGGCGAGCTGGGCTTCGACGTCCCCGAAGCGCCCGTGAACCAGGGTGACGCGCCCCTCGAAGGGCGCGAGGCGGACGCGGGTCGCGGCGACGGCGGCGGCGTCCCGGTCGATGCCGATCAGGCGCCCCGCGGGCGCGCTCCGCTCGAGGATCGCCTCCGCGTGACCGCCGCCGCCGACCGTCGCGTCGAGGTACACCCCGCCCGAGGCCGGCGCGAGGACGGAGAGGACCTCGCCCAGGAGGACCGGCGTGTGCCCGAAGGACGCCGCGCCGGCGCTCATAGCCCGAGCTCCGCCAGCCGCTCCTCCATCTCCGCCCGCTGAGCCGGGTCCGAGAGCACCTCCTCCCGGAGCGCATCGAAGCGCGCCTTGGACCAGAGCTCGACGTAGTCGCCCATGCCGGCCCAGAGCGCCTGGCGCTCGAGGCCAGCGTGCCGGCGGAGGTTCGCGGGGATCAGGATTCGGCCGAGGCGATCCATCTCGAGCTCGATCGCGCTCGAGACGTAGATGCGCCGGATGCGCTGAACGGAACGGTCGAAGCGAGGAAGGCGGGACAGGCGCTCCTCGAAGGCGACCCACTCGGCCATCGGGTAGACGACCAGGCACGCCTCGAGGCCCGTGGTGAGCACCAGACGCTCGCCGCCCTCCCGGTCGGCGAGGACCGACCGGAAGCCCGACGGCACGGACGTGCGGCCCTTCCCGTCGATGGCGTGCTCGTACTGGCCCCGAAACACCGGCGCTCCCTTGCCGCGAGCGGCCGTGCGGCGCGTGGCCGCACGTTAGGCACTTCTTACCACCTCTTACCACTCTGACGCGAAAGTACGGAGCCAACGCCGGGGTGTCAACCTCCTCATCTCACGCTAACTGACCGAGAACGCGCAAGGATTCACCCACGGTGGGCGGTGGTGGGATCGGTGGCCTCAGTCACGGAGAACGGCGACATCTGACCCCACTCAAACGTTCAGTGTTTCCTCCACGGAAGCGCGGCCCCGGGGGGGCCTGCCAACCGCGTTGGCGGCGCGGCCAGCCCTGCCGGCCCGGCGACGCTGCTATCCTCGGGAGGATGGCCGAGGCGGACCGCGGCGATCCCGACCCGATGGCGAAGGCCTGGGAGCGCCTGCTCGAGCGATGGGAGGACCCCGACAGCCACCGGCGCTTCCAGGCCCTGGCCCTCGAGACGGACCGGCTGCCCGAGGCGGGGCGCCTCTACCGGGCCGAGCAGGAGCGGGGCACCGTGCGGGCGGAGGAGGCGGGGCGCCAGATCCAGCGCCTCCACACGCTCGTGCTGGCCCGCCTCGACGCCGCCAAAGCGCCGCCGCCCCGCAAGGACCGCCCGGCCCTGGTTGCCGTGGCGTTCCTGGTCAGCGGAGGCATCATCCTCTCGGTGCTATGGGCGCTCCTCGGCTCCGTATGACGAGAGGCCTCAGGCGCGGCCGAACGCCGCCGATTGGGCTCTGACGTGCAGCTCGACTTCAAGGCGCGCGAGCTGACCGTGAAGCTCGTCTACTACGGTCCAGCGCTCAGCGGGAAGACGACCAACCTCCACGCGATCCACCGCCTGGTGGCGAGCGACGTGGCGGGGCGCCTGATGACGCTGGAGACGAAGGACGACCGCACGCTGTTCTTCGATCTCCTTCCCCTCAGCGTGTCGGTCGGCCAGGGGCTCCATGTCCGGGTGAAGCTGTTCACCGTGCCCGGTCAGGTGATCCACAACGCGACCCGGCGCCTCGTCCTTCAGGGGGCCGACGGGGTCGTGTTCGTCGCCGACTCCCAGAGGAGCGAGACCAAGGCGAACAGCGCGTCGTTCCTCAACCTCCGGCAGAACCTGACCGAGAACGGCATCGATCCCGTGTCGATGCCGCTGGTCATCCAGTTCAACAAGCGGGACCTGCGGGACATCCGCACCGACGAGGAGATCGACGCGCTGGCGGCGCGCGGCCGGGAGCCGGTCTACAAGGCGGTCGCGCTCCGCGGCATCGGCGTGCAGGAGACGCTGCTCGGCCTCCTCGAGTGCACCTGGCTGCACCTCGAGAAGGAGCATCGGCTCAGCGAGAAGTTCGCGGTCGAGCCGACCGAGCTCCTGCGTGAGATGGGCCGCCACCTGGGCATCGACGCGCGGCGGACGGTGCAGCGGTGACCCAGGAACGGCCCCAGGCGGACCTGGCCTTCGCCGACGTCGCCCGCCTCGAGGACGTGGTCGACAAGACCGCCCTCGGCGACGTCTGCCGCTCCTTCTTCGACCTGTTCAGCTTGCCGATCCGCGTCTTCAGCCGGGAGGGCGCGCTGTTGGCCGACATCCACGAGACGCGCGAGGTCTGCGCCTACGTCAACGCGTTCGCGGAGGGCCGGGTCGCCTGCTCGAAGCTGGTGGGCGAGGTCAAGAGCCTGAGCCCCGAGACCTCGACCCTGATCCACCCGTGCTTCACCGGGGCGGTGTACCGGGTGGTGCCGATCGAGTACCAGGGCCGGAACCTCGGCCGCTTCGTCATCGGGCCCTACCTCCCGGCCGAGACACGCCGGGTGCCGGAGTCGCTGCTCACGGTGGCCCCCGGCATCGAGGGGGAGGCGGCGCGGACCGCGCGCGAGGAGATGCCCCGGGTCCGGGAGGAGACCGCCGAGCGCCTCGCCGAGCACCTGACCCGCATCCTCGACCTGATCCTGTTCAGCGGCCACCGGGCCTTCCTCACCAGCGAGATGCACGTGGCCTCGGTCCGCGAGAGCTACCGGGAGCTCGCGGAGAAGAACGACAGCCTCCAGCAGGCGTTCGATCGGCTGAAGGAGCTGGACCGGCTCAAGTCGAACTTCCTGGCGACCGTTAGCCACGAGCTGCGCACGCCCCTCACGTCGATCCTCGGCTACTCCGACATGCTCGCCTCGGGCCTGGCGGGAGACCTGAACGAGGAGCAGCAGGAGTTCCTCGAGACGATCCGCAGCAAGGGCGACCACCTGCTCCAGCTGATCACGAGCCTGCTCGACCTGGGCAAGCTCGAGCAGGGCAACCTCGCGCTGCACCGGGAGCCGGTCGACGCCGCGGCGTTGATGGAGGACGTGGTCAAGACGCTCGCCCCGAAGGCGGCGAAGAAGAGCGTCCGCCTCGAGGCGGAGACGCCCGTGCCGATCGCCCCCCTCGACGCCGACCCGGTCCGCATCCGCCAGGTGCTGTTCAACCTCGTGGAGAACGCGGTGAAGTTCTCCCCCGAGGGAGCCCGGGTCCTGCTCCGGGCGACGGAGGTCCCGGCCCCCGGCCAGGGCGAGCCACGGGACGACGTCGGGCTGGTCGTGATGGCCGCCCCCCGGCGCGCTCTGCGCATCGAGGTGCAGGACTCGGGCCCGGGGATCCCGGCAGAGGAGCACCAGAAGATCTTCGACCCCTTCTACCAGGTCGACGGCGGCTCCACCCGGGAGCACGGGGGCACGGGCCTGGGCCTCTCGATCGTCAAGCGCCTCGTCGAGGCCCACGGGGGCACGATCGGCGTGCGGAGCGTCGTCGGCCAGGGGACGCCCTTCACCTTCACCATCCCGGAGCCCGAGCCGGGCCCCTGACGACGTGGACGAGTTCGCGCTGATCGCCCGGATCCGCCGGCGCCTCGGAGAGCCGCAGGGGCCGATCACGCTCGGCATCGGGGACGACGGCGCGATCCTGGACGCGGGACGAGGTCCCCTCGTGCTCAGCGTGGACGTGGGCGTCGAGGGGGTGCACTTCGTCCGCGCCTGGCTGAGCTTCGCCGACATCGGCTTCCGCACCTACGCGGGCGCGCTCAGCGACCTGGCCGCGATGGGGGCGACCCCGACGGTCGGCCTCCTGTCCCTGATCCTGCCGCGCGACCTCGGGCCGGAGGGGACCCTCGCGATCGTCGACGGCGTGGCGGAGGCTGGCCGGGCCTTCGCGGCCCCCGTGGTCGGCGGCAACGTCTCCGGAGGCGCGGAGCTGTCGCTGACCCTCAGCGTGGTCGGCGAGCTCGGGCGGGCCAGCCTGCGTCGCGAGGGGGCGCGGGTCGGCGACGGGATCTTCGTGACGGGGACGGTAGGCTCCGCTGCGCTCGGCTGGCGCCTCCTCGAGGCGGGGGCGGAGGACGACCCGAGGGCCGGTCCCTTCATCGCGCGCTGGCGTCGACCGCGTCCACGCTTCGACCGCGTCGCGGCGCTGGTCGACGTCGCGACCGCCGCGATCGACATCTCGGACGGCCTCGCCGGGGACCTGGGTCACGTGTGCCGCGCGAGCGGCGTCGGCGCGGAGGTGGAGGAGGCCGCGCTCCCCCTCCA
This sequence comes from Sandaracinaceae bacterium, assembly GCA_050331215.1. GTDB lineage: Bacteria > Myxococcota_A > Polyangia > Polyangiales > Sandaracinaceae > JBHJHB01. The sequence continues at coordinate 25,863 of JBHJHB010000162.1, read as the reverse complement.
CCCCGACCTCGTGGCGCTCGCCGCGGCCCACGGCCACGACGGCGTCGCGCTCGCGCTGGGCGGCGGCGAGGACTACGAGCTCCTGTTCACCGCCCCGGTCGCGGCGGTCGACCCGTCGACCGGGACGCGCATCGGGACGGTCGTCGCGGGCGAGCCCTCGGTGCGCGTCCGCGGGCCGTCCGGCGCCGTGCGCGAGGTGATCGATGGCCATCGGCACGATCTGGGGTGACGCTGCCCGTCCGGAGGGCTCCGCCGACCGGCGAGGGCGGAGGGTCGACCGGGGAGCGAGGGGTCGGGTGAGAGGGACGTCCAGGACATGAGGCAACGAGCGCGGGTGGCGCTGATCACGGGGGCCCTCTTGGTCGCAGCGACCGGGGCGCCGAGCCGACCGGCGAGGGCGCAGCCCGACGCCGAGGCGCCCAGGTCGCCGCCGGACCCCGGGGAAGAGGCCGCCACGCCGCCCGCCCCGGCGCTGCCCGCTGAGGAGGGCGCGCCCTTCGATCCCGTGCCGCCGCTGGTGTTCCTGTCGGTCGGCGCCGGCCTCGCGGCCCTGAGCCCCGTCTTCTTCGTCCTCGCCGGAAACAACGCCCGGGAGGTGACCCGGGTCCCGGAAGGCACGCCCTGGCTCGACGTCCGCGGCTCCTATCGGCGCTCCCAGACGTTCTCGATCGTGGGCGGCGTCCTTCTGGCCACGGGAGCCTTCGTGGCCGCGGGGGCGCTCAGCTGGCTGGTCTACGGCGCCCTCGGCGTGCGCCACGAGGACCTCGAGGCGCGCGGCCGGCCCGACGTCCGGGTCGGGCTGGCGCGCGTCGACCTCCGGGTCCGCTTCTGATGGCTGCCCCGGGGCCCGCCTGCGCGCGTCGCGCGCTCCTGCTCCTCGGCGCGGCCGTCCTCCTCGCGGCCTGCCAGCCCACCCTGCCCGACGGCTTCTTCAGCTGCACCGACGACGACACGTGCCCCGCAGGCTGGGTGTGCGTGGAGCAGCGGTGCTTCTCGCGCGACCCGCGCGACGCAGGCGCGGGCGAGCCGGTGGACGCCGCCCGCCCCGGTGACGCGGGCGAGCCCGTTGACGCCGCCGCGCGCGTCGACGCCGCCGGGCCTGGTGACGCGGGCGGCGACCTCGATGGCGGCCGGGACGGCGGCTAGCGCGGCGAGGCCCTGGCCGAGCGCTAGCTCCCGGCCTGCTCCTGGGTGCTGCCCTCCGCGCTCCCCGCGGACCGGCGCGCAGCGTCCCGCACCTCCTCGAAGCTCGCCCGCACGTCGGCCACCAGGAGGTGGAGGTCACCCACCACGCTCCAGTCCGCGTTGAACCCCCAGAAGAGGGTCCCCGCGTAGCTCAGGAGCGCGATCCCGAGGGCCTGACTCTCGTAGAGAGGGACCTGCGGATGGATGGTCGCCAGCCGGCAGCCGAGCAGGTGGAGGTCGAAGGGAGGGCCCGGGATGTTCGTGATGATCACGTTGAAGGCGCGCCGGTTCACCGCGAGGCGCATCAGCTCGGTGACCAGGGCCCGGCTGGTCGCGTCGGCCACGTCCTCGAAGAGCTCACTCGCGCGGGCGTAGCCGGCGTCGCCCTTCGCGTAGGAGGTCTCCTCGCGCACCTTGGCGTGGCGGACGACCGGGTCCCGCTCCCCCAGCGGCAGGGTCGCGAACATCAGCGCCACGCGGTTGCCGAGGCCGCCCCGGTCGCCGCGGGTGTTGACGGGGCACAGCGCCCGGAACGGCCCGAGCCTCGCCACGTCGATGCCCTGCCGGCGGAGGTAGCGTCCGATCCCCCCCGCCGCGATCGTCAGCACCGCGTCGTTCAGCTTGCCGCCCAGGCGCGCCTTGATCTCCTTCACCTCGGCGAGCGGCAGGGCCAGGCCGTCGAAGCGCCGGTGGGGGCTCACGTGCCGGGGATTGAGCTGCGTCGGCGCGGCGGACGACAGACCGACGCGGGTCGTCCGCAGCGCCGCGGCCGCGCCCGCGTGCAGCCCCCCGCGCGTCCCGTCGACGGCTCGGCGCACGATGCGCGGAACCTGACGCCACCCGGTCAGGCGGTGGCCGATCTCCTCGGCCAGCAGCCGCACGCGGGGAGGGGCCGGCCGGGGTCGCCAGCGGTCGGGAGGGTCCTCCGGCGACGTGAACATCGTCGTCAAGAGGCCCGCCCCGGCCACGCCGTCCGCCAGGCTGTGGTGCGCCTTGAGGATCAGCCCGAAGTGGTCGCCCTCCAGCCCCTCGACGACCCACAGCTCCCAGAGCGGACGCTCCGGATCGAGCTTCTGGCTGAACACCCGCCCCGCGAGGCGCTTGAGCTGCCGCGGGCTGCCCGGGCGTGGCAGGGCCGTGTGCCGGACGTGGTAGGCGAGGCGGAAGTGCTCGTCGTCGACCCAGTAGGGATGGTCGAGGCCCGGAGCTCTCGCGAGGCGCTGCCGGTACCGCGGCACGCGGGGGAGGAGCCCCGCGACGAAGCGCGAGATCCGATCGAAGTCGATGCCGCCGTCCGGCCGCCGCAGCGGCTCCGCCTCCACGGTGGCCAGGGCGCCGATCTGCATGTGGGCGCCCGGGGTCTCCAGGTCGAGGAAGGAGACGTCGAGGGCCGAGAGGCGCTCCGCATTCATCCGATCCACCCCGCGCAGGTCCGCACTTGCGTGCTGACTAGCACGACGCGCGCCCCGGCCGGTTCCTCGCGCCTGCGTCGAATGCCCCCTCGCGAGCGGCGACTCCCCGGCAGGAGGGTCCGGACCGACGCAGTGCTTGCGCCGGCGTGGCGCAGCCGATGCGCCGTGCGTCGAACCGTCACGGGAGGCGCTCCCCGAGGAACGCGGCGACGTCGTCGACCGAGTCGGGGACCGCCTCGAACATCCGGGTTCCGTGGGCACCGTTCGGCACTTCGAGGAAGCGCCAGGCCGCGGGCGCCCCGTCCTCGAAGCTCGCGCTCCACTCGCGCTCGGCCGTCGAGTAGACGAACAGGAGCGGGACGGGAGCGAGCGCCGTGCGCGCGTCGCGCAGAACGTTCTGGCTCTCGGTGTAGGAGCCGCCGGTCAGGAACACGAGCCCGTCGGGCCCCGGAGCGCCCCGCTCCGCGGCGTCCACCGTGTAGTCGAGCACGGACGTCGTGCCGTTGGACGCCCCGACGAGCCCGAGCCGACCGAAGCCGCAGGGGTGCCCGCGCAAGAGCTCGACGGCCGCTCGCACGTCGAGCTTGCCCTTGGGCCCGCGGTAGGCATCGACCGCGACGCCCTCCGAGGCCCCCGCCCCCCGCCGGTCGACGTTGAGGACGCTGAGGCCCTGCCCGAGGAGCGCGTCGATGAACGCGCGGCCGTAGTTCGTCCGGTCGTTGGACGGGGGCACCATGTGGAACAGCGCCGCGGCCGGGCCGCCGGCCGTCCCCTCGACGTAGAGGTCCGCCTGGAGGCGGACCCCGTCGGCCGTGGTGAGGGTCACGACCTGCCCGGCGCGGTCCGCGGTGCACGTACCCTCCGCCTCGCCGCCCTCGTCCTCGCCCGCCTCCCGGTCGTCGCCGCTCGACGCGGGGGAACCGCTCGGGCCCGCGTCCGGCGCGGCCACGCCCCCGCACGCCAGGAGGCCCGTCGCCGCCAGAGAGAGGGCCCACTCCACGCTCCGTGTCCGTCCCATCGCTTCTCCCTCGTGCTGGGTACCACGGCTCGGCGGCTGCTAGTCCTCGACGCGTTCGCTCCCCGCCAGGCCGCGCTGGCGCCGGGTCCTTCGCCCGGCCGGACGGAACAGGTCGAGCAGGCGGAGCTGCAGGGCGGGCAGGGGCTGGAGCGCGCGGGCGAGCAGCCCCCGGCCCGCGGGGAGCACGGTCAGGAGCTTCGGCCGGTCCACGAGGCCGACGACGCGCTCCGCCACCTCGGCCGTGGTCAGCATCCGGTCGCCGGCGGAGTAGAGCAGGTCCGAGGCCTCGTGATGCGCGACCGCACGCACCATCCCGGTCTCCATCGCGTCGGGGCACACCACGGCGACGTCGACCGGGATGCGCGCCCGGCGCAGGTCGCCCTGGAGCCCGGTCGAGAAGCCGAGGACCGCGTGCTTCGTCCCGCCGTACACGGCCAGGCCGGGCGCCGGGACGATCGCCGAGATGGAGGCGACGTTGATCAGCAGCCCCCCGCGGTCCCGCATCGCCTCCACCGCGGCCTGGGCGCCGTAGATCACGCCAAGAAGGTTGACGTGAACGGTGCGCTCGATCACCTCCGGGTCCTGCTCCCAGGGCGCACCGACGGGCAGGATCCCGGCGTTGTTGATCCACACCCGCACGGGGCCGAGGCGCCGGGCGGCGTCGGCGACGTCCCGGTGGGCCGCCGGGTCCCGGACGTCGTGCGCCATCGCCACCGCTTCGGGCCCCGCGCGATCCGCAGCCGCCCGAGCGGCGGCGAGGTCGACATCGGCGCACAGCACCCGAAAGCCGCGCCGCGCGAAGCGCTCCGCCAGGTCCCGCCCGAGGCCGCCTCCGGCCCCGGTGATCACGCAGCTCTCCTTCGCGTTCGCTCGGTCGATCATCTCCGGACCCCGACTCCCAGTCGCTTGATCATCTTGGCGAGACCGTAGCGGCTCAGCCCCAGGCGCTCCGCCGCCCGCGTCTGGTTGCCGTCGGTCTCCTCGAGCGCCAGCGCGATCAGCCGCCGCTCGAGGGCGTCCACCTGGGCCTTGAGGTCGAGGTGGGCGGGGGCTGGCGCGCCGTGTCCGGCCACCTCCGGCGAGAGGTGGGAGAGCAGGATCGTCCCGTCGCTCAGGGCGACGGTCCGTCGGACCTCGTTCTCGAGCTGCCGCACGTTGCCCGGCCAGGGGTAGGCCCGCAGCGACGCCAGCGCCTCCGGGGAGAACCGGTGCTCGGCGCCGCCGTAGCGGTCGAGGAAGCGCGTGAGGAGCGGCACCAGGTCCTCGGGCCGCTCCCGCAGCGGGGGCAGATCGACCCGGACCACGGCGATCCGATAGTAGAGGTCCTCGCGGAACGTGCCCCGCTCGACCTCGGCCGGCAGATCCCGATGGGTCGCCGCGACCAGACGCACGTCGACCTGCCTCGCGCGCTCGCCGCCGACGGGCCGGAGCTCGCCGTCCTGCAGGACCCGGAGGAGCTTCGCCTGCATGGCCGCGCTCATCTCGCCGATTTCGTCGAGGAACAGCGTCCCTCCATCGGCGAGCTCGAACAGGCCCCTCCGCGCGCGCTCCGCGCCCGTGAACGCCCCCCGGACGTGGCCGAAGAGCGTGCTCTCGAGGAGGGCCTCGGGGATCGCGCCGCAGTTCTCGCTGATGAAGGGGCCGTCCGCCCGGCTGGAGGCGCGCCCGACGGCCCGGGCGATCAGCTCCTTGCCCGTGCCGCTCGCCCCCGTGACGAGCACGGGCAGGGAGCTCGGCGCGACCCGCTCGACCAACCTGAGCACGCGGCGCATGGCGGCGCTCTCGGCGACGATCGGCGCGAACGCGGGCCTACCCGCCCCGCGCCGGAGCTCGGCGAGCTCGGCCGCCTGGGCATCGACCTGGACCTCCAGCGCGTCCCGTCGGCGGATCAGCGCGCGGCGCCGGAGCCGTTCCTCCCGCAGGCGCTGCGCGCGCCCCAGGGCCGTCGCGGCCACCTCGGCCAGGGACTGGATCACCGCGACCGTCCCGTCGTCGAAGGCGCCCTCCCGCACCCGGTCGTCCAGGTAGAGCGCGGCGGCGCCTCCGTCCGGGGGGACCAGGGGGACCGCGAGGACGGACCGGAGGGCCAGGCGGTGCACGCTCTCGGCAGCGTGGAGCCGCGCGTCCTCCCGCGCCTCGACCGTGACCAGGGGCCCGGACCCGTCCAGCACGGCGTCCAGCACGGAGAGGCTGGGCCGGTGGTCGGCGCCCAGGCTCCGCCCCAGGCCGCGAGCCGCCGGCCACCGCAGGCTCCCATCCGCCGCGCGGGTGGCGAGGAACCCACGCTCGGCCCCGGACAGATCGAGCGCCGCGTCCACCACGAGCCCGGTCAGCCGGCGGGGCCGGGTCTCCCGGGTGATGCGGACGGCCCACGACCCGAAGGCCCGCCACGTGTCGTCGCGCCCGGCTGGCGCGGCCGGTGTGGGCGACCCCGCCCGAAGGGCCCGCGCGTGGGCGGGGAGCTCCCGGAGCCGGCCGCGAGCTGCCGGGGGGAGCGTGGACGCCGCCTCGTCCAGCCGTCGCCGCGCCTCGTCCGCGTGGGCCCTCGCCTCCTCGGGGCGCCCGGCCCGCTCGCTCGCCTCCATCGCCAGCAGCAGCGCCTCGAGCCGGGCCTCGAAGGCGGCCCCCGCCGTCTCCTCGAGGAGCGCCCGGGCTGCGGCGAGCGCCCGCCCCGCGTCAGGCGAGGCGAGGGCGACCCGGACGCGGGCTAGCCCCACCTCCGCGGCGGCCGCGGCGTCGGGCGGGCCCTCGGCCGCCGCCACCCGGAGCGAGGCCGCCGCCTGCGCCAGGTCGCCTCGCACCGCCGCCACCGCGGCCCGCCGCGCCGCGACGATCGCCCGGACCGGCCCCGGGAGCGTCGACGGCGCATCGCGGAGACGGGCGTCCGCGGCGTCGAGCTTCCCGGCGCGCAGCTCGAGCTCCGCTTCGGCCGCGAGGATCAGCCCGACCAGCTCCGGGTCGTCGCCTCCCGCCTGCCGGGCGCGGCCGAGCGCATCCCGGGCGAGGTCGTCGTCCCCGACCAGCGCCGCGGTGCCGCCGAGGTTGTAGAGCGCGCGCGCAGCCGAGCGCGTCCGCCCGAGGAGCACGAGGCGGCGCGCGCCCTCCCGGAGGTGGCGGAGGGCGCCGCCGAGGTCGCCGGCCGCCGCCTCGCCGAGCCCGAGGTTGACCCGGTAGACCGCCGCCGCGTGCCGCTCGCCCGCGTCGTCGGCCAGCTCGACCGCGCGGCGCTGGGCGGCTCGGGCGGCCAGGTGGGCGCCGGCGCGAAGCGCGATCGACCCCTCGATGCTCGCCACCCGGGCGCCGAGCCCGGGCTCGGCGTCCAGACCGCGGGCCACCGCGTGAAGCTCGGCGCGCGCGCGGGCAGGGTCCCCACGAGAGAGCGCCACCCAGGCGCGGACCTCGGCCCCCCGGACCCGAGCCGCGACGGACGGCTCTCGCCCGGGCGGCGTGGCGAGGCGCTCGGCCTCGTCGAGGTCTCCGCGGTCCAGGGCGAGCCGGGCGAGGACGGTCCGGCCCTCGCGCTCGGCACCGGAGCGGACCGCGCGCTCCGCCTCCGCGGCCGCCCCCTCGGGGCGGGCGAGGAGCCGCTGGAGCTCCGCCCGCGCTGCCGCCCCGAGGCCCGAGGAGACGGACGCGAGCAGGGCCAGCCCCTCCTCCTCCCGGGCCTGGGCCCGGAGCGCCTCCGCCGTCTCGAGGCGCAGGGCATCGGGCGCGTCGTCGCCGCGCACGTCGCGCGCCTCGAGGCCCAGCGCGGCCGCCCCCTCCGGCTCGCCCCGCCGCCGGGAGGCCTCGACCGCCCGAAGGAACCCCGCGGCCGCTTCGGCCCGCTGGCCCGAGGCCAGGGCGATCCAGGCCGACGTCGCGGGCGACCGCTCCTCGAGTCGGCCGAGGACCCGCGCCGCTCGGCGCCGGCTCTCGTCCGAGAGCGCGCGACGGCACGCTACGGCGAGGTCCGGCCGGAGGCGCAGCCGCCCCTGCCGGTCCTCGTGGGCCGCGCCGTCCGCGCGCAGCCGCCTCGCCAGAGGGGCTGCGGCGGGGAGCAGGCGCTCGGCTTGCTCGGCGCTCAGCCCCTCCGCCACGAACGCGAGGAGCTCCCCCAGGCGCTCGGTCCCCTCCGGCAGGACCGCCGCCGCCGCCCCGCCTCCGCCCGCGTAGGCGGCCGGCCGCGTCGGGTCGAGCCCCGCCGCGAGGAGCTCGGCGACCCGGCGGCACAGGCGGCCGGCGAGGCGGCCCGTCGCCTCCGCCGCGGCGTCGACGAGCGCGGCGTCGACGGACCCCGTGAGCTCCTCGAGCAGCGCGGCGAAGTCCTCGGGCGAGAGCGGCCCGAGGTCGCACCGATGGTCGACCGGTCCGGGCGGCTCGCCGTGGGACTCGAGGACGACGGTCAGGCTCCGCCCGTCGACCGCCGCCGCCTCGACCGCTCGCCGAGCGGCGTGGCCGGCGGAGGCGCCGACCCAGTGCGCGATGGCGCGCGGGGCCGCGAGGCCCAGCCCGCCCTCGCCGGCCCCGGACAGGAACGTGGCGACCGCCACGCCGGCCTCCCCCTGGCGCCGCTGCGCCGCCTGGACCGCCTCGCCGATCACGCGGGTCCGCCCGGACCCCGGGGGACCGACGACAGCGACCACGCCCGGCGCGCCGACCGCCTCGACCAGAGCCGCGAAGGGTTCGGCGTCGCCGACCCAGGGCGCGACCCGGGCCCTCATCGCGCGCTCGACCGGCGTCGGCTCGGCGCTCACGGAGTCGCCCACCAGGGCGCGCACGCCGTGCCTCGAGGCCACCGCGGCGAGACGCTGGGCGACCTCCCGCGCCGTCGCGGGCCGGCGAGCCGGGTCGGCCTCGAGAAGGGACGCCACGACCCGGCGCAGATCCTCGGGCGCGGCCTCAGCCAGGGCGTCCACGGAGGGTGGGTGGGTGAGGAGGCGGCCCAGCCCGGGCGGTCCGCTGACGGTATCCCCGGCGCCGCGGCCGCTCAGGAGGTGGTGGAGCGTCACCCCGAGCGCGAACAGATCCGTCGCCACGGTGCGGTCCCCCAGCCAGGCCTCGGGCGCGAGGAACGCCAGCGTCCCCCCTGCGTCCGGGTCCCGGCCGGCGTGCCGCGCGAGGCCCAGGTCGACCAGGCACGCGCCGCGGGGGTCGGCCGGGACCACGACGTTCGCAGGCTTCACATCGCCATGCACCAGGCCCTCGCGGTGGAGGGCCCCGAGCGCGCCGGACACCGCGAGGCCGACGTGAAGGACAGCGCGTACGCGCTCCACGCTACCGACCGGGTCGGCCAGCGCCTCGTCGGCCGGCCGGCCCTCGATCAGCTCCTCGACGAGCACGTACGTGCCCGCCGGCAGACGGAAGGGCGGGCCGAGGGGGACGTCGAGGCGCAGCAGCTCGTGCACCTCGGCGAGGGAGGGATGCGCGACACGCCCGAGAAGGTCCCGCTCCCACGCCAGGCGCGCCCCCTCGGACCCCGCGACGACCTTCGCCGCCCGCCGCGTCCCTCCGACGAGGTCCTCGACGAGGATCACCCGCCCGGCGCCCCCTCGGCCGAGCTCTCGGCGGTGGAGGTAGCGGCCCGCCAGCCGGGCTTCCGCCAACTCGGGTTCCATCGACGTCGACCAAAATACGAGGATCTACGCGGCGACCGACAACCAGGTTGGCACACGTCAGGGCCGCGATCGACCCGACCGACGAGCGGCGCGAGCTCCGAAGCACGCGGACGGGTCAGCCCGGCCGGAGCACCGGTCCGGGGCGCCTGCGTCGCCGCCGCCAGGCGTCGACGCCGACCACGGTCAGGTAGGAGAGCCCCATGAGCCCCAGGACCGCGGCCGTCGCGCTGGCCATGTCGAGCCGGCCGCGCAGAGGCGCCCCGAGGAGCCCGTAGCAGAACGGGACGTGGACCATGTAGGCGTAGAGGGACCCCCGCCCCAGGCGCAGCAGGGCCGCCTTGGCGGCCGACCCGACCCGCTGGCTGAGCAGGGCCCCGACCGCCAGCACGAGCACGCCGCGCGCGCCGAGGTCCACCACGTTGAGCCAGACCGCGGGGTGGGCCCGGCTCAGCTCGCCACCGCGGGCCGCGAGGAGCCCGGCCATCCCCCGGTTCGCGACGAGGGCGACGGCGGCGGACCCGACCGCCAGGCCGAGGAGCCACCGGTCGGACGCCCCCGCGGCGGGCAGCGACCCGGGACGCGCCGTCATCCGCAGCGCCACCAGGACGCCGAGGGCGAGCCAGCTCACCAGCGGCACCACCGGCATCCGCGTGACCCCGGGCACGTCGACGAAGAGCCCGACGAGGTAGCGCCAGGGGCCGGCGGCGTCGTGACCGAGCGGCGCGAGCCACGGGCACGCCAGGGTGGGGAGCGCCGCGAGCCCGACGGCCGCCCACGCGAGGGACGCGCGCCCGGGCGCCCCGGTCCGGCCATCGCCGCGGATCCCGACGAGGGCGGTCAACGCGATGCTCACGCCGATCACCTGGAGCACGTCCGCGCGCAGGAGCGTGTCGAGGCCCTGGTGGCCGTCGAGCAGGGCGTAGGCGAAGCTCGACGCGTACCCCCAGAGCACGACGGTCAGCCCGCGCCACGCGACCGCAGCCCGCACCGAGCGCGCGGGCTCGCCGCGGTGGCGCGCCGCCTCCACCCGCAAGGTGACCGCCGCGCCGGCCAGCACCAGGAACGCCGGCAGCGGCAAGCTGCCGAGGAGGCGCGTGAAGGCGTAGGCGACGGTCTCCTTGCCGGCCGGGTCGACCCAGCCGTCGTAGGCGTGGCCCTGGATCATGATCAGGGAGGCCACGCCTCGGGCCACGTCCACTCCTTCGATGCGTCGACCCGACGCCACGCGCGCTCCTCAGGGCCTCAACCCCGATCCGGGTAGAGGAGCCAGGCGCGTCGGCGGTCGCGGAACTCCGCCTCGCCGGCCGCCTCGGCGAGGAGCACCTCCCGCACGTCCGCGCCGTCGTCGACGGCCGCGCGGAGCTCGGGCCCGCCCGAGAGCAGGTCGATGGCGGGCACGTCGCTCACGAACTCGTAGGGCTGCGTGCGCCAGCGGAACCGCGGGCCGAGGAGCAGCCGCGCCTCGCCGAGGAGGCGCACGTAGGCCGCGTAGGGTCGGAAGCGCGCGCGGTCGGTCACATGCACCTGCACGCCCCCGCACCGCTCTCCGCCGTGCTTGTGGAAGGTCGGCGTGAACGTGAGGGCCCGGAGGGCGGCGCCCTCGATCGCGACCCGGTCCCGGAGCGCCGCGCCGTCGAGCCCGGGCGCCCCCCACACCTCGAAGGGTCGCGTGTGCCCCCGACCCTCGCTCAGCGCCGTCCCCTCGAGGAGGCAGCCGCCCGGGTACACGAACGCGGTGTCGAGGGTCGGCATGTTCGGCGACGGGAGCACCCACGGGAGGCCGGTGGCCTCGAAGGTCAGGTCCCGGCGCCACCCTTCCATCCGCACGACCTCCAGGCTCTCGGGCGCCAGCCCCTCGCCGTCCCGCACCATGGTCAGGATCTCGCCGACCGTCATCCCGTGCCGTACCGCGACGTCGTACAGCCCGACGAAGGAGCGGTACCCCGCCCGCTGCGGCGCGCCCTCCACGGACCGCCCGCCCAGCGGGTTGGGCCGGTCCAGGACGACCGTCCGCACGCCCGCCGCGCTCGCCGCGACGAGCATCCGCGCCGCGGTCCAGACGTAGGTGTAGTAGCGGCTCCCGACGTCCTGCAGGTCGATCAGAACGGCGTCCAGGCCGGCCAGGTCCTCGGCTCGCGGCGTGAGGCTCGCCTCGTCCGCGCCGTACAGGGAGACCACCGGCAGCCCGCCTGCCGTGGTCCGGTCGTCCACGCCGACCATGTCCTGCGCCGCGCCCCCGAGGCCGTGCTCCGGGCCGAAGAGCCGCGCGAGGCGGACGCCCGCGGCGGGCAGGAGCTCGACCGCGTGGCGGAGCGCCGGGTCCACGCTCGCGGCGTGGGCGAGCAGCCCGACGGTCCCGGGCACGGAGACCTCCCCCGCGACGAGCCGCACGAGGCCGGTCCGGACCGCGCCCAGGGCTACCCCCCGACCTTGTTGGGGTCGGCCGCGCCGACCCGCAGGAGCGCGGGCTGGATGACGAGGGTCGCGATCAGGCAGAGCGCCGCGGTGACGGCGATCAGCTCGCCGAAGTGCCGCACCGGGACGAAGGAGCTGAAGAGCAAGGTCCCGAAGCCGAGCATCAGCGTGCCGCAACTGACGAGGATCGCCCTCCCCGTGCCGCGCGCCGCTCGGACCAGCGCGACGCTGCGGATCGCGCCGTGTCCGACCTCCTCCCGGAACCGCGCGAGGACGTGGATGCTCCCGTCGACGGCGAGCCCGAGGCTGATCGAGAAGATGATCGCCGTGCCGAGGTTCAGGGGGATGCCCCGGGCGACCATCCACGCCATCGCCCCGACGAGGGGGAACACGTTCGGCGGGATCGACAGCAGCCCGAGGCGCACGCTCCGGAACAGCACGGTGAGGACGACGAAGATGATCACGATCGCCATCGACAGGCTGCCGAGGACGTCGCCGATCACGGCGTTGGTGCCGACCGACCCCGTGTAGGCCTCGCCGGTCAGCTCGATGTCGACGCCGGCGTCCCGGACCGGGTCGAGGCGGTCCTCGAGGTCGTCGACGAAGCGCATCGTCGCCTTGGCGCCGATGTCGGCCATCATGATCCGCAGCCGGGCGTGACGGCCGTCCTCCGTGAGGTAGTGCTCCAGCCCGCCGTGCTCGCCGTAGCGCAGCAGCGTCAGGAGGGCTTCGATCTGCTCGGCGGACCGGAACGGCGCGCTCCGCGCCTCGGGGTCACCGGTCAGGCGTCGCCAGACCTCGTGGTAGACGTCGGTCACCGAGCTGGCGCCGAGGACGCCGTCCTGCTCGACGGCCCAGGCCGAGATGTCGTCGACGCGCTGCAGGAGCTCGGGGTCCCGGAAGGTGGCCGGGTCCTCCACCCGCATCGACACCTCGAGGGGTCGGAGCCCCTCCAGCCGCCGCTCCAGGAGCACGGTGGTCTGCGCGATGGCGTCCTCGTCGTCGAACTGGTCCATCAGCGCGTGATCGACGGAGACGCCGCTGATCGTGAAGCCCATCGCGATCACGACGACGGTCGCGCAGGACAGGACCAGCCAGCGCCGCCTCATCACCCAGCGCGTGACCACGACCAGCCCCCTCTCCACGACCGCCGAGCGGGGCGGAGGCGCGGCGGTCGGCCCTCGCGTGTAGACGAGGGAGGAGGGCAGGAACGCGATCGTGACCACGTAGGCGATCATCACGCCGATCGAAGCGATCACGGCGAACACCCGGACCGCGCGGGTCGTCGACACGAGCAAGGACGCGATACCCACGGCGGTGGTCACGGACGTGAAGAAGCAGGCCGTGGCCATGCTCTTCACGGTCTCCTTCAGCGCGGCCGCACGCGGGCGGAAGCGCAGCTCGTCCCGGAACCGGCCGACCAGATGGATCGAATCGCTGATGCCGATGATGATCAGGAGCGGAGGGACGATGTTCGTGAGGATGTTCAGCGGCTCGCCGAGGATCGCCATCGAGCCCACCAGGATCGTCGCGCTGACGGCCACCGTGAACAGCGGGAGGAACGTGCCGGCCAGCGAGCGGAAGGCGATGTAGAGCAGCACCACGCAGACCAGGACGGTCAGCGGCAGGAGGACGCGGTTGTCCCGCTCCATCTTCGTGACCATCGTCGCCCGGACGTAGGGCAGGCCGCCCCGGTGGAGCTCGACCCCGTCCGGCGGCGGGTACTCGTCGAGGTAGTCGTCGACCGCGTCGATGCCTTCGAGGCGCGCCTCCGGCTCCGTCGGGAGCGCCACCACGACCGCCGCGAGGGTGCCGTCCTCGCTGATCAGCCGGCCCCGCACCATCGGCATGTCCGCGAGGGCGTCGCGCAGGCGCGCGGCGTCCTCCTCCGTGATCTCGTGCGTGGTGAGGGCCGGGGTGGGCTCCAGCTCGGCCCGCCGGTCCGCGAAGTCCTGGATGCCGTTCGGGAAGTGGTCCGGGTCGACCTCGGCGAGGGTCAGCGTGGCGCTCAGGACGTCGTCCGGGACGTCGTCCTCGAACTCGTCGCCGCCGAGGTCGTCGAGGGTGAGGCTCTCCTCCTCGCCGTCGTCGGGCTTGGCGATCGGCGTCTCGGTCACGCTGTCGACCCGGAGGACGTGGGGGAGGTCCGCGAGGTCGTGGGTCAGGGCGTAGACGTAGCGGAGGACCTGCGGCGTCAGGACGTCGTCCGCCTCCACGAGCAGGACCGCCACCTGGTCCGTGTCCCCGAAGTCGGCGCGGAAGCGTTCCTTGCCCGCCTCCATCCCATCGAGCGAGGCGACGAGGTCCTCGGGCGAGGGATTGCGAATGATGTTCGGGATCTGGCTCGCGAAGGCGAGCGTGAGGAGCACCGTGAGCGCGACGACGGTCAGGGCGCGGCGCGTCACGAGGGCGGCGATCTGGGCGGGGAGGTCGACCATCGGGGGGGTGCCCGCGCTCCCTAGGGCGCGGCGAGGGGCCCGGAGCTTGAACGACACCATTCCGGGGTGCTAGGCCCAGCCCCGCTCGACCTATGTATGTCGATGTTCCGACCTTGACGAACGCCGTTCACACGGCGCTCCGCTCCGAGAAGCTGAATCCGCGGTTCGCGAGCTGGGTGGGCGGCTGGGCGGTCCTGTTCACCAGCATCCGGGGCCTGGTGCGGGCCAGCCGAGCGGCCGACGACCTCCTCTACCCGGGCTGGCGCGACGTCGACGTCCGGCAGCCGGTGTTCATCGTGGCCCAGGCCCGGAGCGGGACGACCCTGCTGCACCGGCTCCTCGCCCTGGACGAGGAGCGCTTCACGACGACGAAGCTCTACCAGACGCTCCTGCCGAGCGTCTCCCTCTACCGGGCGGTGGACCGCGCCGCCCAGGTCGACCGGCGCTGGCTCGGCGGCCGCCTCGCCCGGGCGGTCGCCTGGCTCGACGAGAGGGCCTTCCCCGGATTCAAGCAGGTCCACCCGACCAGCTTCAACCAGCCCGAGGAGGACGAGTGCCTCTTCGTCTACAGCCTGCTGTCGCCCACGTTCTTCATGCTCTTCCCCTTCGTGGAGGAGCTCGACCGCGTGCGCTCGGTCGAGAACATGTCGCCCGACGACCGGGCGCGCTTGATGGCCTACTACGACTCGTGTCTGCAGCGGCATCTGCACGCCGAGGGCGAGCACCGGACGATGCTGATCAAGAACGTGCTCACCGCCTCTCGGCTCGACGCCCTGCTCGAGGCCTACCCCGACGCGCGGATCATCTACCTCCTGCGCCACCCCTACGAGTCCATTCCCTCGGCGATCTCGATGTTCACCATGCCCTGGCGGGTGCTCTTCCCCGGGACCCGGCCCGAGGACTTCCGCGCCTTCGGGCGGCTGATGACGGAGTACTACCGGAAGTACGCCGAGCTCGTCGATCGGCTCCCGCCCGAGCAGCTCATGACGATCCGCTTCGAGGAGCTGGTCCGCGATCCGCGCGAGACCGTGGGCCGGATCTACCGGCACTTCGGGTGGACTCTGCCGCCCGAGGTCGATGCGCGGCTGAGGAACGCCTGCCAGGCCAAGGCTGGCCACCGCAGCACGCACCGCTACGACCTGGACGACTTCGGACTCAGCCGGGATGACGTGCAGCGCGACCTCGCCGACCTCTTCGACCGGTACGGCTTCGATCGCTGAGCTGGGCGAGGCTCTAGGCCGGCGCATCGCCGACCTTCCCCGCGAGCTGGTACAGGACCGCCATCCGGACCGCGACGCCGGCCTCCACCTGCTCGAGGATCAACGAGCGGGGGCCGTCCGCGAGGGACGGGTCGATCTCGACGCCCCGGTTGATCGGCCCGGGGTGCAGGATCACCGCGTCCTCGGGCGCCGCCGCGACCGTCCGCGGCGACAGGCCGAAGGTACGCGCGTACTCGCGCAGCGTCGGCAGCAGGGTCCCCTGGAGCCGCTCCCGCTGGACGCGCAGGACCATGACCACGTCGGCGCCCTCGAGGGCCGGGGCGAGCCGGTCGTGGACCTCGACCCCGTGGGACTCGGCGAAGCGCGGCGGCAGGAGCGTCCGCGGGCCGACCACCCGCACGTGGCTGCCGAAGAGCGCGAACAGGTGGGCGTTGGAGCGGGCGACGCGGGAGTGGGCGATATCGCCGCAGATCGTGATCGTCAGGCCGCTGAGCGTCCCCTTGTGGCGGCGCACGGTGAAGGCGTCGAGCAGCGCCTGGGTCGGGTGCTCGTGGAGCCCGTCCCCCGCGTTGACGATCGAGCAGCCGAGGCGGGAGGCCACGAAGTGGGGTGCACCGGACGCCCCGTGGCGAACGACGACGACGTCGGGGTGCATCGCCTCGAGCGTCCGGCACGTGTCGAGGAGGCTCTCGCCCTTGCTCACGCTCGACGCGGACGTGGAGATGTTGACCACGTCCGCGCTCAGGCGCTTGCCGGCGAGCTCGAAGCTCGTCCGGGTGCGGGTCGACGCCTCGTAGAAGAGGTTGATCACGGTCTTGCCCCGGAGGGTGGGCACCTTGCGCACGGGCCGGCGGGACACCTCGTGGAAGACCTCGGCGGTGTCGAGGATCTGCACCACGTCCCGGGCCTCGAGGCCCTCGATGCCCAGAAGGTGCCGGTGGCGGAAGGGCCGCGTCACTCGTCCCCTCCGCGGAGCCACGCGACGAGCTGACCGTCGTCGTCCTCGTCGAGCTGGAGCACCTGGTCCGGCTCGAGCTCGATCGCCCGGCCGACGAAGTCCGGGGCGATCGGGAGCTCCCGGCCGCCGCGGTCGAACAGCACCGCGAGCCAGATGCGACGGGGCCGGCCGTAGTCGAGGAGCGCGTCGATCGCGGCCCGGACGGTGCGGCCGGTCTGGAGCACGTCGTCGACCAGGACCACGTCGCGGCCGCGGACGTCGAACTCGATGCGGCTCGGCCCGATCTTTCGGGCGGGCGGGCCGGTCGCCGCGTCGTCCCGGTAGAGCGCGATGTCCAGCGTGCCGAGGGGCAGCTCCCGGCCCTCCGCCTCGTGGATCGCCCGGGCCAGCCGCTCCGCCACCGGCACCCCACCCCGCCGGATCCCGACCAGCCCCAGGTCCTCGGCGCGTCGGGCGCCGCTTCGCAGCGCCTCGTCGACGATCGACAGGGCCATCCGGCGCGTGATCCGGTCGATGGCCGACCCGTCGACGAAGACCGTTGCGGGCACCGTCGGGGTCTAGGCGAGGTCCGCCGGCAGGGTCAAGGCGCTTGCCGCACAGGCGTGGCACCCTAAAGGTTCGGCCCGATGACCGCCCCCGACGACCAGGTCGCTCGACGCAAAGACGCCCACCTCGACGTCGTCCTCCAGAAGGACGTGCTCAGCCGCGGCCTGGCCACCGGCCTCGGCGAGTTCACCCTCGAGTACGACGCCTTGCCCGAGCTGGATCTCGCAGACGTCGACGTCGGCGTCGAGCTCCTCGGGCGACGGCTCCGGGCGCCGATCCTGGTCGGCGCGATGACCGGCGGGACCGAGCGAGCGGGTCGGATCAACCGGACCCTGGCCCGGGCCGCGGCGCGGGCGGGGGTCGGGATGGCCCTCGGCTCCCAGCGCGCGATGGTCGCGCGGCCGGAGCTGACCTCGACGTTCCAGGTCAAGGACGCCGCGCCGGACCTGCCGCTGCTGTTCGGCAACGTCGGCGCGGTGCAGCTCAACTACGGGGTGGGGTCCCGGGAGGTCAAGACGCTGCTCGAGGCCGTGGGCGCGGACGCCCTCAACCTCCACCTCAACGCGTTGCAGGAGGCGGTGCAGCCGGAGGGCGACACGAACTTCGCGGGGCTGGCCCCCAAGATGCGACGCCTGATCGAGGAGATCGGGGTGCCCGTGCTCGCCAAGGAGGTGGGCGCGGGGATCGGCCGCCGGGCCGCCACGAAGCTCGCCGAGCTGCCCCTGGCCGGCGTGGAGGCGGCGGGGGTCGGCGGCACGAGCTGGGCGAAGGTCGAGAGCTACCGGGCGCCCGCCGACAGCGCGCAGGCCGTGGTGGGGCAGCGCCTCGCGGGCTTCGGCATCCGGACGAGCGAGTCGATCCAGCTCTGCCGGGCGGCCTTCGGGGACCGGGTCGTGGTCGGGTCGGGGGGCGTGAGGACCGGGATGGATATCGCGGTCGCCATCGCCCTCGGCGCCGACGTCGCGGCCCTCGCCCGGCCTCTGCTCGAGGCGGCCGAGGAGAGCGAGGACGCGGCCGTCCTCGCGCTCGAGACCCTGATCTACGAGCTACGGGTGATCTGCTTCTGCACCGGCGCCCGGACGGTCCGGGGGCTGCGGGACGTCGCGCTGAGGACGGTCTAGACTAGGTCGAGGAGCGCACGGAGGGCGGCATCTCCCCCTGCCGCTGCTCCATCTCGTACTTCGACGGGCAGCGCGGGATGATCTGCGTCGCCAGGAACGAGCCGTCGTCCTGCAGCTCGCCCTCCACCACCACGTCGAGGACCATGCCGTTGTCCCGGAAGGTGTCGGGGACCACGCAGCGGGGGAAGCGGACCGGCATCCGGTGCTCGCCCTTGAAGAGGACGAAGCGGTGCTCGCACGGGTCGCTCTGGCGCTCCAGGCTGCCCTCGACGAGCTGCCCCTCCACGCGCAGGTTCCGGCCCACGTGGTCCCGCGGGGACGCCATCACCTCGTCGACCAGCTTCGAGTAGGTGAAGGCCTCGGTGCCGAACAGCAGCGAGACCACCCCGACCCCGAGGATCACGAACACGAAGCCTAGCTTGACCCACGCCGGGAGCCCCCGCCCGCGCGGCGCGGAGGCCGACGCGGGCTCCTCGGCGGGAGCCGCGGGCGCCACGTCCTGCCGGCGGATCTCCTCGGCGAGCTCTTCCTCATCCAGCATCGCGGCACCAGCCTCCTTCACCGAACTATGGGGCCCCGGAGACGCGGTGGAAAGTCACCCCGACCCGGAGCCCCATCCTCCGGGGCTCGGCGGCGGCCCCGCCTACTTGAGGGCGAGGACGAAGCTGATGATCAGCGCGTAGATGACCAGGGACTCGATCAGCGCCAGGCCCAGGATCATCGGGACGAAGATCTGCCCGCTCGCGCCCGGGTTGCGGGCGATGCCCTCGAGCGCCGCCGCGGACGCCCGGCCCTGGCCGAGGGAGCCGCCGAAGGCAGCCAGGCCCATGCCAATGCCCGCCGCGAGGTAGGCGAACATCTTGGACTGGTTCACCGCGACCTCCACCTCGACGGCCTCCTGCGCGAAGGCGGTGGACGCGAGGAGGAAGGTGGCGAGCATCGAGAAGAGGGCGAGCATCTTGGTCTTCATGGGAAAGCCTCCGGGGTACCTCGAACGAGCGCTCCGCCTCGCCGGGGAGCGGCACGACGTGAGCTCAGGGGTTAGGGACGTAGGTCCAGAATCAGTGCTCCTCGTGGGCGATGGCCATGGCGATGTAGACCGTCGACAGGATGCAGAAGACGAGGGTCTGCACGACCACCACGAGGGTGCCGAGGAGCAGGATCGGCACGGGGTAGACGAACGGGAGCGGGAAGTCCATGAACATCCCGATCACCGTGTGGTCCGCGAACATGTTGGCCATGAGGCGGACCGAGAGCGACATCGGCCGGACCAGGTGGCTGATCGACTCGACGACGAAGATCAGGAGCAGGAGGGGAAGCCAGGGGAGCTTCTGGATCTCCCGAGGGCCCAGGAAGTGGCGGAAGTAGTTGACGAAGCCGTGCTCCCGAATCCCGTAGACGTGGGTCATCACGAAGATGATCAGCGCGCAGGCGAGGGTGACGTTGAGGGAGCTGGTCGGCGGGAGGAAGCCGGGAATGAGCCCCAGCGCGTTGCTGAAGAGAATGAAGAAGGCGCAGGTGCCGATCAGGGGGAGGAAGTAGCGAGCCGGCTTGGGCTTGCCGAAGATGTCCTTCATCATCCCGTAGGTGGCGCCGACCAGGATCTCCGAGATCGTGCGGAGGCTCAGCCGCTCCTCCGGGACCAGCGCCTTGTCCTTGTCCCGGACCTGGCTGTAGGTGACGAGCGCCAGGATGACGAGGAACGGGACCACCACGAGCGCGACGTGGAGCAGCGCCTGCGGGCCGTGGCCGGCCGTATCGTGGGAGGTCAGGTCGTGGGGGTCGCCGAGGAGGCCCCAGGTTTGCCCGGCCTCGTTGAAGGGCCGCCCCATGTAGCTCATCACCTGCACCGCGAGGTCGTAGAGCGGGGTCAGGAACAGGCTGAACCAGGTCTCGTGGCCCATCGGTCAGCTCCCTCCGAGGCCGGCGTCGGCCCCGTCCGCGTCGGGCTCCTCGGGCGGGCCGCCGAGCTCGCCGGCGAGGACCGCGTGCACCGCGCCGAGGAGGCCCCCCGCGACCAGCGCGCTGACGCCGAGCGCGAAGCCGACGGGGTCGAGGCCGCCGGCCCAGAGCAACAGCCACGCGACCGCGAGGACGGCGACCATCTTGGCGACCAGGAGGCCGCCCCACAGCGTCCGCCCTCGCTCGTTGGCCAGCAGCAGCCGCTGGGCCAGCCAGCGCATCAGCACCCAGTCCCCGAAGGCGAACGCCGAGCCGACGAGGGCCGCGACGCCGAGCGCGGCCCCGCCCAGGGCCCAGCCGAGGGCCGGGAGGAGCGCGCCCACCAGGGCGACGTAGACGGTCATGCGGTCGAGGGTTCGGCGTACGTTCACAGCCCGTCCATATGGGCCCGGCGCGCGAGGCGCCAGAGGCCGATGAAGCCCACGAGGACCCCGACGCCCACCCCCACGAGGGTCCACAGGGGCGAGGTCTCGAAGCGGCGGTCGACGCGGTGGCCGACTAAGGCGCCGACGCCGATCGCCGTCGCCATCTCCAGCCCCACGACGCCGAACCGCATGGCCGCGCCCAGCTGCTTCCTCGCCTCGGGGTCGAACACCAGCGCTCCTTCGGGCTCCCGCGAAGCCGGCCGCTGCCTAGCATGGGCTCCGAGGGGGGTCAAGGGTGCCCGGGCCCGGCCGCACCGGGCCGGTTTCCAAGCGAAATCGACGGGTTACACTGCGTCGAGGGCGGCTCGAAAGGCGACCTCGGTCGCCTCCAGCGCCTCGTCGTCGTGGGCCGCGCTGACGAAGCCGGCCTCGAACTGCGCGGGGGGCCAGTGGACGCCGTTGGCGACCATCGCCTGGTGCCAGCGCCCGAAGGCCTCGGTGTCGCTGTCCGCCGCCTCGTCCCACCGCCGAACGGGCTCGGCGCGGAAGTAGGGCGTCACCATCGAGCCTACGCGCTGGACGGTCAGCGGCACGCCCTTCGCTTCCGCCGCCGACCGGAAGGAGGCCTCGAGGCGAGCGCCGGCGGCCTCCAGCCGGTCGTAGACCGACCGGTCCTCCAGCAGCGCGAGGGTCGCCGCGCCCGCGGCCACCGCGAGCGGGTTCCCGCTCAGGGTCCCCGCCTGGTAGACCGGCCCGAGCGGCGAGACCTTCTCCATGATCTCGCGGCGCCCCCCGTAGGCGCCCATCGGGAGCCCGCCACCGACGATCTTGCCGAGGCATGTCAGGTCGGGGGTCACGCCGTAGCGCTCCTGGGCCCCGCCGGGCGCCACCCGGAACCCGGTCATCACCTCGTCGAACACGAGCAGCACGCCGAAGCGCGCGCACAGGTCACGGACGCCGCTCAGGTACTCGGTTCCGGGCTCGACGCAGCCCATGTTCCCGGCCACCGGCTCGAGCACCACCGCCGCCACCTTCTCGCCCTCGGCGTCGAGGAAGGTCCCGAGCGCGTCGAGGTCGTTGTAGGGGAGGACCGCGGTCGTCGTCGTCAACGCCTCGGGGACGCCGGCGCTGCTCGGGGCGCCGAACGTCGCGAGGCCGCTCCCCCCCTTGACCAGGAGGTAGTCGGCGCCGCCGTGGTAGCAGCCCTCGAACTTCACCACGATGTCCCGGCCGGTGAAGCCGCGGGCGACCCGGAGCGCCCCCATCACCGCTTCCGTCCCGCTCGACACGAGGCGGACCATCTCGATCGAGGGGAAGAAGCGGTGGATCCGCTCCGCGAGGTCCGTCTCCTGCGCGGTCGGCGCGCCGTAGCTGGAGCCGCGGGCCGCCGCCGCCTGGATCGCCTCGACCACCTTCGGGTGGGCGTGGCCCATGATCATGGGTCCCCAGCTGGAGACGTAGTCGACGTAGCGCGTCCCGTCCGCGCCCCACAGGTAGGGGCCCTCGGCCCGGTCGACGAACACCGGCGTCCCCCCGACCGCTCGAAACGCCCTCACGGGGGAGTTCACGCCACCCGGCATCCAGCGGCGAGCGTCCTCGAAGAGGCGGGCGGAGACGGGGTCGGCCATGGTAGGCGGAGCGTGGGGGCGCGGCCGAGCGCCTGCAAGCCCACCGCCGGTGGGCCTCGGCGGGCCTCGGCGCCCCGAAATATCCCGCGCGATGGGATGTTGCCCCGCCGCCCCGAACGTCTTAGGAGCCTTGCCCCATGAGCACGGACGTCCGCGCGATCAACGAGATGGTCCAGCGCGAGAGCGCCTTCATCGATCCCCTGCTCCACGAGGTCCGGAAGGTCATCGTCGGCCAGGACGAGATGGTGGAGCGCATCCTGATCGGGCTCCTCACGGGCGGCCACGTGCTGCTGGAGGGGGTCCCGGGCCTCGCCAAGACGCTGACCGTGAAGACCGTCTGCGACACGATCGCGGCGCGCTTCCAGCGGATCCAGTTCACGCCCGACATGCTCCCGGCCGACGTGGTCGGGACGGTGATCTACAACCAGCAGCGGGGCGATTTCACGGCGAAGAAGGGCCCGATCTTCGCCAACCTGGTGCTCGCCGACGAGATCAACCGCGCTCCGGCCAAGGTCCAGAGCGCGTTGCTCGAGGCGATGCAGGAGCGCCAGGTGACGATCGGGGACACGACCTTCCCCCTCGACCGGCCCTTCATGGTGATGGCCACCCAGAACCCCCTCGAGCAGGAGGGCACCTACCCGCTACCCGAGGCCCAGGTCGACCGCTTCATGCTCCACGTCGTCGTCGGCTACCCGACCAAGGAGGAGGAGCGCGAGATCATGCGACGGATGACGCAGGCTGCGCTCCGGGACCTCGGGCCCGACGAGGGCCCGGGCGGCGCCTTCCGCGTCGACGCGGTCGCCCAGCCCGCGGACATCCTCAAGGCCCGCCACGCGATCGGGCACATCCTCGTCGACGAGAAGATCGACGACTACATCATCGACGTGGTCGTCGCGAGCCGCGACCCGCGCAAGGCTGGGATGAAGGACCTGCGGGACATGGTCGCCCACGGCGCCAGCCCGCGCGCCTCGATCGCGCTGAACCTCGCGGCCCGCGCCCACGCCTTCGTCCGGCACCGCGGCTACGTGACGCCGGAGGACGTCAAGGCGGTCGGCCCCGATGTGCTGCGCCACCGCATCATCCTTACCTACGAGGCGGAGGCGGAGGAGGTGACGGCGGCCCAGATCGTCCGGCGCATCTTCGACACCATCGAGGTCCCCTAGACCCCGCTCGCGATGATTCCCCGGGAGCTGATCAAGAAGCTCCGGACCATCGAGATCCGGACGTCCAAGATGGCCAACGACCAGCTGGCCGGCGGCTACCACTCGGTGTTCAAGGGCCGGGGGATGGCCTTCAGCGAGGTGCGCCAGTACCAGCCCGGGGACGACGTGCGCTTCATCGACTGGAACGTCTCCGCCCGCATGAACGAGACCTACGTGAAGGTCTTCACGGAGGAGCGGGAGATGACGGTGATGCTCCTCGTCGACCTGTCGGGGAGCGAGCGCTTCGGGTCCGTGGCCCGGCCCAAGGTGGAGACGGTGGCGGAGGTCGCGGCCCTCCTCGCCTTCAGCGCGATCAAGAACAACGACCGCGTCGGGCTGATCCTGTTCACGGACCGCGTCGAGCGCTTCGTCCCGCCGAAGAAGGGCCGGGGCCACGTGATGCGCGTGGTGACGGAGATCCTCAACGCCCGGCCCACGGGGGAGGGCACGGACCTGCGGGTCGCCCTCGACCTCCTCGGGCACGTGGCGAGGCGGCGGGCGGTGGCGTTCCTGGTCAGCGACTTCCTCGCGGACCGCTTCGAGCATGCGCTCCGGGTCTCGTCGGCGCGCCACGACGTGATCCCGATCCAGATCCTCGACCCGCGCGAGGAGGAGCTGCCCGACGTCGGCCTCGCGCTGTTCGAGGACCTCGAGACGGGCGAGGTGCTCGAGGTCGACACCGGCGACCCGCGGGTGCGCGAGGCCTTCCATCGGCGCGTCGCCAGGGAGCGGCAGGGCCGGGAGGAGCTCTTCCGAAGGCTGCGCCTCGACCACATCACGGTCCACACGGACCGCTCCTACGTGCGGCCCCTGACCGATCTGTTCCGGCGCCGGGAGAAGCGGATGCGGGGGTACGGGTGAGGCGCTCGCCGGCGACGCGGGGGACGCCGGTGCGGGTCGGCGCGTCGATCGTCGCGACGCTCCTGGCCGCCCATGCCCTCCCGGCGCTCGCCCAGCCCCCGACCGGAGAGCCCCCGGCCGCAGAGCCCCAGGCCGCAGAGCCCCGGGCCGCAGAGCCCCAGACCGCGGAGCCCCAGACCGCGGAGCCCCAGGCCGCAGAGCCCCGGGCCGCAGAGCCCCAGACCGCGGAGCCCCAGGCCGCGGAGCCCCAGGCCGCAGAGCCCCAGGCCGCAGAGCCCCGGGCCGCAGAGCCCCAGGCCGCAGAGCCGCCCCCGGCAGAGCCGCCCCCGGCGGAGCCGACCCCCGCGCGGCCACCCGACGCGGCCGAGGCCCAGGACGCGCCGCCCGAGGGGCACGCGCCCGCGGTCGAGGTCGACATCGACGCCGACGACGTCCGCACGGGCGACGTGGTCCACGTGTCGATCGCGGCCACGGTCCCCGAGGGCGACGACGTCGCGGTCCCGGAGCAGGACCTCTCGCCCTTCGAGGTGCACGACCGGAGCTACCGGACCGAGCGTCAGGGCGGTCAGCGGCGCTTCGTCTTCTCCCTCGACCTGCTGATCCTCGAGCCGGGGACCCACGAGCTCGGCCCGATCGAGCTCCGGGTGGTCACGGCGGACGGCGTGGTCGCGTCGGTCGAGGTGCCGGCCCGGACCGTGGAGGTGGGCTCGCACCTCGCCAACGAGCCGGACGCCCAGCCCCGGCCGCCGTCCGCTCCGGTCCCCGTCTACGAGGACGACTACACGCTCGCGTACGTCCTCGGGACCGTCGGGGCGCTCATCATCGCTGCGCTGCTCGGCTTCCTCCTCGCCCGGTGGTGGTCGCGCCGGCCCCGGGCAGCCCCGCCGCCGGCGCCGCCCCGGCCGCCCTGGGAGGTGGCCCTCGAGCGCCTCGACGCGCTGGCCGCGCAGCGGGAGGCCCTGCACCACGACGAACGGGGCTTCGAGCTCGTCGACCGCCTGAGCGACACGGTCCGCGCGTACCTCGGCGACCGCTACGACTTCAACGGGCTCGAGAGCACCACGGACGAGGTGCTGGCGCGCCTTCGCCGCCTGTCCCTGCCGGGAGCCACGGCCACCGAGGTGACCGCCCTTCTCGCCGAAGCCGACCTCGTGAAGTTCGCGAACGCTGCGACCGACCCGGCACAAACCGAGCGGATGATCGGCGTGGCTCGCCGCATCGTCCACGCCACCCGGCCGACGCACGTGGCGCCCCCCGGGCCCGCGCGCCCCTCGGGCCCGGGGCCTGGGTACCGGGAGGCGCACGTCCCGGGGCCTGGCCCCGCGGGCGAGGGGACGCCGCCCGGGAGCGCGGCCGGCGGGCCACCGTCCGACGGGCGGGAGGAGAGCCCGACCCGGCCCGACGTCACGGGCCCCGTGGTGGCCGACGAGGCCGGGCCCGGCGGCGAGGGGACGGGGCCCGCGGCGCCCACGGAGCCGATCGAGGAGCGACGCTCGTCCGGGATCGAGGCGGCATCACGGCGCGACGTGACCGGGCCGGTCCCGATCAGCCCCTTCGCCGCGCCCGCGGTGCGCCCGCAGGCCGCGCCAGCGGACGCGGGGGATGAACGAGCCGGCCGCGAGGTCACGGGACCGTTCGAGCTTCCGGCGCCGGTCGACGCCGACCCGGACCCGGGTTCGGATCCGGATCCGGATCCGGACCCGCGCCCGAGCCGGCCCTCGGGCCCGGACGCCGCCGTGCTCCTGCGGGACGGCTCGGTCGCCGTGCCCCTCACGATCGACCGGCCCGAGCTCCTCGTGTCCGAGGTGCGGGCCGCCGTGCTCTCGATCCTCCTCGACCGGCTCGCGGACTCCGACTTCAATGGGAAGGTAAGGGTCAGCCTGGTCGCGCCCGAGGGCGCAGCCACCGACGACGCTCTCGAGGAGGCACGGAGGG
>JBHJHB010000161.1:0-10911 GCA_050331215.1 Sandaracinaceae bacterium | reverse complement strand
GCCGGCGCCGCCGCCAGCCGGGCCGGCCGAGGCACCGCCGCCGCCACCCGGGTTGGCCGAGGCGTCGCCGCCGCCACCCGGGCCGCCGGGGGAGGCGTCGCCGCCGCCACCCGGTCCTCCCCCACCCGCCCGGCCGACGGTCGGCTGGGAGCAGCGGATCGGCGTGCAGGGGGCAGCGGCCCTCGGGGCGGGGCTGCTGGTCCTCGCGGGAATCTACTTCTTCGCCTACTCGATCGAGCGCGGCCTGTTTCCTCCTCCGCTCCGCGTCGCGACGGGCGTCGTGGTGGGGCTCGGCCTCCTGCTCTGGTCCGAGCTCGGGCTGCGCCGCGGGTACCGAACGCTGAGCGACTGGCTCGGCGGCGCCGGGATCGCGGTCCTGTACGTCGCCCTGTGGGCGGGCCAGGCGCTCTACGCGCTCTACTCCCTGTGGGTCGCCGGGGTCGTCATGACGCTCGTGACGGCGACCTGCGTGGTGCTGGCCCAGGTGCGGCGCTCCGCGCCGGTCGCCTTCCTCGGGCTCGCCGGCGGCTTCGTGACGCCCCTGGCCCTGGCGAGCGACAGCGCCCAGCCGGTCGCGCTGTTCAGCTATCTGTTCGTGTTGACGGTCGCCCTCGTGTGGCTCGCCTACCGGCACCGCTGGCCGGCGCTGGCCGCGGCGGCGCTCGTGGCGGTGCTCCTCTACCAGCACAGCTGGCTCTGGCTGGAGCTCGACGCCGAGCAGCTCCCGCTGGCGCTGGTGATCGTGCTCGTGTTCGGCGGCCTCTTCGCCACCATCCCGGCGCGGATGGCGGACCCCGACCGGGGCGGGCCCGTCGACGGGGCGCTGTGGACGTTCGTGCGCGCCGCGGGGCTCGTGCTGCCGCTGGCCCTGACGATGCCCCTGGCGATGGCCACGGACCTCGGCGACCACGCCGCGGCCCTCGCGCTGCAGGTCGGCCTGCTCGCCCTCGGCGCGGCCGTGGTGGCCGTGCGCGGGGGCGGGACGCCGGTGGCGCTCAGCGCGGCGTTCGCGGCGGTCGGCGTGGTCCTCGGCTGGGCGCTGACCCACCCGCCTCACGACCCGCTCGGCGCCTGGAGCCTCGTCGGCATCGCCGCGCTGGTGCCGGCGGTGTTCCAGCCCTTCGCGGAGTGGGAGCGGCGCCGTGAGCGCCCGTCCCTGGCGCTGCGCCTCGGCGCGACCGCCGCCGCCCTCGGCGGCGCGATCGCGATCGCCCTCGGCGCGACCGTCGCGCCGGACGCCGGCAGCCTCCCCTGGTTCGGCGGGGCGCTCGTTCTGCTGGGGTTCCTGCTCCGTCAGAGCCGCTTCCCGGAGGTCGGACCGGCGCTGGTGGCCGGGGCGCTCGCGCTCGCCTTGGGGCTGGGCGTGCACGCGCTCCTGGTCGACGCCGCGCCGCCGGGGCCGGGCTCCCTCCGGCTCCTTGCCCTCACGCTGGTCCTGCCCACGCTGGTGAGCGCCGGCGCGGTCGTCCCCGGGGCCCGGCGCCGCTGGGCGGACCTCGCGGTGCTCGTCGGGGCCGGCGCGAGCCTGTGGTTGATGCCGTTCCTCCGGGGGGATGACCTCGGCCGGGGCCTGCACCACGCGGGGCTCGTCGCCCTCGGCGGCCTCGGCATGCTCGCCGCGACGCGGGGCTCGTGGAGCCTGGGCCTCGGCCTCGCGGTGGGGCTCCTCGCGCTCGCCCAGGGGGCCCTCGTGGCGCGCGGCGAGGCCGGCCTCGTCGACCTGCTCGCCCTCGCGTGCGCGGCGCTGCTCGCCGTAGTCTGGCCGCTGATCGCGCCTGGGCCGTTCCGGCAGCGGGTCGGGCCGTGGCGGGTCGCCGCGTTGAGCGCGGCTGCATTCCTGCTCCCGCTGCGGGCGGCCTACCTCGACGCGCTGGGGCCCTCGACCCTCGGCCTGCTCCCCGCCGCCCTCGCGGCCCTCGTGCTCGCCGTGGCCGCCGGCGCCCGCGCGCGGGGCCCGCAGAGCCGCGACGGAGCGCTCGCGGCCCGGGTCTGGCTGGCGGCGGCGGCGGCGGGGCTCGTGACCCTGATCGTGCCGCTCCAGCTCGACCACGAGTGGCTGACCCTCGGCTGGGCGCTGCTCGCCCTCGCGTTCATCGCGCTGTGGCGCCGGATCGACCACGTCGGGTTGAAGTGGCTGGCGCTCGCGCTCGTCGGCGCGGTCCTCGTCCGCCTGCTCCTCAACCCCGACGTGCTGACCTATCACCCCCGGGGGCTGCCGTTCCTCAACTGGTTGGCGTACACCTATCTCGTGCCGGTGGCGGCCTTCCTCGGGACCTGGGCCCTCCTGCGCCCCGTGGAGCCCGGTCGGCGCCGGCCCTGGGAGCGGCGGCTCTTCGGCGAGGCGAGGCCGCTGGTCGCCAACGCCGTCGCGTCCGCCGCCCTCCTGCTCCTGTTCGCCTGGGTCAACCTGGCGATCCTGGACGCCTTCAGCGAGGGCTCGACCTTCGCGGTCGCATGGGAGCGCCAGCCGGCGCGGGACCTGAGCCTGTCCCTCGCGTGGGCCGTGTTCGCGCTGGGCCTGCTCGGCCTCGGCCTCGGCTTCGACAACCTCGCCTTGCGGGTGGTGAGCCTCGGCCTCGTGCTGTTGACGTGCGCGAAGGTGTTCCTCTACGACCTTGCCTACCTCGCCGACCTCTACCGGGTCGCGTCCCTCGTCGGGCTCGCTCTGTCCCTGATCGTCATCAGCCTCGCCTACCAGCGCTTCGTGTTCCGCTCGGCGCCCCAGCGCGCGTCCGAGGGCGCATGATGGCCCCTCGCGTTCCCCTCGCCCTGGGCCTCGCGCTCGCCCTCGCGCCGGCCTGGGCCGAAGCGCAGCCCGAGACGCCGTCGCACCTCTTGCGCCGGCAGGCGCCGGTGCTCGACGCGGACGTCGAGGCGCTGGTCCGCCTGCCGCTGCCCCCCGAGGTGCTGGCGGGCGCCCAGGCCCAGCTGGCGGACGTGAGGCTGATCGACGGGGCGGGCGAGGAACGGCCCTACCTCGTCGACAGCGGCCTGCGGCCCCTGCCCGCCGATCAAGCGCAGCCGGTGCCCGCGGTCCCGAGGAGCGTTCGGCGCCGCCGCCGCCCCCCGGGGGCAGGCGACGAGCCCCGGGTCGTGGAGGTGCACGTGCTGGAGGCCCCGGGGCCTCCGCCCGAGGGGGCCCACTTCGCGCTCCGCGTCGAGGCGTCCGCCCAGGAGCTCGTGCGGCGGCTGACCGTGGAGGGCGGGGGCCGGGTGCTGGTCGAGGCCGACCTGTTCCGCCTCGTGCGCCCGCTCCGGGAGCGGATGACGTTCCCCCTCCCCGCCGCGCTGCCGGACCGGGTGACGGTCACCCTCGAGGGCGAGGGCACGTACCTCGATCCGACCTTCGTGTTCGTGCCGGTCCGGGGGGCGCCGACCCCGCCCACCCTGACGGTGCCCCTCGAGGTGCGGGAGCGTCGGTCCCGGGACGACGGCACGGAGCTCGTCCTCCGCCGGCCGGAGGGCCTGCGGCCCGAGCTCGTCCGGGTCCACACCGCGAGCGGTACGTTCCACCGGCCCGTGTCCGTGTTCGACCACCGGCAGGGCGAGGCGCCGCGCCCGATCGGGGCCGCCGAGCTCTACCGGGTCGAGCTCGGCCCGGGACGGACCGCGGAGCGCCTCGAGGTGGCCGTCGAGCCGCCCCGCGGGCAGACCCTGACCGTGCTGCTCCACGACCGCGACAGCGGCCCCCTCGCGGAGCTCCGGGTCGAGGCCGTCGTGCGGCAGCCGGCCCTCGTCTTTCGCGGAGCAGGCGTTCGCTTGCTCCGCTTCGGCGGCGGCCGGCTCCGGGCGCCCCGCTACGACCTCGCGGGCCTGGTCGGCGGCGAGGCCGGCGACCGGCTCCTCGCCGAGGACCTGCCGACGGCCCGGCTCGGGCCGGTCGAGGACAACCCCGCGTTCCGGCCCGAGCCGGCTCTCGCCTTCGCCCACGTGCCCGGCCAGCCCATCGAGACGGGCCGCCACGGCTATCGGGGTCGGCTCGCGGTCGAGGGAGCGCGCGAGGGGCTCGCCCGCCTCGTGGTCCCGCCCGCCGTCCTCGGCCGGTCCCGGGACGACCTCGCCGACGTCCGGTGGACCGGGCCCGACGGGCGTCAACGCGCCTACCTCCAGGAGGACGAGGGCCTCGTCGCCTGGCAGGCCCTGGAGGTCAGCCGGGTGACGGAGGGGTCGAGCAGCCGCTTCACGCTGCGCTCCTCCGTCGGCCCGGTCCCGTTGACGGGCCTGCGGCTGGCGACGTCCACCATGTACCTGCGCCGGCCGTTCGTGCTTCGTCGCCGGGCCGGCGACGCCGTGCGCGACGTGGCCGGGGGTGTCCTCCGGCGGGACCCGGCCGCGGGGGGCGCGGGCGGGGAGCCGGCGCCGGTGGTGGTCGCGGTGGATAGGGTCCGCGCCGATGAGCTCGAGCTGGAGATGACCGACGGCGGCGACGCCCCCCTCGAGGACCTCGCCGTGGAGGCCCGGGTGCCGACGCCGGTGCTCTACGCCGCGGTCCCGGACGGCGCCTACACGCTGTGGACCGGTCGGCCGACGGCGGAGCCGCCCGACTACGACCTCGGGCGCGCGCGGGAGCTCGTCCTCGCCGTCCCCGCCGCGGACGTCGAGGTGCGGGGCTTCGACGCCAACCCGGCCTACCGTCCGCCCCCGCCGAGCATGGACCGCTGGGCCACGATCGCGCTCTGGGCCGTTCTGGGCCTGGCGATCCTGGTCCTCGGGGCGTTGACCTGGCGGGTGGCGAGCACGGGCGGCCCCGAGCCGCCGCCGACCGAGGGCGGACCCTCTCCCCCGGAGCGCGACGACGACCCGCCGGACGCGGACGGGGCGGGTGGCGAGGCCGGGCGGCACGACAGGCCCGTGGAGTTCTGACGTGGCCGGGCCGCGACCGGAGCACCTGCTCCTGTGGGCGGCGGCCGCGGGCACCCTCGCCTGCGGCTCCCGCACGGGATTGACGGTGCCGGCCTGCCCGGACGCCGGGGTCGAGCGCTGCAACGGTCGGGACGACGACTGCGACGGCGTCGCCGACGATGGCCTCGCCTGCTTCTTCCTCGACGGCGAGCGCATCGCGCCCCTCTCGGCCGGCCTCTGCGGGGCCGACTGGTACAGCTACGGGCGCCCCGACGCCGAGAGCGCCAACCCGACGCCGGACATCCGGGCCTCGGGCCGGGTGGCCGTCGCCGTGGTCTACGACGCCGACGTCTGCGCCGGGGCGAGCGTCGCCGTGATCGCCGACCTCCCCTTCGACGGCTCGGGGGGCCAGCTCACGGCGGCGTGGACCGTCGAGCCCGCCAACGCGGCCGCCCTGCTCGTCAGCGACGAGCCGGGCGAGTGCACCGGGACGCCCGGCGGGGGCGCGTGCACCTGGGTCTGGCAGCCCTGCTGCACCGACGGGGTCCTGGTCGGGTCCTTCGACGATGCGTGCGTCACCGTCACCCTCGGCGGAGCCATGGGCGTCACCGACCTCGTCGTGCTCGACGGGGTCGACGGTCGGGTCCCGCGGCGCTTCGACGAGCCGTTCGAGCTCTGCGCCCAGATCCGACCCGCCGCGCCCTGACGAACCGGGACGGTCGGGCGTCCCTCACTGGCGTGGTGCGAGTGAGCTACCCCACGCGCATCGGTCCGCCGCGTCGACAGCGTTCGACCGCGAACCTTGAACGCCGGCATGGCCGACGACTCCACGACCCGTCTGTCCGATCTCCCCGAGCCGATCCGCGGTCACGCCGAGCAGACGCGCAGCGTCCTGGTCGAGCGCGGCATCGGTGCGCGGGAGGCGGAGACCGCCGCCCTCCGGATGGCGGCCTACTGGGCCTACGAGCGCATCCCGCACCACCGGCACAACGGCTGCCTCGCCTGGGGCGAGGACGGCTCCGACGTCGGCGAGTCCTGAGCCGGTGCCGGCGGGCGGCCCTCCACGTGCCGTCGGCCTCACCTCCACCGGGGTGTCGCTTGCGCCCGACCGTCCCCGACCTCGATCAGCATCGAGCACGTGTCCGGGCAGTCGTGGGGACGGGCCCCGACCACCGTCGTCGTCCTGCTTGACGTTGCCATCCCATCCTCCCGGGTCGAGGATCACGACGCCGTGACTCGCCCGCCCCATCGATGGCACGACCAAAGAGGGGGCGAGCTGGCACGGATAGGCCCGGGGCGCGCACCCTCGAGGCGCTGGAGGGGAGCTTCATGACGCGAGCAGTCGAATGGGCCGTGGTCGTCGCGAGCCTGGGGCTCGGGCCCCACGCGCTGGCGCAGGCTGGCGATCAGGATCGCGCGGCCGAGCAGCAGGAGGCCGCGGAGGCGCGACGGGAGGCGGCGACCGCGCGTCGTGAGGCGGCGCAGGCGACCCGCGAGGCTCGCCAGGCGGTCCGCGAGGTCCGCGCCGAGGGGCGAGCGGCCCGCGCCGAGGGGCGAGCGGTGTCCGCCGAAGCGCAGGAGGCGACGGCCCAGGTGCGGGAGGGCCGGGCGGAGGCCCTGGCCGCGAGCCGGCAAGCCCGCGGCCAGAGCCGGGAGGCGCGCCGGGCGGCCCGCGAGGAACGGCGGGACGCTCGCCAGGAGCGGCGAGAGCGGGCCTTCGACCGTCTGCGACGGCGCGTCGGCGGCGACCTCGAGCGCGGCCCGCGGGGCATCGACGCCCAGATGCGCGCGGAGCTCCGCACCCACGCCCGGCGCGTGGCCCGCATCGCGCGGATCCGCGAGGTGGCCACGAACGCAGGCCGCTCCGAGCTCGCCGAGCGCATCGACGCCCTCGCGGCGCGCGAGGACGAGCGTCACGAGCGGCGGATGGAGGCGATCGCCGGGCACCCGCTCGCGGACGTCGAAGACGACGATGTGGGCGACGTCGAGGACCACGGCGAGCCGGGGGATGGCGAGGACGAGCCCGGGGACGAAGGCGAGGAGCGATGACCGCGACCCTGCGATGGATGAGCGCGCTGGCTCTCGTGGTCGGGCTGACCGCGTGCGGGAACCGGGGCACCACGGAGCCCGAGGTCGAGCCCGAGGTCGAGCCCGAGGAGACGGTCGAGGTGACCGAGCCGGAGGTGACCGAGCCGGAGGCGACCGAGGAGCCCGCCGCGGAGGCCGTCCCGACCCCGGCCCAGCTGCCCCTCCCGGAGGACTTCGCAGCCGAGGCCGAGGAGAGCATCACGGCCGACAACCTCGAGGAGCAGCTGGCTGCCCTCGAGGCCGAGATCGCGCGCGAGCTGCCCTGACCGCTCGGTCGGGGCCGGCGCGCCGTCGCCGGGCGGCCTACATCGTGACGCCGACGCGAAGCGCGTGGAAGAACCGCCCCACGTCGCCGACGTTGTCGTCGGTGTCGATCTCGAGGGTGTAGCCCACGGTGAAGGCATCGCCGAACAGGAGACTGAGCCCCACCGCGGGGCGCACGTTGACGCTCTCCGACGCGCTGCGGTCGATCACGGTGTCGAGGCAGGCCTCCGTCCCGTCCGGCACGCAGCCCGGGTCGCTCGACGGTACGGTCGACGCGACGCGCTGGCTGTCGCGCCGCAGCGTGAAGACGCCCCCGAGCTCCGGGACGATGTGCAGCGTGAAGGCGCCGCCCACGTCGAGGAAGAAGCGCCAGCCGAGGAGGCTCTCGATGCGGAACAGCTCCCGGGTCTGGGAGAGCACGGACCCGCTCGCCTGCGGCAGCCCGCCCCGGAGGTAGCCGACGTTGGTCAGCCAGCTCAGGCGGTCGAACAGCACGCCGCCGACCGTGAGGTAGCCGCCGACCGGGGCTCGCCCGAACTCGTCCCAGCGGGCGACGAAGCCGATGCCGGTGCGGAAGCGGAGGTCGCCGGGGTAGCCCTGGGGGGTCTGGCTCGCCTGCTCCGCCAGGTCGTCGAGGGGCTCGGTCCGCACGACGAGGGCGAGGGTCGGCGAGAGGCTGCTCACCGACGTCGCGACGCCGATCACCGCGCCCTGGCAGTCGAGGATCGGCGCGCCGTCGAAGCCTTGGTCGAGCGCGATGTCGACCTGCATCACGCGGTCGTTGATGCCCGTGACGACGCCGTGGGTGGCCGACCAGCGCAGGAGGCCCGCGGCCCGGGCGCCCAGGAACGCCGCCTGCTGCCCGAAGGGGTGGCCGACCGCGATCGCGCTCTGACCTACCTCGACCGTGGGGGCGACGGCGAGGGGGACCACTGCGGGGAGCGGCGCCTCGGGCTCGAGCACCGCCAGATCGAGCGCTGGGTCCGTGCCGACCACGCTCGCCGCGATCTGCTCGCCGTCGCGGGTGACGAGGGTGACGGGTCGGCCGCCGCGGATCACCGCGTAGGAGGTCACGACCCGGTTCGCCGAGCCGTAGGCGAAGCCCGCGCCCCAGCGCGTCCCGCTCCGGACGCGGATCGTCCCGGCGCGGCCGAGCTCGCGGGCGGCGGCCACGCAGGTAGGCTGCGCGGTCGCGGTCGGCGGCGTGGGCACGGGAGCGTCGGCCGTGGCCGCGGGTGCCGCGGCGCCCGGCTCCTCGTCGCTCGCCGGCGTGGCCGGGGCCGACGGGGTCCCCTCCGCCGGCGCGGCCGGCGGGGCGGACGGCTCCTCGGCCTCGTCGGTCACGTCCTGCGCGTGCCCGAGCGGGGTCGGCGCGGCGAAGGACGCGACCAGGGCGAGGAAGGCCGTGGTGGTCCGGGCGTTCGATGATCCCATGGTCGTCTCCAGCCGCCGGCGACGGCGGGAGGCCACACATAGAATCGCGGGCCCGCCCGGGCAAACCTCGCGCGCCCACCGGGCCCTCGAACGAGGGTCCCCCGGGCTCGCCTGCTCGCTGATTAGCTCGCGCGCCCCGGGTCCGGGGCGTGGTCGCTCACCCACGCCCGGAGCTCCGCCTCGGCCTCCGCCGGCAGCGGGCGCAGCGGACCCTCGGCCCGGAAGGCCGGGTAGCTCTGCTCGGCCTCGTCGTGGGGGCCGTCCTCGCCGGGGAGATGGGACCATGCGTACCAGAGGAGCCCCCGGTCGGTGGTGCGCACGGCCTGGTAGCGGTCCGCGTCCTCGGGGTCGGGCAGCCACCGCCACGTGCGGTGGCGGGAGGCGAGCCAGTGGCGGATACGGGAGCGCTCCACGGGGCCAACATAGGGCCCGCGCGGGCCCCCGACCATCGGTTGTGGGGCCTCCGCCTTGCCTGCACCATGAGCCCATGGACCGCCCCCCGCCGCCCCCGGGACCGCCGCCTCCACCCGGGGGCTCCGCGCTGCGCTCGCTCCCCCGGATGCCTCCGCCCGACATGAACCGCTCCCTCCCGGGCGTGGAGCTGCCCCCCGAGCCCGCGCGGTCCGGTGACTCGATGAGCCACCCGACGCTGCTGCGGCCGGGCAGCACCAAGGCCAAGCTCGAGGTCGCGTCGATGGCCCTGGTGCTCCGGGAGGAGCAGGTCCGGGCGACGGTCCAGTACTACGGGGCCGACCAGGAGACGAACGCGGAGCTCGACAAGATCACGGAGGCGGTGGTCGCGGAGCTCAAGGCCCTGCGCCTGGCCCGGACGGACCGGGTCACGGCGAGCGAGGACACCGAGGTCGAGCTGATCGGGCACCTGCGGGACCTCCTCGACCGGCTCTTCAGCGTTCATCGCCGGAACTTCATCGCCCGCAAGATCCGGGACATCCAGCGGCGCATCACGCAGCTCTTCTTCGACTCCGAGATGTACGCGGAGCTCGCCGCGAAGGCCGGGGAGGTGAAGGCGGCGAGCTGGCCGGAGCAGGCGCTCTACTTCGCGCTCCGGCGCCACGAGGAGGCGCTCTACGGGGAGCTCGAGAAGATGCCCGTGGAGCACGAGTCGGTGCGGCAGCGCGCGATCGAGCGGCTCCAGGGCTTCGGCCGCCAGCTCTGCGCGGACTTCCTGAGCCGCACGACGCCCGAGCTCGAGCGCTTCCTCAACATCTACCGGGAGGTCCTGACCGAGTTCTTCGTGCACAGCTTCGCGCCCAACCTGGGGGAGATGGCCTGGCAGGTGATCAAGGAGTCCCGCGTCGCGCAGGGGCACGAGCTCGGCTACCAGATCGACGCCAAGAAGTTCCCGGCCTTCCGCGCCGCCTACGACAAGCACTTCCTCGAGCGCCTCGTGATGCACACGCAGGGGAAGATCGTGCGCCGGACGTCCGAGGAGACCGGGTCCTGGCGGGACGCGACGCTCCGCTTCGTCGCCGACCCGCGGATCCACAGCGTGATCTGCGAGGTCGTGAACGACGCCGTCTACGACTACCTGCACGGCGAGGGGTTCCTGGACCTCCCCCTCGACTGGCGCCGGAAGCTGGCCCGCCCGTAGCAGGCGGTTGACGTCGACAGCCGCTCCGCCTCAGCGGACCATCGGGTTCGAGAACTCGACCGGCACCTCGAGGCGGACGACGGCGAGGCCGGGGGCGACGTCGGCCGGGAAGGGCGCGAAGGGGCTGACCTCCCGGATCGCGGTCGCCGCCGCCCGATCGAAGTCGGCGAAGCCGCTCGACCGCTTGAGGCGCGGTCGGCCGATGAGGGTGCCATCCCGGCGCACGTCGATCGTGAAGAGGCTCGTCCCCTGATCCATGGCGAGCAGGCGCTCTCGAGGGAAGACGAGGGCCTGCCGGATGCGGCGCCCCTGCTCGAGGAACCAGCGCCGGTAGCGTCGGTCGCTGGTGTCGAGGGCCGGGTCGTCGCCGGGTCCCGGGCGGTGGGCGGTGGCCCGGCCGCCCTCGCCCTGGCCGCCGCCCGAGCCCGGCGCCCCCGCTCGGTCGACGCCGCCCCGCCCCGTCCCGACGCGGGTCGCCGTGCGCGGGGTGGCGTCGACCCACGACTGCATCATCGCGGTGGCGAGGAGCTCCGCGTCGGCGTTGTCGCGCGGTCGCTCCCGGGTCGCCGCCGGGGTCGCGGCTCGCCCGCGGTCGACGCGGGGCCTCCCGTGCGCCACCCGCGCCGCCCGCGCCGGGCGATCGCCGCGCCCCCGGAGGATGCCCTGGCCGG
>JBHJHB010000160.1:0-21336 GCA_050331215.1 Sandaracinaceae bacterium | reverse complement strand
GATGCTGACCGTCCCGACCGTCGGGTCCATCGACTCGCTGAACACCAGGAGGATGTTCGTGTCCGTCTGGATGTCCTCCGCCTGGTTCTGCGGGACGTTGAACACCACGAACGGAGCGATGCCCCCGCCCCCGAGGTCCGGTTCATCCGGCGGCCCGAGGTCCGGCGCGCCGCCGTCGTCCCCGCCGCCCATGTCCGGCGGCTCGGTGGTGGTGTTGCCGCAGCCCGCCAGGGCCAGAGCGGCGCCCAGAGCGATCAGCGACGTCGGGACCAAGCCGAGGGTCGTTGCATGCAAGCGCTTCATCAGGTCGTCTCCGCGTGAGAGAAGGGGGTGCGCGAGGAGCAGCACCGTCGATACGTCCCGCCCCGGGGCGGGTGCCGGTCGGCCCGAGCGGGGGCGCCCGGTCTGCTCTGCCTGTGAACCGAGGCCCCGAGAGCGATCACCTCCGGCGTCAGAAAGCTGCCGGCGCCGGGGGTCTGGCCCGCCGTGCCGTGAGCTTTCTTACGCCCTCACCTTCGGACCCCGCCATCAGACCAGGGTGCGCTCGGCCAGCTCCACGCTCTGCAGCACCGGGTCGGGCGTGGTCGGGGGGCGGAGCAGCGCGCGCCCCAGGCCGAGGCCCAGGCCCGCGGCCAGGGCGGTGCCGACCAGGATGCCGAGCTTCGCTACCGCGAGGGTGCCGTGCCCGTCCCCGAACGCGAGCTGGGCGATGAAGATCGACATGGTGAAGCCGATCCCGGCGAGGAGGCCCACGACCAGGATCCCGGCCGGCGTGGTGCCCGGCGGGAGGCGCGTGAAGTTGAGGCGCACCGCGACCCAGACCGCCAGCCCCACCCCGAGGGGCTTGCCGAGCGCGAGCCCCAGAGCCGTTCCGAGCAGGACGAGCCAGGCCCCGTCGCGGCTCAGCTCGAGCTCGCCGAAGGCGACCCCGGCGTTGGCGAACGCGAAGAGCGGCACGATCACGAAGGACGAGGGGAGGTGGAGCTGATCGGTCAGCCGCACCACCGGCGACACCGTCTCCCGCTGCGCCTGGCCGATCTCCTTGAGCGGCACCAGGCAGTCTTCCTCCCGGGCCCCCTGGGCCACCAGCATCGCGAAGCGGTCGGTCGCGCGCCGAGCGACGCTGAGGAAGCCACGAGCGCCGTACCAGGGCGTGGCGGGCACGGCGAGCCCCACCACGACGCCGGCGAGCGTCGGGTGCAAGCTGCACGCGTGGAGCCCCATCCAGAGCAGCACCGTCGGGATGACATGGGACAGGAAGCTCGGCCGGACCCCGAGGCGGCCGTACGCATAGAGCATCGCGAGGCCGGCCACGAGGTAGGGCACCCCCGCGGCCGAGATGCCGCCGGAGTAGAACAGCGCGATCACCAGGACGGCCCCGATGTCGTCGACCACGGCGAGGGCGAGCAGGAACACGCGGAGGGGCGCCGGCACGCGGTCCCCGAGGAGCGACAGGACGCCCACCGCGAAGGCGATGTCGGTCGCCGTCGGCACAGCCCATCCGTGGACCTGGCCTCCGCTCACGTTGAAGCCCAGGTAGACGATCGCGGGCACCACCATGCCGCCGAGGGCCGCGGCGCAGGGGAGGCTCGCAGCCCGCAGGCTCGAGAGCGTCCCGTGCGCCATCTCCCGCTTCACCTCCAGCCCGACGACCAGGAAGAAGACGGTCATCAGACCTTCGTTGATCCAGAAGTGGACGTCCTCCCGAAAGGACGCCTCGCCCCACTCGAACCCGAGCTCGTAGTGCAGGAAGGCCTCGTAGAGGTGCGCGAGCGGCGAGTTGGCGAGCACCAGGGTGCCGACCGCGACCGCCAGGAGCAGGATGCCGGAGGAGGCGGAGTCGTGGAGGAAGCGCTCGATCGGCGCCTTGAGCTCCTGCGCCACCCGGCGCCCGGCCAGCCATGCACCAGGCGGGTGCGCGATGATCGCAGCGGTGCTGTTCGGGTCGACCGGCTCGCCGGTCCGGGGGCTCTGCTCCATGAGGCTCCGTGATGGGTCGGGGGGGGCGGTCGCCGCGGGGCGCAGCGCTTTACTATTCGACCGTGCGTCCGGCCGCCACGCTCGAGGATGACGAGGCCGCCGCCTGGGCGGCCAATCGGATCGGGCTGTGGAGCGGGCTCCTGGCCGCGGAGATGGTCGCGGGGTGGGTGCTCGCCCTGGTCCGGGTGGCGGCCCGCCAGTCGTCCGGGCTCCCGGGGGCCCTCGAGATCGGGGACCACCTGCATCTGGCCGTGGGTGCCCTCCTCGCGGGCGCAGGGGCCGCCGCGAGCCGGGCGCGGAGCGACCGCTCCGTCAAGATCGCCGACGTCACGCTCGTCTACCTCGCGGGGCTGCTGAGCAGCGTGCTCGTGATCGACGCGGAGACGCTCCACCAGGGCGCCGTCCTGTTGATCCTCGATCTGACCGTGGTGCTCTTCATCCGCGCCGCCCTCGTGCCGACCCGGCCGGCCCGCACGGGGCTCTACGGCGGGACGATGTGGCTCGCGGCGACCCTCCTCGCCGGCTTCCTCTGGGAGGTGCTCCGCGGCCCGGTGGACACCCACGAGCGCCCCGTGCTCCTGGTGATGATGACCTTCTGGGGCGCCTTCACCGTGCTGATCACCGTGATCCTCACGCAGTCGATCTACGGGCTGCGCAAGCAGGTCGCGAGCCACGAGCGCATGGGCCAGTACATCCTCGAGCGCCGGATCGCCGCCGGCGGGATGGGCGTCCTGTACCGCGCGCGCCACGCGCTCCTTCGCCGACCGGCTGCCCTCAAGCTCCTGCGCCCGGAGCTGTCGGACGAGGCGAACGTCTCGCGCTTCGAACGGGAGGTCCGCCTGACGAGCCTCCTGCGTCATCCGAACACCGTCGAGATCTTCGACTACGGCGTGACCGCGGACGGCGTCTTCTTCTATGCGATGGAGCTCCTCGATGGCGCGGACGTCGATGCCCTGGTCCGCCGGTGCGCCCCCCTGCCCCTGGGTCGGGTCATCTACCTGCTGCGGCAGATCGCCGATGCGCTCACCGAAGCCCACGGCGCCGGCCTGATCCACCGCGACATCAAGCCGAGCAACCTCTTCGTCTCGCGCGCGGGCCCGGTCACGGACTGGATGAAGGTGCTCGACTTCGGTCTCGTGCGGGCGGTCTCGGCGGACCGCCCGACGGACCCGGACGAGCCGATCGTGGGGACCCCCGCGTTCATCGCCCCCGAGCAGGTGCTGCGCTCCGGCCAGATCGACGGTCGGGCCGCCCTCTACGCCCTGGGCGGCGTCGCGTACTTCATGCTCACCGGCGCCCCACCCTTCCGCGGCACGACCCCGGAGCTGCTCGATCACCACGTCTCGTCTCCCCCCGAGGCCCCATCGACCCATCGCGCCGACGTCCCGCCTGCGCTCGACGACCTGGTGCTGCGCCTCCTCGCCAAGCGACCGGAGGCCCGCCCGGCCGACGCCAGGGCCGTCGTCGAGGTCCTCGACGTCCTGCAGGAGGCCTTCCCCTGGCACCGGCGCGACCGCGACGCGGCGTGGGCGGAGCGTCCGCTCTCCTCGGTGGAGGTGCCCGTCGCCGGCCCGACCCGCCTCACCATCCAGACCCGGGCCACGAGCCCCAGCGCTCATCCCGCCGACGACGGGGCCCGGCGGGACGTGGGCTGAGGGCGACGCCGCGGGGGGTCAGACGAAGATCAGCCGGAGCAGGAAGAAGACGGCGACGGTGAACCCGCCGGCCACCGGGACGGTCACGATCCACGCAGCGAAGATGCGGCCGAGGACCCGCCACTGGATGCCCTTGCCCTCGTAGAGGCCGGTCCCCACGATCGCCCCGGTCGCGGCGTGCGTGGAGCTCACGGGGAGGCCTAGCAGCGACGCCCCGACCACGGTAGTGGCGGCGGAGAAGTCGACGCTGAAGCCCTTGAAGTTGTCGATCTGGGTGATCTTCTCGGACAGGGTCTCGATCACCCGGTGGCCCAGCGTGCCGATGCCCAGGGCGATGCCCGCGCCGCCGAGGACCAGGATCCACAGCGGCACGCCCGTCGCCGCGACGAGCTCCTCGGTCGGGAGCCCCCCGCTCTGGACGACGAGGTAGACGGCGAAGACCGGGCTGATCGCGTTGGCCACGTCGTTGGCGCCGTGGGCGAAGGCGACGTAGCTCGAGGTGCCGACCTGGAGGCGGCGGAACACGAGCTCCGCCGACTCCTCGCTGTCCTGCATCTGCATGGTGAGCGTGCGGAGCGTTCCCTGGCTCACCAGCGTGCCGTAGGGGATCAGAATGACCATGAACAGCGTCATCTCCCACCAGCCGGAAGGCCGGTAGGCCGCCAGCACCGAGCCCTTCATGAGAATCAGGACAAAGACGGCGATCGTGAGCGCGATGATGAACGGAAGGTAGTAGCGAACCCGCTCCATCACCTGGCTCGAGCTCGCCAGGATACCCCGCTTGATGAAGGTGTAGAGCCCCAGGGAGAGCAGCCCCGCCAGGACCGGGGACACGAACCAGCTGACCACGATGCCGGTCAGCACGGGCCAGTTGACGGTGTTGACCCCCCCGGCCACGACGCTCGCGCCGACCAGGCTGCCCACGATCGAGTGGCTCGAGCTCACCGGCAGCTTGGTCAGCGTCGACAGCAGCACGAAGGTGCCCGCGGCCACCAGCACCGAGAACATCGCCACGAGGTAGGTCGTGGCGTCGGGCTCCCCCGCCGCGTCGAGGAACTGGTCCGGGTTGAGCACCCCGGTGATCAGCTTGGCCGAGACGTTGCCGCCGATCAGGACGGCTCCGATCAGGTTCATCAACCCCGCGATCAGCACCGCCTGGCGCATGCTGATCGCCTTGGCCCCCACCGCGGACGCGAAGGAGTTGGCGACGTCGTTGGCGCCGTTGTTGAACGCCATGAACAGCGCCCCGAGGGCGGCGAGGCCGAGGAGGAGGTAGTGCGCGTCCGCGTCCATGAGCCGGGCGAGGGTCGCAGCTCGCCCGCGGGATGAGAAGGAACAGCTGCGCAACGTCACCGGGGAAGGCTTCAGCCGACGCGCGGGGGGCCGTTCACGCCGTCACCCCCTTCCCCCTCCAGGTCCTGTGCCCGCCGACGTCACGCCCCGCCGGCACCGCCGCCGCCCGTGCCCCGCCGATAGCACGTCGGCAGGCCGCTCCGAGCGGCTCCGGGGTCGCCACCCCGCCCGCGCTGTCGGGCAGATCCCTCCCCATTGGGGTGTCAAGAGGGGTATACTAAAATAATGCAACGCAGCTCTCAGCAGAGGCCCGCCGAGGCGGCTGAGGGCTCCTCCGAGGGCACGGGGGATGCGACGGCTGCGGACGCCCGCGGGTCGGTCCAGACCTACCGCGGCGCGGGCACGGGGATGGGCGAGCCGACCGCTCTGATCATCGACGAGAACGTCTCCTTCGTCGCGCAGGTCCGGGACTGCCTCCTCGAGGAGGGTTTCTCGGTCCACGTGGCCCAGAGCAACGCCGAGGGCATGGACGCGCTCGAGAGGCTGCGGCCGAACGTCGTCTTCCTGGCCGTCGACCTCCCCCACAAGGAGGGCTTCACGCTCTGCGGCCGCGCCAAGAGCCTCCTCAAGGGCGTCCGGGTCGTCCTGAGCACCGCGACGGTCCCCCCCTCGGACCTCGCGATCCACCGCAACCTCAAGGTCCACGCCGACGCCTACCTCGACAAGCGGACCCTGCGGTCCACGGAGCTCTCGTCGACCGTGGAGCGTCTGTTCGGCCCGGCCCACCTCCGCTACCACCCGGCCGCCGACGCGAGCGACGAGAGCCCCCTGGTCGTCCCCGAGCTGGCGTCGGCTGCCTCCGCCCACCCGTCGGTTCTCCCGGACGGGACCGACGAGGCGGACGTCGCCAGGCTCCGCGCGGAGGTCGACCGGCTCCGCAAAGCCCTCGACGACGCGCGCCGTGACGCGCGCAGCTCACCCTTCAGCGCCGAGTTCAGCCGCCTTCGCGAGGCGATGGCCGCCCAGGAGCGCGAGCGCCGGCGCC
Source organism: Sandaracinaceae bacterium (assembly GCA_050331215.1). Classification (GTDB taxonomy): domain Bacteria; phylum Myxococcota_A; class Polyangia; order Polyangiales; family Sandaracinaceae; genus JBHJHB01. The sequence continues at coordinate 15,363 of JBHJHB010000160.1, read as the reverse complement.
TCAAGCAGGACCTCGAGGACCACCGCCGCCGCCTGCAGGAGATGGCGACCGAGGTCGTCCCTGCGCTCCGGGAGCGGGACGAGGCCACCCTCCGGCTCCAGCAGCAGACCGTCGAGCTCGAGGCGCTCAGGGCGGACGTCGAGGAGGCCCAGGCCACCCTTCGCCACGCGCAGGAGCGCTTCGCGCTGGCCGACGAGGAGCGCGCCAAGCGCGAGGAGGAGCTCCTCGCCGTACGGGCGGACGTCGCTCGGCTCGAGGAGGAGAGCCGCGCGGCGGTCCAGGAGGCGCTGCGGGAGGGACGCAGCGCGAAGGAGGCAGCGCTCACGGAGGCCGAGGAGCGCCACCGGCGCGAGCGCGGGGAGGCGGAGGAGCGCTACCGGCAGGAGCGAGCGGAGGCGGAGCAGGCGCACCGCCGCGCGGAGGAGGCCGCCCAGGCCAGGCTGCCCGAGGTCGAGGCCGAGCTCGAGGCCGAGCGGAGCGCGCACGCGGCCGTGCGCGAGGCCGTGGCCGCCCTGGCCGAGCGTCTCGAGCGGGAGCGGGCCGAGGCCGCCGCCCGCCTCGAGGGCCTCCAGGCCGAGCGGGACGGGGAGCGCACGGCGGCCGCCTCGGCGCTTGCCCGGGCCGAGGAGCTCGCCGCCGACGTGAACGCGGCCAGGGCCGAGGTGGACGCGGCGCGGGCTCGCGAGGACGAGCTGCGCGCCGAGCTCGCGGCGCGGGCCGACGCGCAGAAGGCGCTCGAGCGGGAGGCGGCGTCCCTCGGCGAGCGGCTGGGCGGGCTCCGGCAGGCCGAGGCCGACCTCCGCCTCGCGCTCGATGAAGCGCGCGCCCGGAGCCACGAACAGCTCGCGGCGACCGAAGGCGAGCTCGCGGGGGTGGCGTTCCGGCTGCGGGAAGCCGAGGAGGTTGCGCAGGGCCGCCTGGCCGGGAGCCAGCGCGAGCTCCAGGCGCTCCGCCGCACCCTCGACGAGGAGCGGGCCCGGGCCGAGGACGGGATCGCGAGGCTCCGTCGCCAGCGCGACGAGGCCGCGGCGGAGCGGGACGCGCTCGACGAGCGACGCGAGGCGCAGGACGAGGAGCTCGCCTTCCTCGAGGCGCAGCTCCTCGGGAGCGCGGAGAGCCTCGACGCCCTCGCGAGCGAGCTCGATCGCGAGCGGGCGCAGCGCGAGGCGCTCGCCGAGGCGAAGGCGCGCCTCGAGGGCGACGTCGCCGCGCTCCGCGCGCGACGCGACGAGCTCGAGGGGGAGCTCGAGGCCGCGACGGGGAGGGTCGGGGTCGCCGAGGAGGCCCTCGGCGCCCTCCGGGAGGAGGCCGCACGACAGCGCGAGGCGGCCGACGCGCGGGACGCCGAGGCGCAGGCGCGGGCGCAGGCGCTCCGCGAGGAGCTGGCCCAGGGCGCGGCGCGGGCCGAGGACGTCGAGCGGGAGCTCGCGGACGAGCGCGCCGCTCGCCAGGAGCTCCGCCGGCAGCTCGACACCCTGGATGGCGACCGGGGTGCGCTCCTGGCGGAGCTCGAGGAGCTCCGTCGCGGGCGCGACGCGCTCCGCGCGGAGACCGAGGCGGCCCGTGAGGCGCTCGCCGAGGCCGAGCGGTCGGCCGACGCGCTCCAGGCCGACCACGCCGCCCTCCGCGCCGACCATGACGCCCTCCGCGAGGCGGAGGCGGCCCGCCGGGCCGAGGTCGACGTGGGTGAGGCCCGCGAGGCCTCGCTGCGAAGCGAGATCGACGAGCGCGAGGCACGCGAGGCCACGCTGCGAGGCGAGATCGGCGAGCGCGAGGCCCGCGAGGCCTCGCTGCGAAGCGAGATCGACGAGCGCGAGGCCCGCGAGGCCTCGCTGCGAAGCGAGATCGACGAGCTCACCGCCCGCGAGGCCACGCTGCGAGGCGAGATCGACGAGCTCACCGCCCGCGAGGCCACGCTGCGAGGCGAGATCGACGAGCGCGCAGCCCGCGAGGCCACGCTCCGCGACGAGATCGACCAGCACGCCTCCCGCGAGGCGGCGCTGCGTGACGAGCTCGACGGGCTGCGCCGCGAGGCGGAGCAGCTCCGCGGCCGGGTCGAGGGCGAGGCGTCCGAGCGAGGGCAGGTCGACGCGCGCCTCGCCGAGGCCCAGGCGGAGCGCGAGCGGCTGAGCGCCGAGCTGGGCGAGGCCCGCGCCGCCGCCGAGGCCGCGACGCGCGACCGAACCGAGGCGGAGCGCGCCGCGAGCACCCTCCAGGCCCAGCGTCAGTCCCTCGGGACGGAGCTGGTCGAGGCGCAGCACCGCGAGGAGGCCGAGCGACGGGCCCGGGAGCGCGAGCGACGGGAGGCGGAGGAGGCCCTCGAGGAGCAGGCCCGGCAGCACCAGGAGGTCGTGGAGCGCCTCGAGGCGCACCTGGCCCACGAGGAGTCGGCGCGCGAGCTCCTCGAGGCGGAGCTCGCGGAGCGCCGCGAGACGTCGTCCTCGCTCGAGGGTCGGCTCGAGACGGTCGCCTCGACGCACTCGGCGCTCGAGGAGCGGCTCCGGGAGGTGGAGCGCGCGCGCGCGGAGGCCGAGGCATCGAGGGCCCGCATCGAGGAGGCGCGTCGCTCCCAGGTCGCGGCCCTCGAAGCCGAACGCGAGCGCCGGGAACGGGAGGCGAGGGCGCGCGCCGACGAGGCCGCGCGCGCGCACGCGCTGGCCGAGGAGCTCGCCCGAGCTCAGGCCGCGCGCTCGGAGCTGCGGGCGACGGTCGAGCACGGCCGGGAGGTCGAGGCGGAGCTCCGCCGGGCGCTGGCCGACGCCGAGGCGCGCCTCCGCGCCGAGGAGACCGACCGGGACCGCCCGGACCCGGAGGAGCTGCGGCGCCTGCGCGCCGAGCGCGACGCGCTGAAGGAGCAGGTCGCCAAGGCCCGCCAGCAGCGGGACGCGCAGGCCGCAGAGGTGCGCGCGGCGCGGACCAAGGCGGACGCCGAGCGGAGCCAGCACCGCGACCAGCTCGCCCGCGTGCGGCGGGAGCTCGAGGCGGCCGCCGCCGAGGGCCGTCGGGAGGTCGACGCGTCGGTGGCGGAGGCCCGCCGCGAGCTCGAGCGGGCCCGGGCCCGGATCGGGGAGCTCGAGGCCGGTCGAGCCGAGCGCCAGGGCCAGGAGCAGGAGCGCAACGACCTCGCCCGGCGGGTCGAGAAGCTGCGCAACGAGCTCAAGGCGCGCGAGGCCGCCCTCGAGAGGGCGCACTCCCAGGCCCAGAGCCAGGCGAAGACGCTCGCCCGGGCCAAGGACGAGTTCCAGGCCACCGTCGGTCGGATGAAGGCCGCGGTCACCCGCGCCAACCAGGAGAAGGAGGCGCTCTCGGTCCAGGTCGAGGCCCTGAAGGACGAGCTCGCCCAGCGCAGCGTGCAGGCGAGCCTCGACGACCTCGGCGCCGAGGAGCAGCTCCCCCCGCACTCCGGGCTCGGTGGCGCCAAGGAGCGGGACGACCCCACCCTGCCGCGGGAGAGGGCCGCGAGGGCCCGCGAGCTCGAGGCGCGCCTGGCGGCCGAGGAGCAGGCTCGCGTCGACGTGGAGAGCCGCCTGGCGGCCGAGCAGAGCCACCGCGCGCAGGCCGAGGAGACCGCCACCCTCCGTCAGCGCCAGGCCGAGGAGCTGCGCCGCGCGATCGGGGAGCTGCGCAAGCACCTCAGCCGTCTCCGCACGCGGGTGAGCTCGCTGACCACGGAGCGGGACGCTCTGGTGGCATCGACCGAGGAGCTGCGCGCGAAGCTCGGCGCCCGGGGCAGCAGCGCGACCACCCCGGCCCCGCCGAGCCTCCAGGAGTACGAGAAGAAGATCGCGCAGCAGGCCGAGGTGATCAGCTCCCTCGAGGCGCTGGTGATGGACTTCACCCGGGGCGGCGGCGGGCCGCGGGGCTGACCGCCCCTCAGGGGTCGTCGCCGAGCTTCTCGAGGATCGAGGCGATCAGCGACAGCTCCTCGCGGCTGGACTGGAGGTAGGTCGGGATCCCCCGGCGGTACTTCAGGCAGCCCTTGCGCAGGAGCGCGCGCTCGTCGGCGCTGAACCGCAGCGCGCGCGACCGCGCGGCCCGCTGCTCCTCGTCGTCATCCGCGCTCATGCGGTGCGGTCCAGCGCCGGCTCGGCGGCTCGGGCGTCCGCACACCCCGCTCGCACCGCCCGGGATGGGGACGCCACGGGTCGGCTACTCGACGACCGCGCCGGACTCCTCGCTGGCGCCGCCGTTGGTGCTGCCGCCGTTGGACCCCTCGGCGGGGCCGCTGGCGCCCCCGCCGGAGCGGCCGCTCGCCTCGACCTCGGCGAGGGGGCGGGCCTTGCGCGGCGGGACCTCGGGGCGGTCGGCCACGGTGACGAGGAGGACCGGCGGGATCACGTCCTCGAGGCGCTTGCGGTCGTCGAAGAAGGCGTTGCGGACGGCCCGCGCGTGAGCCGCGGTCTCCTCCATCTCGGCGTCGTCCGCCTCCTCCAGCTCCGAGATCTTCTCGAGCACCTCGAGAATGGCGCGGTTGAGGGGCTCGTCCTGCCCCTTCTCCTTGTCGAGGTGCTTCCCGATCGCGTTCACGTCGGAGATCGTGAGCTTGTAGATGCGGTAGCCCGCCTTGGGCGAGCTGTACACGCTCTGCAGAACTCCGAGGATCACGTACAGGTTCTTGTCGTAGATGCTGCCCTTGTGCCAGCGCATCATCATCGCGAAGATGCGGCTGACGATGTACTCGTTGGGCTGAACGGACGACAGGAGAAGGAACGGGTCACGGTCCCCGATCAGCGCGTCGATCACCCAGTGGTTCTCGATCTCCAGCATCTGGAGAAAGACCGGGTAGTTCTCCGGCGTGATCCCGACGGTGCTGAGGAACCGCGCGTAGGTGATCGAAGCCTCGACCGCCTCCGTGGTCCGGCACCCGAACATCCCGTGTAGAAGGCGGTTCTCGATCTCGCGAATCCGCGCGTCGATCTGAACGGGATCGATGGTTGATCTAGGAGACATGTAGGCCACTCCGCGGTGCTCTTTCTTAGAACGCAGTGCTTGTTCAGAACGCAGGGCTGGATCGGAACGTCAGCGTTCTACTCGTCCACGAACAGGTAGGTCGGCGCGACCTCCGACTGGAGGTAGTTCCCCCTGACCAACAGCACCTGGGGGATGCAGTCCTCGAGAGCCTTCGTGTTGTCGAAGAAGTTCCCGCGGATCCTCATCGACTGCCGGGCGACGGACTCGGTGTTCACGTCCCACCGCAGGCCCTCGAGGGAGCCGATCCAGTCGAGGATGTCCAGGATCACGCGGTTGCGTGCCTCGTTCTGCCCCTTCTCCTTCTCGAGGTGCTTTCCGAGGTTGTCGACGTCCGCCACGGTCAGCGGATAAATCTTGTAGCCGTCACGCGGCGAGCTGTAGGCATTCTGGAGGACGCCGAGCACGATCGCGAGGGTCTTCGGGTAGATACCCCCGGGCCGCCACCGCGTGAGGAGCTGAAACCCCCGGGAGACGAGGTAGTTGTTCGGCGGGATGGTGGACAGCAGGAGGAAGGGGTCGCGGTCCTCACCGATCAGCGCGTCGAGCACCCAGTGGTTCTCGATCTCCAGCATCTTGAGGAAAAGCGGGTAGTTCTCCGAGTCCAGGCCCGACAGTCGAAGGAAGCGCGCGTAGGCGATGGCCGACTCCGTTGCCTCCGGCGTCCGGGCTGCCATAATCTGCTGCAGGATACGGTTCTCGACGTCGAGGATGGCCTCGCGGCTCCACACGCTCTTCACGTCGTCGTCGTTATTCGCCAAAGCCTGCCTCCAGACGGCCGCTCAGGTCCGAGAGTTCGACGGCCCGGAGGGTCCGGGCCGGTCTGCGGGATGGTGGCCCGAGGTCCGAGCCGGTCGGTAGTGTCGGCAAAGCCCTGATCGATGTCAACGCGAGAGTGAGGGGCGCGCAGCGCAGACGGGGCCCGCTGACCGTATCCATTTGGTGACGCCCGATCGGGGACAGTTCGTGGGGGAGATCACCCACCCACAGGACACTCGACGGCGGTCGAGGGCCCCGAATGAAGGAGGGACCAGGACGGCGCCGTCCCTCCCCGGGCGCCGTCCCGCGCCAGCCGCCTGGGACGCGCCCCCCCGGAGCGGGCGCGGCCTCGCCTGGCGCGACGGCGGCGAAGCGGGCGACCGGCCACGTGGCTGCCCGCGTGGCGCGCGGCGTCATCCGCCATCGCGATCACCCCGCCGTCCCGTCGCGGCGCCCGCCGGGGGGCTCGCCTCGGAGCGCTCCGTGACCGGGATCCCCCGCTTCCGCAGCGGCGCGAGGACGTTGCGCTCCAGGCTCCTCTCCGCGAGGTCGCGGTACGCTCGCGTCTCCATCCATCCCAGCGCGTGAGCGGCCGCGGCCGGGTCGTCGGCCTGACCGCCGAGGTACGCCCAGTTCCGCTTCACCGCCCGCACCGTCTCGTCGGCCGCGCGGCCGAGGGCCGCGCGATCCTCCTCGCGGAGCAGCTCGTCCGCCCAGTCCAGGAACAGCCACCCGAACGCGCCGTGCGCGGCCTCGTCCCGGACGATCCGGCCGAGGACCGCCTTGGGGAGCGGGTGCTCCGTGGCGTGCCAGGTGCCCCGGAGCATGGGGATCGACAGCGCCTCCCCCACGCAGAAGAAGCGGACCACGAGGTCCGCGCAGCGCAGGAGCGGGTCGACGTCGGGCAGCGGGTCGATGATCAGCCGCCCCGGCTCGTGGAACAGCGGTACCGCGCCGCCGAGCTCCATCGCGAGGCGCGAGCAGAGCTCGACGTGAACGAGCTCGTCGAGGGGGAACCGCGTGGCCATCGCCAAGAGGTCCACGGGCGCTCGGGCCTCGTAGAGGGCCTTGACGGTGAGCGCGCAGGCGCACCCCGTGCGCCACTCCTGGAACGCCGCCCGCGTCCACGCGTGCTGGCCGGCCTGCACGACCGACGCGGGGACGTCGGTCAGGTCGAGGGTACCCCAGGGCAGCGCCTCGACCTCCGGGCGCGCGCTCCGGTAGCGCCGCTCGACCGGCCCGCCGAGGAGCTCGAGCTCGAACAGCTCGGGGGTCACCGGCCTCGCCGCTTCCTTCGCTTCATGCCGGCTCCCCCAAGCAAACCCGATTCCGCGTCGCCGATCCAGGCGCTCCGGCCATTGGAGTGGGTCAGGGCGTGCCAGGCCGAGCCTCGGAGGGCTCCGGCAGGGCGATCTCGGTCAGCACGCGGCGGTCGCGCGGCGGCGCGTCGGCCTCCTCGGGCACCGTCGAGACCCGCACGCGGGAGAAACGCACGGTCGATCCCGGGGGGAGCGGTGGCCCGACGCGCCCCCACCACGCGCGGAACCGCTCCGGGGTGGCGGGGACGCCGTCGTAGGCCCCGATCAGGCTCCAGCTGAGCGCCCACCATCGCGGGGTGGCCCCATCGGGGTTGAGCTCCCGTACCCCCAGCGTCCGCCGGGCACCCTCCGGGTCGACCACCTCCACCTCCAGGGCCGGGAGGCTCGGGTCGGTGAGGACGCGGTCGAACTTCGGGTAGCACGCGAAGGGCCAGCCCTCGCTGATCCCGGCGGCGCCGAAGGCGAAGGCCCCCGCCACGAGGACCGTCCCGACCGTGAGGATCGGCCGGACCTCGGCGGGTCCCCGGTCCTCCTGCGGCGGCTCGTCGCGGCCGAGCAGATCCGAGACGTCGACGAAGGCGACGTAGCAGAGCCAGAGGGCGCTGAAGCGGAGGTTCAAGAAGAGCGCGGTCAGCGCGTGGAACGCGAGGGCGCCGCCCACCGCCCAGAGCCGGGTGCGCCGGAACAGCACGAGCGCGCCGAAGGAGAGCTCGAGGAGCACCACGTAGAGCGCCCCGAGGTGCAGCAGCGCGGGGAACCGGTCCACGCGGAAGGGGGGCCGGAAGCCCTCGTTCTGTGCCCACTTCGCGTACATCTGGAAGCGGAGGTTGTCGCCGAGCACCCACGCGGCGCCTCCGGTCAGCACCTTCCAGAGCCCCGGGAAGAAGAACACCATGCCGAGCAGCACCCACGCGAAGCGCAGCGGCAGCCCGTAGGCGACCGAGCGCCCCCGCTCGAGGCGTCGCCCACGCCGCGCGGCACGCCAGGCGTCGACCGACAGCGCATCGCCCGAGGGGCTCGCCGCGAGCAGGGCCGCCAGCCAGACGAGGTGGTGGTCGTGGAACACGGCGCCCACCGTGTGGGGCACGCCCAGGACGACGAGGAGACCGATCGCCGCGACGGTCCAGGCGGTGCGCGTGAACAGCCCGACGGTCCCGAGCAGCAGCGCGAGGACGACGACCGCGGTCAGGGGCGCCACCACCTCCGGTCCGAGCCAGCGGAGCCAGGGTCCCAGCCCGACCGGGGCGCTCCGGACCGCCGGCGGGAGGCTGGCGTAGGCCGGCGCGTGGCGCAGGTCCGGGAGCTGCAGGACCACGACGCCCACCGTGACCCGGAGGGCAGCGAGGTTCAGGGCCGTGTCCTCCGTCCAGGTCCGGAGGCGACGCCGCCACCCCGCCTCGACACCGCCGGCACTCGCCCCGTCCTCGTCCGGCCCCGGCTCCACCGCCCGGACGGTGTCCGCGAGCCCGGCGCTCGGTGCAAGGGGCGGCGCTCGTCAGCCCGGGCCGGAGAAGCAGACCAGCCGGTTCGGGGCCCCCGCGGCGTTGTTCGCCTCGTTGCACTCGTCGATCGCTCGGTCCGGGTCGACCACCACGAAGAGCCGGATCTCCCGGTCGAAGGGGAAGTCCGGCACGGTCACCGAGCGGACGACCCTTCCCTCCGGGGGCACCGCGGCGGGCAGGACCTCCTCGTGCAGCGGGGTGCCGCCGAGGGACGGGTCCCCGGCGAAGACCCGGATCCGCACGTCCTCTGCCCCGTCCGTTCCCTCGTTGATCACCGTGACCGGGAGCGTCGCCTCGGCGGCCCCGCAGCTGACCGTCGCGGTCCCCAGCTCGACGCGCAGGTCGGGCCGGAGCCCGCCCGGGTCCACCGCCGCCTCGAGCGCGTTGTTCGTTTCGCGGCACTCGCGCTCGGCGCCGAAGGGCGCGTCCTCACCCGTCGGGTCGACCACCACCCGCACCCGCTCCGGCAGCGTCCCGCGGGCTCCGTCGGCCCGGTCGTAGGCGAGACTGAGGAACACGCTGCGGCCGGGCTCCAGGCTCGCTTCGAGGGCGGTCTCGACGGGGTCCCCGGATGCGTCGGCCAGGGCCTCCTCTCCGTCCGACCACACCCCGACCAGGGTCACCCGGACCCCCGGCCCGACCCGGAGGTCGCCGTCGTTCCGGACCTCGAAGGCCACGTCGATCGTGTCGGACAGCACGCCGCAGCCGGCGCCGGGCGAGGACACGCCGACCGCGACCACCGTCAGGTCGGGAGCGACGCCGAAGCTCCGGGGCTGGGACCGGTAGGTGTTGTAGGTGCGCCCGTTGAAGTCGCCCCAGCTGGCGGGCGCCTCCTCCGGCACCCGGGCCCCCTCGGTCGCGTTGACCACGTGGTAGCTCTGCTGGTTCCAGATCCGCCGCGCGGAGACCCAGGAGTCCTCGGGATCGCCCCAGACCCGCAGCCCGTTCGGCCCCCGCGGGTTGGCCCCGTCCTCGTCGCACCGGTTGCCCACCGCGGTGTTCGATCCCGTGACCACCTCCGCGTTGCCGTCGTTGTCCACGTCGGCCACCACCGGGTTCTCGATCCCCGTCCGGCTCCGGTTCATCGCGCTGAAGAGCACCTCGCCGTCGAGGCCGTCGTAGACCCGGAAGTCGCACTCGTCGTTGTAGATGACCTCCGCGGCGCCGTCGCCGTTGAAGTCGAAGACGCTCGACGAGGTGGCGCGGCTGGAGTTGTCGTCGCTGTCCCGCCGCCAGCCGTTGTGGAGGCAGACGCAGCGCGCGAGCGACGGGCTGCACACGCTCGCGTCGGCGCAGTCCCCGTCCGTGGCGCACGCGCCGCCCGGGTCGCGAGGCGGGTTCGGGTTGTGGGAGCCGTCGAGCTCCGTCCCGCGCGCGATGACGGTGGGCCAGGTCGGGCACGCTCCCCCCGCGCCGGTCGATCCCTGCAGGTCGACGACCACGTAGAAGTCCTCGAGGGCGGACGCGACCTCCGGGAAGCCGTCGCCGTCGAAGTCGTCCACGTTCGGGGCGCCCCCGCGCTCCCCGCCCCCGAGGTCCCGATCGTCGATGATCGCCCCCGTCGCGGCGTCGAGGACCGTCAGGTCACCGTCGTCGACCAGGATCACCTCGGGGACGCCGTCGAGGGGGTTCGTCGGGCCGGGCGGCTCGTCGCGGTCGGCCCCCCAGACATCCGCGACCGCGCAGAAGCCATCCCCGGTGAGCCGGGAGCCTTGCCCCGGGAGGTCCGGCGCATGCCACACCAGCTCGAGGATCTCGTCCGCGCACGGAGGGCTCCCGCAGGCGGGCAGGGGGGACGGGAGGCGGTAGAGGCTGGCCCCGGCCACGAGCTCCATCCCGGGCAGGTCGTCCCGCACGTCGGCCGCGCAGGTCATCTGACTGGTGTCGTCGTTGCGGCCGTCGCTCCGCGTCCCGACGAAGCGCTGGCGCACGGAGAACACGCCAGCCTCGACGGCCAGCACGTACACGGTGCGGCCGACGACGATCTCCGCGAGCCCGTCGTGATCGAGGTCCGCGACCGATGGGGCCTCGCCGATCGTGCCGTCCCACGCGAGGCCGGCCGGCAGGTGGAGCCGCTCCTCGCCGCGGTTGTCCAGGATGCGGAAGCGGTTGCTCTCGGTGGGAACCACGATCTCGGGGACGCCGTCACCGTCGAGGTCGGCCACGGCGACCGGGGCGCCGGCATCGGCGTCGGGCTGGTCGTCGGCGCACGTGTCGTCGGGGCCGTCCCCCTCCTGCCAGAGCTGGTCGCCGCACCGCGCGAAGTAGTCCGCGCCCCTCCTCGGCCCGCCGCCGTGGACCGCCCGCAGCACCGCGTTGCCCCAGGGGTTGTTCCCGCGGTGGCTCGCGAAGAGGATCTCCGGGAAGTCGAGCTCGTCGATCAGCCCGTCGCCGTTGTCGTCGTCGAGGTTGGCGACAACCGGCGTGTTGAGCACGTGGCCGAAGCGCGGGTAGGGGGCGAGGGTCCCCGTCCCGGTCCCGTCGAACGCGTCATCGTCGTCACGGCTGGCCCCGCCCCACGCGAACTCCACGGCCGGCAGCGCCTCGGCGAAGGGGACGGGCGGCAGCGTGCACGACGGGGCCACGCCCGTCCCGACGCAGCGGTCGACCTCGCAGGTGGTGAAGGACGGGCAGTCCCAGTCGTCCTCGCAGCTGCACGCGGCGCTCCCCGCGCTCCGCTCCTCGCAGACGGAGTCGAAGGGGGAGGGGCTCCCGCACGTCGCCAGCGGCACCTCCCCGCTCCCGTTGTCCTCGCAGCGCAGGACCCGGCCCGGCCCGTCGCAGCGCGAGCGCCCGGGCGCGCAGACGTCGTCGATGCAGATCGTTCCATCGCAGTGCTCCTCGGGGGCGCACTCGATGTCGCTCACGCAAGCGATGCTGACGCAGGTGGCGCCGCCGAGCGGGTGGGGCCGGCACGCCTCGGTCGGGCTGCAAGCGAGGTCCTCGCACGTGTTGTCGACGCACGTCGGCCGCATGTCGCCCGCCTCGCAGCGCTGCCCGGGGGTGCACGGGACCCCCTCGCACACCGGCCCCTGGAGGCCCCCGTCGACGCCCACGTCCAGCGGAGGGCCGAGGTCGGGTGGGACGAAGCGCCCGAGGTCGAGGCTCCCGTCGAGGGACGCCGCGCCGCCGTCCAGCCGGACGGTCTCGGCGAGGTCGCAGCCGATCGCGGCGAGGGCGACAAGGGAGGCGAGCGCGATGGGGGTCGGGCGGTGCTGCATGGGTCCAGGGCCGGGGTTCGAGCGTCTCGCGCCACCTGACCGGCGCGCGCCGACCACGTGGACGGACCTTTCCGTCCGTACGCGTCAACGGCAGCACGCCGGGCCGCTGTACGCGGCTCCCCTTCCCATCGCGTCCGGGGTCCGGCTCGCCGCCGGCGCCCCACGCTCCCGTGGCTCAGCGGCCCTCCACGATCCGGAGCTCCTGGCGGGCGCGCACATCGCGAAGGCGGCTGACCCGCCCGCTCGGCCACGTCACCTCCACCTCCGCCACGCGCTCCGCGTCGCCGAGGCCGAAGTGCGCGACGCGCTCCGACTGCCCGAGGTAGTGGGTCACGGAGTCGAGGAGCCGCACCTGGGGCGGCCCGCCCCCGGCCGGCGTCAACCGGATGCGCGCGCCGATGCCCTCGGGAGCCGACCGGGTCGCCTCGAGCCGCACCCGCAGCCAAGGCCGCCCGTTGCCCCCGTCGTTGCGGTAGAGGGCCGGGCGGCCATGGTTGCGCGCCATCAGCACGTCCTGGTCGCCGTCCCGGTCGTAGTCGAAGACCGCGAGGCCCGTCCCGACCTCCCGCTCGTCGATGCCTCGCCGCTCCGACTCGTCGACGAAGGCCCCCGCCCCGTCGTTGGTCCAGAAGCGCATCGGGTCCCGCGTCCACTCCCCGAGGCCCATCTCGAGGGGGCGGTCCATCCCGTTGGCGAGGATCAGGTCGAGGTCGCCGTCGTTGTCGAAGTCGAACAGCGCGGTGCCCCAGCCCCAGCCCCCGTGGCGGACCGCGGCCCGGTCGGTCGCGTCCTCGAAGCGGCGCTCGCCCGCGTAGACGTAGAGGCGGTTCCCGGTGGTCCCGGTCACGCAGGGCTGGTCGCCGCAGAGGTCACCGGTGTCGCCGATGCTCGAGACGAACCAATCGAGGCGCCCGTCGCCGTCCACGTCGCCGAGCGTCGATCCCATGCCGTTCTCGTCGGTCCCGACCCCGGCGGCGACGGTGTCCTCGAGGAACGTGCCGTCGCCCTGGTTCCAGAAGAACTGGCTGCCCCCGTAGTCGCGGACCACGGCGAGGTCCGGCCACCCGTCCTCGTCGAAGTCCGCAAAGGCGCTCGAGAAGCTGACGATGTCGCACTCCGCCCGCCCCTCCCAGCAGCGATCGGGCACGGTGGCGACGCCGGCCTCCCGGGTCCGGTCCTCGAAGCAGCCCGGGCACGCGTCGCCCCGGTTGTGCAGGAGGCGCGTGTGGGGCGCCCGGGCCAACGCGCGGCGCAGCCACTCGTTGACGTGGAGGTCCGGGTAGCCGTCGCGGTCGTAGTCGCCGACCGCGATCGAGGTCCCGCCGTGCGGGAGGCCGGTGTCGATGCCGGCGCCCCGCGCGGCGGTCTCGTCCGCGAAGGTCCCGTCGTCGCCCTGGATCCACAGGTAGTGGGAGGTCCGGATGGCTGGCCCGGGGACCACCGTGAGGTAGAGGTCGAGGTCCCCGTCCCGGTCGACGTCGACGAACACCGCGCCGTTGGTCGGCGCGTCGACGGCGTCGAGGCCGACGTCGGTCGTGATGTCCGCGAAGGTCCCGTCCCCGCGGTTCCGGTACAGGGTGCCGGGCCGGTCGAGGGACGTCAGGTAGACGTCGGGCCACCCGTCCTCGTCGACGTCCCCGATCGCGATGCCGCCCGTGAACATCGGGATCCAGCACTCGAAGGCCTCGAAGGCGTAGCGGCACGGGTCCTCGGCCGAGCTCTGGGGCGCGACGAGGCCGGCCTCCGCCGCGACGTCGACGAACGTGGCACCGCCGGGCGGAACGACCGGCGGCCCGAGGTCGACCCCCGCGTCGAGCCCCCCGTCGGGCCCCGGGCGCGGCCCGGCGTCCGGGCGCCCCCCGTCCCGCCGGGTCCCGTCCGCGCCCGCGTCCACGGCGGACGCGTCGGTTCCGGACGGGCCGGTCGTGCAGCCCGGGAGAAGGCCGAGGCCCAGAGTCAGCGTGAGGAGGAGTCGAGGCACCGAAGGAAGGCCTTCATGATGGGTGGTGCGCCGCCCCATGACCATCCCCAAATGGGGACCTCTGCCCCCTGGCCCGGGGTCCCGCACGAGCCGTCCAGGGCCGTCCAGCCAGAACGGAAGTCTACGTTGACGACCCACGGAGGCTTCTCTCCCGCGATACGTCCCGTTGGCCAGCCGAAACAAATCGTCTTCGGGACCCTCCGGCGGGCGCGCTGGCCGCTCAAGGCATCAGCGCAAACGCCGTTGTCTACGTCGGTGGGCTCGGACCGGCGCGGTTACATGGCCGCGGTACGATGGCCGCGTACGATGGCATGGAACACGCCAGGGTGAACGGACACGACCGGAGCAAGGTCCTCGTCATCGACGGGGAGCGCTTCTCCCGCGAGGCGATCGAGGCGGTCCTCGCGGTCGACGGACACGAGATCGTCCTCGCGGAGACCGGCCCCGAGGGCCTCAAGGTGGCCCGCACGCTCCATCCCTCCGTGATCCTGGTCGACGCGGGACCCTCGACCGGAGGCTTCGACGCCTGCCGCAGCCTGAAGGAGGACCCGGAGCTCACCGACACGCCCGTGATCCTCCTGGCCGCCCCCCACGACCGCCGGGCGCTCACCTTCGGCGCGGCCGCGGGCGTCGACGAGTTCGTCAACAAGCCCGTGTCGGGGATCGAGCTCCGGACCCGGGTCCGGTCGATGGCCCGGATGAAGCGGCAGAGCGATCGCCTCCGAAACCTCCTCCGCATGCAGCAGCTCACCGACGACCTGCTCCTGCTCGCGCGGCGTGAGAACGGCACGCTGCTGGCGCGACCCCGGCCGATCGACGCGATCGAGGTCGTCCGGACCAACGTGCTCCAGCTGCGATCGGCCCACGGGGTCGACGAGACGACGCTCCGGGTCGGCGCCTCCGCGGCGTCCTGCCCCGCCGAGGCCGACCCCGAGCTGCTCACCCGCGTGCTCGACCTCCTGGTCGAGCGCGCCCTGCGCGCGGGCTCCGGCGCGGTCACGGTCCGGGTCGATGGCTGCGGGCCCGACGAGGCGCTCGCCCTCGCCGTCGAGCACCAGCTCGTCGGCGACCGTGGCGCGACCGACACCAACGCGGCCGCGGACGAAGACCTCGCGTTCTGCCGCCTCGCCGCCGCCGCCCACCGCGGCACGCTGAGCGTCGCGGAGGACGGGACGCGGGTCGAGCTGACCCTGCCCTACTCGAAGGGATAGAAGTCCGGGCTCGGGTCCCGCTCCTCCTCGACCCGCGGCGGGCGGCGGCGGGCGAGGCGCACCGCGACCTCGCGGTCGACGTCCGGGACCACGGAGCGCTCGACCGGCACGCGCCCGGGCCGCTCGACCCGCAGCGCGACGGGCTCCGTGGAGCGCGGGACGCGGAGCTCGCAGGGGGTCCGGCACCGCGCACCGGCCGCGCTCGCGGTCGCGCCCGTCGGCCGGCTCTCGACGCGGAGGCGGACCTGCGGCAGGGCGACGTCGGCCGGACCCTGCCCGACCCGAGCCGTCGGACGGGACTGGGCTGGCGGCGGGCGAGGGACGTGTCGTCGGTCGTCCATCGGCGTCTCGGGCTCGAGCGCTGCCTCGACTTCGGCCGAGGGCGGTGGCGCGGTCGAGCCC
>JBHJHB010000159.1:0-2681 GCA_050331215.1 Sandaracinaceae bacterium | reverse complement strand
TGTCGGCGCGCGGACACGGGGCGCCGTCCGGGCAGGCGGCCTCGGGCCCCGGGCATCCGGCCAGGAGGACCAGCAGAGCCGCCGCCGCGGTGCCACGCATGGGCATGCGAGATGGTCTCAGTCGGGCATCGGCGCAGCAAGACGGGGCAGGATCATGGGACGAGCTGCCGAGCGACAGCTGCACCTGGTGTGGCTGGCACGCGCTGCCGCCGGGTGCCTTCGGGGCGTCATGGGGTGGCTCCCATCACGGCTCGATGAGGTCGACTAGCTCCGGCTCCGGAAAGCCGGTCGCCTCGACGAGCACCCTGTTGTCCCGGTACCGCACGCCCTGCTGAAGCAGCGCCAGAGGGAAATCGGGGTGCTGGAGACAGACCGCGATCGGGTGATCGCGAACGACACCGTCGCTGAGCCGGAAGCCTCCTCCACCGGGCCGCACCCCATCTTCACCGATCAGCAGGCCGCAAACCTCGCCCCTGGCGAGGTCGAAGCGATCGAGCTGGACCGCGGACTCGAAGAACGCACCCACGCTCACACCCGGGGGCCTGCCCTCGCAACCCGGACGGCAAGCAGGGCCCGCGGTGTCCCGGATGACGACGTCTTCGGCGTCGACGGCGGCTTGCCCGGCGAGAAGCACGCCGACCTCGCGATTGCGCTCCAGCAGGCCGCGGCGCATCTCCACGCGCGCACCCCGCTCCACGCCTAGCGCTTGTCCAAGGGCGCCGTCGCTGTGACGGGGCAGCGTGTCGCGGACAACGAGGTCCTCGAGCACCGCAGCCGCGCCCTCACCGGACACGGCCACGCCGACCTCATGGGCGCGCTCGACAAGGCCGCGACTGAGCGTGGCGCTCGCGCCAAGCTCGACGGCCATCCCGCGTCCGAAGGCGCCGTCGCTCTCTCGGGGGAGGGTGTCGCGAACGACCAGATCCCCGAGCATCGCCTCCGCACCGTCGCGTGACACGAACACGCCGACGTCGCGGTTCCCCTCGAACAAGCCCCGCCACAGCTCGACGCGCGCACCCTCTTCCACGCCTAGCCCCCGTCCGAAGTTGCCGTCGGTCTCCTGAGCAAGGGTGCCGCGGACGACAACGTCCTCGACCAGGGCAACTGTGCCCTCGAAGCCCACGAAGATGGCGACATCACGGTTGCGCTCCAGCAGGCCCCGACGCAGCGCAACACGGGCACCAAGCTGCACATTCAATCCCCGTCCCCAGCTACCGTCACTCCCGTCAGCCAAGGTCTCGCGGACGACGAGATCCTCGAGCTCGGCCTCCGCGCCCGCAGAGCCCACGAACACGGCGGCGTCGCGGTTGCGCTCGAGGAGGCCGCGGCGCAGCGCGACCCGCGCTCCGAGCTCTACGCTCACGCCTCGTCCCAGGGCCCCGTCGCTCTGTCGAGCCAGCGTGTCACGAACGATGAAGTCCTCGAGAACGGCCTCCGAGCCCTCACCGATCATCCACACGCCGATATCGCGGTTGCGCTCGATGAGGCCGTGGCGCAGCTCGGCCCGCGCGCCGAACTCCACCGCCAGGCCCCGTCCGAAGGCGCCGTCCCTCCTCTGAGCCTGCGTGTCGCGGATCACGAGATGCTCGAGCACGGCCTCCGCGCCCTCGACGCCCACGAAGACCGCGACATCGCGGTTGCGCTCGAGCAGGCCGCCGCGCAGCTCCGCCCGCGCGCCGAGCTGCACTTGCAGCCCACGCCCGAAGGCACCGTCACTCAGCCGAGCCTCCGTCCCTCGGATCACGACGTCCTCGAGCAGAGCCTCCGCGCCATCACCGCCTACGAACACACCCACGGTGCGATTCCTCGCCACAAGCGCGCGGCGGAGCTCGAGCCGGCCGCTTTCCTCGATCCTGATCCCCTGGCCATCTCGACCATCCGGCCCAGCTCGCGTGTCCCGCACCACAACCGACCGCGCCACGGCGTGGGCAGCGGACGTCACGACGACCGCCGCTCGGTCCCCCGTCACGTCCGCCACCTCGATTCCGTCGAGTGAGACGACCGCGCCGGGGTCGCGCACGCGCAGTCCCACCGCCGGCGAGGGACCGATCCGCACGCTCTCGAACCGGATGGACGCATCGTGTCGACCGATGTCGACCACCGCGGGTCGGTCGCTGGCATCCTCGAGCACCAGGGTCGTCTCCCGCACGCAGCGCCCTCGCAGGGACACCCCGTCGGGCCAGGCCCGGTCGAGGGCGTAGGTGCCGCTGGCGAGCACCACGGTGTCGCCCGACCGCGCGGCGTCGAGAGCGTCCGATAGGCTCGCGAACGGAGCATCCTGCTCCCCATCGCCGCCGCTCGTCGCCGACCCGTCCACGAACAGGAGCGCGCTCGCGTCGAGGTCGTCGACCGTGGGGAAGGGGCCCTCACCGCAGGCTCGCCCGATCGGCACGCAGCCGGCTTCCCCTGGGAAGTGGGCCTCTCCGTCGGGGCATTCGAGGGCGCCACCCTCCGGGTAGGGGTCGCAGGTGGCGACGCCGCCCTCGACCACCTCGCGCCAGCCCGTCGGGCAGTCCCAGCTGATCGGCGCGCCCCCGTCGTCGAGCCACGGAATGTCGGGCGGCGCGATGTCGGGCTGACCGGCCGCCAGCCAGGGGATGCGCGGCGCCTCCGGTCCCTCGACGGCGTCACCCATGTCGGCGCGCGGACACGGGGCGCCGTCCGGGCAGGCGGCCTCGGGC
>JBHJHB010000158.1:0-23986 GCA_050331215.1 Sandaracinaceae bacterium | reverse complement strand
GGCGCTCGCCCAGGCCCGGGCGCAGGCCGCACGCCGGCCATCCCTGGGCCCCACGGAGCGCGCCCGCCTCGCGCCCCTCGCCGCGCGGGGGCTGGTCGGCGCCGTCGAGCTGCGCCGGGGCGGCCTGCTCTCCGGGATGGTGCTGATGACCGAGGTGCGGGCATCGCCCTCCGTGGTGGCGAGCGTGGTCGGGGACCCCGCGGCGTACCCGCGCTTCATGCCCGCCGTGAGCGAGGTGACCGTCACCGAGCGGAGCGCCGCGAGTACGGCCTTCCGGTGGCGATGGCGCACCGCGGTGTTCAGCTTCGCCGGGCGCGCCTTCCTCACCAGCTATCCCCCGCCCGCCGACCGGCCCGAGCAGGGCTACCGGATCGAGCTCCGCCGGACCAGCGGCGACCTCGGCGAAGGGCGGGAGGTCTTCCGCATCCTGCCCCACGGCCCCGGGAGGAGCCTGCTCGTGCACGCGAGCCGCATGGACATCCGGGACGCCAACTACCTCACCCGCCGCGTGGTCGGCCGGAATCGGAGCATCAACCGGAGCGTGGCCCTCGCGATCGCGACGGGGACGGTGCTCCGGACCCGGCTGGAGGCCGAGCGCCGGGCCGGCCGCTCGCCGCGCCCCGCTCCGCGGCGCGACGCCTCCAGCCTTCGCGCCCCCGACGTCGATCCCCGGCCGCTGCTCGGGCTGCTGCGGCGGAGCGACGTCCTCTTCATCGAGGTCGAGGGCGCGACCTTCGTCCAGACCGCGATCCTGAGCCGCATCCCGAAGGACGAGGCGCGGGTGCGAACGGCCATGCTGGACCCGGAGGCCTTCACGGCCGGCCTCAGCGAGGCGACGCGGGTGGTGGCGACGCGGCGCAGCCCCGACGGGACGGCGTTCGACTGGGTCTTCGATGTCCCGCTGATCGGGTCCCGGGGCTCGATGCTGCTCCGGGAGGAGGGGTCGACGATCGCGCTCGACGGCACCCGGGGCGCCCTCGACGGCGGGCGCTGGCGCTTCCGGCACCGAGGGCTTCCGGACGGGAGCACTGCCGTCCTGGGGTGGGCGGCCTTCGACGTCGCGGACGGGAGCTTTCTCCTGCGCGCGATCGTCAACGCCGACCCGGCGTTCCGCCCGGGCCTGAGCAGCGCGATGCTGGTGATGATGTCGAGGGCGCTGCGGATCCGGGCGCGGTCGGTGCGCTAGCCCCGACCCCACAGCGAGGACGCCGTCGGCGTTTCGATCGACTCGCGTGCTCGACCGAGGCCACGACCTCGGCCGATGCCACACGACCCACGTGGGTCGCGCGCGGATCGCGGCCGAGCACGATCTCCTATTGCGCTCCGCCGATCGTGCTGAGACCGTCCCTCCGTGGCTCGTCCGATCCCGCCGGCTCTCCCGGCGCCGCTCCTCGTGGCGGCCGGCGGACCCGAGCGATGCCCGGACGGCGCGCCGTGCCTGGCGCCAGGTGAGCAAGCCGAAGGGTCGGCGCCGCGGTCCCGGTCCGCCGGGGGAGGCTCCCCATGAGCTGCCTCGCCTATGTCGTGTGCGCCTTCGTTCCCGTGCTGGGCCTTGCGTCCTGTATTCGAGAAGGGGTTTGCCTGAACCACGCGTTGGACGTCGAGGTCGTCGACCCGTTCGGGGAGCCAGCGACGCCGTCGACGATGAGGTATCGGGTCAACGGAGGGGAGTGGCGCGCGGTGTGCGGGCTCGCCTCGCCGTTCGTCCCCGCCTGTCGACCCTCGCCTCGGGGCTTGGCCGACGGGCGGGTCGGCGACTACGAGGTCGAGGCGAGCGGTGACTTCGGCACGGCTCGTGTCTCGGTGACGGTCGAGGCTGGTCCTGGCGGGTGTGCCGAGACCGAGCGCGCGACGCTGATCCTCCCCGGACCGGGGCCCGAGACGCCCCGTATCCCCTGGCTCGAGGCGGGCGTCCCACCGATCGATTGGCCGTGCCCCGACGGCTGGCGCCAGGTGAGCGAGGGCGGCGTCCCGACCTGCGACCCGTACCCCGAGGGCGGCGCCCGCGCCTGCCCCGACGGGGAGGCCCACTTCCCGGGCGAGGCGGAGTGCACGCCGATCGGGCTGGCGTGCCCGGAGGGCCCCTTCGCGGACACGGACGACCTCGCGTTGGACACCCCGCGCATCTTCGTGCTCGCCTCGGCCGAAGCGGGGGGCATCGGGAGCGAGAGCTCTCCGTTCCGGACGCTCGCGGCCGCGCTCGACCAAGCCACCTCGGGCGCCGTGATCCTGCTCGGGAGAGGACGCTACGAAGTCGACCGGGCGTGGCCGGACGGAGTCTCGGTCCGGGGGCGCTGCGCGCGCGAGGCGTCCTTGACGGTGGCGGAGGACAGCGAGCGGCCGGCCGTGATGGACATCGCCCGGCACGGGTCGCCAGTCCGCGTGGAGAGCCTCAGCGTGGGTCCGGCGCCGGTGGTGGGGATCCAGGTGCGCCGGCCGGGAGGCCTCGTGACGCTCGACGGAATCCGGGTCGAGGGGGTGACCGGGGACCCGGCCGCGATCAGCGTGATCTCAGCCGCTCACGTCGCGGCGCGGTCGCTCGTGGTACGGAACACGTTGCCCCGACCCCACAGCGAGGACGCCGTCGGCGTTTCGATCGACTCGCGTGCTCGACTCGACCTCCGGCGAGCGCTCCTGGAGCGGAACCTCGCGGTGGGCCTCGCGGCCTCGGGCGAGGGCACGGAAGCCGACCTCGAGGATGTGGTGGTCCGCGATACGGCGCCGCAGCAGAGCCGCGGCACCTTCGGCCGCGGCCTCGACGTGAGCTTCGGGGCGCGGGTGATGCTGCGACGGGCCCTGGTCGAACGCAACGGAGAGCTCGGTGTCGTCGTGGCGAATGACGGCACGGAAGCCGTGCTCGAGGATCTCGTCGTGCGAGACACTGCCCCTGAGCGGAACGGGGCGTTCGGACGGGGCGTCGGCGTGGCGGCCGGCGCGAGCCTGGCGCTACGGCGCGCCCTCCTCGAGCGAAACCACGACGTCGGCATCTTCGCGAGCAACCCGGGATCGGTGGCGGTGCTCGACGACGTCGTCGTCCGCGACACCCTCCCTCGACAGACGGATCGCCGCTCCGGAAACGGGCTGGCCGTGCAGCTCGGTGCGCGCGTGGAGCTACGTCGCGGCGTGCTCGAGCGCAGCCGCGAGTGCGGCGTTCTCGTGCGCGGCGACGACGTGGAGGCCCGCTTCGTGGACCTGGTGGTGCGCGACACCCTCCCTCGGGAGAGGGACGGCGCGTTCGGACGCGGCATGAGCGTGGAGGGTGCGACCATCGAGCTCCGGCGCACCCTCGTCGAGCGCAATCGTGGGACCGGCGTGTATTCGGGCGGCGACGGTACGGTGGCCGTGTTCGAGGACGTCGTCGTTCGCGACACCCTCGCCCAAGAGAGCGACGGGTCGGGTGGGCGAGGCCTCAACGTGGAGCTCGGGGCTCGAGTGGTGCTACGCCGGGGTCTGTTCGAGCGAAACCGCGAGGTCGGTGTGTATTCGTCAAGTGAGGGTACGCATGCCGTGCTCGAGGACGTCGTCGTTCGCGAGACTCTGGCCCCGGCATGCTTGCCCGACTGCGACGACCTCCCCTCGGGCGTGAGCCTCGGCAGCTACTTCAACGCTGACGTGCAGGTCTCGCGCTTCGAGCTGGCCGGCGGAGCGGTCTGCGGCGTGCAGGTCGCGTCAGACGGCCTTCTTCGGCTCAGCTCCGGCATCGTGCGCGACCACCCGATCGCGATCTGCCTGCAGGACCCCGACTACCCCGTCGAGCTGCTGCGACAGGACGTTCACTACGTGGACAATCCGGTCATCCTCGACACCACGGGCTTCGCGCTCCCCGATCCCGTCGAGGCGGTCGGTCCCGTCAGGCCCTGAGCCTAGGGCTCGCACACCTCGGCCACGCAGCTCCCGCTCGCGCAGTCGTCGTCGTCGCCGCAGCCCGTCCCGGCCGGACAGTCCCGGGCCTCGCCGCCCGTCATGTCGGTCGCCGTCATCACCGCCGAGGTCTCGATGACCGCCTGGTTGCCGGCCACGCCGTCCTCGAGGTTGACCAGGCTGACCCGGTCCATCGCGACCTCGACGGTGGCCTCGAGGTTCAGGTCGGCGGCGGCGTCCACCGCGCTCTCCATCGCGTCGAGGGCGTCCGCGATCACGCTCGCGCTCGACAGGTCCACCGCGACGTTGCCGCCGGCGACCGCGCCGTCGGTGTCGAGCTCGAAGGTGACCACCGTCGGCGGCGCCCCGTCCGTGCCCCCGTCGTTCAGGGTGAAGGTCTCGCCGTCGGCGGGGACGGCGGTCAGGGTCAGGCTGCCCATCGCCGGCGCGGCGGCGACCGGGGCGCTCGCGCAGCTCGCGCTCCGGCACTGACCGCAGACCTCCTGGTTGCCGTCGTCGCAGAGCTCGGCGCCCCGGAGGCGGCCGTCGCCGCAGATCGGGGCGCAGTCGCTCGGCGCCCCCGAGCAGCTCCACCCGGTCTCGACCATGCACGTCCCGTTGCAGCCGTCGCCCACGACCGTCCCGCCGTCGTCGCAGCCGTCGGGGCCGGTCTCGACTCCGACCAGCATGCCGTCGCCGCAGTCCTCGCTGCAGGCGCTCGGCGCGCCGGCGCAGAGCCAGCCCATCTCGACGAGACAGGCCGCGCTGCACCCGTCGCCGTCCTCGGTGGCCCCGTCATCGCACCCGGTGGCGAGGGCCTCGGCGCCCACCCGCTCGCCGTCGCCGCAGATCGGCGCGCACACCGAACGTGCACCCGGCACGTCGGTGCAGCTCCAGCCGCTCTCGACCATGCAGGTCCCGCTGCAGCCGTCCTCCGGGCCCGTGTTGCCGTCGTCGCAGACCTCGGCTCCGGCCGCGAGGGCCCCGTCCCCGCACATCGATGTGCACGCCGAGGGCGGGTCGTTCGCGCTGTCCGTAACGCAGCTCCAGCCCGGCTCCTCGACGCAGAGCGCGGAGCAGCCGTCGAGGTCGACCGCGTTGCCGTCCTCGCAGGGCTCGGTCTCCGGGCACAGCTCGCGGTCGCCACACGTCGACGGCGTCCCATCCCCGGAGCAGTCGGCGTTGCAGGTGCCGCAGGCGTCCGTGAAGCCGTCGTCGCACGCCTCGTCCCCGACGACGCGCCCGTCCCCGCAGACCTCCGTGCACGTCGAGGGCACGCCGGAGCAGGTCCAGCCGTCCTCGACGGCGCAGGTCGCATCACAGCCGTCGCCGGGGTCCTGGTTGCCGTCGTCGCACTCCTCGCTGGCCTCGAGGACACCGTCGCCACAGGCTCGCGGTCCGAGGTCCGGCCCCCCGAGATCGGACTCGACGCCGAGGTCGGGCCCGGCGTCCTGGATCCGGCTCCGGTCGAAGTCGACGATCAGCTGGCAGCCGCTCGCCAGTGCCAGCGCGAGCCCGACGAGGCTCAGCCCGAGCCCTCGCGCCCATTGCATCCCGAGCACCCCGCGATTCCCTTCCTCTGCGCGACCCACGGCAACCCTCAGAACGTGAGGCCCCCCGACAGCCCTGCCCCATCGC
Source organism: Sandaracinaceae bacterium (assembly GCA_050331215.1). Lineage (GTDB taxonomy): Bacteria > Myxococcota_A > Polyangia > Polyangiales > Sandaracinaceae > JBHJHB01. The sequence continues at coordinate 18,487 of JBHJHB010000158.1, read as the reverse complement.
GGGAGGCCCAGGGCGTCCAGCGGAGCGACGGACCCTGCGCGGCCGACGCCGGCTCCTCCTCCCCGTCGGCGCGGGACGACTGCACGATGTAGAGGACCACGGCCGCGATCCCCGCCGTGAGCGCGACCCCGAAGCCGATGTCGGCGGCCAGGGCGAAGGCCTCGCCCCGGTCCGCCGTCGAGGACCGGGGGTTCGCGTCGAAGCTGTTCTGCTCGCTGAGGGCGAGGAACCCGAACACGGTCCCCGTGACCAACCCCACCCCGCTGATGGCGGTGAGGATCCAGACCCCGGTCGACGGGCCCTCGGGCCCGGTCGCGACGGGCGGCGGCTCGGCGGCGACGGGCTCCGGCTCCGGGCGCGCCTCCTCGCCGAGCGGATCGCCCGCCGGCTGGAGGTTGAGCTCGAGGTGCATGTGGGTGGCCGGCCTCGCCTCGATCGACTGCTCGATCGTCGTGTAGCCCTGGAGCTGGAGCCGGAGCGGGTGCGTCCCGGTCTCGAGGTCGATGTCGGTCGGCGTCACCTGGCCGACGTCGAGGCCGTCCACGAGCACGGTGGCCCCCGGCGGGTTGGTCTCGACCGAGAGGGTCGCCGGGCGGCTCCGGAGCTCGGCGAGCCGCGCCTCGACCTCGTCCCGGTCGCCGGCCTCGGGCGCGGCCTCCAGGTACTCGGCGAGCGTATCGGCCGCCCCCGCGATGTTGTCCTGCTCCTCCTGCGCGGCCGCGATCGCCAGGAGCACCAGCGGGTTGGGGACCAGGTTGTACGCGGCGCGGAAGGACTGCTCGGCGGCGGCGAACTGGCCCGAGTCGAACAGGGCCTGCGCCTCGGCGTAGAGCTGGCGGGCGCGCTGGCGGTCCTCGCCGCTGCCCTGAGCCTGGGCAGTTGGCGCCAGGCCGAGGCCCATCCCGAGCAGCATGACGGCGGCTGCGAGCGCCGCCCTCTCCACGTACCTACGCATCCGGGCAGCCCTCCTCCGCTCCCGTTGGGCCGGCGGTGACGGTAGATGAGGGCCGGTCCCGAGGTCAACCTCTGCCTCGCGGTTCACGGAACGATCTCGCTGCGTTGGCTCACCCGGGGGCCGCCGGACGGCACCTCGCCAGCTAGAGGGGTGGCTGGCCCTCGTCGGGGGTCGCGGGCCAGGCCTGCCGCACGTGCTGCTCCACGAGATCGAGCGGGCGGCGGAGCCGCGACGCCATCTCCTCGAGCCGGACCATCTCCTGGTCGAGGATCCGCACCAGCCGCTCCTGCTCGGCCTCGATCTCCTCGTTGTGCCCGTCGAGCTCGGCTGTGAGATCCGCGAGCTGCCCCTCGAGATCGTCGCATCGGTTGCCCCGGGTCCGGAGCTCCTCCTCCACGACGGCCAGCTCCCAGAGGAGGGCGTCGAGGTCACCCTCCGGCGTCGATCCCTGGCGCACGCCGACGCGCGCCCCCTCCTGGCGGGTCCGGAGGCTGTTGCGCCGCGTCACGAGGGCCTCGAAGCGCCCTCGCTCCTCGGACAGCCGCCCCGCGACCTGGTCGATCGCCCGCCCGAGGGTCGCCCTCAGCTCCCGGGCCCGGGCCGTGAGCCTCTCCGCGGACACCTGGTGCTGCCCGGCGGCCGCGATCCCGGCCTCGAGGTCGTCCAGGGTGCGCGACGCGAGCGCCATCGCGGCGGCGACCGCGGCCGGAGCCGGCCGGCGAGCCTCCACCTCGTCGAGGCAGGCGCGGATCGCGTCGAAGCGCTCCCGCCAGCGCCGCGCCCCGAGCATGCCCTGCCGGTGGACCTTCACGGGGGTCGGGGTCTCCACCGCGCCCCGCAGCTCGTCCGGGCGCGACGCGTGCTGGACCTGGTCGACCGGCGGCGGCTCCGGGATGGCGGGGGCCTCCCCCGGCGCGGGGCGGAAGGCCCTCCCGACCAGGGTACGCCGCTCGGCGTCCTCGACGTCGACCTCGATCAGCACCTCCGGCAGCTCGAGCTCCTCGGCCGGGATGCCGTCCGGGGGCGGGAGCGAGCGCGGCCCCAGGGTGCTCACGTTGTCGATCAGGGTGTCCGCCGCGCTCGGGACGGAAATCCCGTCGGGCGTGGTCGCGGGCGCCGGCCGCGGGACCCAGCCCGACGGCCTCCCCGGGTCCGCCTCGTCCCCGGCCCGCTCCTCGTTGAGGCCGCCCCACCGGTCGTCCGGGCCGAGGCGTTCGCGCACCGCGCGAAGCTCCGCGTTGAAGTGGAAGGCGTCCCGGAAGCGTTCGCTCGGGTCCTTGGCGAGAGCCCGCAAGATGAAGGCCTCCACGACCGGCTCCACGCGGGGGAGCCTCGTGCTCGGCGGCACGGGCGCCTCGGTCACGTGCTTGACCAGGAGGTCGCCGGGGTACTGATAGTCGAAGGGTAGGGCCCCGGTCACCAGCTCGTAGAGGATGCACCCCAAGCTGTAGAGGTCGGCCCGCCCATCGATGTCGGTGCTCTGGATGTACTCCGGCGCGATGTAGCCCGGCGTCCCGAAGATCTGCTGGCTGCCCGTCAGGCTCGGCGCGTCGAGGATCTTGGCGATGCCGAAGTCGAGGAGCTTCACGAAGTCCGGGTGGTCCCGACGCTGGACGAGGAGGATGTTCTCCGGCTTGAGGTCCCGGTGGATGACCCCCATCTGGTGCGCACGCCCCAGGGCCTGGGCGCATTGCTCGGCGATATGGAGCGCGCGGAGCGCCGGCATCGGCACGCCGCCCATCGCCATGAGCAGCGGCTCGCCGGGCACGTACTCCATCACGAGGTAGACGAGGCCGTCCTCCGTCTCGCCGAAGTCGGAGATCTCGACGATGTTTTCGTGGTTGATGCGATTGACGGCCCTCGCCTCCCGGAGGAAGCGGTCGCGCTGGATCGGGTCCCGGGCGAGGTCTCGACGGAGGGTCTTGATCGCCATCAGCCGGTCGATCAGGACGTGCCGGGCGAGGTAGACGCTCGACATCCCGCCCGTGCCCAGGCGCTGGATCAGCCGGAAGCGACCGCCGACGGTACGCCCGATCAGCGGGTCGCGGACCGGCGAGAGACGCGTCCCATCCTTGGGACAGATACCCACGTCGTCGGGGTGCAGCTCCGAACAGCGCGGGCAGACGTTCATCGGAGGCCGATCGTAGCCTCGGGCGGACGGGGTTTCTACGGCGCGACCCCGTCACCAGCCCGGGACGACCAGCCGCGTCGCCGACCGAGCCCGACTCCCTACGGCCCGAGGTCGGGGCCGAGGTCCGGCCCCAGGTCGGGACCGAGGTCCGGCCCGAGGTCAGGGCCCAGGTCCGGCCCGAGGTCCGAGCCGAGGTCCGAGCCGAGGTCGGGACCCAGGTCCGGAGGCGGTCCCTGGTCGACGGCGCCGAGGTCGGGGGGCGCCGTCAGGTCGTCGCACTCGTCCGAGGTTCGGCAGCGGCCGAAGTCGCCCGTGCTCGGCCGGCTCATGAGCCCCGTGCAGCAGACGAGCCCCGTCTCACAGCCGCTCGACTGGTCGCTGTCCAGGATCTGACACGTGCCCCCCTCCCCGATGGAGCAGCCGAGGGTGAGGAGGCCGAGGGGGACCAGGGCGACGCGAAGGAGGGGCGGGGGCATGGAGGCTCGGGCGGCGGAGAATACCTGACCGCCGACCCTGCGCAATCAAGGGGAGGGCCGCACGGGCTCGCCGCCGTCGTAGGCGCAGCGGAAGCCGAGGTCGCTGCGGTGCACCGTCCGGGGGAGCCGGTAGCGGTGGGTGACCCGGAGGGCGACCGGTGGGTGGCTCCAGGAGCCTCCCCTCAGCACCCGGTACACGCTCCGGTCGAGGCCCTCCGGGAGCTCCTCCGCCGGCGGCGGATCCGCGGTCCACTCCCAGACGTTGCCCGCCATGTCGAGGAGGCCGTGGGGGCTCGCCCCGTCGGGGTAGGAGCCGACGGGGGCCGCCAGCGCGTGGCCGTCCGAGCCGTCGGGCCCCCCGGGGGACCGCCCGTGGTTGGCGAGCTGCCCGTTGTAGAGCTGCCCCCACGGAAAGCGTCGGCGGTCGTGGCCGCCGCTCGCGGCGCGCTCCCACTCCGCGTCCTTCGGCAGCCGCCCGCCGACGTACCGGCAGTAGGCCTCGGCCTCGTCCCACGTGACCGACGCGATCGGGAGGTCGGGCCCGCGCAGCCGCGGGTCGACGTCGGCGAGCCGGCTCGGGGGGCAGCGCCCGGCCCGGTTGCACGCCGCATAGGCCGCCTGGGTCACCTCGGTCCTGTCGATGCCGTAGGCTTCGAGGTAGACGCGCCGTCGCGGGGTCTCCGTGACGAACCGCCGGACGTTGCAGGCGCTGAAGACCAGGAGCGGCAGCTGGCTCTCGCAGAGCCGGACCGCGTACTCAACGTCGACGGTGTCGGCCCCGACCCAGGCCGGCCCGGCGCTGATCCAGACGACCGAGGCCGACCGGGCGATCACGCGACGCACGGGGGGCACGGCCTGGGGCCAGAAGGGGAGCCCCATGCCCGCGGCGAGAGCCAGAGCGAGCGCGCGCGCCATGGGCACGGGATAGTCCGACGTCGCGCCGGCGCCAGGGGCGGCGCTCGACGTCGCGCGGCGCCGGCGGCATACCACGGGGCCATGCGCTCGCGGCCACCGATCGACCCGGCGACCCCCGACGAGGACGGCGGTCCGCGGGCGGGCCGGGTCGCGATCGTCGGCCGCCCGAACGTCGGCAAGAGCACGCTGCTGAACGCGCTCGTCGGCGAGCGTCTGGCGATCGTGACCCGGAAGCCGGGCACGACCCGCTCCCGCCTCCTCGGGGTCGCGCTGCAGCGCGACCCGCCGACGCAGATCGCCTTCGTCGACACGCCGGGGCTCGAGCGCCCCCGGTCGGTGCTCGGGCGGGTGCTGGTGGAGGAGGCGCAGGCGTCCCTCGAGGACGCGGACGCGCTCCTGTTCGTGGTGGACGCGTCCCGGACCGTGCCGGGACGGGAGCCCCTCGGCCGCGAGGACCTCGCCGTCCTCGGGCAGCTGACCGAGAGCGGCCGACCGGTGGTCCTCGCGTTGAACAAGGTCGACCGGCTCCGGGACAAGTCGGTGCTGCTGCCGCGCCTCGCCGCCCTCGGCGAGCGGGAGGACCTCGCGGCGCTGGTGCCCCTGAGCGCGCTCAAGAACGACAACGTGAAGCCGGTCCTCACGGAGCTCCGCCGCCTTCTCCCCCCCGGCCGGCTCTACGAGGACGACGGGTTCCTGACAGACCGGCCGGAGCGCTTCTTCGCCGCCGAGCGGGTGCGCGAGGCGGTCATCCAGCACACGCGGGAGGAGGTCCCCTACGCGGTCGCGGTCGTGATCGACGCCTACGAGGAGGACGGCCGCCTCGTCCGGATCGCGGCCACGCTGGTGGTCGACCGGGCGAGCCACAAGGGGATCGTGATCGGCGCGGGCGGAGGCCGGCTCAAGGCGATCGGCACGGACGCGCGCCTCGCCCTCGAGGCGTTCCTCGGGCGCAAGGTGTTCCTCCAGCTCCACGTGAAGGTCGCGCCGGACTGGACCCGCGACCCCCGGCAGGTCCGCGAGCTCACCCGGGACCCGTCATGAGGCCGCGCGGCCGGCGCGCGCGGCAGCCGCTCCCCGCCAACGCGGTCGGAGCGCGCCCCGTCGTCGCGATCGTGGGCCGGCCCAACGTCGGCAAGAGCACGCTGTTCAACCGGCTGGTCGGTCAGCGCCTCGCGATCGTCGAGGACGTGGCCGGCGTGACGCGGGACCGGCACTACGCGGACGCCCTCGTCCTCGGTCGCGATTGCGTGATCATCGACACGGGAGGCTTCGACCCGGAGAGCGACGACCCGATGGCGGAGGGCATCGCCCAGCACGTTCGCCTCGCCCTCGAGGAGGCGGACGTCGTGGTCTGCGTGCTCGACGCGACGGCGCCTGCGCCGACCCCGGCCGACCGGGAGGCCGTCCGCCTGCTCCGCGGGACCGACAAGCCGGTGCTGTTCGCCGCCAACAAGGCGGACAGCGCGGCCCGCGCCCAGGAGGCGCTCGCCCTCTACGAGCTCGGGGTCGACCGGATCTACCCGATCAGCGCCCAGCACGCGCTCGGCCTCGGTGAGCTGGAGGAGGCCCTCCATCACGCCCTGCCTCCGCCGACCCGGGGCGAGGCCCTCGACGTCCCCGAGGGCACGCCCCGGCTCGCGATCGTGGGCCGGCCGAACGCCGGCAAGTCGAGCCTGGTCAACCGCCTCCTCGGCGAGGATCGCCAGCTCGTCGACGATCGGCCGGGCACGACGGTCGACAGCATCGACGCGCTCTTCACGGCGGAGGGGCAGACCGTCGTCCTGATCGACACCGCCGGCATCCGGCGCAAGCGCGCCGTCCGGAAGGGCCAGGCGGTGGAAGGCCTCAGCGTGATGAAGGCGATCCGCGCGATGGAGCGCAGCGACGGGGTCGTGCTGATGATCGACGGGGCGGAGGGCGTCGCGGAGCAGGACGCCCGCCTCGCCGGCCTCGCCGTCGACCGCGGCCGGGCGCTGGTGGTGGGGCTCAACAAGATGGACCTCCTCGACGCGGACGCACGGGCCAAGGCGGTGCGGCGCGCCCACGAGGTGCTCGCCTTCGCCAGCTGGGCGCCGATCGTGCCGATGAGCGCGCGGAGCGGGAGGGGTACGCGGAAGCTGATCGCGGCCGCTCGGGCGGCGGTGGCGGAGCACGACAAGCGCGTCACGACGGCTCAGGTCAACCGGTTCTTCGAGGAGGTCCTCGAGCACCACCCGCCTCCGGTTCACAAGGGCAAGGCGGTTCGTCTCTACTATGTCACCCAGGCGCAGGTGCGCCCGCCGACCTTCGTGGTCGTGACCAACGAGCCGGACGCGGTGCACTTCAGCTACCAGCGGTACGTCGTGAATCAGCTCCGGGCCCGCTTCGGCTTCGCGGGGACGCCGGTCCGGGTATTCTACCGGGCCCGGTCGCGGCGCGAGGGTCGCTGACCGCTCGGGTGACGATACCGCGCCGCCCCTTCCGGCGCCGAGGACGCGGCGCGAGCGGCCTGCTACGAGACCCCGGTTTCCAGCTCGAGGGCGCTCATGATCGATCTCCACTACTGGCCCACCCCCAACGGGAAGAAAGTCACCATCCTCCTCGAGGAGCTCGGCGCCGCCTACCGCATCGTGCCGGTGGCGATCGGGCGCGGCGACCAGTTCGAGGAGGCGTTCCTCCGGATCAGCCCGAACAACCGGATGCCGGCGATCGTCGATCACGCCCCGGCGGACGGCGGCCCGCCCCTTTCCGTCTTCGAGTCCGGCGCCATCATGACCTACCTCGCCGACAAGGAGGGCCGCTTCTACCCGACGGAGCTCCGCGCTCGGCAGGAGGTGAGCCAGTGGGTGTTCTGGCAGATGGCCAACCAGGGGCCGAAGACCGGGGAGCTGGGCCACTTCCGCCGCCTCGAAGGCCACGGCGAGCAGGCCTACGCCAGGCGTCGATTCCAGAACGAGGTCCACCGGCTGTACGGGGTCCTCAACAACCGCCTGTACGACCGGCGCTACCTGGCCGGCGACGAGTACACGATCGCCGACATGATCAGCTACCCGTGGACGGTGAGCCACGAGACGCAGGGGATCGACCTCGACGAGTTCGTCTACGTCAAGCGCTGGTTTCAGGACGTGGGGGCGCGTGAGGGGGTCCGGCGCGGCCTCGCGGTCGGCAAGGACCTGTCGAGCCAGCTCCCCGAGCAGACCGAGGAGGACAAGGCTCGGGCTCGCGAGCTGCTCTACGCGCAGCGGGCCCGGCCCGCGCCCGAGGGAGGCTTGCGCTAAGGGCGCCCGCGCCCGTGCTCCTGCCCTTGCCCTGGCCCGTCCAGCGACTCCCTCAGCCGCCGGGCTCGGCGGGGCGCTCGACCTCGAACCGGACGCGGCGGTCGAACGTTCGCTCGAACAGCTTCGCCGCGTAGCGCCCGCCCTCGAGCTCGAGCTCGGCGTCGCCCCGGGTCTGCAAGGTCACCACCACCTCGTCCTCGCCCACCTCCACGGAGACGCCCCGGACGGCCTGGACGCGGCTCCGGTCGAGGCCGTTGGCGAGGCGCAGGAGCGAGGCGAGCTGGCGGACGATGGTCCGGGCCTCGGACGACAGGCGCCGGAAGGGCCCATGCTTGGTCTTCGGCCGGGCCCGGCGGTGGTAGCGGGCGACATTGGCCATGATCGCCACCTCCTCCGGGTCGAAGGCGTGCCACTCTGCCTGCTCGATCAGGTAGCGGCTGTGCTTGTGGTGCCGGCGCCAGCTCACGACGCGCCCGATGTCGTGGAGCAGCGCGGCGTACTCCAGGAGCTCCCGCTCGCGGTGCGAGCGCCCGTGGAGCTCTGCCGTATCGCGGAAGAGCGCCAGCGCCAGCGCGGCGACGTGCCGCGCGTGCTTCTCCTCGAAGCGGTGCTGGACCGCGAGCTCGAGCACCTGGCGGCGGCGCACGTCCCCGAGCGGCGCGAGGCGGCGGAGCCGCTCCCCGTTCTCCTCGAGGAAGTGGACCACCATGCCCTCCCGGAGCGCGTAGGGGGAGATGGTCACGTCGTCGAGCGTCGGGAGCTCCTCGAGCAGGACGCGGACGAGCGCCGCCCCGGCGACGATCTGATCGACGCGCCGCGCCTCGATCGCGGGGTGCTCCTCGCGCGTCTCGCGAGAAGCGCTCTCGACCCACCGGGCAGCCTCGGAGAACGCGCGCGCGCCGAGCGCGCGGTGCTCGCTCGACCGGCCCTGCGCCTCGAGGCGGGCGCGGCAGAGATCGCCGAGCGCCTCCATCGTCCCCGAGGAGCCGACCAGCGCCCGCACCCCGTGGCCCCGCGCGACCTCGAGGACGGGGCGCAGCTCGGCCGCCAGGTGAGCGCGGAGCGCCGCCGTGCTCCCGTCCGCCGCCTCCGGGAAGCGCGCGATCATGCGACCTGCCCCCAGCTTGAGGCTGGTGGCCAGGTGGAGGCTCTCCGCGGACGCGACGATCAGCTCCGTGGAGCCGCCGCCGATGTCGACCACGAGGCTCGTCGCGGGTAGCTCCACGGCCCGCCGAACGCCCAGGTAGATCAGCCGCGCCTCGAGGCTCCCGGGGATCACGCGCACCTCGAGGCCGGCTTCTCGGCACGCGAGGGACACGAAGCGGGGGCCGTTCGACGCCTCCCGGATCGCGCTGGTGGCGAACGCGAGGTAGGCCTCCGCGCCGCGATGGTCCCCGAGGAGCCGGATGCGCCGGAGCGTCTCGAGGCCGCGGGCCATCGCCGCCTCGGACAGCCGCCCCCCGGCCAGCCCGTCCTCGCCGAGGTGAACCGGCTCTTTCAGCTTGTCGACGACGGTGAAGGACCGGTTCGGGTAGGCGTCCACGATCATGGCGTGAAAGGAGTTCGTGCCGAGGTCCGCCACGCAGAGACGCCACGGGTGGTGGGCCGAATCAGGCTGGTCGCCGTCGCTCATCCGCGAGTCAGCCTCGTGCCGGAGCGCCCTGTCGTCGAGGGCGGGCACGCCGACGCGGCGCCACTTCCGTTCAGGCGGCGTTTCGGGCGAGACTCGCGCCATGAACCGCCTCGCCCTCGCCCTCGCCTTCTCCCTGCCCCTTGCGGCCTGCGGCGGCACCCTGACCTACGGCTCGGGGAACCTCCAGATCGACCTGACCGACGACCGGCTGATCATCCACGACCACATCCAGTTCGGCCACGACAGCGCCGAGATCCTGCCCGAGTCGTACCCCCTGCTCGATGCGGTCGCGGACGTGCTGAAGGAGAACGAGCAGCGCGTCACGGGCGTCCAGATCCAGGGGCACACCAGCCTGACGGGCAGCGACGAGCACAACCTCGAGCTGTCCGAGGCCCGCGCCGGCGCCGTGGCGAGCTATCTCCGGGAGCACGGGGTGACGCAGGAGCTCACGTCCCAGGGCTACGGCGAGCAGCACCCCCTGTGCCAGGAGGACACCGATGCCTGCCACGCCCAGAACCGGCGCGTGGAGTTCTTCGTCGTGCACGAGTGACCGGGGCGGGCCGGCCCCCGCGGGCCCCCGACGGCTAAGGAGCGCGACGAGTCAGATCGCCGCGGCAGCCGCGATCGCGCGGTCGAGCGCGGTCCGGTCGAACCCCTGGACCACCCGCCCGCCGACGTCGATCACCGGGATCCCCGTCCCGCGGAGCCCCGCGCGCTCGAGGGAGCGCAGCATGGCCTCGCGCGCGCCGGGGTCCCGCTCGACTTCCCGCTCGACGAAGGGGATGCCCCGCTCGCGGAGGTAGCCGGCGGCGCCCCGGCACGCCGAGCACCAGGAGGCCCCGTAGAGCACCACCTCGCCGTCGCCGAGCGCCGGCACGTCCGGCTCGGCGACCGCCGCGGCCTGCTCGACGAGAGCGTCGAAGGCGCTCCGGGCCATCCGGCGGACCGGGTACGTCCCGTCCTCGCCGGGGGCGGTCAGGTCGGCCACGTAGACATGATCGGGATCGGGGCGCGCCTCGGGCGGCCGGTCGAGGTCGTCGACGCGCACCGCACCTCGACGCTCCTCCGGGACCGCGGAGCGCGTCGGCGCCACGTGGATCCCGCTCTCATCGAACCACGTGAGCAGCAGCCCCTCGGCCTCGCCGCGAACCTCGAAGGGAGGCTCGACGTCGTCCGCGGGGTCGGACGCCGAGCCGGAGCCCGCCCCCCCGCCGCAGCCCGCGACAGAGGCGATCACCAAGGACGTGAGCAGCCGCGTCATCGAGGCAAGCATAGGAAAGAAGCGCCGCATGTCATGGCGGGGCGGGCCACCCCTGGTATGGGATGATCGCGTGCGTCCCCTCTCGCTCATCGCCCTCGGGCTGCTGGCCACCGGCGGCTGCGACGACATCCCGGACAACGACGCGCGCCTGCTGCTCGACCGCGCCCAGCACATCGACGTCAGCGCGCCGATCGCGGACCGACGGCAGGACGTGGAGCGGCTCTCCCGCCTCCCTCTGAGCTCGCCTCGTTCGCAGGCGCTCCGTGACCTGTGCGTCCGGGCCCATCGCGCGATGATCGAGGTCGAGGACGCCCACGGCGAGGTCCGGGCCGGCCTCGAACGCTACGGGGGGGACGAGGCCGCGATCCCGGAGGACGAGAGGCGTCAGCTCAGCGAGCAGCTGGAAGCGGCCGACCGCCGCCTGGGGGAGTCCCGGGCCCTGTTCACGGAGTGCCAGGGCCGGCTACGGGAGCTCGAGCGCTCCCTCGGGGCCACGGCGCGATGAGCGAGCCCCAGCACGTGGTCCTGATCCCGGGGATGTTCGGCTTCGCCCGGCTGGCCGGCTACGACTACTTCCAGCACCTCGCCCGCGCCCTGGTCCTCCACTTCGGACGGGAGGGCTACCCGGTCCGCGTCCACGTCGTCGCGGCCCAGCCCACGGCCTCGATCCGACGGCGGGCCGCCCACCTGGCGCGGGTGATCCGCGGGAGCACGGCCGACGACGGGGGCCCGATCCACCTGATCGGCCACTCCACGGGCGGCCTCGACGGTCGGCTCCTCCTCAGCCCGTCGACCCACCTCGGCGACGCCCTTCCGGACGAGCGGCCAGCGTGGATGGACCGCGTGCGGAGCCTCGTCACGCTGAACAGCCCCCATCACGGCACGCCGCTGGCGAGCTTCTTCGCGACCGTGAGCGGCACCCGCCTGCTCTACGCCACGAGCCTGCTCACGGTGGCGACCCTGACCCTCGGCCGCCCGGGCCTGACCCTGCTCTCGCAGCTGCTCGGCGCGATCGAGACCCTCGACGACGCGCTGGGGTTCGACGCCCAGATCCTCGACCGGGCCACGAGCTTCGCCCTGCGCTTCCTGAACGACGAGGCACGGCAGGAGGTCAAGGGGTGGCTCGACGGCATCCGGCGGGACCAGGGCGGGATCATCCAGCTGATGCCGGAGGCGATGGACGTCTTCAACGCCGCGACGGAGGACCGGGAAACCGTCCGCTACGGCTGCGTGGCGACGGCGGGCCGGGAGCCCGGGGCGGTGAGCTGGCTGGAGAACGTCCGCTCGCCGACCTCGGCCCTGAGCGCGACGATCTACCAGACGCTGTACCGCGTGACGGCCCGCGAGTCCGGGCAGTACCGCTACCCGGAGCCGCCATCGGCAGCGGAGGGCGCCCTCTCGCGGACCCTCGGCAGCCCGAGCCGCGGGAGCCACAACGACGGCGTCGTGCCGACCCGGTCGATGCTGTGGGGCGAGCTCCTCTGGTCCGGCCGCGCCGACCACCTCGACATCGTCGGCCACTTCTACGACGACGGACGACCTCGCCTCCACCTCGACTGGCTGCGGAGCGGCAGCCGCTTCGACCGAGCCGGCTTCGCGCGGATGGTAAGCGCGGTCGGGGACTTCCTCCTGGGCCGGAGCACCTGACGCTACCGGCGCCGGGCGGCCGCCGCGACGATCCCGCCCGCCGCGGCGATGCGCACGAGGGGGTCGGCGTCGGTCAGCCAGCGCCGCGCGCGCTCCGGCTCGCCGGCCTCCCGAGCCAGCGCGCGGGCCGCGACGCGCCTCGCCGCGGCGTGGTCCTCCTGAGCGAGGGTCGCGCGAAGCGTCACCGCGCCGCGCGGATCGCCGGCCTCGGCGAGGAGCGTCGCCGCCTGCACGCTGGCCATGGCCGCGTCCGCCTGGAGCAGGCGCCCGAGCGCCGCCCGCGCCTCGGGGTCCCCGGGCCCGAGCGCCCTCGCGAAGGACAGCCGGACCTGGGGGTCCGGCTCGGCGGTCAGGCCTCGCCGGACGGCCGCCAGGAGCGACGGGGCGGGATCGGGCAGGGAGACCACGGCCACGCCCGCCTGACCGCGCAGCGCTGCCGTGGGCGCCTCGAGCGCCGCGCCCAGGGCGGCCACGGCCGAGGCCCGAACCCCCTCGTCCCCGCTCTGGGCCAGCCACCGCGCGGCCTCGATGCCCGCGGGGGTCGGCGCGACCACGAGCAGGCTCCCGAGGGCCTCGGCGCCCCCGGCGGTACGCGCGAGGCTCGCGACTGCCGCCAGGCGCACGCGGGACGCGGGATCGCCGAGGCGCTCGCGAAGGACCGGAAGCGCGGCCGGGCCGAGGCGCGCTAGGCCCCGCACCGCCGCGGCCCGCGCCCCCGGATCCGGGTCGCCGCGGGCGGCCTCGAGCAGCGCCGCGCCCGCCGCCCCGTGCCCCGTCCCCGTCGCCAGCCGGCGGAGCGCGCTCTGGCGCACGGTGGGGTCCGGGTGCCGAGCGAGCTCGCGCAGGATGCCCTCGTCGAGGGCGGGGTCCATCCCGAGGGTGGCCGCCGCCAGGACCTCCGGTTCGCGGTGGTCGCCGAGGGCCCGGAGCGCGAGCCGCGCGTCGGAGCGGCCCCGGCGCGCGAGGACCGCGAGCGCTTCGAGGCGGGCGGGCGCGGTCGCGCCGAGCCCGGCGAGGCCCTGGAGCGCGGGCTCCCCCCGGGTGCCCGCCAGGGTCAGCTGGACGATCGCAGCGTGTCGCCGCGCCGCGTCGGCGCCGCGCGCCTCCTGGTCGAGCAGGAGGAGCGCGACCTGGGCCAGGATCTCGCGGTCCGATCCTTCGCGGGCGCGGAACGCGTCGTAGGCGGACAGCGCGGCGGGGAGGTCGCGCGCCCGCACCGCCCGGGTGACCGCCGTCGCCGGCCCGCGCGCGCAGCTCGGCGCGAGCAGGCTCAGCGTGACCAGGCTCGCCAGGAGCGGGAGGAGCGCGGCGACCGCCCCCGGCCTCACGCTGCCTTGACCAGCTCGCAGCTCAGGCCGAGGTAGAGCGCGCGGCGGACCTCGACCAGCGCGCTGTCGCCGCGCGTCCGCTCCCTCGCCTCCACGGCGGCCAGCGTCGTGTGGCCATCGAGGGACCGGAGCACGTGCTCCCAGCGCTGGGGCAGGCGGTACGCGCTGACGGGGGCCGGCGCTTCCCGGTTCGGGCGGAGCCGCCGCCCCGCGAGCGGGCGGAGCGCCATGGCCATCTGCTCGGCGGACGGCTGCATGGCCGCGTCCCGCAGGAGCTCGTGCTCCCCCGCGGGGAGGGGGAACGTCTCCTCCTCGCAGCGGGAGCCCCGGACGTAGGCCCACTGCCCCCTCGTCCAGGTGAAGGCCTCGAGGAAGCGGGCCCGCACCTGCTCCGCCACCGCTCGGTAGAGCTCGACCGGACGCAGGATCCCGAGGCCGACGAGCGCGTCGCCGAGCCTGCCGTCGTAGCGGGGCAGGAGCGCGAGCGCCATCTCCAGCTCCATGCGGAGGATGATGCCGCGGGCGACCAGGAACTCCCCGAGCAGCTCCGACTCCTGGTTCGACGCGACGAAGTCGGGGCGGCCGTCGACGTAGTAGATCTTCTTGCGGCGGTCCCCGTCCCAGAGGTGGAGGGCGCCGGTCTCCTGCTGGGCGGTCAGCCGATGGACCTGGGCCAGGAGCCGGCCGCCGAACAGGAAGCCGCGCCGCGCGGCGTCCGACGGGGCGTTCTCGCCGCCCCACTGGAGCGCCGGCGAGTCGAAGTAGCGGCGCAGCTCGGGCATGCGACCCGCCACCTCGAAGGCGCCCTCGTCGCGCCGCACGAGCGTCCCCGGCTCGAAGGCGCCCGTCACGATCCGCCGCACCACCTCGCTGAACGCGAGGGGTCCCTCGACCTTGCCGCCGGGCCACCGCACGTCGTAGGCGGTCACCGCCTCGACGGGGACCTGGTCACCGAGGTCGACGGTGTGGCTGGGCGGGCCGTCGGCGCCGTTGACCCGGCCGCCGAGCAAGGCGGGGGGCCCCGGGTCGCTCGCGCCGTGCTCGACCGGGAGCCGGGGGACGAGCTCCAGCTCCTGGAGGAGCCGCGAGAGCTGCCCCGCGCCCTGGCCGAGCTCCCCCCGTCGCTGGAGCACGTCGCGGAAGGCCTGGGCGAGGGCCTTGGCCGAGGGCCGCTCGGCCGGCTCGCGCGACAGCCCCCACTCGAGGAGCCGCGTCACGTCCTCCGGGATGTGCGCTCCAGCGCGTCTCAGCACGCTCCGGTCCGCGTTGCGGATCATGAGGAGCACGTCGAGGTCGGCCCCGGTGCCGAACAGCGGCTCGGCGACGAGCAGCTCCGCGAGGACGACGGTCAGCGTGAAGATGTCGCTCTTGGCGTCCACCTCCGCGCCGACCACCTGCTCCGGCGACATGTAGCCGAGCTTGCCCCGGATGTGCCCGTCGTCGGTCCGCTCCACCGTCGTCCGGCAGCGCGCGATACCGAAATCGGTGAGCTTCACGTGGCCGTCGGCGGTGAGCAGCAGGTTGGCGGGGCTCACGTCACGGTGGACCAGCCTCAACGGGGCGCCGGCTTCGTCGCGCAGAAGGTGCGCGTAGGCGAGGGCCGTGCAGGCCTCGTGCGCGACGTGGAGGGCGGGGCCGAGGGGCACGGTCCGGCGCTGGCTGGCCGCCGCCCGCAGGAGACGGCCCACCGTGGTCCCCTCCACGAGCTCCATCGCCATGAACAGGGAGCCGGCCTGCTCCCCGAAGTCGAAGACCTGGACGATGTTGGGGTGGGCGAGGCGGGCGGCGAGGCGGGCCTCGTCGATGAACAGCCCCACGAACTCGGGATCGCGGGCGTGCTGGGGGAGGATCCGCTTGAGGGCCACCCGCTTCGAGAAGCCGTGGGGCCCGAGGCGTTGGGCGACGAACACCTCGGCCATGCCGCCCTCGGCGAGGCGACGCTCGATGCGATAGGGGCCGAGGCGGGTCTGGACCATCGGGCTCGGGATAGGACTATCCCGCGTTCAGTCTATATCCCGACCCGCCGTTCCGTAAGGGAGCCGCCGGTGGCCCGCCGTCCGGCAGGCCCCTGACCGAGGAGTCGAGTCACCGTGTATGATGTCCCCAGCAACGGAACGGACCGACGGGTCCGTTCGAACAGGAGAGCCGGACGCGCCATGGCCAGCGCAATGCGTCCCCGCGGGAGTGGGGGTCAGAAGGACTCCTATCTCGGCAAGGTGGTCGCGGGCAGGTACCGCCTCGAGGCGCTCCTCGGCGAGGGCGGCATGGGGGTCGTCTACCGCGCTCGCCACGTGCTGATCGACCGGGTGGTGGCCCTGAAGCTGATCCGCCCCGACCTGCGCGGCGAGACCCACCTCCGGGCCTGGATGCTCCGGGAGGCGCGGGCCGCGAACCGCGTGGACCACGCCCACATCGTGGACATCCACGACGTCGGGGAGACCGAGGACGGCGAGCTGTACCTGGTGATGGAGTACCTCACCGGGACGAGCCTCTCGGCCGAGGTGGCCAAGGGCCCGATGCCGCTGGCCCGCGCGGTCGACATCCTGGAGCAGATGACGGCGGCGCTGAGCCGCGCGCACGACCTCGGCGTCGTCCACCGCGACCTCAAGAGCGACAACATCATGCTCACGGTCCGCGGCGGCCGCCGCGACTACGTGAAGATCCTCGACATCGGCCTCGCTGCGCTGGCCCGCGACCCGCGCCTGGCGCCGAAGGGCGCCGTGTTCGGGACCCCCGAGTACATGTCGCCGGAGCAGGCGCGGGGCGAGGACGCGATCCCGTCGAGCGACCTCTACGCCCTCGGCATCCTCTTCTACGAGATGGTCACCGGGCAGCTGCCGTTCCGCTCGAGCGACCGCGACACGCTGCTCGAGATGCAGCGCACCAGCCCCGCGCCGCGACCCACCAAGCTCCAGAACGGCCTCCCGGAGTCGGGCGAGCAGATCATCCTGCGCCTCCTCGAGAAGGACCCCCGGCGCCGCTTCCGGGACGGCCACCACCTCGCCGAGCAGCTCAAGGCGCTCCAGCGCACGCTGCCGTCGACCACCTGGGACCTCCAGCAGCAGGCCGAGGCCCCCCAGGCGCCCCCGCCCCCGCCGCCCGCGCCCACGCCGGGCGTGGTGGAGTGGAGCCGCCGGGCGGCCTACTTCGCGCGGATGGTGAGCCGGGCGTACCCCAACGGCCGGGTCCCCGCCGACATCCAGCAGGCGTCGGACCGGATGTGGGAGCTCTCGGCGCGGGCGAGCCGGCTCGAGGGGGAGCTCGCGAGCCACCAGAAGAAGCTGGAGGCGATCGAGCGCCGGGGCCGAGCGCTGCGCGCCGAGATCGGCCGTAAGGTCGAGGAGCTCGCCGAGGAGGAGTCGCGCACCCTCCGCGAGGCGAGCGCCGAACGAACCAACGTCGAGCAGCTCGCCCAGAAGCTCGCCGAGGCGAACCAGCACTGGGAGCGCTCCCACAGCCGGGCGGGTCAGCTCGACGGCTCGGATGCCTCCGCCCTGAAGACCGCCTTCGAGGAGGTCGGCATCTGGCGCGCGCGGGCGCAGACCCTCCAGGAGGTCATCGGCGACCACCAGGCCCGGGTCCAGGCCAAGGAGAAGACCGCGGCGGACCTCCGGCGCCAGATCGACGACCTCCGGGCCCAGCTCCAGCGCTACAGCGAGGCGCTCGAGAACGACCTCGCCGCGGGCCGCGAGCGCATCGCGACGCGGGTCAAGGAGGCGCTCGGCTACGAGCAGGCCTTCAACCAGGGCTCGGACACGCTGGTCGCCCACCTCCGGGAGCGCCCGGAGTGCAGCGAGCTGCTCGACGAGATGAAGCGCGAGGAGAACCGGCTCCAGGGCCGGGGCGGCGGGGAGGGCCCGGTGCCGGCGGTGCCGAGCAAGCCCTCGAAGCTGGCGCTGTAGGCGGGGGAGACAGCCTCGGGTGCGGTCGAGTACCCTCCCCACCCATGCCTCGAGTTGTCTTGGCGTGCGCGCTGTGGACGGCGTGCGGAGGGCCGGCGGAGCCGGCGGCGCAGGGCCCCGCACCGGCGGTGACGGAGGCTCCCGCCACGGGCGGTGAGGCGACGGGCGGCGACGACCTCGACCGGCTCGAGGCGCGGACCCGCGGCCTCTTTGTCGGCTCCGACCGAGGGCAGAGCGCGGAGCGGAGCGACCGTCTCCTTTCGTTCCGTGTCCTGCGGACCGTCGACGGCCGGGAGTCCGTGCTGGCCCCCGGCACGGTGCTGTCCAGCTGCGACAGCTTCCACCTCAAGGTGGAGGCGCTCGCCTCGACCTACGTGCTGTTGGCCTACGTGGACCCGGAGGAGCGCTTCTCCCGGCTGTACCCGACCCCCGGGGAGCCGCCGCTCACGATGGCGGCAGGGGACTCGCTGCGAGTCCCGCCCGAGGGCCAGGAGGTGCGCCTCGACGACTGCCACGAGGGGGTCGAGCAGCTCTACGTGTTCGCGTCGGCGGGGCCGCTCTCCGCCTCCGACGCGCAGCTGGAGGACCTCATCCGGCGGTCCGAGGCGAGCGGCCGGGTGCCCGCGGAGCAGCGCGCCGACCGGCAGCGGCGGGCCGAGGCCGCCGTGACGTCTCCGGATCCCTCCGCCCCGTCCGGCGGCGCGGACACCTTCACGCCGACGTACCGGACCCGCGGCCTGGGCGTCGTCTCGACGGAGGGCTCGGTGGAGGTGGCCCCGGACGCCGCCGGGGTCGCGGTCATGGTCTTCCCGCTCGGCCACCGCCGGCTGTCGGCAGGCCCGCCGCAGGCCTGCCCCGGCTCGGGGGCCCCTCGCAGCGAGCCGTGAGCCCCGCGCCGCACGGACCATCCACCCCCACCCTCGCGCCGGGGCGGACCGTCGCCCGCAAGTACGCCGAGAACCGTAAGCAGGGCCGCGGAAAC
>JBHJHB010000157.1:0-21235 GCA_050331215.1 Sandaracinaceae bacterium | reverse complement strand
TGTTTTGTAACCGACCACCCCCCCCCCGTTGGCTGTGCTTGGGTTAGCGCCGCGCCTACCGCCGCGGCGCACGACGCGGGTCTGGCTTTCGGCTATCTTTCGTGCTTGTCGCGTCGGGGTGCAGCGCGCTCCTGGCGTGCGCTCCAGCCGAGACCGGATCGGGATAGCGGCTTGTGCGGGTTTGCGCGTATCCAGGGCTACTCTGACCGATACTCGGCCTACGACCAGGCGCCGTGACCCGGTGGCCGGAGCGCTTCAGACCGTCCCCGGCGGAGGTGCGCCGGGGACGGGTGGAGCGCCTCGGACCGCCGTCGCGCCCCGCCGTCGGATCCAGGGCGTTCCGAGCGGGTCTGGGTGCCGGCTGGGCGCTTGCCGGCCTCCTCCTTGGCGGGTGCTACGGGAGCTTCGTGGCGGAGCCGCCGTGCGAGAGCCCGCTGCCGACGGTGCTGCTCCCGGCGACCGAGGAGTGCCTGGAGATCGAGGTGCCCGCTGTCTCCCCGCCGGCCTGCGAGCCCATCCTCGATGGCTTCCCTGGGGTGGTGTGGATCGATGTGGCTCGGGTGGTGCCGGAGCCCGGGACGACCTGGGTCGTCTGGGTGAGCGGAGAGGGCGATGCGGAGCATTGTCAGTTCTATCGCGTTCTCGCCCATGAACCTGACGAGCCGTGCCTCCCCGCGTGTCCCAGGCCCTCCGGTTCCATGTGCGGAAGCGCCCCACGACCCGCTGGGTCGAGGCAGATCGGTGGCCGCCACGTCGATGGCCCCGCCACCATCGGCGTGAGCGAAGGCGGGCGGTTCGTGGACCTCTGCCGGCCCGGCGTTCGGCCGCCCAGGCGGTAGCGGCGTGGCCATCCCGCCGGACCTCGACGAGGATGGCCCCGGGACAGTCAGCGTGGGCGCCCCCGGGCCGACCGGCCCCTCAGCCCGGGAAGACCAGGCCCAGCCGGTAGGCATTGCGCGGCTCGTCGAAGGAGTCGAGGGACTCGAACACGCCCCAGTGCGCCTGGAAGTAGAGCCCCGGTGTGAACCGGATCGCCGGCGGCCACGGCGGGTACCACCGCACGCCGAGCTGGATGCGGCCGTTCTCGGGGTCCGCGCTGATGCCGCGGCGGAAGTTCCCGTCGATCTCCCAGCGCCCGGCGACGGTGTGCCCGGAGTCCAGGACGAGGACCAGCTCGCCGGGCCCGGCGAACTCGTAGATGTCGTCCATCTCGCTGAAGACGATCACCCACAGCCGGAGGTAGCCGCGGAACATCGCCTCGCCCTTGGCGTGCTCGCCGAAGAAGTGGACGTAGCGGACCTCCATGAAGCTCCGGTCCCAGGACCGCGTCGCCGAGCCGTCCCGGCCGTTCGACGTGTGGACGTGGCCCACGAGGATCTGGTCGAAGCCGTTGCGGAGGATCGGACCGTAGGGTCGCCACCGCAGGAAGCCGCCGGGGGCGTAGTTGTTCTCCGCGAAGGGCTGGCCTTCGTTGTAGATGTTCCAGAAGGACAGCTGGGTGTAGGTGAGCCAGAGCGACCAGTTCGCGTCGCTCGGCCAGATGTTGAAGCGGAAGCTGATCTGGAACTTCGCCTGGGTGTTCTCGGTGAACCCGGTGATGAAGTAGGTCGGCCGGTGGAGGCGGAAGTAGTTGGGAAGCTCCGGCTGGTCGTTCGGGTTCTCGGACTGCGGAGGGGGCTCGATCGGCGCCGGGGGCCGGTCCAGCGGCGTGACCTGCACGTCGTAGCGCAGCCGGAGGTCCCCGGCGCAGTCCCAGCCGCGCACCTGCCACGTGCCCACGGCCACGGTGCGGGTCCGCTCGCCCCCCGCCTCGAGGTGGGCCCCCCGCTCGAGCAGCTCGAGAGGGCCCCCTTCGCCGACGAGGACCACCCGACACAGCGGGTGGCTCGACGGGTTGACGACCCGGAGCACGCCCTCGGCCTGGGACGTCTGGGCGGGGACGCGGGGCACTCGAGACGCGAGGGCGGCCGGGACCGGGTCAGCGCCGGTCGACGACGCGTCCTCCTGGCCGCGCACGGCCCCGGCCCAGCCGAGGGCCAGGGTCAGGGCCACGGCCGCCCGGAGCGCGCGTCCAGAGGTACCCATCGCGGCCGGATCCTACTGTCGTCTCGGCGCTTTCGCAGACCGACGGGCCTCGCCCCCGGGCGCTAGCCTCGAGCGAGCGCCTCGCCCCGCGAGGTGACTCGAGGTGGGGCCGGTCAGCAAGCTCCGTCGCGCTGGACCGACACGCCGGCCGAGGCGGCGGTGCAGGCGTTCGGGTAGGTCCGACCGTCACAGCCGCAGACGGGCCGGTACTCCCGCGTGCAGGCCTGTGGCCGCCGGGTGCATCGCCCCGGCCGATCGGTGATGCCGCACGTCGCCGAGATCTCGTAGCGGCAGAAGAGCCCGTCCGCGCAGGGTCCGGCCCCCCGGGTGCCGCAGATCTCGCCTTCGGCCTGCGTGGTGGGCGTCGGCGGGACGACGCGGGCGCAGGCGCCCTCCCGCACGACGGACACCCGATTCCGATGCGCGGAGCAGGCGTTGGGGTAGGAGCGCCCGTCGCAGCCGCACACCGGCTGGTAGATCTCGGCGCAGGCATCCGGCACGGGCTGGCAGGTCCCGGTCGCGTCCGCCGCGCCGCACTGGGCGGCCGGCTCGTAGAGGCAGAACAGGCCGTCTGGGCACCCCTGGCCCGCCATCCCGCCGCAAGGGCTCCCAGCCCCTCCGGACGACGCCAGCGTGTCGGTCGGCGGCTGGCAGTGGGACGGGCAGGGTGCCCGGACGCACTGCACGACCTCGCACTCGAGGTGCTGGGGGCAAGCCCCGCCCGGCCCGCACGCGGGGCGGCACTCCGGGCCCTCGCAGCGCACGGTGACCGTGGCCGCGCCGGCCGGCCCCGTCAGCGCCACGAGATACACGCCGTCCTCCGGCACCACCACCGCGCCCTGACCGACGTAGGCGCCGGCGGTCAGGTCGGTGGCGGCCGGTGACGGGCCGTAGACGTGAGCCACCACGGCCGCGGGCGTGGTGACCACCGAGAGGCGGCTGCCCTGGGCCCCGGCGACCAGCACCGCGGGGGCCGGGCCGCCGGCGGCGAGGGAGAGCGTCCTCGACGCGCCGTGCCGAAGGGAGCCGACCACGGCGATCTGCGGCGGCGCGGGGTGCGACGGCGCGGCGTCCGGCGGCGGCGGCGGCGTCGGCGCGGGTGTCGGCTCCGCCACGTGCTCGACGACGCAGCCGGTCAGGAGGGCGGCGCCGAGCAGGCCGAGGCCGGCGAGGACGAAGGGCGGCGCGGGTACGCGATGCATGGACACTCCGACGCACGAGGTGAGCGGTTGCTTCGCGGCCTGCTACCACAACCTCAGAGCAGGCGGGGCTTCGCGCCGGACCCCAGGGCCACGCCGAAGCGGAGCGCCACGTCGAGCGCCACCGTGCGTCGGTGCGGGGTGCCCAGGCCGTACAGGTAGCGCATGCCGAGGCCGAGACCGAAAATCACGCGGCCGACGTGAACCGCGCCGTCGAGCGCCAGGCGCCACCCGAGCGCCCCGTGATCGGAGGCCCGGGACGCCGCCAGCCGGTCCGGGAAGGTCTCGTCGTTCACCCCGCCGTTCCGGCCCCGCCCGGCGTCCGCGTAGAGCCCGGTCAGGCCGGCGTGCGCGGCGGCGAACCACCGGGTGTGCGCGTCGCTCACGCAGGGCAGGAGGGCGCGGACCGTGTAGCCGAGGTCGAGGAAGGTCGAGCGGAAGCCGAAGCCCCCCACCCCGAGGAAGCGCCCTGCCTGCTGGGACGCGCCGAGGTGCAGGCCCTGGCGGACGTACTCGCCCCGGCCGAACAGGAGGCGCGTCTCGAGGCCCGCGAGCACCCCGGCCTCCTGGTCGTAGCCTCGGCCCGCGAGCGCGGCGTCGGTCCCGGTGGTCGAGCGATCCAGGCCGCCGAGCACGGTGGTCAGCTCGACGTCGGAGAGCTGGGCCGCCGCTGCGGTCGGCAGCGCGAGGGTGACGAGCACGGCGACGAACACGGGCGGGAGAGGAAGCAGGGCGCCTCGGGTCATCGAGCAGCCTCCCGTGGGCAGGAGAGAGGGCGGGACGAGGGGACAGTGCCGGCGACGGACGGGCCGCCCGCGCCCGCGGTCTACCTGGACGTGCGAGCCCTCACGCCGCCCGGGAGCGCGAGGGGACGGCCGACGCTCGGCGCCCTAGCAACAGGCCCATGACCTGGGAGCAGGCGTGGACCGAGGGACGGACGCCGTGGGACGCCGGCGAGCCGGCTCCTGCCCTGACGGATCTCCTCGCGGCCCCGGAGCGGCCCCGTGGCCGCCGCGTCCTCGTCCCGGGCTGCGGGTCCGGCTACGACGTCTTCGCCTTCGGGGAGGCGGGCTACGAGGCGGTCGGGCTGGAGGTCGCGCCCAGCGCCGCCGAGAGGTTTCGCGCGGCCCGACGCGAGCGAGGGCTCGACGAGGCCCGGGCGCGGATCGTGGTGGAGGACTTCTTCGGGTTCGAGCCGGACCGCCCCTTCGACGTGATCTGGGACTACACGTTCCTGTGCGCCCTCGACCCCGACCTCCGGCCCGCGTGGGCCGAGAAGATCGATCGGCTCCTCGCCCCGGGGGGTGAGCTCGTCACCCTGATCTTCCCGGTCGTCGAGCGCAGCCCGGGGGGCGAGAGCGGCCCTCCCTACGCCCTCCGCCCCGAGCACCTGCTGCGCCTGCTCCAGCCGCGCTATCGCGCCGAGCATCTGGCGCCGGTGGCCCGGAGCCATCCGGGTCGCGAGGGGATGGAGTGGCTGGGCCGCTGGCGGCGCCGAAGCGGAGGGTGACGTCGGACACTAGCCTTCCGGCGTGGAGAGCCTGACGCCCCCGCCGGAGCTGCTCGAGTACGCCGCCCTGGTCGCCGCGGGGCTGGGGGGCGGGTTCATCAACACCGTCGCGGGCGGCGGCTCGCTGCTGACACTGCCCGCCCTGATGCTCGTCGGCCTGCCGGTTCACGAGGCGAACGGGAGCAACCGGCTGGCCGTGGTGACCCACTCGATCGCCGGGGTGCTCGGCTTCCAGCGCGAGGGGCGCCTCCCGCGGAGGGCGCTGGCTCCGGTGGTGCTCCCCACGATGGCGGGAGCCGGGCTCGGCGCGTGGGCGGCCTCGGTCGCGCCGGAGGCGGTGCTCAGGCCGGCGCTTCTGTCGATGCTCGTCGGGATGGCGCTCCTCCTGCTGGTCCGGCCTCGCCTCGTCGACCCGGCGGCCGATGAGGCGCCCCGGCCGGCCCTCGAGCATCCGGGCGCCCTCCTCGGCCTCGCGGCGGCGGGGTTCTACGGCGGCCTCGTGCAGGCGGGGGTCGGGTTCGTCCTGCTGGGCGTGCTCGGCGGCCTCCTGCGCTACGACCCGGTGCGCGCGAACGCGCTCAAGCTCGCGTGCACCCTGCTCTTCGGGCTCCTCGCGCTCGGGATCTTCGCCGCCGCGGGGCAGGTGCGGTGGGTCCCGGCCGCCGTCCTGGCGGCGGCCACCGCGGTCGGAGCTCAGCTCGGGGTCCGCTTCGCCCTCCGGGTCTCGGCGGCGGCGCTGCGGTGGGTGCTGTTCGTGACCGTCGCGCTGAGCTGCGCAGCGGTCTGGCTCAAGGGCTAGGCCGACCAGGCGCTCAGCGGATGCGTCGCAGACCGGTCGGCGTGGCCTCGTACACGGGGCCGTGGTCGATGTCGTCGCCGAGGTCGAGGGCGGGCGGGGGCGGACCCAGGAGCAGCGGCGGCAGGCTGAACGGGTCGGCCCGGCTGTCCGCAGCGATCGAGTAGCCGAGGTCCCGGAGGCTCCGCAGCGTCAGCAGGCTGAGGGCGTTGACGGTCGAGAGCTGCGGGCTCATCAGCTCCTCCCGGAGCGGCCCGTTCTCGCGCCAGTGGGCGTCGCTGCTCCCCCGCCCGAGGCTGTTCTCGACGGGGACGTCACCGGTCCCGCCCAGGAGCTGCCACCCGGCGACCGCGTTGGCCCCCGTGAAGCGGGTGTCGTTGCCGGAGCTGCACCCCGACGAGCCGCAGCTCGGGTTCAGCAGGAGGCCGAGGTTGTCCCACCCCGTCCCGATGCCCAGGACGTGGCCCATCTCGTGGAGGATCACCCCCTCCAGGCGCCCGGTCGACTCCAGGAACGCCAGGTCATCGGTGTCGAAGCGCATGATCCCCGTGGCGGGCAGGAAGACCGTGCCCCCGAGGGTGCTCCGGATGCAGCGGGGGCCGGCCTGCCCCAGGATCCGGCCCCGGCCGTCGATCGGCTCGAGCGTGGCCACGATGACGAGGTCGTCCACCACCCGGCCAGGCGTCACGCCGCAGAACGAGGACCCGACGGTGAAGTCGGCCAGGTCGCCGACGATCAGGGACTCCCACTTCGCCTCGGCGTCCTCGAAGGCGGCCCGCTGGCTCGTGGTCGGTGTGTTCTCGAACTCGATCACGATGTCGAAGGCGGGCTCGCAGCCCGCGCCCGGCGTCGGGAGGAAGCCGGCGTTGCAAGTGCACGTGAAGGAGCCGGGGTCGTTCGTGCACGTCGCGTTGTCGTCGCAGTCGTCGAGGCCCTGGGCGCACTCGTCGATGTCGAGGCAGACGGTGCCGTCCCCCTCGAAGCCCTCGTTGCAGGCGCAGGCGAAGGACCCGACCTCGTTGGTGCAGCTCGCCTCCGGGTCGCAGTCGTCGAGGCCCTCCGCGCACTCGTCGACGTCCTCGCAGCTCCGGCCGTCGCCCGCGTAGCCTTCGTCGCAGCGGCAGGAGAAGGAGCCGGAGCCGTTCGTGCACGACGCGTTGTCATCGCAGTCGTCGACGGCCTCGGCGCACTCGTCGATGTCCGCGCAGGTGGCGCCATCGCCGCGGAACCCGTCGTTGCAGGTGCAGGCAAAGGAGCCGGGCGCGTTGGTGCACGTGGCGTCCGGCGCGCAGGTGTCGAGGCCCTGGGCGCACTCGTCGACGTCCGCGCAGCGGAAGCCGTCGCCGAGGTAGCCGGCGGGGCAGGCGCACGCGAAGGAGCCCGCCTCGTTCCGGCACAGGCCGGCCGGGTCGCAGGGGCTGCCCGCGCACTCGTCGATGTCCGCACAGGTCCGGCCGTCGCCCTCGAAGCCCGGCCGGCAAGCGCAGGAGAAGGACCCCTCGGCGTTGAGGCACGCCGCATCGGGCGCGCAGTCGTCCAGGCCCTCGGCGCACTCGTCGACGTCACGGCACGCCCCGCCCACCGCGGCGAAGCCGGGGGCGCAGTCGCACCGGAAGCCGCCGTCGGTGTTGACGCAGGTCGCGTCCCCGGGGCAGTCGTCCCGGCCCTCGGCGCACTCGTCGACATCCTCGCAGAGGCGCAGCCCGTCGCCCTCGAAGCCGTCGTCGCAGGCGCAGACCGCCTCGCCGGCGACGTCCTGGCAGGTCGCGTCGGGCGCGCAGACCACATCGGCGCAGACGCCGTCCGGCCGGGCGTCGGCAGGGATCCCGGCGTCGCTGCGTTCGAGGGTGCCCGTGCAGCCGCCGGTCGCCGCGGCCGCAGCCAGGAGCACGAGGGTAGGGGAGGGGATCAGCGCCCAGCGGGTCATAGCGGTTCTCGATGCCTCGACCGCTCCGAGGATACAGAAATCAGGTCGCCCCGTCCCGTGGCCCGCGTCGATGAGGCCCTCCGACCACCTCGCGGCGCGGCGGAGGCCCTCGTCCTGGGCCCGACCGAAGGCGAGAGGGTCGAGGAGGACGGCGCCGCGGCGCCCGCAACCGGGCCGAATAACGGCATCGGGTGGAGGCGAACGGCGCGCGCGCGGGCGCGGTGGCGGCGCAGGTCGTGGATCGGCATCGGCCCTTCCCCTCCTCGTGAGCCTGGGCTCGTCCTCGACCAACGGCGCGCGAGCGGGTCTTTACGCGCCGGCGGCGTGACTCCATCGACGCCGGGGGCCATGGCCGCGGCCGACCGCTATACCGAGGGCATGCGCACCTTCCTTGTCGCTCTCCTGTCCTTCGGTGCCGCCGCCGGCTGCGGCGGGGACCCGTCATGGGAGCCAGCGTTCCTGACCGCCGCCGACCCGGACGAGCCCGGCTACGCCCGGGTCGAGCCCGGGTGGCTCATGAACGTCTGGGCGCTGTCGCCCACGGAGGTCTTCGCGGTGGGCGGCGACGCCGATGACGGTACGGGAGGCCGCATCCTCCGCTCCGACGGCGACGGCTGGGCCGACGTCGACCACGGCCTGGCGGTGCCGCTCCTCAACTGGATCACGGGCTTCGGCCCCGACGACCTGTGGGTGGTCGGCGTCGAGGGCACGATGATCCACCACGACGGCTCGACCTGGGCCCGGGTCGAGGTCCCGACGCAGGAAGACCTCTGGGGGATCTGGGGGGCAGCGCCCGACGACATCTGGGCCGTGGGGGGCAGCGGCCGCTCCGGCGCGGAGGCCATCCTGCTCCGCTACGACGGCAGCGCCTGGAGCCAGGTGCCGCTCCCCGAGCTCGACCGGGAGCGGGTCCGGGCGCTGTTCAAGGTGTGGGGTACCTCCGCGGACAACGTCTACGCCGTGGGCCAGCGCGGCGTGCTCCTTCGCTTCGACGGCTCCGCGTGGTCGCAGATCGTGCTGCCGGACGTCGCCGACGACCTGATCGCGCTCTGGGGGAGCGACCCGGACCACATCACCGTGGTCGGCGGCCGGGGCAACGGCGTCGTGGCCGTGTGGAACGGCGCAGAGTGGCGCACCGCGCGCGTGTCACCGACGCCCGGCCTGAACGGGGTGTGGATGCGCGACCCGCGCGTGGCCCACGTGGTCGGGGAGCCGGACTTCATCAGCGGCGGAGTCCTGGCCACGCTGGACCTCGAGACCCTCGAGCTCACCCTGGCCGAGCCCCCACGGCTGGCCGAGGACCGGCGCACGTTCCACGCGGTCCACGGCGTGGATGGTCGCCTCTACGCAGTCGGCGGCAATCTTGCTAAAGCATCGAACGAGCCCTCCGTGGGCATCGCTTTCACTCGCCTTCTGAGGAACGACGAATGAGCTTCGTTCGCCCCGCCGCCCTCGCCGCCGCCGTCGCGACGGTCACCGCCTGCTCGACGCCGCAGCCGCAGACGGTCCCCGACGACGTGTTCGCCGAGCTGGGAGCGATCGTGCCCTACGCGACGAGCGAGCAGCGGGCGGCCTTCGAGCGCGGACAGGCGGTAGCGCTCCGACGCTTCACCCTCGAGGACGGCCTGGGGTTCGAGTTCAACATCTCGTTCTGCGGGGGCTGCCACGAGCGGCCCGTGTTCGGCGGGAGCGCCGGCCGCTACCGGGACTTCCTCCTGATCGCGGAGCAGATCAACGAGTCGACCCAGGCGCCGGCCGGCGTGGCGGGCGTCCTGCCGGTCTACCACCGCACCGAGGGTCGCAACCCGACCGACCCCGCCGCGAACCTGAGCGCCCGGCGCAACCCTATCCCCTTCTTCGGGGTGGGGCTCCTCGCGGAGATCTCCGACGACGCCATCCGCGCCAACGCCGACCCCGACGACCGGGACGGCGACGGGATCAGCGGTCGGGTCAACGAGGACGGGTCGCGCGTCGGCCGCTTCGGGCGCAAGGCGCAGACGGTCAGCATCGAGGGCTTCATCCGCGGCCCCCTGTTCAACCACCTCGGCATCACGACCGATCCGCTCACGACGGACCAGCAGAACGCGCTCCCGGTCCCGAGCGGCACCGATCGCGCGTTTCGCCAGCACCAGCGCCGGCTCCGGATGGGCGCGATCCGGTCGGCCCAGGTCCAGTCCGGCGAGTCGCCCACGCGGGACGACGACGGGGTGCCGGACCCGGAGCTCTCCCCCCAGGACCTGTTCGACGTGATCAGCTGGTCGATGCTGCTCGCGGCGCCGGAGCCCGACGAGCCGACGCCCGAGACGGAGGAGGGCCGCGTGCTGTTCGGCGACCTGGGCTGCGAGGGCTGCCACGTGCCCACGCTGCAGAGCCCGCGCGGGCGCCTTCCGCTCTACTCGGACCTTCTCCTGCACGACATGGGCCCGGAGCTGGCGGACGGGATCACCACGATGGGCTTGGCCGAGGGGAGCGAGTTCCGGACGCAGCCGCTGTGGGGGGTGGTCGCGACCGGCCCCTACCTCCACGACGGCCGGGCCGACACCCTGGACGAGGCGATCCGGATGCACGGCGGCGAGGCCCGGGCCGCACGCGACGCGTACGCCGCGCTCGACGCCGTGGAGCGGCAGCGGGTGCTCACCTTCCTGGCGAGCCTCGGCGGCCGGGAGCAGGTGACCGATGGGCTGCTGCCGCCGGCGGAGCCCGTCCCGGCGCCCGGCCAGCTCGGCGGCCCCGACCGGGAGCTGAGCACCGCGGAGCTCCTCCAGTACGAGGCGGGCCGCGCCTTCTTCGACCGGGACGTCTTCGTCACCGAGGGCCTCGGGCCGGAGTTCAACGGTGACTCGTGCCGCGCCTGCCACTTCGAGCCGATGATCGGCGGCGCGGGACCGATCGGCGTCAACGTGATCCGGCAGGGCATCGTCGACGGCGACGACGTCCTGGCCCCGGCGGCAGGGACGCTGCTCCACCGCTTCTCCGCGGAGGCGGTGCGGCCGGAGTCCGACCCGGCCGCGGACGTCTTCGAGCTGCGCCAGACCCCGCCGATGTTCGGCCTGGGGTTGCTCGGCGCGGTGCCGGAGGCCGTGATCCTCGAGGCGGCGGACCCGGACGACGACGACGGCGACGCCGTGAGCGGCCGCGCCCACCGCCTCGGCGACGGACGGCTCGGCCGCTTCGGCTGGAAGGCCCAGGTGCCCAGCCTGGCGGAGTTCGCGCGCGACGCCCTGACGGCCGAGGTGGGGCTGACCCTCCCGGCCCAGGAGGGCCTCACCTTCGGCGCGACCGTGGACGACGACGCCTACGCGGACCCCGAGGTCGCGCTCGCCGACCTCGAGGACCTGGTGTTCTTCATCGAGCGCCTCGGGCCCCCGCCGCGCCAGCGCACCGACCCCGAGGCCGAGGACCGCGGAGAGGCGCTGTTCGCCGAGGTGGGCTGCGCGGACTGCCACCGCGTGCTGCGCCTGGACGACGGGACGCCGGTCGCGGCCTACACCGATCTTCTCCTGCACGACGTCACGCCCGGGGAGGAGCCGGCGGTCGGGACGCCCGACGGGATGGCGTCGCCCCGGGAGCTCCGGACCCCGCCCCTCTGGGGGCTCGTCGATACGGGGCCCTACATGCACGACGGGCGGGCCGGAACGATCGAGGCGGCGATCGACCGGCACTTCGGCGAGGCGGACCGATCCCAGGCGGCGTACAGCGAGCTGTCGGCCGCGGACAGAGCGGACCTGCTCGCGTTCCTCCGCTCCCTGTGACGCGCGGGGCGGCGGCGGCCCTCGCCGCGGCGACCCTGGGCGGCTGCGCGTGCCCGCCAGCCGTGGTCGAGGCTCTCGGGGACGGCGAGGTCCTGGTCGACGTCTGCGCACCCCGCGTGACCGGCGAGGCGGGCCTGCGGCGCGGCCTCCGCGGGGCTGCGCCGCTCCGGGACGACGAGGGTCTCCTGCTGGTCCTGCCGACGCCCCGCACCGTCTGCATCGACAACGACGGGGTCACCTTCCCGGTCGACGCCGTCTACGCGGCGGACAACGGGACGATCGTCGCCCGGGAGCTCGACATCCCCGCCCACGATCCCTTGTCCCGCTGCCACGGGGGCACCCGCCGAATCCTCGAGGTGGCGTCGGGCGTGGCGGCCGACGTCAGGGTGGGCGACAGGCTGCTCGCGCCCTAGTCACCTGTCTCAGCGATTCGTGGCAATCCCGCCGGCCCTCGACGCCCGCGGCCTGCTCCTAGCGCCCGCGGAACCAGCGCCAGACCGCGCCCGTGGAGGCGTCCAGGATCGTGTACATGACCGGCACCACGACGAGGGTGAGCACGGTGCTCGTCACGAGGCCCCCGATGACCGCGATGCCCATGGCGCGGCGGACCTCGCCCCCGTCCCCGTGGCCGATCGCGACCGGCAGCATGCCGAAGATCATGGCCAGGGTTGTCATCAGGATCGGGCGCAGCCGCGTGGCGCCCGCCTCGACGAGGGCCTCGAAGCGCTCCTTGCCCTGGGCGCGGAGCTGGTTGGCGAAGTCGACGAGGAGGATCGCGTTCTTCGTGGCGAGGCCCATCAGCATGATGAACCCGATCATGGCGAAGATGCTCATCGTCTCGCCCGTCAGGAGCAGCAGGCCGAGGGCTCCGCTCACGCTGAGGGGGAGGCTGATCATGATCGTGAAGGGGTGGACCACGCTCTCGAACTGACTCGCGAGGATCACGAAGATGCAGATGATCGCCAGGAACAGCGCGAGGCCCATGCTCTCGAGGGTCTCGTCGAGGAGCTGGCCCATCCCGCCGACGTCCTGGGTGAGGGTCGGCGGCACGAGCTCGTCGGCGGCCGCCTGCACGGCGTTCGATGCGTCGCCGAGGGCGATGCCCTCGAGCTGGGCGGTGATGGTGATCTGGCGCTGGCGGGCCTGCCGGTCGATCTGGCTCGGGCCGGTCTGCTCCTCGACGCTCGCCACCGCCGCGACGTCCACGAGCTCGCCGGTCCCCGAGCGGACCTGGGCTCGGCGCACCGCCCGTGCGTCGTCGCGCTGCCCCGGCGGGAGCTGGACGCGGACGTCGTAGCGGTCGTTGTCCAGGTCCATCTCCGTGGCGACCTCGCCCTCGACGAGCTGGCGGACCGTCAGGGCGATGTCCCGGCCCGTGACCTCGAGGTCGTCGGCGCGACCGTCGTCCACCCGCACCTCGAGCTCGGGTCGGCCGTCCCGGTAGGTGATGTCCACGTCGGCGAAGCCCGGGGTGGCCCGGAGCCGGTCGGCCACCGCACGGGCCGCGGTGGCGAGCTCCTGGAGATCGTCGCCGCGCAGGTTGTACTGGATCGGCGCGTTCTCGCCGCCGGCGTCCACCGCGTCGAGCTCCTGCACCTCGACCATGACCTCCTCGCGATCCGCGAAGAGCTGGCGGATGTAGGCCATGACGTCGGTCTGGTGGTAGGCGCGCGCCTCGCGCGGCGCGAGGTTGACGATCATCCGGGCCTCGTTGACCTGGTCCCGGACGCCGCCCCCCACCGTCAGGAAGACGGTCTCGACGCCGGGGATCGTGCGGACCTCGCTCGACGCGGCGAGGAGCTGGTCCTCCGACTCCTCGAGGCTCGTCCCGATCGGGAGCTCGAAGCCCACGACGAACTGCGAGCGGTCCTCGGGCGGGATGAACTCGAAGCCGATCGCGGGCATCAGCAGGCAGGAGCCGAAGAGCACGCCGGTCCCGGCCAGCACCGTCACGAGCCGGTGGCGGAGCGCCCACCGGATCACCGCCCGGTAGCGGTCCTCGATCCCCTGCAGGACCTCCTCGATCGACCGGCTGATGCGCCAGGGCTCGCGCTCCTCGTCGCTCAACAGCCGCGAGGCGAGCATCGGGGTCAACGTGAGGGCGATGACCGTGCTGATCACGATCGCGACGGCCACGGTGATCCCGAACTCGTAGAAGAACTGCCCGACCATGCCCTCCATGAAGGCGACGGGGACGAACACGGCCACGATGGCGGCGCTCGTCGCGAGCACGGCAAGGCCGAGCTCGCTCGTCGCGCGGTAGGCGGCCTCGCGCTTCTTCTCGCCGAGCTTGACCTTGTGCCGGACGATGTTCTCGATCACGACGATCGCGTCGTCGATCAGGATCCCGATGGAGAGGGACAGCGCCAGGGTGGTCATCAGGTTGAGGCTGAAGCCCAGCACCTGGACCGTCCCCAGCGTGCCGATGACGGTGGTGGGGAGGGTGAGGGCCGCGATGAAGGTGGCCCGGATGTCGCGCAGGAACAGGAAGATGATCAGCACGCAGAGGATCGCGCCGAGCACCAGGTCGAGCTGGACCGTGTCGATCGAGCCGCGGATGTTGATCGAGTTGTCGAAGAGGACGTCGATCCGGGAGCCGGCGGGCGCGCGGGCCTCGAGGGCGGGCAGGGCCTCCCGGACGGCCCCCGCGACCGCCACCGTGTTCTCGCCGGACTGCTTGCGCACGATCAGCGCGATCGCGGCCTCGCCGTTCACCCAGGCGCTCGAGCGCCGCGTCTCCAGGCCGTCCACGACCTCCGCCACGTCCTCGACGCGGACGGTGGCCCCGTCCCTCGCGCGCAGGGTCGTCCGGGCGAGCTCGGCCACCGTCGTCGCCTCGGCGGTGGTCCGGACGGAGAGCTCCCGCCGGCCGTCGTCGAGCCGGCCGCCCGGGACCTCGAGGTTCTGCGCGCCGAGCGCCTGGGCGACCTCGAGGACCGACAGCCCGTAGGCGCGCAGCCGATCGTTGTCGACGTAGACGTGGACCTCCCGCTCCCGGGAGCCGACCAGCTCGAGCTGGCCCACGCCGCGCAGGCGCTCGAGGCCCGGCTTGAGGACGTCCTCCGCGAAGCGGCTGAGCTCGCGCTCGTCGCCCGGCCCGCTCAACGCCAGCTGCATGATCGGGGCCGCGCCCAGGTCGAGCTTCTCGACGAGGGGGGCCTCGGCGGCGTCCGGCAGCTCGTCCTGGATGGACGCGACCCGGTCCCGCACGTCCTGGGTGGCGACGTCGAGGTCGACCTCGAGGTCGAACTGGATCGCCACCTGGGTGACGCCCTCGAGGTTGGTGGAGCGCAGGAGCCGGATGCCCGCCAGGCTGTTGACCGCCTCCTCGATCGGCTCGGCCACCCGGCTCTCCATCGTCTCGGTGTCCGCGCCCGGGTAGGCGACGGTGACGGTGACGACCGGGAAGTCGACGTCCGGGAACAGGTCGACCGGCAGGCGGAGGTAGAGGACCGTGCCGAAGACCACGACGGCGAGCATCACCATCGAGGCGAAGATCGGGCGGGCGATGGCGATCTCGGTGATCTTCATGGCGCGCTGGCCCGCTTCAGCCGCTCGCGGCGGCGCCCTCCGCGGCCTGGACGCGGACCGCCGAGCCTCCCCGGATGCGGCTCGGAAGGGGAGCGATGACGCGCTCGTCGCCCTCGAGCCCCTCGAGCACCTCGAGCTCGCTCTCCCCCAGCGCCTCGACCGTGACGGTGCGCTCCTCGGCCCGCGCTGCGCCGTCGTCGTCGGCCAGGACGTACACGCGACGGTGATCGCCGAAGCCCCGGGACGCAGCGCGGGGGATGACCAGCGCGGTCCGAGGCTCCCCCGGCCGGAGCGCGACCTCGGCGCTCAGCCCTCCCCGGATCCGGCCGTCGGGGTTGTCCACACGCACCACGGTGGACACCGAGCGGGTCTGCCGGTCGACCTCGGAGGCGATGCGATGAACGGCCCCCTCGAAGCTCTGGTCAAGGGCCGGGAAGCGGACGGTGACCGGCGTGCCGGGTCGGAGCCGAGGGAGCTCCGACTCGTTGAAGCGCGCGGTGACCTCGACGACGGACAGATCCACCAGCCGAAGGATGACGCTCGGGGGCTGTGAGGTCGCGGTCTCCCCGAGCTCCATCCGGACCTCGCTGACCACGCCGGCGAAGGGCGCCCGGACCGTGCTGTCGCGCAGCGTGGTGCGGGCCATCGCCACGCCCTGCACCGCCGCCGTGTGGGACGCGCGCGCCGCCTCGAGCTGGAGCCGGAGCTGGTCGACGTCCCGCTCGGGCACCGCACCGTCCTCGGCGAGGGGCAGGAGCCGCTCGACCTCCTGCTCGAGCTCCCGCACCCGGGCGAGGGCGCTCGCGGCGCTCGAGCCGGCCTGGGACGCTGCCAGGCTCGCCATGCGCGTATCGAGCCGCGCGAGGACCTGACCTTCCTCCGCCGCCACCCCCTCCTCCACCGGCAGGGCGACGATGCGGCCCGTGGCCTGGGGCCCGAGGTCGGCGGCCCGGATCGGCTCGGCGGTGCCGACCGCGGTCAGGGTCGGTCGGATCTCGCGCGTCTCCACGGGGACGACCTGGACCGCGAGCGCGGCCTCGACCTCGGCCTCGCCCGGCGGAGCCGGCAGCTCGGCCCGCGCCTCGCCCTCCGCACCGCAGCCGGCGAGCGGAGCCGTGATGGCCAGGAGGGCCGCGCAGGCGGCGACGGAGCCTCGCGTCACGGGCGCCCCTCGACCGGGTAGGCGCGGCCGCGCACGCGGTCGATCCCGGCCTCCGCGATCCGCACGTTCACGTACGCGTCGATCAGGTCGAGGCGCGCGTTGACCTGGTCGAGCTGGGCCTGGACGAACTCCGTGCTCGTCCCGGCCCCGGCGGCCAGGAGCGCCCGCCGATCGTCCAGGGCCACCTGCGCCGCCACGAGGCCGTCCTGGAGGCCCCCGATCGACTCCGAGGCGGCCTCGAAGGTCGCGACCGCGTTCTCCGCCTCGACGCTGATCAGGTCCCGGATCTCCCGGATGTCCTCCTCGACCTGCTCGACGTCGAGCTCCGCCTGGCGCACCTGGTGGTAGCCGACCGCGAGGTCGTTCGGCGACCACGCGACGGAGGCGCCGAGGACCCAGGTCGTGAAGAACTCCGCGACCTGCGGGATCACGCGGGGGTTGGGGTTGCTCGTCTCGACGGAGCCGTTCAGCGCGATCCGGGGGAGCGTCGAGCCGACCCGCGACCGCACCACCGCCTGCCGCGCGGTCAGCAGCGCGCGCAGGGCGAGAACCTCGGGGCGCGCCTCCATCGCCTCGGTCAGCAGGTCCTGGTGGGTCACGCCGCTCTCGCGGGGCGCGGCGAAGAGGTCCTCCCCCAGGAAGAACCTCTCGTCGTCGTCGGCGTGCAGAAGCTGGCGGAGCTGGCGGTCCGAGACGCGGAGGCCACCCTCGGCCTGGACCACCGCGACCTCGGCCCGGGCGAGGTTGGCCCGCACCTGGGCGAGCTCGGCGCGCGCGCTCACCCCGGCCTGGACCAGCGCCTCGATGTCCCGCGCGCTCGCCTCGAGGGACGTCACCGCTTCCTCCGCCACCCACACCGTGGCCAGGGAGCGCGCGTACTGGTAGTAGGCCTGCCTCGCGCGAAAGGCGATCGCTTGCTCCTGGACTTCCCGCTCGTAGACCTGCGCGTCCAGGAACCCCTGGGCGCCGTCGTAGGCCGGGAGCAGCACGAGGAAGTAGTCGCTGACCGGGATCTCGAGCGTCCCCTGGACCGCCCACAGGTCGAGCACCTGCGGGAAGGGGTTGTCGACCGGAGGCAACCCTGGGATCTCGAAGGGGGGGAAGGTGACCTCGTTGATCCGGTTGTACGACGCCGAGAAGTCGAACCGCGGCACGAAGGAGGAGATGGCCTCGTCGACCCGAGCCCCGGCCGAGCGCTGAGCCGCGCGGGCGCGCCGGACCTGGGGCGCGGTGCGGACCGCGCGCTCCGCCGCCTCCACCGACGTGAGACCGCCGACGCTCGGCTGGAGGAAGTCAGGCGCCTCGAGCTCCACCTCCGGCAGCTCGACCGAGGGCGCCGGCCGCTCCTGGCCGGCTGCGACCGACGTCGGCAGCAGGGCCGCGACGAGGCCGAGACGAAGACCGATCAGCTTCACGTTGTCCCCCTCCTGGGCGCTGGTCGCGGACCCCACCGCGAGCGAAGGGGCGCGCTGGTCGCCGGGGAGAGGTCTCCCACGATGCGACGGGTTCCTCGCCGGGGCCCGAGCGTGGAGCGGGTGTCCCCATCGCGCGGGCCGACGCGTGATGAACGCTAGCCTGACCGGTGTCAAGCAGCGGACGGTCCTCCGGCGCGGGGCCAGCTCCGACGGTCGATCGGTCGAGGCCGGCCCGGGGCGCCCCGATCGGTCAGCGGGTCGCGGCCCAGTCCAGGATCACCTTGCCGCTGCGGCCGGTGCGCATCACCTCGAAGCCCTCTTCGTATTCGGCCACCGGCATGCGGTGGGTGAGGATCGGTGACACGTCGAGGCCGCTCTCGATCATCGACGCCATCTTGTACCAGGTCTCGAACATCTCCCGGCCGTAGATGCCCTTGAGCACGAGGCCCTTGAAGATGACGTCGTCCCAGTCGATCGCCGTGTTTTTGGGCGGGATGCCGAGGAGCGCGACCCGCCCGCCGTGGTGCATCTGGCGCAGCATGTCCTGGAACGCGTCGCCGCTGCCGCTCATCTCCAGGCCGACGTCGAAGCCCTCCTTCATGCCCAGCTCCCGCTGGATGTCGCCGAGCTTCTCCCG
Organism: Sandaracinaceae bacterium; assembly: GCA_050331215.1. Classification (GTDB taxonomy): domain Bacteria; phylum Myxococcota_A; class Polyangia; order Polyangiales; family Sandaracinaceae; genus JBHJHB01. Next base: position 3,221 of record JBHJHB010000157.1, on the reverse strand, counting down.
GCGGACGTCGACCACGCGGCTTGCGCCCATCGCCTGAGCGAGCTCGAGCCGGTAGGGGTTCACGTCGGTCACCACGATGTGGCGAGCGCCGGTGAAGCGGCAGATCGCGGCTGCCATGCAGCCGATCGGGCCGGCCCCCGTGATCAGGACGTCCTCGCCGACCAGGTCGAAGCTCAGCGCGGTGTGGGTGGCGTTGCCGAGGGGGTCCAGGATCGACGCGATGTCGTCCGTGATGGCGTCGGGGAGCTTGAACGCGTTCAGCGCCGGCAGGAGCAGGTAGTCGGCGAAGGCGCCGGGGCGGTTCACGCCGACCCCCCGCGTGTTGCGGCACAGGTGGCGCTTGCCCGCGCGGCAGTTGCGGCAGTGGCCGCACGTGAGGTGGCCCTCGCCGCTCACCCGATCCCCGACCTCGAACCCCGGGACGTGGCTGCCGACCTTCGCCACGCGGCCGACGTACTCGTGGCCGACGGTCATCGGCGTCGGGACCGTGCGCCGGGCCCAGTCGTCCCAGTTCCAGATGTGGATGTCGGTCCCGCAGATCGCGGTCTTGTCGATCGCGATCAGGAGGTCGTTCGGCCCGACCTCGGGGACGGGCTGCTCTTCCATGCGGAGGCCGACCTCCGCATGCTTGACGAGCGCCCGCATCGTGGTCGGGATGGCGGCCGGGGTGCTCACCCGATCACCCCCATCTCCCGCCCGACCTGCGCGAAGGCGTCGACCGCGCGGTCGAGGTGCTCCCGCTCGTGACCGGCGGACATCTGGGTGCGGATGCGAGCCTGCCCCTTGGGCACCACGGGGTAGCTGAAGCCGATGACGTAGATGCCCTTCTCGAGGAGGCGATCCGCCATCGCCGAGGCGACCTTCGCGTCCCCGAGCATGACGGGGATGATCGGGTGGTCGCCGGGCAGGAGCTCGAAGCCCAGGGCCTCCATCCGCTGGCGGAAGTACTGGCTGTTGTCCCGCAGCTTGCGGCGCAGCTCGTCGCCGCTCTCCAGCAGGTCGAGCACCCGGAGGCTCGTCGCCGCGATCACCGGCGCCAGGGTGTTGCTGAACAGGTACGGTCGGCTGCGCTGGCGCAGCCACTCGACGATCTCGGTCCGGCCCGACGTGTAGCCCCCCGACGCGCCGCCGAGCGCCTTGCCGAGGGTGCCCGTGATGATGTCGATGCGGCCGAGGACGCCGCAGTACTCGTGGGTGCCCCGGCCGTTCTCGCCCATGAAGCCGACGCCGTGGCAGTCATCCATCATGGTCAGGGCGCCGAACTCGTCGGCGAGGTCGCAGATCGCGGCGAGGTCGGCGACGTAGCCATCCATGCTGAACACGGCGTCCGTGCAGATCAGGATCCGCCTCGCCCCCGCCGCCTTCGCCGCCTCGAGCTTGGCCCGCAGGTCGGCCATGTCGTTGTTGGCGTAGCGGAAGCGCTGGGCCTTGCACAGACGGACGCCGTCGATGATCGACGCGTGATTGAGGGCGTCCGATACGATCGCGTCCTCGGGGCCGAGCAAGGGCTCGAAGAGGCCCCCGTTGGCGTCGAAGCAGGCGGCGTAGAGGATCGTGTTCTCGGTCCCGAGGAAACGGCTCAGCCGCGCCTCGAGCTCCTTGTGCACATCCTGGGTTCCGCAGATGAAGCGCACGGACGCCATCCCGTAGCCGTAGTCGTCGAGGGCTTTCTTCCCCGCCTCGATCAGCCGCGGATCGTCGGCCAGGCCGAGATAGTTGTTCGCGCAGAAGTTGAGGACGTCCTGCCCGGTGGACACGCGGATCTCCGCCCGCTGGTGGGACGTGATCACGCGCTCGGCCTTGTAGAGGCCAGCTTCCTTCAACGCCGCGAGCTCCTGCGATAGCTCGTCCAAGAACCCCTGATCCACATCGCCTCCTTCGCGTCCTCGGCACCGCACGGGTCGGGCGCTGCGCCGCGCGATCGAGCGCCGCCACCGGACCCCGGGTTCCGATCGGGTCGCGAGCCACCACGATAGAGCGGGGCCCACACCTCCAGCAACACGAGGTGTGCGCCCTCGCGGGGGCCGGGGCGCGAGGTCCGCGCGGGGCGCCCCGGAGCGCGCCCGATCGCCATCGACCACCGTCTGGGCTAGCGTGCGCGCCCGTGTCGTCGCTGGAGGAAGGCTCGGTCGCGCGCGTGCTCGTGCTCTACACGGGGGGCACGATCGGGATGCGACGCACGGAGCGCGGCCACGCTCCGGTCCCCGGCTACTTCGCGGAGCGCCTGCGCAGCTATCCCCAGCTCCACGAGCAAGGGCAGCCCGTCTACACGACCCCGCCGTCCCGGCGCGGCTGGCGGATCCACTACGAGCTCCGCTCCTACGAGCCGCTCCTCGACTCGTCGAACCTCGACCTCGGCCACTGGGCTCGCTTCGCCCGGGACATCGGCGACGCCTACGACGACTACGACGCCTTCGTGATCCTCCACGGGACGGACACGATGGCCTACACGGCGAGCGCGCTCGCGTTCATGCTCGAGGGCCTCGCGAAGCCCGTGATCCTCACGGGAGCGCAGATCCCCCTCGAGAACCTCCGCAACGACGCGCACGACAACCTGCTCGGCGCGCTCGGGGTAGCGGGCCACTACCGCATCCCCGAGGTCGGCCTCTACTTCCATCACCAGCTCCTCCGCGGCTGCCGGGCCAAGAAGGTCGACGCGGCCGACCTCAACGCCTTCGCCTCGCCCACCCTGCCGGCCCTGGTGGAGGTGGCGATCGACGTCAACGTGCGCACCCACCTCCTGCGCCCCCCGCCGCCGCCGGGGCGGGGCCTCGTCGTGCACACCGAGCTCAGCCCGAACGTCGCCGCCCTGCGGCTCTACCCGGGGATCCGCCCCTCGGTGCTCCGCAACGTGCTCCTGCCTCCGGTGGAGGGGCTGATCCTCGAGACCTTCGGCGCGGGCAACGGGCCGGACCAGGACGGGGAGCTCCTGCGCGTCCTGCGGGACGCGAACGACCGCGGCGTCGTGATCGTCAACGTCACCCAGTGCCTTCGAGGTCGGGTGCGGGAGAGCGTATACGCCGCGGGACGGGCGCTCGTCGACGTGGGCGTGGTGGCTGGCGCGGACATGACCGCCGAGGCGGCCCTCGCGAAGCTCTGCTACCTCCTCGGCCGCGGCCTGACCCCCGACGAGGCCAGGCGCTGGGTCCCGGTCTCGCTGCGGGGCGAGCTGAGCGAGGAGGGCGAGTCGACGCCTCGGCGCACCGGGCCGCCGCCCGCGG
>JBHJHB010000156.1:0-6789 GCA_050331215.1 Sandaracinaceae bacterium | reverse complement strand
GCGGCCGCGCCCTCGACCGACTGACCGTCTGGCCCGCCCGCGCCGGCGCCCGGTCCAGCCGCGCCGCCGTTCGCCGCGACCTCCTCCTCCGCCTCCGGCCAACGCGGATACCAGGGGTCGCCGGCCGGCTCCGCCCAGCCGACCGTCACCACCCCCCGGAACGCGGGCACGCCGTAGCCACGCCCGATGCCGGGCCCCGCCGCGAGCCCGAACGTCCAGCCGGGCAGCGGCGTGACCCGAACGCCCGCCAGGGCCTCGGCCGGGTTGCCGAGCGCCTGCCCCGGGTTGCGCAGCCCGTAGGCGCCGTAGCCCTCCACCCTCACCTCGAGGAGGTCGGGCAGGACGAAGAGCCCGACGCCGATGCCCCAGGTCAGCTCCTGCCCCAGAGCGACGTCGGGAGACGCTCCGTCCGGGATCTCGACCTCCTGCCGAACGCGGGCCCCGCCGTTGAGCGTGAGGCGGAAGGGCCCGGGGCGGAGCTCGGCGAGGAGCTCGGGCTGGAACGTCACCCCCGCCTCGCCCCGGAAGAGCTGATCGCTGTCGACCGCCTCCGCCGTCGGGATGCCCGCGGTGAGCTGGAGAGCGAAGCGAAAGAGCTCGTCCGGCCCGCCCACGAGCCGGAAGCGCGAGCCGACGGTGACGTCGCCCAGGCCCGCCCCGTCCGCCTGGATCTGGTCGCCCGTGGCGTCGCCCTCCATCACGAAGACCACCGGCACCGACGCGAAGACCACGAAGCGGTCGAAGAGGCCGAAGGAGCCGACGATCCGGCCCGTCGCCATGTGCTCCACGAGGTCGATCCGGGGAGCGACGGTCCGGTCCACGAGAGGACGCAGGCCGTAGTCGAGGTGGAGCTGGAAGCCCGGCCGCAGGTGGCCGCGGTCCGTGGGGCTGCTGATCGCGAACCCGTCCTCGCTGGTCTCGGCCCCCCGGTAGAGGTCGAGCTCGATCCCCTGCGCACCGGCCGCCGAGGGCACCAGCGCCGCCGCCAGGACGGCCGCCAGGGACAGAGCCCGCGACGAGGGGAGCTGGGTCATCGGCCGGACCATATCCTGCCCGGACCGCCTTCCGGTAGGCTCTTGTCCCCGCCCCGTTTCGTCGCGGGCCCGGCCTTGACCTCGGGGCGGCCGGAGCACACGTCCGCTCCATGAGCCGACCGAGCTTGACCGCGGTCCGCCTCGCCCGCTCGGTGGCTCTGGTCGACGCCCACCCGGACCTGTCCGCTCTCCTGCCCCCCGGCCACGGCGAACGGACCCGCGAGCTGCTGCGGGCGTCCGGGCTGTGGCCCGCGTTCCTGGGACCGCTGTACCGGAGCCGGGCGTACCGGGCCGCCCTCGAGACGGCGAGCCGCTGGCTGACGCCGGGCATCCTCGCGCACCTGGCCGCGAGGAAGCGCTTCATGGAGGAAGAGGCTCGGGCGGCCCTCGCGGCGGGAGCCGCGCAGGTGCTGGTCCTCGGCGGCGGGCTGGACCCCGGCGCGCTCCTGCTCGCCGAAGCGCACCCGTCGGTCCCGATCGTGGAGGTCGATCTCCCCGGCACCGCAGCCGTCAAGGCGCGCGCTCTCGTCGCCCTCGGCGCGACCCGGGCCAACCTCCGCGTGGTGGGCGAGGACCTCTCCCGCCGAAGCCTCCGGTCCGTGCTCGACAGCCTCCCGGAGTGGCGGCCCGAGCGCCGGTCCCTGATCCTCGCCGAGGGCCTCCTCATGTACCTGCCCCGCCTGGCCGTGGTGGTGCTCCTCGACCAGGTCTTCGACCGCACCGGCCCGGGGAGCCGCCTCGTGTTCAGCTACCTCGGCGCGGACGCCCGCGGACGGCCCGACCTCGGGCACCGGGGGAGCGGCCTGGTCCGGGCGGCGATGCGGGCGGCCGGCTCACCCCTGCGCTGGGGAGCCTCGGAGGACGAGCTGCGGCGAGTGCTCGGCGAGGGCGGCTTCGCGCTGTGCCCCGACGCCGATCGCTTCGATCTGCAGGCGCGCTACCTGACGCCGGCCCAGGTCGGTCGACCGTCGAGGGTCCCCTTCGAGCGGGTCGCGGTGGCAGAGAGGCGGGCGGCTCGCCCCGAAGGCCGACCCCGCCGGGAGGCGACGGCCTAGAGCGCGGAAGGAGCGCGGGCGCCGTGTTCCCCGTGAGGGCACGCTGGTAGGGTATGCCCAGCAGCAGGAGGTATCGATGGCCAACGGGGAGACCCAGATCATCGTCGAAGACGATCGCACCGGCATGAGCCGGGAGACCGTGGAGAGGGCGGTCCTCGACCACCTCTACTACACGTGCTCGAAGGACCGAAACTCGGCGACTCCCCACGACGTGTACCTCGCCGTCGCGCACGCGGTGCGCGATCGGCTGGTGCAGCGATGGATCCGGACGCAGCGGGAGTACTACAGCGGCGGGGTCAAGCGGGCCTACTACCTGTCCGCCGAGTTCCTCCTGGGCCGCTTCCTGGGGGACAACCTCCTCAAGCTGGGGCTCTGGGACACCTGCGTCGCCGGCCTCCGGCAGTACGGGCTCGAGATGGACGAGGTGCTGGGCCAGGAGACCGACCCCGGCCTCGGCAACGGCGGCCTCGGGCGCCTGGCCGCCTGCTTCCTCGAGTCCCTCGCCACGCTCGGCCTGCCCGGCTACGGCTACGGGATCCGCTACGAGTACGGGATCTTCGAGCAGCGCATCAAGGACGGATGGCAGCTCGAGGTGCCGGACGACTGGCTCAGCACGGGCTCCCCGTGGGAGCTGCCGCGCTACGAGTACACGGTGCCCGTCCACTTCTACGGGCGCTGCGAGCACGGCGCCCAGGACGGGCCGGGGTCGCGCTGGGTGGGCACCTCCCAGATCATCGGCGTGCCCTACGACATGCCGATCGCCGGCTACGGCAACGACACCGTCAACACCCTCCGCCTGTGGTCAGCGCACGCGTCGAAGCAGTTCGACCTCCAGGTCTTCAATGCTGGCGACTACCGCGCTGCCGTGGAGGAGAAGGCCCTCGCGGAGAGCATCTCGAAGGTCCTCTATCCGCCCGACTCGACGCTGGTGGGCAAGGAGCTTCGGCTCAAGCAGCAGTACTTCTTCGTCGCCTGCTCCATCGCGGACATCATCCGCCGGTACGAGAAGGAGCACGACGGCTTCCACGCTTTCCCGGACCAGGTCGCGATCCAGCTGAACGACACGCACCCGTCGATCGCCGTGGCGGAGCTGATGCGCTTCTTGATGGACGAGCGCCACCTGGGCTGGGAGGAGGCCTGGGACATCACCCAGTCGACGATCAGCTACACGAACCACACGCTGCTGTCCGAGGCGCTCGAGCGATGGCCGGTCTCGCTCTTCGAGCGCGTGCTTCCGCGGCATCTCGAGATCATCTACGAGATCAACCACCGCTTCCTCAAGCGCGTGCGGATCCACGCCCCCGGGGACGACGACCGCGTCCGGCGCATGTCGCTGATCGAAGAGGGCCCCGAGCCCTCGATCCGGATGGCCTACCTGGCGACCGTGGGCTCCCACAAGGTCAACGGCGTGGCCGCCCTGCACTCCCAGCTCCTGCGGGACAACCTGCTCCGGGACTTCAGCGACATGTTCCCGGAGCGCTTCACCAACAAGACCAACGGGGTGACGCCGCGCCGCTTCATGCTGATGGCCAACCGGCCCCTCGCCCAGCTCATCAGCGAGAAGGTGGGCAGCGACCGCTGGGTCCGCGAGCTCGACGAGGTCCGGGCGCTCGAGGCCTTCGTCGACGACGATGACGTCCTCGACCGCCTCCAGCGCATCAAGCGCGCCAACAAGGAGCGCCTCGCCGGGATCATCTGGGACCGCCTCCGCATCCGCGCGAACCCGGACGCCATCTTCGACGTCCAGATCAAGCGGATCCACGAGTACAAGCGCCAGCTCCTCAACCTGCTCCACATCGTGAGCCTCTACTGGCGCCTGAAGGACGACCCGAGCCTCGAGCTCCACCCCCGCGTCTTCGTCTTCGGCGGCAAGGCGGCCCCGGGCTACTGGATCGCGAAGCTGATCATCAAGCTGATCCACGACGTGGCCGACGCGGTCAACCACGACCGCCGGACCAAGGACCTGATCCAGGTCGCCTTCCTCCCCAACTACAGCGTGAGCCTCGCGGAGCGGATCATCCCCGGCAGCGACGTCTCGGAGCAGATCTCCATGGCTGGCAAGGAGGCCTCCGGCACCGGGAACATGAAGTTCGCGATGAACGGGGCCCTCACGATCGGCACCCTGGACGGGGCGAACATCGAGATCCGGGAGGAGGTCGGCGCCGACAACTTCTTCCTCTTCGGCCTCACGGCGGACGAGGTGAAGGCCCTCGACCGAGAGGGCTACGACCCCCGCGCCTACATCGAGCGTAGCCCGGACCTGAGCCGCGCGATCGGCAGCATCGCCGAAGGCTTCTTCAGCCCCGACGACGAGCGGCGCTTCCAGCCCCTCGTCGACGAGCTCACCGGGCGGGACACCTACAAGCACTGCGCGGACTTCGAGGCCTACGCGGCCAGCCAGCGCGAGGTGGAGGCGGCCTACCGGCAGCCGCGGTCCTGGACCCAGAAGGCGCTCCTGAACATCGCCCGGATCGGGAAGTTCAGCAGCGACCGCACGATCCGGGAGTACGCCGAGGAGATCTGGGACATCCACCCGGTCGAGGTCCGGCTCACCGACGACGAGCCCGAGGCCCCGGTCCGGGCGGCGAGGCCTCGCCTGGAAGCCCCCCCCGGGGAGTGACGCGAGGCGAGCTCCCCATCGAATCGTCGACCACCGCGTCGGCCCCACGAACCGATGCAGGAACCGCTTGTCGGGAGGCGCGCCCCGGCGCTCCGCCGCCGAACGGGCCGACCTCGAGTGGTCCTGCGTCACGCCGCCCCTCCCTTGCGCCCGAGGGCCGCGAAGACCCGGTGCGGAACCGCGAGGACGGGCGGGAAGGCCTGGAGGGCCGCCGCGAGGTCCCGGTCGAAGGCCTCCACCTCCTCGGGCGCCAGGCTCGCTCCGATCCACGCGCTCGCGCGGATCCGCCCGCGCCAGGCCTCGCGCGTGTAGGGGAGGTCGACGTCGAAGGCGAAGGCCTCCAGCGCGCGGAAGCCGGCTCCCCAGAGGTCGTCCGGCCACCCGCCGTAAAAGGCCCGCATCGAGAATCGCCCGATCGCGAGCGGCCCCGTCGTGGTCGGCCGGTGGCGCTCGATCACGCGCAGGGTCGTCTCGACGACGTCGCCCGGGTGGTCGAGGTAGTCGAGGTGGGCGAGGACGACCGTGCCGGTCGGGACCAGGACGCGGTGCGCCTCGGCGGCGGCGGCCGGACGATCGAACCAGTGCCACGCCTGCCCGGCCGTGTAGAGCTCGACCGCGCCGTCGTCGAGGCCGGTCGCCTCGGCGGTGGCGCGCCGGAAGCGAACGCGCGCGCCCGCCGCCTCCGCCGACGCGCGGGCCCTGGCGAGCTGCTCCCCGGAGGGATCGATCGCCGTCACCGCGGCCCCCCGCGCGGCGAGCCCGAGGGCGACGGTGCCGGTGCCGGTGCCCACGTCCAGCGCGCGCATGCCGGGCGCGATGCGACCCCGGAGCCGCAGCTCCTCGAAGAACCGCGCCGGGAACCCGGCCCGGTAGGTCGCGTAGTCGTCGCTGGTCCGGGACCAGTCGACCTCCGGCTCCTGTCGATGTATCGATCGACTCATCGTTCCTCCCCGCCCTCGTGGGCTGCTTTCGTTCCACAGGAGTAGGGAGTCGCCGACGGCCATGACAGATCGAATCGACGATCGACCCGTCCCCGCGCCGGGTGACCACGTGACGAGCGAGGAGGCGTGCCGCCGCCCTCGGGGTGAAGCGCGCCACGCTCTACACCTACGTGAGCCGCGGGCTGATCGGCTCGGTGCGGTCCGGGGGGAGGCGACGGCTCTACGACGCGGCGGACATCGCCCGCGTCGCGGCCCGCCGCGACGCCCGGCGCGGCCACGCTGCGGTCGCGGTCGGCGCGCTCCGATGGGGCGAGCCCGTGCTCGACTCCGCGATCACGAGCGTGGAGGGCGGTCGGATCCGCTACCGCGGGCGACCGCTGGCGGCGCTGATCGAGGACGGTGCGGCCTTCGAGGCGGTGGCCGAGCTGCTCTGGAAGGCCTCGCCGCGCGCGAGCTGGCCCGAGCCGCGCGCCGTGGGGCGCCCCCGCGCAGCGCCGGAGGCCGTGTGGCGCTTCGCGGCGGCGCTCCCCGCGATGGCCCTCGCGGACCCGGACCGGCACGCCCGGGGCGAGGCCGCGGAGCACGACCGGGGGCGCCGGGTGATCCGCGCCTTCGCGGTGCTGCTCGCCGGCGACCGCGGGCCCGGCCGGGTCGCGGAGCAGGTCGCACGGGGGCTGGGTGGCAGCGCCCGGGAGGCGACCCTGGTCGACCGGGTGCTCGTGGCCTGCGCCGACCACGAGCTCAACATGTCGACCTTCGCCGCCAGGATCGCCGCGAGCAGCGGCGCCGACCTCTACGCGAGCGTCGGTGCGGCTCTGTACACCTTCAGCGGGCCTCGCCATGGCGCCGCGCCGCGCCGCGTCCACGCGCTGGTCGAAGGGTGCGCGAAGCGCGGGGTCGAGCGCGAGGTCCGGTCGCGCCTCGGCCGGGGTGAGCGGCTCCCCGGGTTCGGCCATCCGCTCTACCCCGAGGGCGACCCCCGGACGCCGCTGCTGCTCTCGCACCTCGGCGGCGCGGGCCCGCGCCGCGCCCCCGTACCCCCCGAGGAGCGCCAGATAGAGCCCGGACACAAGGAGCCCCCCCAACAAACCCACCACGACGACGCGCAGACCCCGGGCGCCCGCGCGCACGGCCGCGGG
>JBHJHB010000155.1:0-28556 GCA_050331215.1 Sandaracinaceae bacterium | reverse complement strand
GACCGGCGCGAGCACGATCCACTACGACGGGTTCGGGAACGTCCGGAGCAGCTCGGGCCCGCTGGCGGCGCTACCGGCGCACGGGGGTCCGCGGTTCCAGGGGATGTGGCTGGACCCGGAGGGGCTCTACTACGTCCGGGCGAGGACCTACGACGCGGAGACGGGGAGGTTCACGAGTCGAGATCCTGCCGATATCCGAAGGCTTGTACCGGAGTATTGGGCCCCGTACGGCTTCGCCTATCAGAACGCCTACGTCTTCAGAGACCCCTCCGGCGCGACGAGCCTTGTTGAGCAAATGGCCACAGTTGCCATAGTCTTCATCCAAGCAGCCGTGAGGACTGCGCGCTTGCTCGCCAGCGCTGCATCGGTGGCTTGTGCCATCAATGCAGTGCTCCTTACGGTGGGTGATCTGCCCTCGTTTGGTCCTTGCGGAAACCAGAGATTCTATCAGACATTAAGTCTCGAAGACGCAGCCAGAGCAAAGGTCCTGTCAGACCAGCTGAACCAGTTCCTCATTCCGGCGTTAGTTGCGGGGACATTAAAGATGGTACCCGCAAATACGGTCTACTCTGAGTGGCCCGTCATCACTAGACTAGCGCTCTGTACGAAGAGGCCCTTGAGGACTTCATCATGGGGTTCCGACGCGTTCGAAGCTTCCCATTCAATGCCGTGATGACCGTCGCACCTGCGGGTATTCCCATCCCAGCAGTCCGGGTCGCACCACCACCACAGGGCCCATTTCGCTGACGGCTGCATCACGACATGGACCCCTCCAACGACGGCGGCACACCGGAAGTGCCCCACCTGGTTCGAGAGCCCGACGTCCTCCTCGAAATGGCACATGCGTGTTCATTCATACTGCTAGGCAGATCCGAAAGAACAACTCCTGAAGAAATCGAACTCTGCTGCGGCATTGTTCACTTCTGCCTCACATCATATCTGGCTCGAGACACTAGCCAGACAGTTCTCCTGGACGCACTGTTCCTTACGATTGAGCAGCTCGTCGGTGTTGCTGGTGAGTACAATGGCTTAGTCGAGATCTGGCAAACGGGTCGAAGCCGACTGGAGAGCCACCTGTCCTCTCCGCACCCTCCACGTCAGTATCGCAAGACTACCAAGGCAGATGACTAGAAGGATCCGACGGGCCTGTTCTCGCTAAAGGGTACGCTAACTGCGGCCGTGGCCACCAGTATCGAAGAGGTCTTCCAGCACGCCGACACTGGAGAGAGGGTCGTTCGTCACACCATTGTCCGTGGGGGCGAAGTCCTCCACGAGACGTTCCGTACATTCTCGAAGTTTGGATTGTAGCCGTGGACGACCTCGAAACCTCAATTCTAGAACTGCTAGCGAAGGGACCTTCATCATTCGCCGCACTCTATGGGTACTTGCTTCGCAATAACCTCACTTCTCAGGATATCGGCGCAGCCTTCGATCGTCTTCTCGATATGGAACGACGCGGCTTGGTTGCCATGCGTGCAACCGATGACCGCGGGAAGTTGGAGAGAGCCAACGAAGCGTTTCTGGAACGTGCCCGCACTCAGTACGGCGAGTGGCTCGCGAACCTTGGCGCGACGCAGCTCTCCCCTCGAGCCATGTCGCTCGATGAGGTTGGGCTCTGGTTTGCTCCGGGCCCGGCGGGACAGGAGGCGATTGCTTCGTGGCTTCAGGAACAGGGACCGGGCGAGATGTGGGAGCTGGCTGCGACACCAGACTCGATCACGATTCGCTCGGCAAGCGAGGCCATCGCCATGCGTGAGCTCAACGCCTGGTTGCTTCATCACCCGGATCGCACGATCGATCCAGCTTCACGAACCCAAGAGCCATTGAAGAGGGTCGCCCTACGCAGCGGTGGCACATTGGAGGACGGCGTCCAGATTTCTGTCACGCTGCACAAGGCTAGCCCGACCCGATGATCTCCCCAGTTCATTCCGCACCCACCCGGTCCACCCAAGCATTGCGAGACACCCATATTTCTTCCGACTCGTCAGGCCACGTAGACCCGATACAGGCTGCAAGTGATGACCGAAGTGAGGCCAGCATAAGGGCGAAGAGACCATTCCCTTCGCTACGCGGTGAAGCGATGGAAAACACCCATGCTACTCGCCGGCTAATACGCCCACCCATAGCATTTGCTGGACACCTATCTTGCTTGCCGGCTCGGCAGGCCTGCGCTCGGCCCACCCCATGACGCCCGGTCCTCGTCGTGCGCCCGAACGGCGTCGAGACGGCCACCGTCTACGACGACCGGGGCTGGGTCGAGTCCATCACCCACACCGACGGCTCGGGCACCGTAGTCGTACAGCTCTAACCAGACTGGCAGACGAGGAGCTCGAGCTTCTGGATCTCCTCGTCGAGGGTGCTTCCGAATCGGCAGCCAGCACGACCTCGTCGGATCATCACAACGTCCCATGGGAGCTCGATGATTGGTCGACACCGCCGAGCAAGCTTCTGCCAGAGATGCAGGAATCTGGCCTCATTGTTGCCGAGACTGAATGGGCACTCCCCGATCGCGGGATGATGACGCGCGCTGGTGGCTTGCTCTGGGAGGTAGAACGACGGCCAGACTGGTCGAGCTTCGTCTACATCCAGTGTCCTGCCGGTCGATCTCCACGGTTCTGCTGGCGCGATCTCTCGGGCTTCTGGTCGGGCATCGGCAGCATGATTCAGGTTTGATTCGTTGGCCGCGGTGGCATCCCCCACGGCTCCGGCCCCCGGCCAGCGCCTCGAGTGGCCGACCTCGTCGCCGACGCGTCGTCGGGAGGGGCGACCGCTGGCTACGTCGAGGTCTCGCTAGAGCCGCCCGCGGAGCATGCCGTGCCAGTACATCCGCGGAAGGCCGTAGGCCTTGAGGGCGTACATGCTGTAGCGCTCCTGGGACTGGTCGAAGGGGAAGCTCTCCATGATCTCCCCGCCGTAGCCGAACTCGGCGAGGATCGCGGTGCCCCGGCCGGTCACGAGCGGGCAGCTCGCGTAGCCGTCGTAGCGGGCGACCAGAGGACGGTCGTCGCGACGGCTGAGGAGGTTCTCGACGAGCACCGGGACCTGCTTGCGCACGGCAGCGCCGGTCTTCGAGACGGGCAGGCTCGAGCAGTCCCCGGACGACCAGACGTTGGGGTAGCGCACGTGCTGAAGGGTGTGGTCGTCCACCTCCACCCAGCCGGCGTCGTTCGCGAGCGGGCTCGACTTGAGGACGTCGGGGCTGCCCTGGGGCGGGGTGACGTGGATCATGTCGTAGCCGATCACCTCCTCCTCCTGCGTGTCGAGGTTCTCGAAGATCGCCTCGCGCGCCTCGGCCCGGATCGCGGTGAGGTTGCGTCGGAAGCGTGGCTCGATGCCTCGCCGCTGGACGATGGTGTCGAGGGCCTTGGCGTAGCGCGGGACGCCGAAGATGCCGGGGGTCGCCGAGGCGTAGATGACCTTCGTGACGTCCCGGATGCCCTTGCTCCGGAAGGTCTCCTCGGCCAGGTACATGATCTTCTGAGGAGCCCCGGCGCACTTGATCGGCGTGGCGGGGAAGGTGAAAACCGCGGTCCCGCCCTTCATGCCGTCGATGAAGCGCCAGGTGCTCTCCACGGTGTCGTAGGCGTAGTTGCTGCAGACCCCGTCCTTTCCGAGGGCCTCGGGCAGGCCGTCGACCTTGCCCCAGTCGAGCTGGATCCCCAGCGCGACGACGAGGTCGCCGTAGGTGACGGTGTCGCCGCCAGCGAGGGTCACCTGGCTCGTCTCCGGCTCGAAGGAGGCGACGCGGTCCCGGATCCAGGTGCAGCCGCGCGGGATGTAGTCGGCTTCCTCGCGCTCGCTGATCTCCCGGGGGAAGACCCCGCCGCCGACGAGCGTCCAGATCGGCTGGTAGTAGTGCTTGTCCGACGGTTCGATCACCGCGATGGACGGTGCGCCCGGGGCCTCGGCGAGGCGGGCCGCGATGCTGATGCCGGCCGTGCCGCCGCCCGCGATCAGGACGTCGTAGTGCGTCGCCATGTCTCTCTCCTTCGTCGTTGCCGCGTCCCCCGGGGGCGCGCTCACTCGTGGCGGCCGGCCTCTAGCCGGCGCGACCGTTCCTCGCCGAACACGCGCCCGAACCCCTTCGCGAAGGTCACCGCGAAGCCGACGGCCCGCTGGACCTCCGGGTCCCGCAGCGCGCCGATCGCGCCGAGGACCCCGACCCGCCGTTCGGTCTCCGCGCGGGCCGCGGCGAGCGAGCGCGCGGCCTCCGAGAGCGTCGCGAGGGCGCCTTCGCTCATCATGTCCGAGCCCAGGAACTCCTGGACCTCGGGCGAGGTGGCGAACCGCGTGAGGCCTTGCATGGTGCGCAGGAGCTGCTCGAACAGCGCCTCGAGCCCCACGCCCTGGCGCGCGGCCTCGGCGGCCAGCTCGTCCACGGCGTCGACCGCCGTCGCGACCAGGCCGGGCGCCGCCTCGAGGGCGTCGACCAGCGTCTCGAGGGCGTCCAGCGTCTCCGGCCGGGACAGACGCTCCAGCAGGCTCGCGGCGCGGCGCATCCGCTCGTCGGGCCTCCCCGCGAGGGTGGCGGCCTCGTCGAAGGCGTCCGTCGCTGCGGCTACGAACGCGGGCGCCTGCTCCGCGATCGCGTCGTAGCGACGCAGGGAGGCCTCGATCCGGGCGAGGCGCGCGTCGATGCGAGCCAGGACGTCGGGGGAGGGGGCGCTCGCGGCGCTGGACGGCTGGGCGGTGGGCTGGGCTTCCATGGTGTCTCCCCTGCGCGCGCGGGTTGGGCGAGGGCCGAGCGAGGGCATGACAACCCTGCCCCGGCCACCGTCCTGTCACGCAAAGTACGCGCCATCGCGACGCCCCCTGCGCTGGCTCCGCCGCCCGCGAAGACGTTGCGCCGCTGAGCGAAACGGCGTTCCGCGTGGCGCCGCCGGATGCGCGCTCTGCGCATCAGGAAACGCCACCGAGAAGCCGACCTGGCGGCGTTGCCGCAGCGATCCGTGGGACGTTGCATGTGGTTGCAGGCGGTCGGCCGACGACCCGGCGTCGGGCAGACCCCGGGAGGTCCGCGGCGGGCCGGGCGCCGGCCTCGGTGGTCCCGCTCGGCCCACGCGCGCCGTCACCGGGTCGGATCCTCGTCGGCCGGCCCCCGGCCCGCGCGCGCCTACGCCGGCGGGGGGATCCTCGGTCGACGGCTCCCGCTCGGCCGCACGGGTCTACGGCCCGACCGGGTCCTCGTCGACCGCGTCCGGCACCTCGCCGTCCGGAGGCGCCTCGCCACCGACGTCCGACGCCTCGCCACCGGCGTCCGACGCCTCGCCGCCCCCCTCGGTCCCACCGCGCGGAAACTCCGCCAGGAGGCGGCGCACCGCCTCGGCCAGCGCGTCGCGGTCCAGGTCTCGCGGCACCTCGCCCGTGACCTGCCCCTGCCACACGTGGGCGCCCGATTCCCGGTCGTAGGCGTCGATCACGACGGTGCCCTCGTCGACCTGCTGCTCGTAGCAGTCCACCGCCACCGGGCACTGCCACTCCGGCGACGGGTAGGCCACTCGCTCGATGCGGACCCGCCGGCCGACACCGGCGCGGAACAGGAGGTCCGCCTCGTCGACCGGGGCGGCCTGGTAGCCCCGGGCCTCGAGGGTCTGACGGCCCGCCGCGATCGCGGCCTCCGCCATCGCGGACGGCAGCTCGGCCCGGTGGAACCCGGGCACGTCGCGCTGCCCGACGAACGCCATCGTCCGGTAGTCGCCGAAGCATGGCTTGCCGGTCGTGGCGGTCCGGTACACCGCCGCCGGGGTGCTGCTGCCGCAGGCAGCGACGAGCGCCGCTGCCGCGACGCTGGTCCCGAGAGCCCGGAGTTGCGCCCGAAGATGCATGGTCCCTCCCCGCCGCAGGCGCGGCGACGAGCCAGGTAGTCGCGCCCCTCACGCCAGCAAGCCGGCCGGCGAGCGACGCCTGCTACCCTCCCTGCTCCGAGGGGAGGCGCCGCCGATGACCGAACCGCTGATCCACCTGCGCGACAAGGTCGCGATCGTGACCGGGGCCAGCCGTGGCATCGGCGAGGCGATCGCGCGCACCTTCGCCGACCACGGCGCCAAGGTGGTAGTCGCGAGCCGGAAGATCGATGGGCTGACGCCGGGCGCCGCGTCGATCCGCGACGCCGGCGGCGAGGCGACGGCGATCGCTTGCCACACGGGCAAGGAGGAGATGGTCGAGGAGCTCGTGGCCCGGACCGTCGAGACGTACGGGAGGGTCGACGTCCTCGTGAACAACGCGGCGACCAACCCGCACTTCGGGCCGATGCTGAGCGTCGACGGCGGGGCGTGGGACAAGACCTTCGAGGTCAACGTGAAGGGTTACTTCATGGCGGCCCGCGCGGTCGCGCGGCACATCCTCGGCCGCAACGGCCAGGGCTCCATCGTGAACATCGCGAGCGTGGCGGGGCTGATGGCCATGCCCCTGCAGGGCGTCTACGCGATGACCAAGGCGGCCGTGATCAGCATGACGAAGACCCTCAGCGTGGAGCTCGGGCCCGACGTACGGGTCAACGCGATCGCGCCGGGGCTGATCGAGACCCGCTTCGCGGCCGCGCTGACCCAGAACGAGGAGATCCTCCAGACGGTGCTCGACCGGACGAGCCTCAAGCGCGTTGGGCAGCCGACCGAGGTGGCGGGGGCGGCCCTGCTCCTCGCGAGCGACGCGGGCGGCTACTTCAACGGGGCGGTCCTCACGCCCGATGGGGGCTGGTCGGTGGGGTGAGGACGCGGAAGGGGGGGCTCGGCGGCCCGGCTGGCCGCCCTCCTCCGGGCCGTCGGTGGGGGCCTGTCCGCGAGCTCGCCGACCATGGCCCGCGCTCACCGCGGGGCGACGACCCCCGAGCCGCGACAGCGAGACGATCCCGACCGCGCGCGTCCACGCCGCTCGACCGCGGCGTCCCCGATCGGGTTCAGCGGACCTCGCGTTCGGGGGCCAGGACGATCCGGTAGGCCTCCCCGTCCCGCCGCAGCCAGATCCGCTCCCCCGCCGGCAGGGTGATCGTGGCCCGGTCGCCGAAGAGGATCACCCGCCGGTCCGTGCCCGCCGCGGCGAGGCGCCGGGCCGCCTCGAGGGCTCGCGGGTCGGCCGGCCCCTCCGCGTCCGCGAAGCACGCCCCGAACGCCGCCTGGTCCCGCACGCTGACCTCGGGCTCGATCCGCACTGCCTCGAGCAGCGTCTCCACGGTACGCTCGGGCGTGGCGAGGCCCGGGGGGCCCACGTCCACGGCCTGGCTGCCGCAGGCAGAGAGCACGGCGGCGAGCCCGCAGACGAGGGCGCGATCCGTGCCACGCTGTGCCATTCTGTCTTGATCCGGCACAGTCCATGCTTAGCTTGGGACCCGCTGGAGGCACAACCCGATGAGACTCGACCGACTGACCACGAAGACCCGGGAGGCCCTCCTCGCCGCCGAGCAGAGGGCGTCGACGACGGGCCACCCCGAGCTGTACCCGGAGCACTTCCTCCGGGAGCTGCTCCAGCAGGACGGCGGGGTAGCTGCGCCCATCGCGCAGAAGGCCGGCGCCGACCCGCAGGCCCTCGTGCGCGAGATCGATCAGCGCCTCGCCCGGATGCCCAAGGTGTCCGGCGGCAACGAGGCGACCCTGTCGCGCCGCCTGCGCAGCCTGATGACCGAGGCCTGGACGGAGACCGAGGGTCTCCGCGACGAGTACACCTCCGCCGAGCACGTGCTGCTGGCCCTGGTGAAGGGGCGGGACGAGCTCGCGAAGGTGCTCGCCAGCGCCGGGCTGGACGCCGACAAGACGCTGGCCGCGGTGCAGCAGGTCCGCGGCACCCAGCACATCACCGACCCGGACCCCGAGGCGAAGTACCAGGCCCTCGAGAAGTACACGCGGGACCTGACCGCTGACGCCCGGGCCAACAAGATCGACCCGGTGATCGGGCGGGACGAGGAGGTCCGCCGGGTGATGCAGGTGCTCAGCCGCCGGACCAAGAACAACCCGGTCCTGATCGGCGAGCCCGGCGTCGGCAAGACCGCGATCGTCGAGGGCATCGCGCAGCGCATCGCGAACCAGGACGTCCCGGAGAGCCTCAAGGACAAGCGCCTGCTCGCCCTCGACCTCGGCGCGATGCTCGCCGGCTCGAAGTACCGGGGCGAGTTCGAGGACCGGCTCAAGGCCGTGCTCAAGGAGGTGGAGGCGGCCGAGGGCGGCGTGGTCCTGTTCATCGACGAGCTCCACACCCTGGTGGGCGCCGGCGCCGCCGAGGGCGCGATGGACGCGAGCAACATGCTCAAGCCGGCCCTCGCCCGCGGCCTGCTGCGGTGCATCGGCGCGACCACCCTCGACGAGTACCGCAAGCACATCGAGAAGGACGCGGCGCTGGCGCGCCGGTTCCAGCCCGTCTTCGTCGGGCAGCCGACGGTCGAGGACACCATCGCGATCCTGCGCGGCCTCAAGGAGCGCTACGAGGTGCACCACGGCATCCGCATCCAGGACGGCGCGATCGTCGCCGCCGCGACGCTCAGCGACCGCTACATCACGGACCGCTTCCTGCCCGACAAGGCGATCGACCTCGTCGACGAGGCGGCGAGCCGCCTGAAGATGGAGATCGAGTCGCTTCCGGCGGACATCGACCGCATCGAGCGGCGCGTCACCCAGCTCGAGATCGAGAAGCAAGCACTGAAGCGGGAGAGCGACCCCGCGGCCGAGAAGCGCCTCGAGGACCTCGAGGTCGAGCTCGCCGAGCTGACCGAGACCAAGAACGCGATGCGCGCCCAGTGGCTCCGTGAAAAGGAGCTGATCGAGACCATCCAGGGCAAGAAGGCCCAGCTCGAGCGGCTCCGGCAGGACCTCGACCGGGCCGAGAACCGCACCCGGGACCTCGAGACCGCCGGGCGCCTCCGCTACGGCGAGATCCCCGAGGCGGAGAAGGCCGTCGAGGCGGCGCAGGTCGAGCTCGACAAGCTCCAGGAGGAGGGCTCGTTCCTCAACGAGGAGGTCGCCGAGGAGGACATCGCCCGGGTCGTCAGCAAGTGGACCGGGATCCCCGTCTCCAAGATGCTCGAGAGCGAGCGGGCGAAGCTGCTCCGGATGGAGGAGGTCCTCCGGAACCGGGTCGTCGGCCAGGAGGAGGCGGTGGTCGCGGTGGCCAACGCCGTGCGCCGCAGCCGGGCCGGCCTCGGCGACCAGCAGCGCCCGATCGGGAGCTTCCTGTTCCTCGGGCCGACCGGCGTCGGCAAGACCGAGCTCGCCCGGTCCCTCGCGCTGTTCCTGTTCGACGACGAGCGGGCCATGATCCGCCTCGACATGAGCGAGTACATGGAAAAGCACTCCGTCGCTCGCCTGATCGGCGCGCCGCCCGGGTACGTCGGCTACGAGGAGGGCGGCCAGCTCACCGAGCCGGTCCGGCGCCGGCCCTACTCGGTGGTGCTGTTCGACGAGGTCGAGAAGGCCCACCCGGACGTCTGGAACGTGCTGCTCCAGGTCCTCGACGACGGCCGCCTGACCGACGGCCAGGGCCGCACCGTCGACTTCCGCAACACCGTGCTGATCATGACGAGCAACGTCGGCAGCCAGCACATCATGCAGATCGACGACGACGAGCAGATGCGAGCCGCGGTCATGGGCGACCTGCGGGCTCACTTCCGCCCCGAGTTCATCAACCGGCTCGATGAGATCGTGGTCTTCCACCGCCTCAGCCAGGAGCAGCTCCGGCGCATCGTCGACATCCAGCTCGACCGGTTCCGGCAGCGCCTCGCCGAGCGGGAGCTCGACCTCGACATCACCGACGAGGCGAAGGACTTCCTGGCCGAGGTGGGCTACGACCCGACCTTCGGGGCGAGGCCGCTCAAGCGGGCGATCCAGAAGCACCTGGAGAACCGCCTGGCCGAGGCGATCCTCGCGGGCCGCTACGTCCCGGGCGACACGGTGCGGGTCGACCGCACCCTGTCGGGCGACCTGGTCCTCCGGGGCGGAGGCTCCGACAACCCCGTCGAGGCGGACAAGGACGCCGACGCGTACGCGAACTGACGCCCCGTCGACGCGGCCCGGAGGCCGCAACGACCGGGGTTGGGGGGCCGATACCCCCCGTATCCAACCACCGCCCCCGGGGAGGTCCGCCCGCCGGCCCCACGAAACGCCCCGGGGCGGTGGCCCACCGCGCCCACCAGCCCATCCTTAGGGCGTCCCGCGTAACATCGCGCGCACCCCGCGCATCCTCGGGACGACGGCACGGAGGGCCGAGGATGGCAAACGGCCAGGCGGCGGACGCGAGGGCAGACGACATCGCCGAGCGCGCGGAGGGCGGTCCCCCCGTGCGCTCCTGGCGTGACCGCTTCGGGTGGCCGCGCGTCTTGCGGATCGCGGCGCTGATCGCGCTGCTGGTCGGCCTGGGGGTCGTGTCCCACGTGACCGGTCTCGACGAGCAGGTCGACGTGGAGCACCTGCGCGGGTGGATGCAGGCGGCCGGCCCGTGGGGCTACGTGCTGTTCATCGCGGCCTTCGCCGTGGGCGAGCTCCTGCACATCTGGGGGATGATCTTCATCCTCGCCGCGGTCGCCGCCTACGGCCCCTGGGTCGGCCTGGGCCTCTCCTATGTCGGCGCGGTCGGCGCCGTCTGCTTCAGCTTCGTCGTGGTGCGGGCGGTGGGCGGACGGGCGCTCAAGGCGCTCCCCTGGGCCTTCGCCCAGCGGATGCTCGAGGGCCTCGAGCACCGGCCCGTCATCACGATCGTCCTGCTGCGCTCCGTGTTGATGATGGCCCCGGCGCTCAACTACACGCTCGCGCTCACCGACGTGAAGTTCCGCCACTACTTCCTCGGCTCGGCGATCGGCCTCGTCGGGCCCGTGGCGTTGATCGTCTACGGCGGTGACGCGCTCTTCAAAGCGCTCGGCTGGGCCTGATAGGGTGGCCCCGATGGGCCGCCCGTGACGACCGTCGCCCTCGACGCGATGGGCTCGGACCTCGGGCCCCAGGCGACGGTCGCCGGGGGCGCCGCCGCGACCCTCAGCCCGGAGGCGCCGGACCTGATCCTGGTCGGCGACCTCCCGACCATCCGCCGCAACCTCCTCGTGAACCGCCACGACCCGGCCAAGGTCGAGGTCGTCCACGCCAACGACGTGGTGACGCAGGACGATCCGGCCACCGCCGCCGTGCACCTGGGGGAGAGCTCGATCAGCGTGGCGGCGCAGCTCGTGCGCAAGGGCGACGCCGACGTGCTCGTCAGCGCGGGCAACACCGGGGCCGTGGTGCTGGCGTCGGCGCGCCACTTCCAGCGCCTTCCCGGCGTCGACCGGGCGGCGCTCGGCGCCGTCTACCCCACCGAGCGACGCCGGGGCGACCGGGACGACCCCTTCAGCCTGATCCTCGACGCCGGCCTGACCCTGGAGGTCACGGCCGACGACCTCGTCGCCTTCGCGGTGATGGGGAGCGCCTACGCGGCGCGGATCAGCAAGAACGAACGCCCCCGGGTCGCGCTCCTCAACATCGGGAGCGAGCCCGGCAAGGGCACGCGCGCGATCTGCGAGGCCTTCGGCCGCCTCGAGGGCGCCGAGGGCCTCGACTTCATCGGCAACATCGAGGGGACGGACATCCCGAAGGGCACCGCCGACGTCGTCGTCACGGCCGGCTTCACCGGCAACATCGTCCTCAAGATGCTCGAGGGCGTGGCGGAGACCGCGATCCGCCTCGGCCGCTACGCCGGCGACCAGAGCCTCCGCTACAAGGCGGGCCTCGCGCTGCTCGCCCCCGCCGCGCGCAAGCTGCGGGACGTGACCGACTGGCAGCAGTACGGCGGCGCGCCGATCCTCGGCTTCGACCACCTGGTCATCAAGGCCCACGGCCGCAGCACGGCCCGGGCGATCACCAACGCGGTCAAGGTGGCGAGCCGGGCCGCACGAACGGGGCTGGTCGACGCGATGCGAACGGGCCTCGAGGCGCGGCCGGGGCAAGCGGCGTCCGGCGAGGGCTGAGGGGCTCCGCCAAGCGAGGCCCAAGGTCCCCGGGGCATCGCGTCGCGGGCACCCGAGACCGTGCCGGCCGCTGGCGTACGTCCCACTGCCCTCGGCAAGGTCGAGGCATGCGGTCGTTCAGCGAGCCCGGCCCCCCTCTCGGCCCGCCGCGGCCTCGAGCGCCTCGCACAGCCACCGCCGCGTCCCTCGCCCCGCCTCCTGGGACGCCAGCGCCTCCTGGTGGCGCAGGCCCTCGAGACGCATCAGCTCGCAGCCCCGGTCCGCGCATGCCCGCTGCAACCGCTCGGCGTGAGTGAAGGGCACGATCCGGTCCGCGGCGCCGTGGGCGAGCATCGCCGCGGCGTCGCTCCGCGCCATCGCCGCCTCGACGTCGGCGTCCGCGGGGTCGAAGCCCGCGATCGCGGTCGCTCGCCCCAGGAACAGGCTCACGTACAGGTCGGGCGGGTCCCGGTTGGGGAAGGCGTCGGCGACGAAGGCCCGTGCCACGCCCTCGACGTCGGCGTAGGCGCTGTTGACGCTGAGCGCCCGCACCCTCGGGTCCGCCCCGGCGAGGAGGATCGCGAGGGCCCCGCCGTAGCTCGGGCCGTGGGCGCCGACCGGTCGGACGAGCAGCCCGTCGGCCTCGAGGCGGGCGAGCACCTGGACGAGGTCCCGGGTCTCCACCGCCCCGTAGGTGACGAAGCGGCCGGTGCTGCCGCCGTGGCCGCGCACGTCGACCAGCACCGCCCGGAGCCCGCACCGCACGAAGTGCTGGCCGACGCCGATCTGGCTCCGCTTCCGGTCCTGGATGCCGTGGAGCACCACCACCGTGCCGCGCGGCGGCTCGTCCTCCGGGTCGAGCACCCACACCTCCAGCTCCGCCTCCGGCGGCCCGACCGGCACCCGGAGCTCGCGCGCGCCGTCGGGCGGCTCGCCCCCGTCGGGCGCGCGGGTCGCGTTGGGCGCGCGGACGATCTTGCGGGCCATGCGCTCGTGCTGGACGAGCGGGCCGACCACCGCGGCCAGCGCGGCCGCGACCCCGACCGCCGCGAGGAGGCGGACCCAGCCCCCCGAGCTTCGCGGGAGGAGCCTCGGGACGCTCAACTCCCGAAGATGCCCGCGATGATCGGGACGATGACGCCGAAGCAGCAGAACATGCTCACGACCAGCAGGGCGATGATGCCGCCCACGAGGCCGGAGCCGGCCGCGCCCACGCGGCTGCGCGCCGCCGTCATCGGCCCGCTGCCGATCTGGAGGCCCGTGATCTTGGAGCCCTCGTCCCTGGACGGCCCGTCGACGATCACGGCCTGGGGGATGAGCTGCTGGGTCTGGGTGCCCATCCCCTCCGAGGCGCGCCTCACGGCGGTGCCGACGGCCACCACCTCGACCATCCCCGAGCCGAGCTCCCGGATCTGGAGCCGGTTGCCGATCACCTGGGCCGCCCCGAGGCGCTGCGCGTCCTGCCGGATCAGCCCGAGGCAGTTCTCCCGGGCCTCGTAGATCAGCTGGGTGACCTCGCCGAGTTCGCCCCGCTGGATGCTCTTGAAGAGCGCCCCCACGCCGCCGACGAAGCCGAGGGAGTAGACGCTCGTCGCCATCACGATCTGGTGCGGGACGAGGCCGACCTGGGCGAGGTTCCAGAGCTCCTCTCCGGACAGCTCGCTGGTCACGACCTGCTCCTCGGACACGGGGCCCTGGCTCAGGGCCGGGTGGAATGACGCGGTGCCGGTCAGGAGCAGCTCGACCGTGCCCGGGCCGAAGGGGAGCATCTCCACCCGCACGTCGACGACCGCGTTCGCCCCGGCCTCTGCGGCCTCCTGGCGCAGGCGGCGGAGCGCGGTGTGGCGGATGTCGTTGTACATGGAGCTGAACTCCTTCACCTCGCCCTTGGCGAGGGTCCGGAAGCTCCCGACGAGGCCCCGCCCCACGCCGAGGGCGTAGGCGATGTTGCCCATCACGAAGTGCACGGGGTGGTAGCCGGCGTCGAGCTGGCAGTAGAGGCCGATGCCGCTCGCGGCGGTGCTGAAGAACCGACCCTGGTAGCCCTGGGCGTGGATCGCGGTGCCCTGGGCCAGGAACTCGGTGAACCCGGCCATCGTCCCGAGCTCCGTGGTCACTCCGGTGATGCCGACCGCCTGGTGGCGCTGGGCCTCGTCCTCCATGCGCTTGAGCGCCGCGTGGCGCCCGTCGCTGATCAGCTGGGTGTACTGCGTGATCTCGCCGCCCGAGATGGATCGCCCCATCGCCCCGAGGGCCCCGCCGAGGCCCATCGCGTAGACGCTGTTGCCGACCGTGATCTCCCCTGGCTGGAACCCCTTCAGGCCGAGGCAGTAGATCTCGTTGCCGCTCATCCCCGAGATGAACATCGGTGCCCTCCTCGCTCGGGGCTCCTTCTACCACCGATCGGCAGCGCGCCGGGGCCTTCACGCTTCTTCACGGGTTGCCCGAGGGGGCCTTCACATGCCCCGCCCACCTTGCTCGTCAGGAGGCAGCGAAGACACATGTTCGGTTTGTTCATCGGCGTAGCGAGCCTGGTCGGGCTCATGTGGGTGCTCAAGGGTGGGCGCCGTGGGTGGGGGCCCGGCTGCGGGCCCCCCCGTCATCATCACCATCACCGCTGGGGGCGCCGCGGGCGCGGTCACGGCCCCGGCGGGCTCCTGTTCGGGCTCGGCGGCCCGTGGCTCGCCTACGTGAGGCGTCGGCTCGAGACCACCCCGTCCCAGGACCGGGCGATCCGCGAGGCGGTGCGGGAGTTCACCGACGAGCTCCGGGGGCTCCGGCGCGAGGTGCGGGCCTACCGCGAAGACGTGGCCACCTCGGTCCGCGGCGACACGCTGGACGAGACGGTCCTCGGTGAGCTCTTCGGCCGCCAGGACGACCGCATCCGCGAGGTCCGCAAGGCGTTCGTGGGCATGCTGGGCCGCATCCACGCGGTCCTCGACGACGAGCAGCGGCGGCGGCTCGGGGCCATGATCGAGGGCGCCCCGCTCATCGACGACGAGCCCCCCTTCGAGGGCCCTCCGGGCGGCGACGGTCCCTACCGGGACTGGGTGTGAGGAGGAGGTCCGCCATGCGACGCACCATCCTGATCGCCCTCTTCTCCTTCGGCACGGTGTTCGGCTTCGGGAGCGCCCTGGCGCACGGCGCGCCCTGGTCGCACCACCACCGGGAGCGGCGGGAGGCCTTCGAGCGGCACGTCGCCGATGTGTGCGTCGACGCCGCCGAGCGCCGCCTCGAGCGCGAGCGGCCCCGCCGGCCCCGCTGACCCCACCGCGCCGGCCCCTTCACGAAGCCAGACCCACGGACGGCGGGCCCGGAGCCCGCCGTCCGTTCTTCGGCGCCGTCCGTTCCTTCTGCGCGCGCCCCCCCTCTACACTGACCCGGAGATGGCCCTGCGCGTCCTCCTGATCGACGACGACGCCCGCCTCGGGGATCTGCTCGGGAGCTACCTCGAGCCCCACGACGTGGCGCTCGAGCGCGCCCGCGATGGCCAGGTCGGCCTCGACGCGCTGGCCAAGGGGACCTTCGACGCGGTGCTGCTCGACGTGATGATGCCGGGCCTCGACGGGCTCGAGGTGCTGCGGCGGATCCGGGCCAAGAGCGCCATCCCGATCCTGATGCTCACCGCCCGGGGGGACGAGGCGGACCGCGTGGTCGGCCTCGAGCTCGGCGCGGACGACTACATCCCCAAGCCCTTCAGCCCCCGGGAGCTCCTCGCCCGGCTCCGCGCCGTGCTGCGCCGCACCCAGCCGGAGGCGACGTCGGAGCGGCTCGCCCTGGGCGGCGTGGAGGTCGACGTCGGGGCCCGGACCGTGAGGGTGGAGGGCGAGGAGGTGGACCTGACGGGCCTCGAGCACGACATCCTGGTGGCCCTGATGCGCCGCGCGGGGCGCGTCGTGCCCCGCGACGCCCTCCTCAGCGAGGCGGGCCGGGACGACGTGGTCGTCAGCGAGCGGACCGTCGACGTCCACATCTCCCACCTGCGGCGCAAGCTCGGCGACGACCCCCGCTCGCCGCGCCGCATCCGCACCGTGCGCGGGGTGGGCTACGTGTTCGTGCGGGACGGCGCATGAGAGGGCGGCGCGACGGCCGTGGCCCGGAGGCGCGCCACGAGGCCTGGCGTCGTCGCCATCGCGCGTGGAAGCGCCGCTGGAAGGCCCACCACGACCAGTGGCATCGCGAGCACCGCGAGCAGGCCCGAGCGGGGCGCCGCCGCTGCCGCCGCCGGCGGCGCCATCCGCCCCGCCTCCAGCGCCGCATCTTCTACTTCTTCGGCGCGACCATCCTGTTCACGATCGCGATCGTGGCGCTGCTCGGGCGGGCCCTGATGAGCGACGAGCCGTGGCGGGACCAGGCCCGGGGCGTCGAGCGGTTCCTGGCCGCCCGCCTCGCGGAGGACTGGCACGAGCCGGCGGAGCGGGACGCCCTGGTGCGCGACCTGCACCGCGAGCTCGGCGCGGACGTCGCGCTCCGCGATGCGCAGGGCGCCATGCTCGCGCGCGCCGGACGCCCCTGCGAGGACCCCTGGCTGAGCGTCCCCGTCCGCGTCCAGGGGGCGGAGGCGGGGGTCCTGGCCGTGTGCGGCGGTCCCTCCCGGCCCCCGGTCGGGCGCCTGATCCTGATGGTGCTCGTCGCGCTCCTCATCTTCTGGAGCGCCTCGGGCCTGCTCGCGCGCCGGCTGATGCGGCCGCTCCGGCGCCTCGAGGGGCTCGCTCACCGGCTCGGCGAGGGCGACCTCGAGGCCCGGAGCGGGATGACCCCGGAGCGGGAGGGGGAGCTCGGCGTCCTCGGGCAGGCCCTCGACGCCATGGCGGAGCGGATCGAGCGGCAGATCGCCGACCAGCGGGAGCTGCTCGCCGCGGTGAGCCACGAGCTCCGCACGCCGCTCGGGCACCTCCGGGTGCTCCTCGACCTGGCGCGGGAGACGCCGGAGCAGGCGCACCTGGACGACATGGAGCGGGAGGTCCTCGAGGTCGACGCGCTGGTCGGCCAGCTGCTCGCGTCGAGCCGCCTCGACTTCGGGAGCCTCGATCCGCGGCCCGTCGACCCGGTGGAGGTCGCCGCGCGGGCCCTCGAGCGGGCCGCCCTCGACCCCGACGGTCTCGCGGTCGACGGCTTCGCGGAGGGGCCGCCCCTCGTGGAGGCGGACCCGACGCTGCTGGCCCGCGCGCTGGCCAACCTCCTCAAGAACGCCGAGTCCCACGGCGGCGGGCTGCTGCGCCTGGTGGTCGAGGAGGGACGAGCCCACGTGCGCTTCGCGGTGGAGGACGCGGGCCCGGGCTTCACGCCGGAGGAACGGGAGCAGGTGTTCGCGCCCTTCTTCCGGGGCGAGCACCGGGCGGGCGCGAGCCTCGGCCTCGGCCTGGCCCTGGTCCGCCGCATCGCGGAGGCCCACGGGGGCTATGCGCGGATCGAGGAGCGGGCCGGGGGCGGGGCCCGTGTGGTCATGGCGATCGCGCGGCACCCGGCCGCGGTCGCCGACGAGAGCGCTCCGGCCGGCCCCCGGGGGTAGGCTCTCGCCCATGGCGAGCGACGTCCACGTGGTCGACCACCCGCTGGTCCAGCACAAGCTCACGCTCCTGCGTCGCCGGGAGACCAGCACGAGCCTGTTCCGGCAGGTGCTCGAGGAGACCTCCATGCTCCTCGGCTACGAGCTGACCCGGGACCTGCGGCTCGAGCGCGAGCGCATCGAGACACCGATCGAGCCGATGGACGCGTTCGTGCTGGCCGGCAAGAAGGTCGTGGTGGTCAGCATCCTCCGGGCCGGCGACGGGCTGCTGCAGGGCATCCTGCGCCTGATCCCGTCGGCCCGGGTGGGTCACATCGGCCTCTACCGGGACCCCGCCACGCTCGAGGCGGTCGAGTACTACTTCAAGATGCCCCGGGACCTCGGCGACCGCGACGTGCTCGTCGTCGACCCGATGCTCGCCACGGGCAACAGCGCGGCCGCGGCCGTGGCGCGGGTGAAGGCGCGCGGGCCCCGGTCCGTCAAGTTCCTGTGCCTGCTGAGCGCTCCCGAGGGCATCGAGCGCTTCCACGGCGAGCACCCGGACGTCCCGGTGTACTGCGCGGCGATCGACGAGCGCCTCAACGACCAGGGCTACATCGTCCCGGGGCTCGGAGACGCGGGGGACCGGTTGTTCGGCACGAAGTGACGCTTCGGGCCCGCGGGCTCGGGCCCTCCGTTTGCCGCGTCAGGACGGCGCCGGCTCCTCCGAAGTCGGGAGCGGCCGCCCGATGCACTCGCTGCCCGCGTCGCCCGTGATCAGAGGACGCAGGGACGCGGTGTGGGCGAGCCAGGCCTCGCGGACGTCGTCCGGCACGCCGTGCTCCTCGAGGACCTGCTCCAGGATCCGCATCCGGCGGGCGAACTGGCCGCCGAAGATGCGGTGGGGCCGGTGGGCCACGTCGAGGGGTCGGCCCCGGTACGTGACGGGCCCCCCGAGGTGCTCGGCGGCGTGCTGGTACTCGAGCTCCTTGATGCGCTCCCGGCTCGCTCGCCGGAAGAAGAACCCGATCATGACGTCGTCGAAGACCCGGTCGACGAAGGCGTCGATGATCGGTCTCAGGCGCGCCTCGCCGCCGAGGCGGTCGAAGGCGCTCGGGCTCGTCGGACGGTCCACGCTCCGGTTCTAGGTCGCGCCGGGCGCGCCGTCAGCCCTAGACCCTCCGGCGATGAAGGAACCGAGCGCGCGACCCTGGACCGGGAACTCGAAGGCCCGAGTCCGATCCGCTAGGGTCGCGCGCGTGCGACGGGCGGTCCTCCTCGGGATGTGGGCGGCGCTGAGCCTCGGGACGAACCCCGAGGCGCGACCGGCCCGCGCCCAGCCTCCGGCCGCTGCCCGGGCCGTGGTGCCGGAGGCCGTGCCCATGCCCCCTCGCCAGGAGCCGCCCGCCGAGGGAGCGGGGGCCGCGAACGAGGAGGCCGCGGCCGAGCTGCCCTCGGTCGACCTCGCGTCGCGCGTGCCCCCGCGCTGGCTCCCCGGCGCCGTCGACGACTGGCCGCTCCGGCCCGAGCGCTGGCGGCGGCGCATGCCGCGTCGGTGCCAGACCCGGGGAGGCTTCCGCGACCACTGCCAGGGCGAGCGGCTCGTGCCCACGCCGAAGGGGCCCGCGGCGGAGCTCGCCCGGCGCATGGGCCTCGGGAGCCGCGCCACCGCGCTGCAGCTCATGCACCGGCGTCCCTTCGAGGAGTGGCTGGCGCTGGTGGCGGACAGCGACCCGGAGGAGACGCTCGCGTTCCCCGTACCGGGGGGCGTGATGGGCCGCGGCTACGGCCGGACCCGCACCGGCTCCCTCCGGCACCGGAGGCACTGGGGCGTCGACATCGGGGCGGCCGAGGGCACGCCCGTGGTCGCGTCCCGGGGGGGCCTGGCGGTCTTCAGCGACAACAGCCTCGTCGGCTTCGGCAACGCGGTGATGGTGCTCCACCGGGAGGGCTACACCACGTTCTACGCGCACTGCCAGCGCACGCTGGTGTTCGCCGGGCAGCGGGTCACCCGGGGCCAGGTCATCGGGCGGGTGGGCGCGACCGGCTTCGCGCGGGCGCCGCATCTCCACTTCGAGGTGCGCCGGCGCGGCTGGGCGCGCGACCCGGTCCCCTTCCTGTTCCCGCGGCTCCGCCGCCGCTGAGCCCAAGGCCCGTGGCCGTGGCCGGGTCAAACCCCCACGTGCACGCCGGAGCCGCCGTTTCGCCCCGCCGGGAGCGGGCCCCGGGAACGGATCCACCTGCCGGTCCGTCTCCCTCATGAAGGACCCGCCCCCCGCGTGACCGAAGCGAGCCAACCTCTAGCCCTCCCGCCGGCGGTCGCTCAGGCGATCGTCGAGGTCCGCTCGGCGCTGACCTGGCGCGTGGGCGCCGACGCCGCGCTGACGGGCCTCGGGGCCGGGGTGGCGGCCGGCGCCCCCCTCGTGCTGCTACTCGGGGTGGGCCTGCCGCCGATGGCCGTGCTGGTCGGCGCGATCCTGCCCGCGCTCGCTGCGGCCGCGCGGGAGGCGTGGACCCGCTGGCCGGACGACCTCGAGGCGGCGCTGGTGCTCGACGGGATGCTCGACGCTCAGGATCGCTTCAGCTCGGCCCTTCAGTTCACGCGGCTCGCCGACCCGTCCTCGCTCCATCGGCTGCAGGTACGCGAGGCCGACGCCTTCCTCCGAGAGGCGGGCCCGCTGCCGCGGGTCCCGCGGCCCCCGATCCGGTTCGGCCGGGCCGCGGCCGCCGCGGCGTCCTCCACGGGCCTCTGCCTGATCGTCGCGCTCAGCGCCCCGATGGTCGCGCGGTGGTGGGTCGGCGACGGGCCGGTCGGCACGCGGGAGGCGCCTCGCAGCCCGGAGGCGATCGGCGAGGCCGCCGACGACCTGCGGGCGCGCCTCCGGGACGATCCGGCTCGCCGGCTCGACGCCGAGATCAACGGGCTCGAGCACGAGCTGGGCGAGCAGCGGCGCCGGGCGATCCTCGAGCGCGCGGCGGCCCTCGCGGCCGCCGCCGGGCTGCTGGAGGCGGCGGCCGGGCTGGAGGCGCCGGCGGCGCCGGGCGACGACGACGACGCGGTGGGGAGCCAGGGTGCGACGGGGGGCACCGCGGAGCCGGCGGAGCCGGTCCCGACCAGCGTCGCGGGGGACCCTCCGGCGGGGTCCTCGCGCAGGGTGCAGGAGGCCTGGGCGCGGGCGCAGGAGGCGGTCCAGGCCTGGCGGGCGTCCGCGGTGGATCCCCGGGCCGGTGCCCACGAGCGCGGTCGGCTCCAGCGCGAGGCTCAGCGCCAGCAGGCCGAGGCGCTCCGCCTCGCGGCGCAGGAGCGGTCCTGGCAGGCCCATCGGGCATCGGAAGGGGAGCGGCCGCTCGCCGACTCCGCCAAGCAGCCGCCGGGGACCGCGTCGAGCGTGGATGCGCAGCGCCCGGCCGAGCGCCTCCAGGACGCCGCGGACCGCCTCGACCGCGCGCTCGCCGCCCTTCACCCGGAGGACGGCAACGACGCGCTCCCCGGCCCCGGGATCGGCCAGGCCCTGAGCTCGGCGCGGGAGCGGCTCGAGGCCGACACGCCGGCGACCGCGGAGGCGCGCGGGCGCGCCGCAGCCGCCCGGGACGCGGGGGACGGCGAGGAGCTCGACGCCCAGCTCGAGGCCGCGCGCGAAGCGCTGCGCCGCGAGGTGGGGCGGGAGCCCGCGGCGCTCGGAGAGGCGCGGGCCCGCCTGGCGCAGCTCCATGACCTCGTGGCGGAGCGGGGAGCCGAAGTGGGGCCGGGGGGGGCGCCGGGGTCGGCGTCGGGAGCGGCACCCGCGTCGGGGTCGGGGTCCGAGCCGGGATCGGGCACGGCGTCGGGATCCGGGGAGGGGACGGGGCCCGGGACGGCGACGGGCCGGGAAACGGGCACGGGCACGGCGAGCGGCGCCGGGGCCGGGTCGGGCTCGGCGTCCGGCTCGGGCTCGGCGTCCGGGTCGGGCTCGGCGTCGGGGTCGGGCTCGGCGTCGGGTACCGGGGATGGAGCGGGGTCTGGCTCGGGATCGCGGTCTCGTACGGCGAGCGGCGCCGGAAACGGGTCGGGCTCCGGGTCCGAGACCGGTTCGGGCTCCGGGAGCGGGACGGGCTCGGGCTCCGGGACGGGCTCCGCCAGCGGGACGGGCTCCGGGAGCGGGACGGGCTCGGGCTCCGGTTCGGGCTCCGGGAGCGGGACGGGCTCGGGCTCCGGGACGGGCTCCGGGAGCGGGAGCGGGTCGGGCACCGGGAGCGGATCCGGCAGCGGCGCAGGGTCCGGAGGCGGGGACAGCTCCGGCACCGGATCGGAGAGCGGCGACGGTGGGGAGGGCTGGGGGCGCGGGTCCGGCGGAGCCCTCGCCGGCGGGCCCGGCGTGGGGGCGCCCGGGGCGCTCCCGGACGTGGCCGTCGACCCCGGCGGGATGCCCGAGCAGGCCGCCCGTATCTTTCCGGGCGCGTCCGGGGGCGGGTTCCTCCCCGGCTCCGGGGGGCGCGGGGGCGGCTCGGGGCAGGCGGCCCCCGGGGTCAGCGGCCGGTCGACCGGGTCGGGGAGCGGGGCCCTGGTCGAGGCCGGCCCCGACGGGCCTCGCGTTCGCGGGGGGAGCCAGGTACCCGCGTCGATGCGAGCCTACGTGCGACGCTACCTCGAGCAGGTGCGCGGGCGAGCATCCAGCGGCGACGCCGAAGGAGCGAGGTGAGAGAATCGATGGCCGAGTCGAACCCGGTGCACGTCCTGAGCCCATTCGACAGCGTGCGCGCGCTCTGCCGCGACGTGACGGCGGAGATCCAGAAGCGGGTCGTCGGCCAGACCGACGCCGTGCACGCGCTCACCGCCGGGCTGATGCTCGGCGGCCACGTGCTCATGGAGGGGGTGCCCGGGGTCGGCAAGACGCTCCTCGCCAGGACGCTGTCCGAGGTCGTCGACCTCACCTTCAGCCGCGTCCAGTTCACGCCCGACCTCATGCCCTCCGACGTCCTCGGCACGCACGTGGTCACCGTCGGCCCCGAGGGGAGGCCCAGCCTCACGCTCCAGGAGGGCCCGCTGTTCGCCCACGTCGTCCTCGCCGATGAGATCAACCGCGCCAGCCCGAAGACCCAGTCGGCCCTCCTCGAGGCGATGCAGGAGCGCCAGATCACGATCGGGACCGAGACCTACGCGCTGCCCGCGCCGTTCTTCGTCGTCGCCACCCAGAACCCGATCGACAACGAGGGCACGTACCCGCTGCCCGAGGCGCAGCTCGACCGCTTCCTCATGAAGCTCCTCATCCGCTTCCCGTCCGAGGAGGAGGTGCTCGCGATCGTCGATCGGACGGCGGGCGGCGACGAGGCCCCGGTCGGCCGCGTCGCCTCCGCCGACGCCCTCCTCGCCGCTGGACAGACGCTCCGGCAGATGCCCGTGGCCGAGACGGTCGCCCGCTACGCGGTGCGCCTCGTGTTCGCCACCCACCCGGAGTACGAGAACGCCCCGGCCTGCGTCCGGCGCTACGTCCGGGCCGGCGCGCGCCCCCGGGCCGCCCAATCGCTCCTCGCCGTCGCGAAGTTCTTCGCGGTGCTCGACGGACGCCTCCACGTCAGCGCCGACGACCTGCGGCGCGCCGCCTTCCCCTGCCTGCGCCACCGTATCCTCCTCAACTTCGACGCGATCGCGGACGAGGCGACGCCGGACACGCTGATCCGCCAGCTCATGATGGAGCTCGGGCGGGCCAAGGCGGCACCGAAGCGGCGCTGACGGTGCCGGTCCTCGACCGCGACCTGCGCCGGGTCCTCGACCGCATGCGCCTCGCGGTGCGGCCCACCGCGACGTCCCACCGGCAGGGGAGCCACCGATCGAGGGCCAAGGCCGGCGGCGTCGAGTTCGCGGACCACCGCCCCTACGTCGCCGGCGACGACGCACGCCACATCGACTGGAAGGCCTTCATCCGCCACGGGCACCTCGTCCTGCGCCAGTTCGAGGAGGAGCGGGACGCGGTGGTCCACGTGCTGCTCGACGTGACCGGCTCCATGAGCCGAGGCCAGCCGCCGAAGATCGATGTGGCCCGGCAGCTCGCGGCGGCCTTCGTGTAC
Organism: Sandaracinaceae bacterium; assembly: GCA_050331215.1. Classification (GTDB taxonomy): domain Bacteria; phylum Myxococcota_A; class Polyangia; order Polyangiales; family Sandaracinaceae; genus JBHJHB01. The sequence goes on along the minus strand of JBHJHB010000155.1, from coordinate 5,130 downwards.
GTCGGCATGCGGCAGTTCGATCGGGCCCGGGTCATCCCGTTCGCGGACGGGCTCGACGAGGCGCCCCTCGCGGTGCGCAGCCCGGCTCAGCTGCCCGAGCTCGAGCGCTACCTCGACGCCGCGTCGGCGGCGGGCCCGACGGCCTTCGCGGCGGCGGCGCGGCAGCTCGCCGCGACCCGTGCGTCGCGGGGGCACGCGGTCGTCCTCACCGACCTGATGACGCCGGACGGCTGGGACGAGGGCTTCCGGCTGCTCGGCAGCCTCGGCCACGAGGTGCGGGTGGTGCACGTCGGGTGCCGGGAGGACCTGTCGCCCGAGCTGACCGGCGAGCTCGAGCTGCTGGACGCCGAGACCGGTGAGCGCGTGCGCCTGCGCGTCGACCGGGGGCTGCTCGCCGCCTACCGGCAGGAGGTCCGTGCCCACCTCGAGGCGTGCCGGAAGGCCTGCCGGCGCGCCGGGGGGCGGATGATCGAGGTCAGCGTCGAAGCGCCGACCGACCGGCTCCTGAAGACGGTGTTCGCCGCGCCCGACGTGCGCACCGCCGCGGAGGGCGCGAGGTGAGCCTCGCGGCGTTCGGGTGGGCCACCTTCGCGGCGCTCTCCGCGCTCGTCGGCGGCGCCGTGCTCTGCCTCTACCTGCTGCGCCGGACGCCGCGGGTGGCGCTGGTCAGCAGCGTCGCGCTCTGGCGGCGGGCCGCGCAGAGCAGCCGGCCTCGCGTGCTGCGCGCGTCCCGGGTCCCCTGGGTCGCGTTCCTGGTCAGCCTCCTCGTCGCGCTGCTCCTCCTGCTCCTCGTCGCCGACCCGCGCTTCGGGCGCGGCGTGCGCGGGGTGACGGTCGTGGTCGTCAGCGCCGGGCGCACGATGGCCACGCGGGAAGGGGCGCGCCGCCGCATCGACGTCGCCCGGCACGAGGTGGAGCGGTGGGTCGACCGGGCGACCCTCGGCGGGCGGGTCGCGGTGGTCCGGGCGGGGCTGCGGCCGGCGACGCTCCTGCCCCTGACCGACGACCCGGCCGACCTGCGCCGCGCGCTCGCGGCTGCCCCCTGGACCGTGGACGACGGGCCCGCGGACCTCGCCGCCGCCCTCGACCTCGCCGACCGCATCGTCACCGTGTCGGGCGAGGCGGGCCAGATCCTCGTCGTCGCGGACCGCACCGAGGCCCACCCCACGCGCGCGCCCCAGGTGAGCGTGCCGGTCGGCGCCCCCGCCGACACGGTGGCGATCACCGCGCTCGCCGCCCGGCGGGCCCCCGGCGCGGCGGGGGAGTACGAGGTCCGGGTGGCGGTGCGGTCCTTCTGCGCGACCCCCGCGGCGGCCCGGCTGCGCGTGCTCGACGGAGCCGTGCCGATCCTCGACCGGCGCGTGCGCCTCGCCCCGGGGGAGCAGGTGGTGAGCACCGGTCGGGGCTTCAGCAGCGCGCGGGCGGAGCTGACGGCGCGGCTGACCGAGATCGCCGTCGAAGGGAGCCGCGACGCCCTCGCCCTCGACGACCGGGCCTACGCCTCGGTGCCGCCGCTCTCCGCGCTGCGGGTCGCGCTGCTGTCCCCCGGGAGCCCTCCCCTCGAGGCCGCCCTCGCGGTCCATCCTGCGGTTCGCGTGACCCGCGCGGCGTCGGCGTCGGACCTCGCCGGCGCCGACGTGGTGGTCCTCGACCGGACCGACCTTCCGGAGGGCGCCCGGCCGCGCGCCGTGGTGGCCTTCCGGCCGCCGGCCGCCCCGATCCGCCCCGCCGGGACGGTGCGCCGGCCGAGGCTGAGCGCGGTGCTGGGCTCCCACCCCATCCTCGCCGGCCTGCGCCTCTCGGGCACGCGGATCGGCGAGGCCGACCACTACCGGCCCGAGCCGGGCGACGAGGTGCTGCTGCGGAGCGGGCCCCATGCGCTGGCCCTCGCGCGCGCGTCGCCCGGGCAGCGCCTCGTCGCGATCGGCCTCGCCCTCGACGCGACCGACCTGGTGGATCGGGAGGCCTTCCCCCTCCTCGTCGACCGCGCGCTGCGCTGGGCGGCCCGGGGGCCTGCGGAGCCGCCCCTGCCCCGCCACCTGGGCGCGGCGTTGAGCCGGGCGGGGTCGCTCGCACCGCCGGACGGCCCGCTCCTCGGGCCGGAGGGCGAGGTGCTCACGGCGACCGACGCCGCGGCGGTGCGCCACCAGGGCCTCTACCACGTCGGGGAGCAAGCGGTCGCCTTCAGCGCCGCCGAGCACGCGGGCCCGGTCCGGGACGTGGCGAGCGGAGGGCGCCTCCGGCGGTCCGGCCCCCTCCCGCCCCTCGGCCTCTTCGTGGCCGGGCTCCTGCTCGCGCTCGTGCTGGTCGAGTGGGCGCTGATCCACCGTGGGAGGCTCGCGTAGTGCCGTCCCTGACCCTCGGCTGGCCCGTCGCGCTGTGGGCCCTGGTGGCCGTGCCCCTCCTCGCGGCCCTCGCGTGGCGGAGCCGCTACCCGCTCGGGCGCACCCGGCAGGGCCTCGTGCTGCTCACCCGGGCCGTCGCGGTGAGCCTGGTGGCCCTGGCGGTCGCCGATCTGCGCCTCGCCTGGCCGACCGACCGCCTCGCGGTGGCGACCGTGATCGACGCCTCGCGCTCGGTCTCCACGGAGGCGCGGGCCGGCGTGCGCGCCGCGATCGAGGCCGCGAGGGAGGCCCATCCGCGCGTGACGTGGGTCGCCGCGGAGACGACGGCCCCGGCGGCCGGGGTCCACCGGGCACTCGCCGCGCTGCCCCGCGACCGCGTCCGGCGGCTGCTGCTGGCGACCGACGGCCGGGACCCGGGTCCTTCGCTCGGGGCCGCGCTGGCTGCGGCCCGACGCTCCGGCGTCGAGGTGTCGGTCCTGCCCGTCGGGGACCGGCCGCCGTTCGACCGGGTGGCGGTGACCGGCGTGCGGGTGCCGCGCCTGGCGCGCGCCGGCGACCGGGTGGACCTCGCCGTCGATCTGCATGCCTCGGAGCCGGGGACGGTGACCCTCGAGGCCCGCATCGACGGCCAGGCCGTGGCGACGGAAGCGGCCGAGGTGCGCGCCGGAACGAGCGTCGCGTCCCTCGGGGTGACCCTGCCGGACCGCGAGGGCGTCCACGAGCTGACCGTGGCGCTCACGTCGGGCGGCGGCCCGGTCACGCGGAACGACCGGTGGCGGAGCCTGTTCCGGGTGGCGCCCAAGCCTCGCGTCCGGATCCTGCACGACCCCGACCACGGCCCGCCGGCCCTCGCGGAGGTGCTCACCGACGGCGGCTTCCGGGTGGAGGTGCCGCCGATCGCCGAGGCGCCGGAGCGCCTCGAGGCGCTGCGGGACGACCGGCTGGTGGTGGTCGACGAGGCCTCCCTCCAGGACACGACGGAGACCCAGCAGCGGACGCTCCGCACGTGGGTGGAGGAGGCCGGGGGCGGCCTGATCACGGTGACCGGCCGGAACCCGGTCCGCCGAACGCCACGGATCCTGCGCGAGATCGAGCCGATCCAGGTCCCGCCGGCGCTGCCCGAGCCGCGCCCCCTCGAGCTCGTGATCGTGATCGACCGGTCGTCGAGCATGAGCGGGAGCAAGATCCGCCAGGCGCGGGCCGCGGCGATCGCCGCGGTCGGCGCCCTGCGGCCCGACGCGAGGGTCGGGGTGGTGGCGTTCAGCGACGGCGCGGACCGGGTCCTGGCCCCCGTGGGCGTCGAGCGGTCCGACGAGGTGGTGCGCTTCATCCACCTGATCGTCGCCTCCGGCGGCACGAACATCGCCGCCGCCCTCACCGCCGCCAACGCCGTGATGAGCCGTGACCCGCGCTACCTCCACCACGTGATCCTCCTGTCGGACGGCGTGAGCGAGGAGCCGCCGGCCCTGGCGTCGGCGAGGATGCTCGCGGGGCGGGGGGTGAGCATCAGCGCGATCACGCTGGGACGACGGAACACGCTGATGGCGGAGATCGCCGACATCGGCCGGGGCCGCTACCACGTGACGAGCTCGGCGGGGTCCCTGCCGAGCCTCTTCGTGCGCGAGGCCCAGTACCGGCAGCCGCCCGCGCACCGCCGGGTGCGCTTCCGCCCTCGGGTGGTGGCCCCGCTCGGCGAGCTCGCCGAGGTCCCCTGGGACGCGGCGCCGAGCCTGCTCGGCCACGCCCTCGCCGCCACCCGCCCGGGGGCCGAGACGGTGCTCGGGGCACCGGAGGGCCGGCCGCTCCTCGCCCACTGGCATCGGGGGCTCGGGCAGGTGGCCACGTTCACGAGCGCCACGAACGGGCCCTGGGCCGACGCATGGCGCACGTGGCCCGGGTTCCGCGCGTTCTGGGTCCGCCTGGCGGAGCACCTGCAGCAGACCCGCCCGGTGGAGCCGGTGACGCTCCACCTCGAGCCCGACCCCCTGCGGACGGACCGGCAGCTCCTGACCGTCCAGGCCCCCGCCCTGGGCGAGGAGCCCGTGCCCGAGGTCCGCCTCCACCGCGCCGTCGACGGGGCGGAGACGCCCGCCCTCCTTCCCGTGGGGCCGGGGCTGTGGCAGGCCGCGATCGAGGCGGGCGACGGCTTCCTGGTGACGGCCCGGATGCCCGACGACGACGGGCCGACCGCCGCGATCGGCCACGCCCGGCCCTTCGACCCCGAGCTCGCGACGTTCGGGGTGGTGCCCGAGGCCCTGGAGCGCCTGGCGGAGGTGGGGGGCGGAGCGGTGCTCGACGAGCCGGCGGCGGTCGTCGGCGCCGTGCCGAGCGCGACCGTGCTCCGCTCCCTGCGCCTTCCGCTCCTGACCGGGGCGCTCGGGCTCTACCTGCGCGGCGTGCTGCTGCTGCGGCTCCCGGATCCGTCGGTCGGCGCCACGGTGACCCGGCCCGAGCGCCGTCGCCGCGGCGGGGGCCGGGTCGCGGGCGCGCGTCGGCGCTGGGAGGAGGCGGCGTGAGCCCGGCGGCCCGAGCGCGCCGCGGCGTCGCGCTGGGCGCGCTGGTCGGGGGCTGCGAGGCGGGCCCTCGGTATGGAGAGCTGGTGCTCTCGGAGAGCCACCCGCGGGCGCGCGCCGAGGCGTGGACCTTCGGGTCCTCGCCCGCGGTCGAGCTCGCCCCGGGGTGCCCCGGCAACCTCGATCCGTCGCCGCCGGGGCCCCGGGTCCGGGTCGCGGCCGGGGAGCCGGCGGTGCTCCGCGCTACCACGGCCGCGGGACCGGTGGGCCAC
>JBHJHB010000154.1:0-38769 GCA_050331215.1 Sandaracinaceae bacterium | reverse complement strand
GACGGCAGGGGACTGAGCACCCAGGTCGCGGACCTGGCGGCCTTCTTCTTGACCGCGGGCGCCTGCATCCTCGTCGGGCTGACCACCGGCGACCGGCTCTGGTTCTACCCGACCATCCTGATGCTCGGTCTCGCGGCGGTGGGGAGGGTCCTCGCCTGGCTGGTCCACGGAGCCGCCCTGACCCTCGACATGATCGCCGTGGAGGCGATCGTGTCGACGGTCCTCGTCTTCGTGGCGCGGGCGCCGACCTCCCGCGACCGAGCGTGAGGTCCCCTCGATCGGAAGCCCGGGACGATCTGCGCCTCCGGCGCGGAGCTCACCGGAAGTCGAACCGCGGGGCCGAAGTGACCCGCCGCACCCTGGAGTTCGCCAAGTGACCTCGTTCCTCAGTCCGTTGTTCGTCCTCGCGGCGGTCCCCGTGGCCCTCGCCCAGGAACCTGCGCCCGCCGCGGAGGATCCGGCGCTCGCCGAAGACGAGCCCGCGTCCCCTCCGCCGAACGTGCTCGTCGAGGTGGTCGACGACGCCGGGTACTCCGACTTCGGAGCCTATGGCGGGGACGCCGAGACCCCGGCCATCGACTCGCTCGCCGAGCAGGGCACGAAGTTCTCCCGGTTCTACGCGACCCCCCAGTGTGGCCCGTCCCGGTCCATGCTGCTGACCGGCTCCGACAACCACGAGGTCGGCATCGGCACCATCAACGAGACGATGACGGCGAGCCTCGAGGGGCTGCCGGCGTACGCCATGGCGCTCAATCCCGAGAGCCTGACCCTGGCGGAGCGCCTTCGAGACGCCGGATACCAGACCTTTGCCACCGGCAAGTGGGGCATCGGCAGGCCCGGGAGCAGCCTGCCGCTCGGGCACGGCTTCGACCACTCGCACGTCCTGGATGCGTCGGGGGCCGACAACTGGGAGCAGAAGCCCTACATCCCGCTCTACGACACCGCCCCGTGGTACGTGGACGGCGAGCCCATCACGTTGCCCGACGACTTCTACTCCTCCGAGTACATCGTCGACCGGACCATCGAGCTGCTCGACCAGGCCGACCCGGACCGACCGTTCTTCGCGTACCTGGGCTTCCAGGCGGTCCATGTTCCCGTGCAGGTGTCGCGGACGTACACCGAGCGTTACGCCGGCCGCTTCGATCGGGGATGGGACGTGATGCGCCTCGAGCGGGCCGAGCGCGCCCGGAGCCTCGGCCTGGTCCCGGATGGGGTGCCGCTCGCCGCCATGCCCCGGGACGCGCGGCCCTGGGCGTCGCTGTCCTCGTCCGAGCAGGCCCGTTACGCCGCCATGATGGAGGTGTACGCCGGCATGCTCGAGGCGATGGACTTCCATCTTGGCCGTCTGCTCGCGCACCTGGAGCAACGCGGGTGGCGAGACAACACGCTGGTGATCGTCGTCTCCGACAACGGCCCCGAGTACAGCGAGATTCCGGCCGAGCACGACTTCCTGCGGGGTCCGCTGCAGGGGCCGTTGCTCGAGCGCTTGGGGGAGAGGGGGACGACCGCCTCGATCGGTCCCGAGTGGGCCACCGTTGCCGCGGCGCCCCTATCGTTGTTCAAGTTCTTCAGCGCCAATGGGGGCACCCGCGTCCCCCTGGTCATCGCCGGGCCCGGGGTGCCCCCGACCGACGTCGTGCAGGCTCGCGCCCATATGACGGACGTGGTGCCGACGGTCCTCGACCTGGTCGGGGTGCCGCTCGTCCCGGCGCCCCCGGGAGCCCCGCAGGTTCGCGGTCGCAGCCTGGCGCCGGCGCTGGTGGGTACGGTGGAGGAGGTGTACGGGCCCGACGACGTGGTGGCGATGGAGGTCGCTGGCAACGCGGCCCTCTACCGGGGGCCCTACAAGCTGGTGAGGCTCACCCCGCCGCACGGCGACGGCGAGTGGCGGCTGTACGATGTCGACCGGGACCCGGGCGAGACCCAGGACCTCTCGGACCGCCTTCCCGACCTGAAGCGAGAGCTGGTCCAGGCGTATCGCACGTTCGCTGCCGAGGTGGGCGTGGCGGAGCTGCCCGCTGACTACAATCCGGTGCGTCAGATCTGGTTCAACTCGGCGAAGCACCCCATCGGATTCGTCCGCTTCGTCGGCGCCACCATGCTGGATCGCCACCTGGGGATCTCGGTCGCGATCCTCCTGGGACTGGTCGCGGCATTCGTGCTGCTGGCGCGCTGGTGGTTCAGGCGCCGGGCACGGACAAGAGCAGGTCCGCGATCCGGCCAAGGAGCCCGGGAGGCGGCCTGATCGTCCGTTCGACGGACCGCGGTGAGCCTCCGGCCCTCGTCCCGCGGGCCGTCGTCCGTGTCCTTGGCCTCCCCTCGCCGACTCCCGCGGAGAGCGCTCGAAGGTGCCCGTGGCGTCGTCGACCGGTCGGCCTACGATGGCGGCATGGCCGGACGGTGGCTGACCCGACGACGGGTGATGGTCGCCGGGGGCGGCCTGCTCGGCGCCGCCCTCCTGGTGCTGATCGCCATCCGCCTCCCGGCGGTTCAGGACGTGATGATGCGGCGCGGGATGGAGGGGCGCTTCGGCCGTGACATCGGCGACGTGCTCGGCGACGACGTCGTCACGGTGCTGGTCTGCGGGAGCGGCTCGCCCCTGCCCGGGCCGGACCGCGCCCAGGCGTGCGTCGCGGTGTTCGCGGGCGGCCACGCGTACGTCTTCGACGTCGGCGCGGGCGCGGCAGCCAACTTCGCCCGATGGCTCGCCCCCGCCGATCGGGTCGAGCACGTGTTCCTCACGCACTTCCATTCCGACCACTTCGGCGGCCTCGCCGATCTGAGCCTGAACGGTTGGGTCGCAGGGCGCCCGGGCCCCCTCGCCGTGCACGGACCGCCCGGCGTCGAGCGCGTGGTGGCAGGCCTCGAGGAGGCCTACGCGCTCGATCGGGAGTACCGGACGCAGCACCACGGAGCGGAGCTGTTGCCGCCGGAGGCGGGGAGGCTGTCGGCCTCGCCCTTCGAGCCCGCTGCGGAGGCGCAGATCGTGTTCGAGGAGGGGGAGATCACGATCCGCGCTTTCCTCGTCGAGCACGACCCGGTCGTCCCCGCGGTGGGCTATCGCCTCGACTATCGAGGACGCTCGGTGGTGATCAGCGGAGACACCGTCCGGAGCGCGAACCTCGTGGCCGCGGCCCGCGATGCGGACCTGCTTCTCCACGAGGCGCTCGCTCCCCACGTCGTGAAGACGATCGAGGAGGTGACACGCACCGCCGACCAGCCCCGCCTGGCCAAGGTCATGCTGGACATCCCGGACTACCACGCGAGCCCGGTCGACGCGGCGCATGTCGCCAACGAGGCGAACGTTCGCCGCCTCGTGCTCTACCACCTGGTTCCCGGGCCGTCGTCCGGCATCGCGCAAGACGCGTTCCTCCGCGACGTCTCGCGGGTTCGCGGCGACGTCACCCTGGCCCACGACGGCGCGGTCTACGCCCTGCCGGTGGGGACCGACGCGATCCACGAGCGCTCGCTCTGAGCGCACAGCCCGATCGGGGTCGGCTCCATTGCCTGCCGGTCCCTCCCCCGGCTGGGGCCCGTGCTCGAGGCGAACCGGTGGCCCCGTCCTCGATCTCGCCGCCATCCGCGCCGGCGGTGGCACCGCTCCGGGCGAGAGCGAGCACCGGCCCGCGCGGCTCCGCGGAACGCCACCGCCATGCCTCCCCGCTGCGACCGAGCGGAGTCGCGGCCCTTCGGCGTGAGGCGGCGCTCGAGCCCCCCGCCCCGCTCACTCGAAGGCGATGCGTGTTCCTCTCCACCCGGCCGGCCCCGCGGGCCCGCCGTGCCCCTTCGACGCGACCCGCGGGCCGTTCATTGCGGATGCGCTCGCCGCGTTCGTTCGGCATGGTGCGGCCGTGCGCTCGAGCGACGAGGAGTTGCTGGCCGGCCTGCGCCGGGGCTCCCGGACGGCCTACCGACACCTGCTGCGCGAGCACGGGGGGCGGCTGCTCGCGGTGGCCACGCGGATCGCGGGCGACCCGGAGAGCGGTCGCGATGCGCTGCAGGAGGCGCTTCTCCTCGTCGTACGCCGGATCGACACCTTCGAGGGCCGCTCGTCCCTGTCGACGTGGCTGCACCGCATCGTGGTCAACCAGGCGCTGAGCATTCGACGACGGCGGGCTCGCCGAGCGGAGCTCCCGATCGAGCCGCTCTTGCCCTCCTTCGACGAGGCCGGCAAGCGCGTCCCGAGCGTGCATCCGTCCGAGCCCCAGCGGGCGCCGGAGGAGCTGGTCTCTTCCCGTGAGGTGCGGGAGCAGGTCCGCGAGGCGATCGAGCGGCTCCCCGAGCGCTACCGCGTCGTGCTCCTCTTGCGGGACATCCAGGACATCCCGACCAAGGACGTCGCCGAGATCCTCGAGCTGACGGAGAACAACGTCCGCGTCCGCCTCCATCGGGCGCGGGCGGCGCTCAAGGCCCTGCTCGAGCCTATGATGCTGTAGGGGGGGTCGAGATGAGGCTTACGTGCCGAGAGTTCGAGGGCTTCATCATGGACTACTTCGACGGGACCCTCGGCCGCGAGGAGCACGCGGCCTTTACCGAGCACCTCGAGGACTGCGACGAGTGTCGGGAGTACCTCGACCGCTACCTCCTCGCGATCGAGCTCGGCAAGAAGGTCTTCGCCCACCCCGACGAGGCGCTGCCGCCGGACGTCCCCGAAGACCTGATCGAGGGGATCCTCGAGGTGCTCGGAAGACATTCGCGCTGAAGGCGCGGAGGTCTCGGGTGGGTGGGCCGATGGGTCGGGGTGACCCCGGGGGTCAGTTCCGCCCCGCGAAGACGAGGGGGAACTCGGTCTCCGTCGGGCGACCCGATCGCGGGAAGCGCCAGCGCATGACGCTGCGCTCGACGCAGCTATCCAGGTTGCCGATGCTGCGCCCTCGCGCGGTGGCGCGGGTCACGGCGCCCGAGGAGCCGATGGTGATCCGGACGTCCATCCTCACGGTCGGCGCGTCGCCCGCGCCGCGGACGGCCGTCTCGTAGCAGCGCTGGAGCGCCTCCCGCTCACGGTCGACGACCCGCCGGATCTGGTCGCCGTTGAGCCCGACCCGCGAGCCGCCGCCCTCGTCGGCGAGAAGATCGCGGGTCGGCGCGCTGATCGGGGCCGAGGAGCCCCCTTCCTGCAAGCGCGCGAGCGCGGCTGCGCGCTCGGGGTCGAGCGCCTTGGCCGGGCGGGACGAGGACCCGGTGTCGTCGTCGTCGTCGTCGTTCTGGCGCGCGGTGTGATGCTCCTCGTCGTCGCGGCGCGACGGCGGGGGCTCCTCCGCCCCCGGTTCCGCCGCCGGCTGTCCGTCGCTCGTCCCGTCGGCCTCGGGGCTCTGCTCGCCCGGAAGCTCGAGGAGCTCCCCGCGGCGCGCGGCCTCCATCGCCGGGTCCGTGGGGGTGTCCGGCGCGACCGCGACGGGCTCGGCTGGCATCGGGGGGCCGAACAGGAACCGGTAGGCGACCATCACCGCGAGCGCGACGCCGAACGCGGCGGAGCCGCTGATCGCGATCCAGGCCCCGACGGGGAGCCCACGATCGCGTCGGTAGTCCTCCTCGACGGGGATCGCGGCGGAGAGCTCGCTCGGCCGCTCGGGGGCCTCGGCGTCGGTCGGGGCGAGGGGGGCAGCGGCGGGTGGCTCGGCGGTCGCCCCGCCGGGGAACGGATCGAAGGCCTCCCCGACGATCGGCGCCCCGGGCGGCTGGGCCTCGCGTTCCTCAGGGTGCGTCCGGCGCTCCCTCGCGGCAGGGGCCTCCTCCTGAAGGAGGTCGTCGTCCTCGATGACCGGGGCCGCGGCGCTCAGGCGGGTGCCGATCGGTACGACGTTGCCCCGCGGGGCGCCGGGGCGGACCGACTCGCGGCTCGGCGCCCGGCTCGGGCGCGACGGGCGTCCCGTCGGCGGCCGCGGGGGGCGGGCGCCCGAGGGGATGCGCGCTGGGGGTGGGGGTCGCTGGCGCCTGAGCAGGGGGGCGAGCTCGGCCACCTCGCCGAGCGGGCGCCAGTCGTCGAAGCCCTCGCGCCACACCAGGGAGGCCGCGGTGACCGCGCCGCTCGCGACCTTGCGCTCGACCTCCTCTCGCCGCATCGGGCCGACCGGTACGTCGTTGATCGCGACGTGCCACTGGTCGGTGGCGCTCGGGGCCTCGGGAGGGAGCGAGCCGGGGCTGGAGCGCCGCAGGTCCGCGCCGAGGACCGAGCGCTGCCGGCCGGTCGGGGCCGGGCCGACGTGGGAGCCCGTGCGGCGGCGCGGGCGCGATGGGCGCCGGGTCCCCGGGATCAGGCTCGCCCGTCGCTCCCCCCGGATCATGATCGGATGGCCGCACCGGCGGCAGTCCATCTTGAGCGTTCGGCCCGCGATCTTCTCGTCGGAGATCTGGTACTTGGCCTTGCAGTTGGGGCAGAGGAACTTCACGGGATACCTCGGGGGGGCGGCGACGTCGCCTAGAGCAGGCTCACCAGGTGGTCTCGGATGCCGCGACGGGTCTCGTCATCCGGTGCGCTGCCCATCGCTCGCTCCCACAGCTCGATCGCCTTTCGCTTGAAGCCAGCGCGTTGGTAGAGCACGGCGAGGTTCTTCAGGGCGGAGAAGTTCCGGGGGGACAGGTCGACGGCGGTCTCCAGGGCCTGGATGCCTTCGAAGAGCTTCTCCCGGCGACCGTAGAGCAAGCCGAGATGGTAGTGGAGGCGAAAGGCCAGCGGATCGATGACGAGACCTTTCTGCAGCTGCTCGATCGCCGCATCGAGGGCCCCCTGCCGGTAGGACTCGATGCCCCTGGACAGGAGCCGCGCCGCCTCGGCGGAGAGCTCCTCGAGCTGCTCGTCCGGCCCCCGGCCGTCGAGGGCGCGCTCGACCGCGTCGACCACGTTCGAGATCTTGAAGGGCTTCTCCATGAACTCGAAGACCCCGTACGACTGCTTGAGGTCTTCCGCGAAGCGCCACCCGCGGTAGATCGCGCTGACCATGATCACCGGGATGTGGCCGTAGGTGCGGCTCGCCTTGATCCGGCGGCAGATATCGAAGCCGTGGATCTCCGGCAGCATCGCGTCGAGGAGGATCACGTCGGGATCGTGGTCGCGCACGGCCTGCAGCGCCTCGCTCCCCCGGGAGGCCTCGACCACGTCGATGCCGCGCTCGACGAGCACGCGGCGGAGCATGCGGCGGATGTCCTCCTCGTCGTCGACGATCAGGAGGGTCTTGCGTGCTCCGGCCACGCCTCGGGACTCGGGCCGGCTCGAGGGCATGACGTCGACGCGGGACCCGAAGGCCTCGTCGAGGGTGGGGACCTTGCGCGGGCCCTGGCGGCCGACCGGCGCAGCGCCGGTCTCGTGCAGGCCGGATCCGTCGTCCGCCGGCACCGGCGGCGGGGCGGCGAGACCGAGCTCGGCCAGGTACTCCGGCGGGGCGTTCGGGCCGACGTAGAAGGTATCGCCGCGGTTCAGCGCGGCGTAGGCGTTCTCGATGGAGCGCTTGAGGACCGCCTGAACCGCGATGTAGGGGAAGACCTTACGACCGGTCACGAACTCGATCTCCTCGACCACCCGCTGGTCGGAGGGGTCGGCCATGGCCAGGAAGAGGTGCTCGTCTTTCACCGAGAAGGGGAGGATCAGGTACTGCTTGGCGATGTCCTGAGGGACCAGCTTGAGGTTCTCCACCGGGATCACCACCTGGGCGAGGTCGATCCCCGGCAGGCCGTGCTGTTCGCTCAAGGCCCGAAGCATGTCGACTTCGTCCACCGACCCCGCCTCCACCGCCGTCGAACCCAACCGGGTCCCCGGATTCCGCTTCTGCCGTTCCAGGAGCGCGTCGAGCTCCTCCTGGGTGACGAGTTGCTCCCTGAGCAGGATCCTCCCGAGCTTCTCTCTTTGGCCTGGTCCGCCCATCGAACGCGCGAAACGCCCCCCGTAGAGGGGGAGAGCTTGCGAGCGCGGTTCGCCTCCCTCGCGGGAGCGTAGACTAGCTCGGTCCCTGGCGCCCCTTCAAACGGGTGGGGGCGGGAGACCTCAGGGGCGTGGGCGCCTACATGCCGGAGACGATCCGGAGCTCGCCCTCTTCCGTGACCAGCACGAACCGATTCTCGTCCGCGCGCCGTGTCCACCGGTCGCCTTCCGGCGTCGCGAGCTTGAACCGCGCGGTGTAGGTCACGTCGACCAGAATGCGGTCCAGCTCATAGGTGATTCGCCGGTAGCGCATCGTGTAGTAGACATCGAGGAGCCGCTCGCCGAGCGTCGTCAGCTCTTGCCGAAGCAGATCGAAGTCCCGATCGTCTTCGGTGCGCAGCGTCCCGTTCGTGTCGAAGTAGCGGGGCGAGACCAGGGCGAGCAGCGCGGGGATGTTCCGGGACTCCATGGCGAGCCGGTAGCGCTCGAGGAAGCGGATCACCTGCCGGTTGTCGGCCGTGTCCTCGACGTCGTGAGGTGCGATCAGCTTCGGGCTGCACCCCGCGGTCGCCGTGAGCAACGCGAGAAGGAGCAGCGGACGGAAGGACGGGAACGGGTCGCGCATGCGCGGGCCTCGAACGAGTGCGGTCGGGGAGGGTATTCCGGCCTCGCGCCGGTCCGGCGCCGAGCATGGCGGGGAGGCGAGCGGGCGGCAAGAAGGCGCCGGCCCGGCCTCAGGCGACCTCGCTCTTCATGCCGATCAGCGTGAACAGCTCCATCCGGGCTGCCGCGTCCCGCAGGAAGACGCCGTGCAGCTTGCTCGTCGTCGTCCAGGACCCGGGCTTGCGGACCCCGCGGTAGCACATGCAGAAGTGCTGGCACTGGACGATCACCGCGACGCCCTGGGGATCGAGCGCGGTCTGGATCGCCTCCGCGATCTGGGCCGTCAGCTTCTCCTGCACCTGGAGGCGGCGGGCGAACACGTCGACCACGCGCGCGAGCTTGCTCAGGCCGACGATGCGGCCGCTCGGGATGTAGGCGATGTGCGCCTTGCCGACGAACGGCACCATGTGGTGCTCGCAGTGGCTGTGGAGCTGGATGTCGGTCAGGAGGACCAGCTCGTCGTAGCCGTTGGTCTCGGTGAACGTCCGGGCCAGGTGCTCCGAGGGGTCCTGCGCGTAGCCCTCGTAGTGCTCGAGCATGGCCTGCACCACCCGCTTGGGGGTCTCCCGCAGGCCCTCCCTCGTCGGGTCCTCGCCGATGAACTCGAGCAGGGCTCGCACGTGCTCCTGCGCTGCCTGCATCTCGGCGGGCGTCCGCTCGGGCTTGTCGCTCATCCGCGCTCCGTGGCTCCGCCCCGCGCCGCGCTCAGCCGGGCGCGGGCGCGAGGAAGAAGACGATCAGGTCGTAGAAGGTGTGGGTGTAGACGGCCACCGCGAAGCCCCGGTAGTGGAAGACCGCGGTCAGGTACAGGCCCGCGAGGACCCGGAACGTGAAGCTCACCGGGCTGAAGGGGTCGCCGAGCGGGCCGAGGTAGTGGACCGCGCTGAAGAGCAGCGCCGAGGCCACCGCGGCGACCAGCGCGGCGCGCCACCTCGCCCAGCCGAACGTCCGGTGCAGGAGCCACGCGCCGCCGGCGAAGAGCCCTGCCCGGAACACGAGCTCCTCGTGGAAGCCGGCCCCCGCGGCCATCACCACCATCGCGAAGGGCGTCAGCGGTGCGCCCCCGCCCACCTGGAAGCTGAAGATCCTCTCGGTGGCCCAGCCGACGAGGAACAGCATCAGCACGGCCCACCCCACGCTCTCGAGCAGCACCGGGACGAGGGCGGCGGGTCGGAGCTGCCCCCGCCGCCGCAGCACCGTGACCGCCACCGCGAGGCCCGCCGCCAGGGCCAGGGTCACGGCGATGTACGCCACCACGCTGTAGTCCAGCAGCTCGAACGCGACCGAGCTGACCAGGTCCACGCCGTTGCGGAGCCGGATCCCCAGGATGCCGAGGTGATAGACCAGGAACACCGGGACCGTGAGCAGGAGCCCGGTCAGCGGGTCGTGGGGCGTCGCGAGGCGGGCGCGGGCGGAGCGGCGCGGGGAACGACCCGGGGTACGGCGGGGCGGGCGTTCGGTCATGGGCGGCCGCGCCAAGCTCGCATGACTCGTCGGGCCGCGCCAGCGCGCCCGATCTGAGGTAGGTTGCGCCGCCATGAAGCTGCGGGTGAGCCACGCGGGGGAGACGAGGGACGTCGAGGTGGTGCGCGGGGGGGACGGGCGCATCAGCCTGGTGCTCGACGGCGCGCCGGTGGAGGCCGAGGTGCACCGCGTCGATGGCGGGCTCCTGCTTCGCCTGGGCGCGAGGGTCTACGACCTCGCGGTCGGCGGCCCTCCGGAGGAGCTCCAGGTCGTGGCCGGAGAGGTGCGCGCGGTCCTGGAAGTGGAGTCGCCGAGCGTGCCGGGCGGCGCGCCCCGGCGGAGCAGGCTCGGCGCGGGGGACCGGGAGGTGCGGGCCTCGATGCCGGGGCGGGTCGTGAAGCTGCTGGTTGGGCCCGGCGACGCCGTCGAGGCTGGCGCGCCGCTGGTGGTCGTCGAGGCGATGAAGATGGAGAACGAGCTGCGGGCCCCCGGCCCGGGCACCGTGGCCGCCATCCACGTGGAGGTCGGGGCGAGCGTGGAGGCCCGCGCGCTGCTGGTCAGCCTCGACCCGCCGTGAAGGAGGAGCCCACCCGCTGGCCCGCGCGCCGTCGTCGCCGGACGAGCATCAGGGCGAGGGGGAGGAGCAGCGCCGACGTCGGGCCCGGGAAGCGGCGCTCTGCGATGCCGACCCGACAACCGCACCCCGCAGGCTCGGGCCGCCTCGGGGCGGGCGAGGCGTCGGCCCCGATCATCGTCGCCCCGGCGTCGTCGGGGCCGGGTCCCAGGTCGAGGCCGGCGTCCAAGCCGGCCAGGGGGCCGGCGTCCGGCGCGGTGGGCGGCGGCAGCACGGTGACGAGGGTGTCCGAGGAGTCGCTGCCCACCCCGTCGCTGACCCGTAGACGGAAGCGCAGCTCCTGCGGCTCGTGCACGACCGGCGCTTCGAACGCCGGAAGAGGCCCGTCGTCGCCGACCAGCGCGATGCCCGTGTCCGGCGTGAGCACCGACCACGCGAAGCTCAGAGGGTCCCCGTCCGGGTCCCGGCTCCCCGTGCCGTCGAGCACCGCGGCCTCCCCGCTCACGACCGCGCGCGGAGGGCCCGCATCGGCGACCGGTGCCCCGGTGCAGTCGGACTCATCGTCGAGGAACGCGGGGAAGGCAGGCTGCTCCGTTCCGCTCAGCGCGACGTCGTCGATCTCCCAGCCAGGCCCGCCGATCGCCTGGTCGGTGGCCAGGCGGAAGCGGAAGCGGACGGGGCTGCCCGCGAAGGCCAGGCCGAAGTCGAGACGCACCTCGTCCTCGTCCGGGAAGGACGGGTTCCGGCCGGACCACGCCGGCCGGAGGCTCAGCGCGCTGCCCGCCCGGTCGCTGAGGATCCCGCTGTAGCCGGGGTCGACGTAGGCGTCCGCGTCCGTCCAGGTCGCGCCGCCGTCGATCGACAGCTCGAGCACGCCACCATCCCAGAGCACACCGTCGCTGGTCTCGAGGTCGAAGCGGTGCGCGAAGGTGAGCACCAGGGGCTCGTCGACCGTGCCGACCACCTCGGGGAGCTCGACCGCGGTGTCGGTCAAGGATGCGCTGTCGACCGCCCGGAGCACCCGGTCCGGATCGCCGAGCGTCCCGCGGGTCACCGACCAGACCCCGGTGGTCACCCCATCCAGGCTCGCCTCCTCCAGCCAGGGAGGGGGGAGCTCGAAGCTCTCGCTGCCGAGCCGGCCGAGGTCGCGGTCGACCACGACCCGGGCCGTTGCGACCAGGTCGGGGCAGGGCTCCTGTCCGGACCGCCCGATGACCTGGATGTCGACCGCGTCCGCGACCACCGCGCCCTCCGGCACCGTGACCGGCACGCGGAGCGTTCGCGGCTCGCCGGAGGCGATGGCGCTCACGGGTACCGTCGAGCCTCCCCCCACGACGAGGGCGGCATCGCTCGCCGTGACCTCGAGCGTGGTGACCGGGAGGTCCACCACGCCCACGTTGCGGAGCTCGATCCGCAGCTCGCCAGCCTCCCCGCTGTCGACGACCACGTCGGCGTCGCAGCGCCGGCCGGGTCCTTCGGCGTGGAGCGCGATCGCATCGACCACGACCTGCGGGTGCAGGCCGTGGTGCTCGACGACCCCGCGGAGGTCCTCGCTGAAGCGTTCGGGCCCCTCTGCGCACGTCCCGGCCCCGCGGTCCGCGAAGGCTCGCGCGATCCGAAGGGCATCCTCCCGGTCCGTCTCCAGGGCCGCCAGGATCAGCGCGTCCCGTTGCTCCGTGTAGGTGGGCTGGGACGGTGCGAGCTGCATCCCGGTGACCACGTAGGAGCGCATCCGGCGAAGCGCCTCGGTGAAGTCGTAGGCCGGCGCCGGGCCGACGGTCCGGTCGACCAGGCCCAGCGTCGCGTCGAAGAGCATCGTGGCCCAGACCTCGCCGGCGTTGTGGACCTGGGCGTTGTCGGCCGGGCCGGAGGAGCGGGGCTGATCGGGCAGGGCCTCGCCGCGCGAGATGTGCCGGAACGAGAGGTCGTTGTAGTCGCGGTTGCGCGAGTAGGGCAGCCGTCGGATCCCGAAGTAGAGGGGAGAGCCCACCCGTTCCTGGGCTGCGTAGCTAGCGACGGAGAACGGCGCGTCCAGGTCGTCGGAGGGCTGGAGCAGCGACAGCAGCGCGATGAAGTCGGCCCACCCCTCGCTCTGGGCTCGACCCTGCCGGCTGCTGAAGGCGACCAGGCGCCGGTGGAGGTAGTGGCCCCACTCGTGGGCGATGATCTGGGTGTCGAGGGAGCTCGGCACCCCCTGGCGCGGGGTGCGGACCATCCGGACCTCGTCGCCGTCCTCGAGACCGAAGACGTTCTGCGGGATCATCCCGGCTGGGATGCCGATCGGCTCCTCCGGGTCGCCGAGCAGCGAGCCCGGGGTCCATACGGTCGGATCCATGACGACGGCGCCGAGGGCGCCGGCCGCCTCGACGTGCTGGACCTGCGTGAGCGTGGGGCAGGCGCCGGCGACGACCAGCCCGACCCGGCCGCTCAGGTCCGCCTCGATGGGCTCGCACCCGTCGTCCCCCGGCTCGATCCCGTCGTCCACCCACGCGACCGGGCCGCTGACGTCGTAGGACGAGGGGCCGAAGGTCGACCCCCCGAGAGGCAGCTCCCCCCGCGGCGTCACGAGCACGCTCCTCCCCACGTCCCACAGGTACATCTGCATGCGCGGCGAGGACCCGTCGGACGGGGTGGACATGTTCGCGTTGTTGCGCCCTCCGAAGTCGAAGCCCTCGGCCCGCAGCGCATCCCCCTCGAAGCCGCCGCGGCCGTAGTTCAGGGCCTGGGCGTTGCCGGCGGCCTCGTCGAAGCCGACGCCGTAGAAGAGGTCGTGGAGCCAGTTGTTGACGTAGAAGAGATGGGTCAGCGCCGCCTCGACCTGGCGGTCGTCGGCTACGGCGTCCAGCGTCGCGTCGAAGGCGTGGTCGAAGGTCCGCGCCGACGTCACGGCGGCCCGCAGATCCCCGTCGCTGAAACCCGTGGGGGCGACGCGGTCCGCGTAGGCGTCGACGTTGTTGCCGCTCGTCACCTGCGCGTCCGCCTCGAGCCAGGCGTCGGGGAGGCCCATCGGGCTCACGTTGAGCCCATCCACGAAGCGGATCACCGACGGGACGGGGGCGGGGACCCTCGCGCCCGGCATGCCCGTCGCCTCCGGCGTCACGTCGCCGAAGGGACTGACGTAGGGCGCGAGGGACGGCTCGGCGAACACCCGGTAGCCGAAGACCTCGGACGAGGTGAGGCTCCGGCGCTCGAGCAGCGAGCCGTCCAGGGCGCTGACCACGTAGGCGGTGAGCGTCGGGGCCGGGTCCTCGCTCCAGACCTCGAGGCGGTAGGCCGGCACGAGCCGGGTCGGCAGAGCGTAGAGGACCCGCCGGCTCCGGATCGGCTCGCTCAGGGTGACCCCGGCCCGCCGCCCCGCAGGGGTCAGCGCGAAGTCCCGATATCCGCCTTCGCGAGGCGGGCCCGCCGGCGCGAGCATCGCAGCCTCGGCCGAGGAGGCCCGGTCGGCGTGGAGCGCGATCGCGGCCGCTGCCGCCTCGTCCACCGCGAAGGCCAGGGGCGCGGTCGGGACCACGCCGTGGAGCTGCCCGCCCGCGGCCACCAGCCCGCCGTTGGCGTCCATCAGCAGGCTGAGCCGGAGGTCCTCGACCGGGATGCCCTGAACGCGCTGCCGCAGGATGACGAGGTGGCCTCCGCTCGCGGTGCGCCGAGCGACCTCGACCTCGACCGTGCCGAGCGCCGCCGGGCTCAGGCCGTAGAGCGGGGCCAGGGACCAGAGGTGGGTGAACGCCCGGGGGAGGGGGGAGCGGGACGGCGTCCGCGCGTCCTCGGACCCCGAGAGCAGCGTCGGCACCCCTCGCCGTTCGTCCCGAGCCAGGACGTGCACGCCGGGCGGAAGCGTGGCGGCGATCTTCCCCGGCTGGGGGGCGGCGTCCCGGTAGGCGTTCTCGGGCGCCAGCGCCTGGGCGCCGGCGTGCGCTGGCGCCGCGACAGGCCCCGCCAGGGCCGCGAGGACGCCGAGCCCCAGGCGGGCGAGGGTCCCCGGAGACGAGGCGCAACGCCGCATGCCGGCACGGTATCGAGATGGGACGGGGGGCGCACCCCCGGAAGGTGCGGGCCCGCGCGATGCGCTCGAGAAGAGCGGTACGGGCCGCTTGCCCGTCAGGTCACGCCGTAGTCCTTCATCTTGTAGAGCAGCGCCCGGTGGCTGATCTCGAGGAGCCGGGAGGCCTGCGTCCGGTTGCCCCCGGTCTTGGCCAGGGCCCGCCGGATCAGCGCCTCCTCGATCACCCGGGTGCTCTTCTTGATCGAGAGCTCGCCGGCCGTCAGCACCTGCTGGACGGGGTCGGGGTCCTGCAGCCGGTCCGGCAGGTCCGCCTCCTCGAGCAGCGGGCCCGTGCCCAGCACCGCCGCGCGCTCGAGCACGTTCTGGAGCTCCCGGACGTTGCCGGGCCAGTGGTAGGCGAGCAGCCGGCGCCGGGCCGCAGGCGACACGCCATCGAGGGTCGTGCCGAGGCGCTCCTTGAGCTGCGCGAGGAAGTGGTCGATCAGGAGCGGGATGTCGTCGCGCCGGTCCCGGAGCGCCGGCACCTCCACCGTGAGCACGTTCAGGCGGTAGAAGAGGTCCTCGCGGAAGCGCTTCTCCCTCACTTCGTCGGCGAGGCGGCGAACGGTCGCGGCGATCACGCGCACGTCGACGGTCCGGTCCGCGGTGTCGCCGAGGCGGCGGAGCGTGCCCTCCTGGAGCACCCGCAGCAGCTTCACCTGCACGCCGAGCGGCAGCTCGCCGATCTCGTCGAGGAACAGGGTCCCGCCGTGGGCCTCCTCGAACAGGCCCGCCCGGTCGGCGCGGGCGTCCGTGAACGCGCCCTTCACGTGCCCGAAGAGCTCGCTCTCGAGGAGCGCCTCGGGGATCGCGCCGCAGTTGATGGGCACGAAGGCCCTGTCCGCCCGCGGTCCGCGCTCGTGGAGGGCGCGCGCGACGAGCTCCTTGCCGGTGCCGCTCTCGCCCTGGACGAGCACCGTCGTGGAGTAGGCGGCGGCCTTCTCCACCGTCCGGTAGAGCTCCTGCATCGCGTCGGAGCGGCCGACCATGTCGGCGTAGACCGACGCGGCCCGCACCTGCGCGCGCAGGCTCCGGTTCTCGCGCCGCAGGCTCTCCCGCTCCTCGGCCTTGCGGAGGGCGAGGAGGATCTCGTCGGGCTTGAACGGCTTCGACACGTAGTCGTACGCGCCAGCCTTCATCGCGTCGATGGCGAGCTCCACCGAGCCGTAGGCGCTCATCACGATCACGGTCGGCGGGTCCGGCCGCGCCATCACCCGCCGGGTGAGCTCGAGGCCGCTCATCCCGTTCATCCGGACGTCGGCCAGAACGAAGGTGGCGTGCTCGGCGTCGAGCGCCTCGATCGCCTCCTCGCCGCTCCCGACCGCCCCGACGTCGTAGCCCGCCTTCCGGAGCAGGGTGCGGAGCACGAGGCGGATGTTCTCCTCGTCGTCGACGACCAGCACCCGCGTCATGGCTCGATGGAGGCTACAACGGCGAGCCGTGCCGCGCCTCGAAGGTGCGCCGCGCGCTCCTCAGGCCGTCGGGATCAGGACCTCCGCGTCCGGGATGTCCCGCAGGATCGCCGTGATGCCCCGCGTCGGCGCTGTATCCCGGAACTCGAGGATCAGCTCCACCACGTCCGGGTGGATGTGCTGGGAGGTCCGCCCGTCGATCTCCACCACGCTGTCGTCCGGCATCTCCGCGAGGACCCTCCGGACGGACGCCCGGTTGAGGAACGAGACGTTCTCGCTCAGCTCCAGCCGGATGAGCGGCCGCCCCAGCGGGTCGTCGTGGGCTTCCCGATGGTGGATGAAGTACGGCGTCCGGAGGTTGGCCAGCAGGATGTAGAAGACGGCGACGCCCATCCCGATCGCGACCCCCTTCAGGAGGTCGGTGAAGATGATCGCCACCACCGTGACGATGAAGGGCAGCCACTGCTCCATCGGCTGGCGGAACATGCCCCGGAACAGGCGGTAGGACGCGAGCTTGTAGCCCACGTGCAGCAGCACCGCGGCGAGCGCGGCCAGGGGGATGAGGTTGATCACCTCGGGTAGGGCGAACACGGCCGCGAGGAGCAGCAGCCCGTGGACGAAGGCGCTCATCCGGGTCCGGCCGCCCGACTGGATGTTCGCCGATCCGCGCACGATGACCGCGGTCATCGGGAGGCCGCCGACGAGGCCGGACAGCACGTTGCCGATGCCCTGGGCGCCGAGCTCCCGGTTGGTCGGGGTCTGGCGCTTGTAGGGATCCAGCTTGTCGATCGCCTCGATGCAGAGCAGCGTCTCGAGGCTCGCGACCGCGGCGAGGGTGGCCGCGACGGTCCACACCGTGGGCTCCGCGATCCGCGAGAAGTCGGGGAAGTGGAGCTCCGCCTGGAGCTCCGCCAGCCCTCCGGTGGGCAGGTCCACGACGTGGTCCCCCGCGAGCTGGTAGCCGGGGGCGAACAGCCCGAACAGCAGGTTGATCCCGACGCCCACGGTCACCGCGACCAGCGGCGCGGGTAGCCAGCGGAGGCGTCTGAAGGCCGGCACCCGCCCCATCACGACCAGGATGGTCAGGGCCACCACGCTGATGACGATCGCGGCCATCTGAGGGTGGGCCAGCGCCGCCACGATCTCGGTGAACGTGTTCCGGTCGTCCGGTTGGAGGAAGCTCAGATCCCCGACGTAGTCCTCGTCGAACCCGACCGCGTGGGGGATCTGCTTCAGGATCAGGAAGACGCCGATCCCGGCCAGCATCCCCTTGATGACCGTCGACGGGAAGTAGTAGGCGAAGATGCCGGCCCGGGCGAGGCCGAGGAGGACCTGCATGACCCCCGCCAGGCACACCGCGACCAGGAGGCCCTCGTAGCCGACGGTCGCGTCGTAGGTGCCGTCGGCCAGCGTGCCGAGCTCGTGCTTGGCCTGGACGACGATCACCGTGAGCCCGGCCGCGGGGCCGCTCACCGCGAGCTGCGACCCGCTGGCCCAGGCCACGACGGTGCCGCCGACGATCCCCGTGATCATCCCGGCCAGGGGCGGCATGTCGGAGGCGACCGCGATGCCCAGGCACAGCGGGAGCGCGACCAGGAAGACGACGACCGACGAGGGGACGTCGTAGCGGAGGTTCCGCAGGTAGCTGCGCGGCGAACGGCCGAGCGCCGCCATCTGCTCGGGCGGGATGGAGGACCGGCTGACGTCCTCCTCGCGCGGGCCGTCGCCCCCGCTCACGGCCGCCTCGCTCCCCCGCTGCGCCCCCGTGCTCGGCGTCGTCGCGTCACGGCTCCTCCTTCTACGGGGCTCGCCACGGAACGCAAGGATCTGGTGGACGGAGATGGGCTGCTATGGTCGCCCGCCGTGGACCGTCGCATCGTGGCCGCGGGCCAGTGCCTCGCTCTCATGGCCATCCTGGCCTCGCCGTGTGCGGGCCAGCCTCGCCCGGCGGCGGAGCTCGACCTCGAGCGCTTTCGGCCGACCCCCGACCGGGAAGGGTTCATCGGCATCCCGGGCACCCGTACTCCCGGACCGGGCATGTGGAACGCGGCGCTCTGGCTCGCGTACTCGAGCCGGCCGCTCACGCTGCGATCGACGAGTGACGGCCGGACCATCCCGGTGGTGGAGCATCGGGTCAACGCCGACGTCCTCGCTCAGGTCGGGCTCGGCGGGAGGGTGGCGCTCCTCGTCGACGTGCCGGTGATCGTGTGGCAAGACGCCCGCGGGAGCGCCCTCGACGGCGGCCCCGACCTCGCGGCGGTGGCCTTCCGTGACCCGCTATGGGCTGCCCGGTTGCGGATCCTGGGCGAGGAGGCCTCGGGCGAGCACCGCCGGCACGATGGCCCCGGGCTCGCCATCCAGGTGGCCGGTCGCGTGCCCCTGGGCCTCGAGCACGAGCTGGCCGGGGAGGGCGCCCCGCAGCTCGAAGCGAGCCTGCTCGGGGACTTCCACTTCCTCGACTTCGGGATCGGCGTCCTCGCGGGCTACCGCTACCGCTTCGCCCGCCCGGTCCTCCAGGGTGTGCTGTTCGAGCAGGAGATCCTGCTCGGCGCGGCGCTCCAGCTCCCGACCATCCTGATCCCCAACGTCAGCTCGATCGTCGAGGTGCGCGCCGAGACCGCGATCGATGGGCGCATCTTCCGGGCCGCGAGCACCCCCGCGGAGATCGATCTCGGCTTCCGGTGGGCCGAGCCGGAGGGCGACCTGTCGGTCGACCTCGCGGTCGGCGTCGGCTTCGGCGGCGGGGTCGGCGCGCCGGGGGTGCGCGCGATCGCCGGCCTCTCCTGGGCCCCGCGCCGCCACGACGCGGACCGGGACGGGATCGAGGACGCCCGCGAGCCCGCCGAGTGCCGCCTCCTGCCCGAGGATCCGGACGGCTTCGAGGACGACGACGGCTGCCCCGACCCGGACAACGACGGCGACCTCGTCCCGGATGCCGACGACCGCTGCCCCGACGAGGCGGCGCCCTTCGACCAGGACGCGGACGAGGACGGCTGCGTGGACCCGCTCCGGGACCGGGACCACGACGGCTTCCCCGACCGGGAGGACGGCTGCCCGCGCCGCGCCGAGGACCGGGACGGCTTCCAGGACGATGACGGCTGCCCGGAGCCCGGCCCCGTGCCCTCCTCGGCGCCCGCGGCGGCCCGCCCCGACGACCCTCCTCCCGGCGCGGCCAGCGATCAGCCGGCCGGGGAGGAACCGCAGCGTGTCGTGCCAGCGGAGTCCGGCGACCCGGACACGCCGCCGGAGGCGACGCCCGAGGCGACCGAGCCTCCCCCGCCGGACCCTGAAGAGGACGAGGGCGGCGCGGAGGAGCCGGCGTCCGACCCCGATGCCTCCGGCCTTCGCCGCCCCTTGCGCGGAGGTCACGCGCTCGGCATCGACCTGCCCATTCGCGGCCACAGCGTGTACGGTTGGGGACGGCGCGCATGCACCGTTGCGTCGACCCTCCTCTCCGGGTATCTCGGTTGACCGCCTCCGTATCAATGGCATCACAGATGCCCGCCTCGCGCGGCCGCGGGCGCCGCGTCGCGGTGGCGCTGGGCCTCGCCCTCGCGGTCTTCGGCGGAGGAGCCCCGGTCGCGGAGGCCCAGGTCTCGGCGACGGCGGTGCGGCTCCTGCGGGAGGGGCGGGACTTCCGGGTCCGGGTGCGAGCTGCGCTCGCGCTCGGCGAGAGTGGGGACGGCCGCGCGGTGCGGCCCCTGCTCAGGGCGCTCGGCGACCCTCACCCCGCCGTCCGCGCGGCCGCGGCGCAGGCCCTCGGCCGGCTGGGCCGGACCGCCGCCCTCCCGTCCCTGCGCCGCCTCCGGCGGGCCGATCGGGAGGACGCGGTGCGCCGGGCCGCGGCCCGATCGATCCGCCGCATCGTGGCCGCGCGGGACAGCACGCCCACGCCGACCCGGTGGGGTGGCGTGCGCGTGGTGGTCGTGCTCGGGCCGATGCACAACCGGAGCACGTTCCCCCACGGCTCCCTCGAGACGGTCCTCGCCCGCGCGGTCCGGACCGAGCTCGAAGGGTTGCGCGGGGTGCTGGTCCTCGACGAGCCCCCCGGGCCCGGGGCGGCGCGGGAGATCCAGCGGCGCCGGCTGACCGTGCTGCGCGTCGAGGGGTCGGTGACCGACGTGGATCGGCGCGCCGGGGGCGAGGGCCTGGTCGTGCGCTGCCACGTCTCGGTCCTCGTCATGGACGACCGGGGGCGCGCGATCCGCGGCGAGCTGAGCGGGTCCGCCCGGGGCACCGGCGCGGAGCGGGGGCGGCGGGAAGTGCAGGAGCGCCACCTGGCGCGCCGGGCGGTGGAAGGGGCCGTGGAGAGCGCGATGACCGGGGCCGGCGCGCTCCTCGCCAGCGCCAGGCGATGACGGGTGCGGCATCCGGGCTGCGCTGCCTCCCCCGGGGCTGCGCTGCTAGAGTCCCGCTTCGTGACGAAGGGGTTTCGGATAGCGCTCGCCCTCGGCGCCCTCGGCGGCGCGGCGTGCACGCCGCAGGGGGACCCGGCGATCGGTGCCGGCGGGTTCGAGGACGACTTCGACCGGGAGCAGGTCGGCGACCTCTACCTCGATACGGGCGGTCGCTACCGCATCGAGGAGGGCGAGCTCCGTGTCCAGGGGGCGCGCAACCACCCGCTCTGGCTGCGCCGGAAGCTCCCGCGCGATGCACGGATCACGTTCGATGCGCGCTCGGAGAGCCCGGAAGGGGACATCAAGGTCGAGGTGTTCGGCGACGGGAGTAGCCGCGCGACCGCGGAGAGCTACACGGCGACGAGCTACGTCGTGATCTTCGGAGGGTGGGGCAACTCCACGAACGCGATCGCCCGCATGGACGAGCACGCGGACGACCGCGCGGTCGGGGCCCGGCGACCGGTCGAGGTCGGCCGCACCTATCGCATGCGCATCGAGCGCGAGGGG
This sequence comes from Sandaracinaceae bacterium, assembly GCA_050331215.1. GTDB lineage: Bacteria > Myxococcota_A > Polyangia > Polyangiales > Sandaracinaceae > JBHJHB01. The sequence continues at coordinate 17,852 of JBHJHB010000154.1, read as the reverse complement.
GACACGATCACCGTCTGGGCGGACGACGAGGAGCTGGTGTCCCTCACCGATCCGGACCCCCTCGAGGGTCGCGGCCATGACCACTTCGGCTTCAACAACTGGCGGTCCGACCTGCGCTTCGACAACCTGCGCATCGAGCCACTCTAGGCGCCCGCCCGATGGACCTGCGCGAGTTCGATAGCCTGCTTCACGATGCGGAGGTGAAGTTCAAGCGCCTCCGGGCGCTCTACGAGCAGTGGTTCCAGGGCATCGAGCGCACCGAGCCCCACATCCCCCGCAAGGACCTCGACAGGCTGCTGATGCTGCTCCGCAAGGAGAAGCCCCGCAACACCGCGGCGCGCTTCCGCCTCCAGCAGCTGCAGGCGCGGTACAACACCTACTCGACCTACTGGCAGCGCATCGCCCGGCAGATCGAGGAGGGCACGTACGCCAAGGACCGGATGCGGGTCCGTCGCCGTCGCCAGCGCCAGGCGGAGTCGGAGGCGCCGCCGGTCAAGACCTTCGAGCTGACGGAGGAGGGCGGCGGGGCCCCGGCTCCGTGGCCGGCCCCTTCGCCGGCTGCGGCCGCGGCCTCTGCCGACGACGATATCGCTTCGATCCTCAGCAACATCGGGCCCGTGCCGAGCGAGCGGCCGCGCCCGCGCGCGATGTTCACCTCCTTCGCGCCGCTGATGACGGGCGCCAAGGGCCCGGGCGCGGCGCCGCGAGCGCAGGAGTCGGCCAACCCGCGCGCCCGGTACTCGAGCCGGCCGCCGTCCCCGGCCGCGACCGAGCTGGCGGCGGCGCTCGGGGCGCGCAGCGGCGGTGCGGCGAAGGCGCCCAAGGTCGCGGCGCCGGAGATCCCTGGCGGGAAGGTCTCGCCGGGAGCGCGGGCCTCGGCGGCCGCCGTGGCGAAGGCCTCCAGCCGGCCCCCGGCGCCGGCCCGGATGTCGAAGGTCCCGCCGGCCGAGCGGGGCACGGCCGCCGGGGCGGCGAAGGTCCCGCGGGAGGCGCGGCGCTCCTACGCCCCGCCGCCGGCCCAGCCCGGGCCCCACTCGGCGCGGGCCGCCCGGGGCCGCCTCGACGAGCCCGCCCTGCGCCGCCTCTACCAGGACTACGTCGACGCGCGCCGCCGCAACAACGAGCGGGTCGACAACGTGCGCTTCGAGTCCATGGCCAAGAACGTGCAGAAGAACGCGGAGCGGCTCCGGGCCAAGCACGGCGGCAAGGACGTCGGCTTCGAGGTCGTCGTCCGCAACGGCAAGGTCGGGCTGAAGCCGAAGATCGGCTAGTCACCTGTCTCAGCGATTCGTGGCGACATCCCGCCGGCCCTCGACGCCCGACTCGGCGTCACTTCTCCTCGAAATACGCGAAGTGTTCCTCGTCGTCGTTCCTTGATTGGGGCGCCGATCGCTCGCCGGGATTGACCACTCACTGCTGTTCCAGGTGACTCGTGTCGACCGCTACGGTTCGCGTCGACGGCTACAGCCAGAGCAGCCCGCGGCGCGCCGCGACCACCACCGCCTCCGTGCGGCTCGCCACGCCCAGCTTCCCGAGGATGCTGTTGACGTGGAACTTCGCGGTGTGCTCGCTGATCGCGAGGCGGGCGGCGATGCGGCGGTTCGACAGGCCCGCCGCCACGAGGCCGAGCACCTCCTGCTCCCGCGCGGTCAGCTCTTCGCCCTCCGCGCCTTCGCTGGGTCCTGACGGCAGGGCGCGCCGGCCGAGCTCGCCGTCCACCACGAGGAGCCCCGACGCGACCGCGATGACCGCGGCCGCGAGGCTCCGGGGGTCGGCCTCGCGCCGGAGCACCCCGGACGCTCCGTCGGCGAGGTGCTCCGTGGGCCGCGCACCTTCGTCGACCAGGGCGACGTAGGGCAGGGCCAGGCGAGCTCGGGCCCGGCGCGAGATCGTCCGCGCGTCCACCAGGGCGAGCTCCGCGTCCTCGAGGGCGCTCACGGCGATCCCCTCGCCCCGAAGGCTGCGGACCAGCGCGTCCCGCGCGAGCGCGTCCTCGGCCAGCACCGCCACCTTGGGCGCGGGCCTCAGCGTCACGGGCGGACCACCGACCATCCGCCTCAGCGTGCGCCGTCGCGGGCCGGGTTCAACCGCCCGTTCGGGTAGGTGTGGGCCCACCCGAACAGCCGATGCCGGCCGAACGAGCGGGCCCGACGCTCGGAGGCATGACCGAATCGCTCACCTCCCTCAGTCAGTCCCTCGCCGACGTCGTGGCCGGCGCCCGAGCCTCGACCTTCGGGCTCCGCCGCCGCGGACGCTGCGGAGGCGGCCGCAGCGGCATCAGCGCCACGGCATGGTCGGAGGACCTGCTCGTCAGCGTGCACCACGCCCTGCCCCATCACGACGCCTTCACCGTGGTCGCGGACGACGGCGACGAGCTCGAGGCCGAGGTCGTCGGCCGTGACCGGGGCACCGACCTGGCCGTCCTGCGGGCGGTCGACGGCGGGCTCTCGCCCCTCGCCTTCGCGTCCACCGAGGACCTCCGTGTCGGGTCTCTGGTCGTGGCGCTCGGTCGCCCGGGCCGGACGGTCCGCGCCAGCCTGCGGACGCTGGGCGCCGTCGCGGCCGAGGTCTCGACGGCGACCGGCGGGCGCCTCGAGCGCTACCTCGAGCCCGACCGGGCCATCCCCTGGGGCTTCGTCGGGGGCCCCGCCCTGGACGCGGACGGGCGCGGCATCGGGATCCAGACCCCGGCCCTGATCCGAGGCGCCGACCTCGCGGTCCCGACCGAGACCCTGCGCCGGGTCGTCGAGGAGCTGCAGGCGCACGGGCGCGTCCGCCGGGGCTACCTCGGGGTCAGCGTGCGGCCGGTGCGCCTGCCGACCCGGGTCCGGGAGGAGCTGGGTCGGCGCCGCGGTGCCCTCGTCCTCGCCGTCGCGCCGGGCAGCCCGGCCGAGGCCGCGGGGCTGCTCCTCGGGGACGGGCTCGTCGAGCTGGACGGCCAGCCGGTGCGCGGCCCTCGGGACCTCGGCCAGGCGCTCGGGACCCGCTTCGGCGCCGAGGTCCCGTGCCGGGTGCTTCGGGCCGGAGCGCTCGTCGAGGTCCGGGCGACGCCGGCGGTGCGGGAGTAGGCGGAGCAGGGTGGCCGACGTGCCCTCCGGGGTGGAGACGGCGGCGCGCACGGCCCGTGGGACGGCGAGACGGTCGCGGTCGACGACCCGCGCGGAGCCCCGCGTCGGTATGCGAGGAGCGGGAGCGCAGCCGAGAACGCGGCCGAGAACGCGGCCGAGAACGCAGCTCAGTGCAGCGTGCGCGAGGCCGGCACCGGAGCCGCGACCGCCTCGTCGCCTGGTCGGCGGCGAGGTGCTTCGTGCGCCGGTGCCTCGACCGGCGCGCCATGTGCGTCGGCCCGGTCCTCGGTCCACGCGACCTCGCCGCGCTCGTCCCTCGGCCACAACGCGCCGTCGCCGTCGACGAACAGGCGCTCCTCGATCGCCTCCAGCAGCGGCCGAAGCGTCGACCGGTCGAGGGCGCTCACCGCGATGCCGCCGTCCCGCGCCGCCCGCGCGGCCGCGACGCCCCGGCCGAGGCGGTCCGCCTTGTTCCACACCATCAGGCGCGGGACGTGGGCCAGGCCAAGGTCCTCGAGCAGCTTCTCGGTGGTCCGGACGTGGTCGTCCGCCGCGGGGTCGCTCGCGTCGATCACGTGCAGGAGCAGGTCCGCGTCCTGGGCCTCCTCGAAGGTGGCCCGGAAGGCCGCCATCAGGTCCTTCGGCAGGTCCCGGATGAACCCGACGGTGTCGGTGATCACCACCTCCCGCTCCCGCGGAAAGCGGATGCGGCGGGACCGGGTGTCGAGGGTGGCGAAGAGCCGGTCCTCCGCCAGGACGTCGGACTCGGTGAGGGTGTTGAGCAGCGTGCTCTTGCCCGCGTTGGTGTAGCCGACGATCGAGACGATCGGGATGCCGCGCCGGGCCCGCCGGCGCCTTCGCTGGACCCGCTGCTTGCCGAGCTGCTTGAGCTCCCGCTGGAGCCTGGTGATCCGCTCGCGGGCGCGCCGCTTGCCGATCTCGATCTTCGTCTCGCCGGGTCCGCGGCCGCCGATGCCGCCCGTCAGGCGGGACAGCGCATCGTCCCGCTGCCCGAGGCGCGGCAGGAGGTACTTCATCTGCGCGAGCTCGACCTGCAGCTTGCCGTCCCGGCTCTCCGCCCGCTGCGCGAAGATGTCGAGGATCAGCTGGGTGCGGTCGAGGATCTTGAGGTCGGTCCGGCGAGCGAGGGCGGCCGCCTGCGCCGGTGTCAGGTTCCGGTCGAGGATCAGCACCTCGACGTCGAGCTGCATCGCCCGGAGCACCACCTCGTCGAGCTTGCCCCGGCCGAGCACGGTCTTGGGGTCCACCCGGTCCCGCACCTGGAGCACGGTGTCCGCGACCTCCACGCCCGCGGTGCGAGCGAGCTCCATCAGCTCCCGGAGCGACTCGTCCGCCCGCGCCGCCCCCTGCTTGTCGGTGACGTGGACCAGGATGGCCCGGCCGTCCTTCGCCTCGACCACCCGGGTGCGGGCGGCCCGCGCGAACTCCTCCTCGAGGGCGGTGATCAGCGCCGACGGGTCGACGTCGAGCTTGCCGTAGGGGATGGGCCCGTAGGTCCGGTAGGGCGCCTCGTCGCTGTCGTCCGGGACCGGGACGTTGTGGCCGTAGTGGACGCTGAGGGCCCGGCCGTCCGGCGACAGGCAGATCGCGGCGACCAGGTCGAGCCGGAGCCGGGTCAGGTCGACGAGGTCGTCCTGGGTCAGGCCCTCCTGGGTCAGGTGGGTGTGGAGGAGGCGGAGGCCGCGGAAACGGCCCTTCGCGGCACGCAGCCGGCCGAAGTCCGGTAGCCAGAGCTTGGTCGCGTCGCCGACGATCACGAAGTCGACCACCCCCGTCCGGTCGACCAGGACGCCGACCTGGCGTCCGGTCGCGTGGGACACCTCGACCATCGAGCGCGTGAGCTCGGGGGGGAGGAGGCGGTCGAAGGGGACCTTGCGGCGGTAGATGCGTTCGAGGGCCTTGAGCTCGCTGGGGCTCAGCCCGTGGGTGTTCCCGTGGATCTGCAACTCTCTCAAGCTAAGGCCCTCCTCCCGGCGGGTCGAGTGGACGCGCCACGCGCCGAGCTGCCGAGGGACGCAGCGGGCGCGCCCGCCTGACCTGCGTGACCGGCATCGGACGGGCACGGGGCACGCCGTCCTCCGTTCGACCGAGGCGTCCGCGCTCTAGCCATCCCCGTCCGCCACCTCCGCCAGCCGCGCCGCCACGGCCCGCACCTCGGGTCCGTCGAGGCGGGCCGCCAGGGCCTCGGCGTCGGTCTCCGGCGCGCACCGAAGAGCCGCGCGCACGCTCCTCACCCGCGCCGCAGCCTCCTCGAGGCGGCTCCGGAACGGCGCGCTCCGCCTCGCCTCGGCCGCCAGGGCGTCGCGCGCCGCGAAGAGCAGGTCCGGCTCCCGGCACACCAGGAGCAGGTCGCAGCCGGCCCGCACGGCGTCGGGGGCGGCCTCCCGGATCGGCCAGCGCGGGAGGATCGCCCCCATCTCGAGGTCGTCCGAGATGACGAGCCCCCGGAAGCCGAGCTCGCCGCGGAGGACGCCCCGGAGCACGGGTGGGCTGAGCGTGGCCGGCCGGTCCGGGTCGAGCGCCGGCACCACCAGGTGGGCGGTCATCAGCGCCGGCACGAGGGACGCCGCGGCCCGGAAGGGCGCGAGCTCCACCCGCTCGAGCCGTCCCCGGCCGTGGGGCAGCACCGGCAGGGTGACGTGGCTGTCCTCCCGCGTGTCGCCGTGCCCGGGGAAGTGCTTGCCGCAGGCGAGCAGACCCGCCTCCGCCAAGCCCTGTGCGAAGGCGACGCCGTGGCGGACGACGCGAGACGGGTCGGCCCCGAACGCCCGGTCGCCGATCACCTCGTTGGCGGGGTTCGTGAACACATCGAGGACCGGCGCGAGGTCCACGTTGACGCCGAGGGCGTCGAGCTGTCCCCCGAGGACCCGCGCCACGTCCCTGGTGAGGGACGTATCGTCGTGGGCGCCGAGGCGCGCCATCGGCGGCAGGGTCAGCACCGGCGGCCCGAAGCGGGCGACGCGCCCCCCCTCCTGGTCGACGGCGACGAGCGGCGCCGGGTCCACGGCGCCCCGCAGCTCGGCGATCGGACCGACCACGCCCGTGGCCCCCGCCGGGAGGTTGCGCCGGAACAGGATGATCCCGGCCAGCGCGTCGTCCTGCACCGCGCGGGCCATCGCCCGCGGCGGCGTCCCGTCGGGGTAGCCGCCGACCAGGACCTGCCCCGCCAACCGATCCGTTGCGTCCATGGCGCCAGCCTGCCCCGGAGCAGCCCCGGACGCCCATTGCCGCGATACTCCAATCTTGCTAGACGAGCGGTGCGAGCGGCCTCCCGGGGCTCCGACCCCTGCGCTCCGGTCCGGCGCCGTCCCCAACGACTCGGCGCCACCCTCGCGGCGCCCGCCTGGCGGCTGGAGCGTCCTCCGAAGCCAGAGCCCTCCCCATGCCGACCGCGTCCCCCGAAGCGCCGTCCGACCTCCTCGACGACGACGCCCGGCCCCCGAAGCGAGCCCGCGCGCCGCGAAGCCAGAAGCCCTCCGCCGCTCGCAACGGCCACCCCCGTCCCGACGTCGCGTCCCGCGCCAGCACGCCCGAGCCGAGCGTCCACGAGGTCGGCGTGCCGCTGAGCCGGGTGGACCCCGACGCCGCGAAGGTCATCCGGCGCCTCCGGCGTCACGACCACGAGGCCTACCTGGTCGGCGGCGGCGTTCGCGACCTGCTCCTCGACATCACCCCGAAGGACTTCGACGTCGCGACCAGCGCGCGCCCCGCCGAGGTCAAGTCGCTGTTCCGGAACTGCCGGATCATCGGGCGCCGCTTCCGCCTCGCCCACGTGCTGTTCGGAGGCGGCAAGATCATCGAGGTGGCGACCTTCCGGCGGGACCCGCAGCTCAGCGGGACCGACCCGCGCTCCGCGCGCCGGCAGGACGACGTCGACCTGCTGATCCGCCAGGACAACGTCTTCGGCGAGCCGCACGAGGACGCCGTGCGCCGCGACTTCACGATCAACGGACTCTTCCTCGATACCGAGGAGGGGAAGGTGATCGACTACGTCGGCGGGATGGAGGACCTCGCGCAGCGCGAGATCCGCACGATCGGGGCGCCCGACGTCCGCTTCCGGGAGGACCCGGTCCGGATTCTGCGCGCGATCAAGTTCAGCGCCCGCCTCGACCTCGGCATCGCGCCGGACGTGTACGACGCGATCGTCGCGTGCCGGAGCGACCTCGCCCGGGCCGCCCGGCCGCGCCTCCTCGAGGAGCTCCTCCGGCTCCTGCGGGGCGGTGCCGCCCACCGGTCCTACTGGCTGATGTGGGAGACCGGCGCCCTGGTCGTGCTCCTGCCCCAGCTCGCCGCCCACCTCGACGACGACGGGCTCGGGGCCCAGGCGCTCTGGGGCCGCCTCGCCGCGATCGACACGATGAAGCGGGCCGGCCGCCTGCCGTCCGACGCCGTGCTGTTCGCCGCCCTGATGCTCGGGCCGATCGAGGAGGCGATGGCGGGGGAGAAGGACCCTGGCCGCGCCTACGAGGGGCTCATGGGGGACGTCCTCGAGCGCCTCGCGGTGCCGCGACGCATGAAGGAGCGCGTGCGGCACCTGATCGGCGCCCAGCGCCGCCTGCGCGCCGGGCGCCTCGGGTCCCTGCCGCGCCGGGACTACTTCACCGACGCCACGGCGCTCTTCCGCCTCGACCAGCACGCCCGGGGCGAGCGACGCCCCGAGTGGCTGGACGACCCGCCCGCCGTCGAGCCCGAGCACAAGCCGCGCCGGCGCCGGCGCCGACGCCGCCGCCGCGACAACGGCGACTGAGCCGGTGGCCCGACCTCGCCCGGTCCTCGCGGCCGCGCTGTGCCTCGGGCTCGCTGTCCTCTCCGGACCGGCGCCCGCTCGGGGCCAGGGAGCTGCGCCACACGCGTCGCGGCCGCGCCGACCGCTGCTCGACGTGGTCCGCGCGGGGCTGCTCGACCCACCGGAATGGGCCCGCCACGGCCTGACGGGGCGCGGCGCCGCGCTCTGCCTCGTCGATAGCGGCGTCGACCTCGCCCACGCCGATCTGAGGGACCCGGAGGGCAGGACCCGCGTGGCGTGGCTGCTCGACCGCACGGCGCCGCCCCGCGGCGAGCACCCTGCCCTCGAGGCGGTCGGCGGCGGCGCGGTCTGGGACGGCGCGAGCCTCGATCGGGCCCGGGCCGACGGCGCGCCCGTGCCGCGGGACGGCCACGGCCACGGGACCGCCCTCGCCAGCGTGGCCCTCGGGGACGGCGCGATCGACGCGGGCCCCGGGGCCTACGCGGGCCTCGCGCCGGAAGCCCGCTTGCTCGTCGTCCGGGCCTACCGCCCCGAGGAGCGGGGCTTCCTCGACGACGACGTGGTCGCGGGGGTCCGGGCCTGCCGAGCCTTCGTCGAGGCCGACGCGACCCTCGACCCGGCCCGGTGGGTCGTGCTGCTCGGGCTCGGGAGCCACGACGGGCCCCACGACGGCTCGAGCGCTTTCGAGCGCGCCCTGGTCGACGCGGCCGCCGGCGCGCCGATCGTGGTCGCGGCGGGCAACGACGGGGAGCGGTCGGTCCGCGCGGTGGGCCGCGCGCTGCGGGGCGCCCCCGCGGAGGTCGTGATCGAGGTGCCCCGGCCGGCGATCGAGGACCCGACCGTCGCCCTCACGGTGCGGTGGGCGCCGCTCGAACGCGGATCGGTTGTTCTCCTCGACGGGGACCGCCGGATCGCGCTCGACGGGCCCCCCCAGCCGGCCGATGGCGTGCGCTGGGCGGCGACCGAGCGCCCGGACCTGCACCGCCTCATCCTCGGGCCGCCGCTCGCGCCGGGTCCCCGTCGCCTGCGCTTCGCGGGGGAGGGCACGTTCGACGTCTGGCTCGCGGACGAGGACCTCGGCCCCTCGTTCTTCCGCGCGAGCCTCGGCGGCCCCTTCGTCCGCCGGGACGGCCAGGTGACCGTGCCGGCGACCGCGCCGGAGGCGATCGCGGTCGGCGCGGCGGTCTCCCGCCCCACGGTCGCCGGCCTGCCGGCGCTCGAGGGGATGGTGGGGGCGCCGAGCCCGAGCAGCGCCCGCGGGCCGACGGCGGCGGGGCTGCCCAAGCCGGACCTGATCGCGCCCGGCGCCTACGTGGTCGCCGCCCGCGCGTCCGACCTGGGGAGCGGCGGAGGCGCGACGCTGGACGGCCCGGCCTGGCCGGAGGACCCGACCCGGATCGTCACCCGCGGGACCAGCGTCGCCGCGGCGGTGGTGGCCGGCGCGCTGCTCCTCGCGCTGGAGGCCCGGCCCGGGACGGGCGCCGAGGCGGCCGCGCTCCTGCGGGCAGCGGCGGGCGGTGAGCCGGGCTCCGGCGCGCCGGCGGCCTGGGCGCCGGACCGGGGCTTCGGGGCCCTCGACCTCGACCGCTTCCTCCGCCTCTGGCGGGACGCCCCCGCCTCGGCGGCCCGCCCCGGCGCCTTCGCCTTCGGGCTCACGCGGCCGCTCCGGCCCACCGAAGGGGGGGTGCTGTGGGCGCGGGTGCTCGATGGCACCGGCGCCCCGGCTGCGGTCCACCTCGGGGTGCGTGGGCCGTCCGGCGACCGCGCGCGGTGGCTTCCCTTCGGCGTGGGGTGGATCCCGCTCGAGCCAGCCGAGGGGCCCTGGGTCGCGCTGGAGGTGGCGGCCGGCGAGCGGACCCTCGGCACCCTCGTCGCGCCGGTCGACGTCGACTACGGGGGCGCCTGGCGCCCGGCCGGGGCCACCTGCGCCGCCGGGCGCTCCGCGACCCCGCTCTCCCCGCTCGCGCTCATCGTCCCCGCGGCGGCCCTGACCCTGGCGCGACGCCGGCGGGCTCGACCTTGTCGAGGATCAGCCGGAAGGACCGCACGAAGACGTCCGGCACGTCGGCGTCCAGGCCGCCGGCGCCGAGGTTCGTGACGGCGATCAGCACCGTCTCCGTCTCGTCGTCCGGCAGCTCGAGGGGGATGTAGCTCCGGGGCGTGCGCGGCCGAGGAGGCGCGCGGACCCGGCCCCGCTCGGTGCCGTCCTCGCCGATGCGGACGGCGATCAGGGACCAGGACACGCCGTACTCGCCGCGAAGCCAGATCCGGAGCGTGCTGCCGGGCGGCGCCGCCCGGACGTCCACCACCACGTAGGCGCTCCCCTGCGTCCCGAGCTCCAGGCCGTGGGGCTCCACGCGGCGCGGAAGGCGCTCGAAGCGCGTCCGCCCATGGGTCGGCACGGAGGCTTCCGGCGGAAGCTCTCGGAGCATGGGGATCGGGACCGCGCCGCGAGCCCGGCCCTCGCCTGCGTAGAACCTCGCGACGGACGCCTCCTCGAGGAAGCGGTCGAGCGGGTCGTCGCCGACGGCCATGACGGCGCGCAGCACCTCCCAGAGGTCCGGGCTCGCGCGGAGCCCCTCCCCCTCCCACGTGCGCTGCCGGGCGCCCGACCAGAGGTCCCGGATGAAGGAGCCGCGGTGATCGTCGGTGCGGGCGCTCAGGAGCGCGAGGAACAGCGCGCCGCCCTCGCCGCTCGCCGGGTCGTGCCCGATCCACGGCCCCGTCGGGTCCTGCTGGGCGTGCACGACGCCGTCCTGGCAGCCGAACTCACCGGTGACCAACCACGCGACGAAGTCGCCGGTCGCGATGCGCCAGCTCGCGGCCTCCGCCGGGTCCTGGCCGAGGAGCGCCGCCTCGACGTACAGGCTGATCGCGCACGCCTCGATGCGGCTTCGCTCGACCGTCGCATCCATGCGCGCGTGGGTGGTCGCCGCGTCGAGGCTCTCGTAGAGCACCTGGCGGTCGACCCGCGCGCCGCCGGGGCGAGGCGGCGTCCCGTCCTCGGGCCGGATCCCGAGCTCCGCGCTGGGCGCGAGGCTTGGCTCGACGTACAGGTCGAAGCCCGCGGTCCCCCCGAGCCCGCCGTCCGGGTAGGGGAGCGGCCACCCGCGGCTCGCGAGCCAGCCGTGAGCGCGCTCGAGGCCCCGCAACGCGGCCTCGGCGCGCTCGGGCCCGATCGACGCCTCGACGTGAACGTTCACGGGCTGGGTGATCGACCTGAGGAGCCCGGCCGAGCCCGGTCGAGGCGCGGCGTCCGGCCACGGGACCCGGGGGCCGGTCCACCGGGGGCTGACGGACTCGACCAGGCGCTGGCGGAAGGACTCGACGAGATCCTCCTGCGCGAGCGCACCCTCCCCCGGAAGCGGAGCGAGCCCGAGGAGCGCCCCCAGCACGGCCGCGGCCAGCCGAGAGGCCCGATACCGCAAGGGATTTGACACCGCAGGGGGACCGCTGGACCATCTCGCGGGTACGGCCCGGCCGATGGCGCAGACCACCACGTTCGACCCCACCGGGTTCTTCCGGTTCGACCTTCGTCGGGGCGCGGTCCACGCCCGGGGCGGAGACCGGGTGATCGTGCTGTCCGAGGGGGTGCTCGCGCCTCTGGTCACGGTCGCCGTCAACAACAATGACCTTACCTCCCTCCGCCACCTGGGGCTGCAGCTCGGGCGCCTGGCGGCGACCGCGGTCGAGGGCTCGGTGCAGGACCGGCCCGCGGAGGAGGTGTTCGGCCTGGCGGGCTCGATCCTCTCCGTCTTCGGCTGGGGGAGGCTCGAGATCGAGCGCTGGGGCCTCGCTTTGGTCGCGCGCCTCGAGGAGATGCCGACGCTCGATGCCGACCAGCTCGCTGCCGCCGCGTTGCTCGGCGGCGTCCTGTCCTTGCTCGCGGACCGGGAGGTCGCCTGTGTCCCGGTGGAGCGCGAGGGCGCCTTCCTGATCGTCGATCCCACGGTCGCGGACCTCGTCTGGAAGTGGTCGCGCAGCGGCAGCAGCGTCCACGACATGGTGCAGCGGCTCGAGCCCTCCGGGGCGGCCGGAGAGGGTGGGTAGGGGAGGTGCAGGTCGGCAGGTTGGAGGAGCTTCTGGCGCGGGTCCAGCGCAACCGGCGCGCCGGGCCGCCCCCGCTGGCCCGCGCCGGGTACGCCCCGGCCCCCCCCGCGCCGACCGGCGAGGTGGCCGACCTGCCCGGTCTCCCGGCGGCGCCGTCGGCCCGGCCGGCTCCGGCGAGCAAGGCGCCGACGCCGAGGGAGCGGGCGGGCGCGCGGCAGAGCGCGCCGGCCATGCCCATCGCCGTGCCCGAGCCGGACCTCGACGACGAGCCCGAGCTGGTGATCGAGGAGGCGGAGGAGGACGACCTCGAGGGCGTGCCCCTCGCGCTCCCCTCCATGGACTCGAGCCCGGCCGTGGTGCGGGTCGTCGCCGGGCCCGAGGACCGAGGCCCCGAGACGTTCGGGCAGCTCCTGGCCCGGGCGCTGGACCTCCGGCCGGTGCGCTGAGCCGGCCGCCCCGATGCTCCTCGCGGTCGACGTCGGCAACACCCACACGGTCCTCGGGGTCTACCGGGAGGACGAGCTCGTCCATCAGTTCCGCTTCGCGTCGGCCAAGGATCGGACGCGGGACGAGCTGCACGTGATGCTGCGCTCCCTGCTCGATCTCGCGGACCTCGACCCGAGCGCGATCACGGCGACGATCCTCGCGTCGGTCGTGCCCGCGCTGACCGACACCGTCGAAACCGCCGTCGAGCTCTGCTTCGGCCACCGCCCGCTGGTCGTCGGTCCCGGGGTCAGGACCGGGATGCCGATCCTCTACGAGAACCCGCGGGAGGTGGGCGCGGACCGGATCGTCAACGCGGTGGCGGCCTTCGAAGCCGTGCGGCGCGCCGTGGTGGTCGTGGACTTCGGAACCGCCACCACGTTCGACGTGGTCTCGAGTCAGGGCGAGTACCTCGGCGGCGTGATCGCGCCCGGGATCCAGATCAGCGCCGACGCGCTCTTCGCCCGGGCCGCCAAGCTCCCCCGGGTCCAGGTCGCCAAGCCCCCGCGGGTGGTGGGGCGCAACACGGTCCACTCCATGCAGTCGGGGATCGTGTACGGCTACGTCGGCCTGGTGGACGGCATCGTCGAGCGGATCTGGCACGAGCTCGGCACCCGCGGCGCGGTCCTGGCCACCGGCGGCCTGGCCCGGCTCGTGCAGCCGGAGTCCCGAACGATCGAGCGGGTGGAGGAGCACCTCACGCTCGAGGGCTTGCGGATCCTCTACGCCCGCAACCGCACGCCCTGAGCGCGGCGGTGAGTGTCCAGAAGGACGACTGAACGTCACCCTTTGTCGACAATTGTCAATCGGGGTGAACCCCCATTGACGGGACCTCGAATCGCGCGTCTGATCAGCGCGTCATCGGCCGCGGCGATCGGTCGGATCGCGGCGGCGGTGGCGTCCACCACACTCGTTCCGGGGGTAGCATGAAGCACCTGAGCATCATGATCGCGCTGCTGGCGATGGGCCTGTCCGTCGTCGCCTGTGGCGGCAACGACGAAGGCGCGACCGAGGAGACCACGACGGCCGAGAGCCCGCCGTCCGAGGAGGTCGAGGCCGCCGAGGAGGCAGCGGCCGAGGCGGAGGAGCCGGCCGAGGAGGCGATGGCCGAGGCGGAGGAGCCGGCCGAGGAGCCCGGCGCCGAGGCGGAGGAGCCGTCCGCCGAGGGCGAGGCCGGCGCGGAGGGCGGCGCCTGCGGCCAGGCCGTCGCGTGCTGCGAGGCCTACATCGAGGTCATGGGCGCCACGACCGGCGTGACGGCCGAGCAGGCCTGCGCGGGCGTTCGCCAGGCGTCCACGATGGGCGAGCAGGGCGCCGCCGCCTGCAACGCGGCGGTCCAGGGCTGGAGGCAGGCGCTGACCGCCGCCCAGCACGACATCCCGGGCGCCTGCACGGGGGGCTGAGCGCTCGGCGGCCGTCGCGCTACGGCCGCCGGAACACCTGGTAGTGGTAGGTGCCCTGGCCGCGTGCGGCCCGGACCACCAGCGTGTAGGGGCCGGTCACCTCGACGCACCGTCGCACGTTCGGGAAGGCGTTCCGACTCCCCCCGTCCGTGGCGACGGTGCCGGCGGCCCGGGTCAGGAGCAGGTCCAGGTCCCGCACGCCCTCGCCGCCGACCACCACGATCGCGTAGCACTCGCCTCCCTCCAGCGTCAGCGACGCCGTCCCGGAGTCGCCCTCGGCGCCGAGGGTGCCGCTCCCCGGGGTGAAGCCCGGATCCGGCGTGTAGCCCTCCACGCTGAGGAGGGCCGTGACCTCCGCGAGGCGCACGTAGCTCAGCCCTGCGAGGCCGAAGGGCCCCTGGATGCCCCGTGGCCACCGGTAGGGGGCGTAGACGTAGGCGCCGTTGCCCGCGCTGAGCCGGACCTCCATCGTGTAGGCCCCGGTGGCCGGCGGGCAGACCCGCACGATCGCCCGCGCGTCGCCGGAGCGGTCCTCGTCGACCGGCTGGCCCGAGGTGTCGTAGAGCACCAGGTCGAGGTCGCTCACGGTGGTCGCGCCGACCGCGAGGATCGCGTAGCACCGACCGCCCTCGAGGCTGACGGGGTACCGCTGGACCTGCCCCGCGCGAAGGTCGCCCCGCGCCTCGTCACCGTAGCGCTCGTAGCCGCGGGCCCGCATGTCGGCGTCGAGGAGGGCGAAGCTCTCGTCGAGGTCGGCGGCCCGGGTCGTCCGGTCGCTGATCACGGGCGTCTGCGCCGTCGCGACGTCCCCGCCGCTCCGCAGGTAGCCGACGGTGAAGACCGGCCCCCGGCCGCCCGCGAGGAGCACCTGGAGCGCGTACGCGCCGGTCCCCTCCGCGCAGTGCGTGAGGAACGCGTCCTGGCCGGCGGCGGTCTCGGCCGCGAGGCGCGCCCCCGACGCGTCGACGAGAGCGAGCTGGGGGTCGGACGTCCCGGGGCCGCCGAGGGCCGCGAACGCGTAGCACTGCCCCTCGACGAGGCTCAGGCGGTACTCCCGGGCGTCGCCCGCGTCGAGCACGAGGCCGGTCGGCTCCGCGACCCGCCGGTAGCCCTCGGGCTGGAGGCGCTGGTCGAGGGCCCCGAGGCGCGCCGAGGTCGGGCCGTCGAGGCTCGCCGTGGCCGGTCCCGCCTCGACGGCCTCGCCGTAGAACGCATTCAGCGCCACCCGCCGGTCGGCCGGCCCCTCGTAGGCGGCGTAGAGGTAGCTCCCGGCCCCGGCGGCCATCTGGAGCCGGACGATGAAGCGGCCCTCCTGGGCGGCGCAGAAGCTCGCCCACGGGTGCGCGTCGGGCTGGACGTCGTGCGCCGCCTCCCGTCCCAGGGGGTCGAGGACGACCACGTCGAGGTTCTGCCCCGGCTCCTCGCCGAGGACGGCCGCGGTGTAGCAACGACCCGCGACGGCATCGATCGGGTAGGCGATCAGGCCCCCCTCCCGAAGGGAACCTCGGACCGCGTCGCCGATCGGCGCGAAGCCCTGCTCGCGGAGGGCGCCGTCGAGCTGCTGGAGCTGCTCCTCGGGGCTGCCGGAGGCGCGGGTCGCCCCGGTGTCCACCGTCGTCCCCCCTCCGGTGGCGGCCGCCCCGGTCTCCTGGGGCCGGAACTGCTGCCGCTCGGGCGCGCAGGCGCCCAGGAGCAGGACGCCCAGGAGCAGGGCGCCCCGGAGCGGTACGCCCAGGAGCGGTACGCCCAGGCTCAGGGCGGCCGGGGACAGGGGGACGGCAGGGCAAGGCTCGCGGGCGGGTCGCGTCACGGGGTCTCCAGGGCAAGCGGTCCCGGGCAGCGCGGTCGCGCCGGCCCGTGCTTGGGACGGTTCGGGCAATCCTCGCCTTCACCGCCGCTCCGCAGCAATAGGCCGGCTGGAGGTGGATCCGATCCGGGGCTGACTCAGCTCGCCCGGACCAGCCAGAGCAGCCCGAGCAGGCTCAGCGCGATCACGAGGGCGGCCAGGGCGTAGATGACGAGGTCGGCCGATCCGACCCCCGACCGGCCGGTGGGGGCCGGCGGCTCCGACTCCCCGTCGGGCACGGTCGCCGTGTCCCCGGGGGCGCCCCGGGAGTCGCCCGGCGCGGGGAGGGCCGCGGCGCCGAGCGCCTCGTCGTCGCCCCCGTCGAGACCCCTCAGCTCGGCCCCCGCGGGGTCGTCGAACACGAGGACCGTGCCGCCGACCCGGATCTCGTCGCGGTGCTCGAGGCGGTGGCTCTCCACCGGCCGGCCGTTCACCTGCGTCCCGTTCTTGCTTCCGCGGTCCCGGAGCTCCACCCCGTCGAGGTCGACGACGAAGGCCGCGTGCTCCCGCGACGCGTCCGCGTCGTCGAGGGGCAGGCCGCAGGCCTCGTCGCGGCCGACGACCAGCGCACCGCGCGGCTCGGGCAGCGTCGTGGTCAAGCCGAGCTGGGGCCCGTTCAGCACGACCACCCGGGGCAGGGGCGGCGCGCCTGCGAGGGCCTGACGCGCCAGGCGGCGGGCCAGCGAGGCCGTCCCCCCGGCCGTGGTCGCGCGCGCGACCGGGACCCCGACCTCGACGCGGAGCGCGAAGCCTCCGACCAGGAGGACGTCCCCGCTGGTGAGCAGCTTGGATCGCCCCGGGACCAGCGGGGCGCCGTTGACCCGCGTCCCGTTCGTCGAGCCGTGGTCGGTCAGGGTGACCCGGCCGGCTCCGACCTCCAGGGTCGCGTGCCGGAGGCTGACCGCGCGGTGCGGGAGCCGCACGTCCGCCCCCCGGCCGCGCCCCAGCACCACCCGTCCCTGGTCGAAGGCGTAGACGACGGGCTCCTCGGGACCGGGCTCGCCCCAGCCCGACCGCACGTGGAGGCGTACGCCCATCGGGGCGCGGTCTAGCACGCGGGGCCGGCGGTCTGCGGAAAACTGGACGGATCCGACGCCTCTGGGCAGAGCATCGACCCGACCTGCTCGGAGACCCCATGCGTAGCGAACGACGCGCAGACGAAGCCCCCCGCGTGCCCCTCGACCTCTCGGTCCGCCTTCATCACGAGGACTTCGACGCGGCGTTCGATGCGGACAGCGTCGACGTCAGCACCCGAGGGCTGTCGCTCCGGGCCGGGTTCCTCCCGGACGTCGGCGACCGCCTCCGCTGCCGCTTCTCGTGCCCCCACACCGGCGAGGCTCTGTCGGTGCGGGCGGAGGTCGTCTGGACCCAGGGCAGCGGGCCGCGCCGCGGCGAGTTCGGCATCTCCTTCGCGGACCTCGACCCGAGGGCCGAGGAGAGCCTCCGGAGCCTGATCGAGACGGTCCGGGAGGCGATCGAGGACACCCCCCCGCCGCCGTCGGTCCGCCTCCACCTCGACGGCGTGCTGACCCCGATCGAGGGGGAGCTGGTGCTCCGTAACGCCAACGGCTTCTGGGTGGAGCAGGAGCTGCCCTTCCTCCGGCTGGGCATGGGGGTCGCGGTCGAGGGCGGCCTGCTGTCGGGTCGCGGGACCCTCGCCGGCGTCGACCTCCAGGTCGAGGGCGGCGTCCCGCGCCTGCTGCTGCAGGTGCGCGCCCCGGCGCCGGGGCGGCCCGACACGGCGGAGGAGGCGGACCGACCCGAGGACGGCGTCGAGAGCGAGTCGACCCTCCGCGACGTCGAGGCGCCCGCCGCGGCCCGCGATGCGTTCCGGGAGGAGCTCGCCGCCGACGTCCGGGAGGTCGACGGCGACGTCCGGGACGACGACGAGGCCGATGAGGACGCCCCGACGCAGCCCCGGATGGCCGGCGCTTCCCGGGCCCGCCCCGCCGTCCAGCTCCCGATCGACCTCGAGCCGGACCGGGACTTCGCGGACCGGGACCGTGACCGGGAGTTCGCGGACCGGGAGTTCGCGGACCGGGACTTCGCGGACCTCGACTTCGGCGAGCACCTCGAAGGCAGCCTCGGGCAGCGGCTGCGAGCGGCCTTCGCCGGCCACGCCGCGGCCGTCGCCGCGGGCCTCGCCGCGCTCCGGACGCGCGCGGCGCCGACGCTCCGGGCGACGGCGGCCGCCCTCGGGGCGGCGCTTCGGGGGCTCCGAGCCCGGATCGGCC
>JBHJHB010000153.1:0-8528 GCA_050331215.1 Sandaracinaceae bacterium | reverse complement strand
TCGGCCTGCTCGGCGCGGCGGCCGCCGTGAGGGTGCTTCGGCCGACCGTCCGCTCCCCCGCTCCGGCCGACGCGCCCGCCGCCGCGAGCTCGGCGCCCGAGGCGGCCCGGGCGAGCCCGCGGGCGGGCCGCTCGACCGGCGGACCGGGCAGCCGACCCGACCGCCCGGTCCCGGCGGCGGACCCCGCCGGACCCACCGCTCGGGCCGAGCCCACCGATCCGCCGCCGCCGGGCCCGGCGCCCGCGGCGGCCGGGAGCGGAAGGGGGACCCGCAGCGACCCCGCCGTCGGGAACACGGCCCTCCGCGATACGGCCCTCCGCGATACGGCCGCCGGCAGGCCGGCGAACCGACCGGCGGCGCCCCCCGCCGGGAGCGCTCCCGGACCGACCGCGTCCGGCGGTCCCGCCAGCGACGGTCCGGACGATGACCGTCCGGACGACGACGCTCCGGGCGAGGTCGACGCCTTCACGCGCGGGCGTCAGCGCCTCCTCGCGGGGGACCTCGGGGCCGCGATCGACGCCTTCGAGGCCGCCGCCGTGGCCGACCCGGGCAGCGCCGCTGTGCAGCAGCAGCTCGGCCGCGCCTACATGCGCCGAGGCGATGTCGCCGCCGGGGTGGCGGCCTACCGTCGCTACCTCGCGCTTCGGCCTGAAGCCGCAGACCGGACGATCGTGGAGCGGATCATCGAGAACGCCGCCGCCCGGAGCCCGTAGCGCGCGCTACGGGCACGCCGGAGCGGCGCGACGGATCGGGTCGGGCTCAGACGGTCTGCTCGACCCGCAGGAGCTGGTGACCGATGAACACGTAGTCGCCGTGGCCCAGCTCCCGCTCGCCGTTGATCCGGAGGTAGGTGCCGTTGCGGGAGTTCAGGTCGACCAGCTGGAAGGTGCCGTCGGCCCCGAGCTCGACCTTGGCGTGGCTCCCGGACATGAAGACGTCGTCCGGGAAGTTCATGTCGCTGTCCTCGCGGCCGATCTGCACGCTGTTGTCCCGCGCGCAGTAGATCATCCCGTCGGCGCCGCCGGCGAGGATCTGGACCACCCGGAACGGGCTCGGCCGCTTCGGCGACGAGTAGAAGTAGGTCTGGTCGGGCTCCGGGCCGGACGTGTCCTTCGGCGTGGGGTCGAGGCGGAACACCTGCTCGCCGCAGAGGATGTGGTCGCCGGGCTGGAGGCGGACCGGCTGCCGGACGCGGATGAATACGCCGTTCGTGCTTCCCTCGTCGCGCACGATCAGCTTGTCGCCCTGGTAGACGAAGTTGGCGTGGCGGGCGCTGACCCAGCGGTCGTTCGGGAAGGGGATCTGGGCGTCGCCGGTGCCCGCGAAGTGATCCGTGCCCTGCAGGAGGTAGCTGAGCCCGTCCATGTTCTCGGTGCCGCGGATCAGGATCAGCCGGGCCTTCCCGGGGGCCTGCATCGAGCCGAAGAACTCGACGCGCTTCTCCAGCACGTCCTTCGGGACCGTCGCGCCGCAGGCGCCGCAGAACTTGTGCCCGCTCGGGACCGGCGTCGAGCACTCCTTGCACACGTAGTACCGCGATTGCTCCATCGACTCCTCCTGCGGCTCGGCGCCCAGCGCGAGATCGTTCCCGCACTCCGGACAGCGACTGACGCCTGCCGTGCTGAAGGTGTCGCACACCCCGCAGGCGATCCCGATCTGCTCATCCATGGACAAGGCGGCCCCTCAGCGCCGGTCCGGCAGGTTGTAGGACAGCCGGAGCAGCGCGGTCAACGAAGCGGCTCGGCGCCGGCGGCGCGGCGGACGTGGGGGTTCGCGTCCTCGGCGGCCGCGTCGCGGGCCGCGGCCGCCGCCTCCGGACCGAGCGCGACGAGAGCCCGCACCGCCGCGCTGCGGACCCGCGGCTCGACGTCGCGGCGGAGGACGACCAGGAGCGCCGCCCGGCTGCTGGCGTCCCGCCGCGTCCCGAGCGCCTCGACCGCCGCCTCGCGCACGAACGCGTAGGCGTCGTCGGCCGCGGCGGCCTCGAGGGCGACCGTGGCCGCCGGCCCCTCGACGCGCCCGAGGGCCTGGGCGGCGCGCGTGCGCAGGGACCAGTCGCGGTGCTCGGCCAGGATCTCGGCCAGGCGCTGGCCCGCCTCGGCGGACGGCGCCACCGGCGAGCGCGCGATCGCGTCGAGGGCTGCCCGTCGCACCTCCGCCGGCGGGTCGGCGAGCGCGCGCGCCAGGGCCTCCCGCGCGCGGGGGTCGGACAGGCGCGCGAGCACCTCGACCGCCTCGACCCGCACCTCCCGGTCCAGCCGGTCCGCGGCGGCGAGCAAGGGGTCCAGCAGGCGGTCCGCGAGGTGGTCGAGGTCGGCCTCGGCGCGCTGACGGGGCTCCTCCGGCCAGGCCTCGAGGCCCGCGGTCAGCGGATCGAGGGCGACCCCGGTTGAACGCCCTCCCAGCACGGCCAGCGCCCCGAGCACCTGGGGCACGGTGCCCGCGAGGGCGTTGGCGGCCACGGCGGCTGCCCGGTCCACGATCGGGGACAGGTCGACCGGGCTCCCGGCCGGTCCCGGGCTCGACATCAGCCGGCGGAGGTAGTCGGAGACGCCCTCGAAGGGCCGCGGGGGGGGGAGCGGCTCGGCGGGGTCCGGGGCGTCGTCGACGAGCAGCTCGGCTAGCGCTCCCGCGGCGGCCCGCCGCAGCGGGAGCCGGACGTCGAAGAGCGCCTCGACGAGGGCGTCGCGGGCCGCGTCGCCCCCGATCGCCCCGAGCGCTCCGGCGGCCGCCTCCGCGCGCGGGCCGCGGCCGCGGAGGACCTCCACGAGGCGGCCGACGTCGGCTCCGGACCCGATGCGGCCGAGGGCCCAGAGCGCGGCGCTGACCACGGGCCCGCTCCGCCCGTCATCGAGCAGCGCGGTCAGGCGGCGGGCGTCGCTCGCGTTCCCGTGCACCCCGAGCGCGAGGACCGCGAAGGCCGTCCGGGGGCTCGCCTCGGGCGATCGAGCCAGCTCCCGGACGGTCGCCAGGGCCTCCCGCCCCCCGAGGCGGGCGAGGGCCCAGGTGGCGGGCCCGGACAAGCGTCGGTCGGGGCCCTCGGCGAGGGTGATGAAGCGCGGCAGCAGGTCGGAGGAGCCGACCGTCGCGGCGGCGAGGAGCGCCGACACCCGGCTCGTCCCGTCGAGGCTCGGGTTCTCCGCGACCGCGAGCAACGGCGCCGCGGCGCTCTCGTTCCCGAGGTGGCCGAGGATGTCGAGGGCGATCCGCCGCTGGGCCGGGTCGGGGTCGGCGAGGGCCTCGAGGAGCGGCTTGATGCCCCGCGCCCCGATCCGGCGCAGCGCCTCGCGCGCCTCGGCCGCGCCCGGTCCCCCCCGCCGGACCTCGAGCACCAGCGGGCCGGCGTAGGCGCCATAGAGCTCCACCGCCATCCGCCGGAACACGGGACGCGGCGTGTTGGCGATGGCCAGGGGCAGCAGCACGCGCTCCAGCACCGGCAGCGTGCCGGCCCCCAGGTGGATCTGGATCGACGCGCGGGCCGCCCGCGCCACCAGGTCGTCGTCGGGGGTGATCGCGAGCACCGCGCGGTAGCGCCGGTCCGCCTCGTCGATCCGTCCCTGCGCGAGGTGCAGCTCCGCGAGCTGGAAGTAGACGGGGTAGAGCCGCTCGTTGAGCTCGAGGGCCCGGCGGTAGCTCGCCACCGCGCGGTCGATGTCCTGCCGGGCGCGGTAGAGGTCGCCGAGCCGACGGTGGGCCGACGCGTCGTCCGGGTTGCGCTCGACGGCTTCGGCGGCGTAGCGGAGGGCCTCGGCATCGCGGTAGAGGGCGAGCGCGTGCTCCGCCATCCGAGCGAGGTACGTCGAGGCGCGCCGCGGGTCGGCGTCCCGCAGGCGCCGCAGCACCGCGATCGCGCCGGCGAGATCGCCCCGCTGAGTGCGGAGCCGCTCGAGCGCGAGCAGGCTCTCCACGTCCCCCGGGGCGAGCTCGACCAGCCGCTCGAGCGCCTGCTCGGCCGCCTGCGGCCCTCCCTGGCCGCTCCTTCGGTGCGCCTCCGCGAGGAATCGGCCGGCCTCGAGGTCCGGAGGCTCCGCCTCGAAGCGACGGGTCAGCTCCCGGATGTGGCGGGGCAGGCGCCGCGTGCGGGTCCAGATGCCGACGATGCGCTCCCGGGCCTCGCGGCGGGCGTTGCGGTCGTCCCGGGCCAGCGAGAGGACGCGCCGCCAGGCCGCCTCGGCCGGCTCCACCTGGCGGTTGCGCTCGAGCACGGTGGCGAGGCCGCGCACGTACGCCAGGTTGTCGGGCTCGAGGCGGACCGCGGCCTCGTACTGGACGATCGCCGGTGGGAGCAGGTCGTGGTCGGCGAGGACGCCGGCGAGGAGCGCGTGAGCCTGGGCGCGGTCCGGCAGCACGGTCAGCACCCGGCGCCACGTCGCGATCGCCTGCTCGACCCGCCCGGCCGAGAAGTGCTGGGCGCCGAGCGCGATCACGTGGGACGGCTCCCGCGGGTCGATCCGGGCCAGCAGCTCGACCTCCCGGGCCGCGAGCTCGTCCTCCCCCCAGCGGCTGTAGAGCTCCGCGAGCTGCTGGTGGAGCGCCGGGTCCCGCGGGTGGCGACGCGCCGTCTGGTGGAGCAGGCGAAGGCCCTCCTCCTGACGGTCGGTCTGATGGAACAGCTCCGCGAGCTCGATCACGAAGCGGGGCTCGCGCGGCGCGATGCGGATCAGCGCACGGTACTCGTCGACGACATCGTCCAGGCGTCCGGAGCGGCTCAGGAGCCGGATCATGCGGAGCCGGGTGTCGATGTCCCGCGGCCGCGCCCGGAGCGCGCGCCGGTAGGCCGAGAGCGCCTCCTCGTCGTGCCCGAGCTCGTCCTCGATCCGGCCGAGGAGCTCGTTGGCCTCGAAGCGGCGACCGGCCTCTCGCCGGAGCCGCGCCGCCAGCTCCTCGAGGCGGTCCGAGCGACGGTAGGCGGCGAGCATCTGCTCGTAGATCTCGGCCCGCACGCCCGCCCGGGGGCCCGACAGCCGGAGCGCCCGCTCGAGGGTCGCGATCGAGCCCTCGACCTCGCCCGTCTCGAGCTCGGCCCGCGCCAGCTGGAGGAGGACGGGAGGGAGCACGCGGTTGTCGCCCCGCAGCCCGCCGAGGACCCGACGGTACTCTGCGACCGCGAGATCCCACGCGCCCCGGGACGCCAGAGCCCGCGCGAGCTCGGTGCGCACGAAGACGCCGTTGCCCGCGCCGCGGGCGAGCTCCCGGTAGATCGTCCGGGCCTCGTCGATCTCGCCACCCTCCAGGGCGAGGTCCGCGAGGCGGCGGAGCAGCGGCTCGCGCGCGACCCGGTCGCGCGTGCGCGACAGGCCCTCGCGGTAGAGCCGGCGGGCCTCGTCCGCGGCCGCCGCCTCCTCCGCGAGCTCGGCGAGCGCGACGTGGGGCGCCGGCTCCTCTGGCCGCAGCTCGGCCGCGCGGGCGTAGGCCGCCCGGGCGTCGTCCGGCCTGGCCCGCGCTCGCAGCACGTGGCCGAGCAGCATGCGGGGTCCGTAGGCCTCGGTGTCGGCCTCGACGCGCCGGCGCAGCTCCGTGACGAGGGCGTCGACGGTGCCGTCCCGCTCCCGGTACAGGTCGAGGAGACGCCGGAAGGCGAAGGTCTGCTGAGGGTTGTCGAGGAGGATGCGGAGGTAGCGGTCGATCAGGACCTCGGTGCGGCTCTCGCCTCCCTCCTCCGCCGGCCCCGGGCGCGGGCTCGCCCGACGCCGAGGCGCCCCAGAAGGCCGTCGGCGCGCGCCGGGGCGGCGGGTCCGCGGCCGTCGGTCCCGCCTCGGCTCGCGGGTGAGCGACCAGTCGTCGTCCTGGGCGGTGGCGGGGCCAGGAGCTGCGGGCAGCGCGCCGAGCACGACGGCGAGGGTCACCCCGAGCGCCCACCGCAGCCTCCCCTCGGCGGTCCCGACGATGCGCACCGACCCAACGTAGCAAGGGAGCCGGGCGTCCGCCGGGGGGGCGCGGGGCCGAGGGCCCGTCGACGGGGTCGATGTCGTGGGCTACGGCTTGAGGCATGCCGCGGATCCACGCTGGCGCGTGCCTCGACCGGCCGCCGGGGTCGAAGTACCTCGAGGCCCTGGCCTTCGCGGAGCTGGCGCTCGTCGAGCCGCTGCCCCGAAGCGGCACGCTGCGGCGCTGGGCCGAAGCCCTGCCCGACCACCTGACGCTCAGCGTCGTGCTGCCGCGGTCCGCGCGCTTCGGCGAGCGGGGGCCGCTCCGCCCGGACGCCGCGATGGAGGAGGCGGTCGCGCGGGCGCGCGAGGCGGCCGCCGTCCTCGGGGCGCGCTTCGTGGTCCTGCCGACCGGAGGCGAGATCACGACCGGCCAGCGGGACCGGGAGCTCCTCGCGGCGTTCGCCGCGCGCTTTCGGGACGGGCCGCAGCTGGTCTGGGCGCCGACCGGCCTCTGGGAGCCGGAGACCGCCCTCCCCTTCGCGCGACGGATCGGCGTGCTCTGGGGCTTCGATCCCCTGGAGGCGGACCCCCCGCCCGGCCCGGTGGCCTACGCCCGGCTGAGGGCGATCGGCATGCGGAGCCGCTTCAGCGAGACGACGCTGGTCGAGGTGGTGGACCGCCTGGACGCGGCCGAGGCGGAGGACGTGTGGGTGGCCCTGGAGTCCGCGACGTCGTTCCGGGAGGCCCGGCGGCTCGCGGAGCTCGTCCCGCCCGACGGGTCGTGACGCGCCTCCCGGAGCTCGAGGGGGCCCACGTCCGCCGCGTCGATGGCCCGCGCCGCGGCGTCCTCGCCCTGACGCTCCGGCGCACGGGAGGAGACACGGGCTGCCTTCTCCTCACCGCGGAGCCGCGGCTCACGGGCTGGGGGTGGCTCGAGGAGCGCCCGCGCGGGGAGCCGGCCTCCGCGTTCGTGTCGCGCCTGCGGAAGGTCGTCGGCGGGGCCCGGCTCGAGGAGGCGCGGGTCGGGTCCGACCTGACCCTCCGCCTCCGTCGCGGCAGCGCCCGGCCGACGCTGGAGCTGCGGACAGCGCCGGCCAACATCGTGCTCACGACCGACGAGGGGGCGGTCGGGACGATCTACCGGCCCGCCGGCGCGAGGGCCCCGAGCCGGGTCCTCCGCCCGACGACCTTCGGGGCGCTCGCCGCGGCGGGACCGGAGCTCTGGTCGAAGCTCGAGGGCTCGGACCTCGACGACCTCCGCCGCACCTGGCTCCAGGCGGTCGCCCGCCAGCGCAAGAAGCTCGAGCGCCGCGAGCGGGCGATCGAGGGGGACCTTCGTCGCCGGGACGAGGTGGACGGGCTGCGGGCGCGAGGATCGCTTCTCCTCGCCCACCTGGCGACGATCGACCCCGAGGCGGACGTCGCGGTCCTGTCGGACTGGGACGGTCGCCAGATCGCCATCCCGATCGATCCCCGGCGCGGACCCCGCGGGGAGGCGGACGCTCTCTTCCGGCGGGCGCGCAAGCTCGAGCGGGGAGCTCGGATCGCCGAGGAGCGCCTGGAGACGACCGGGCGCGAGCTCGAGGCGCTCCGGGAGCTCGACGCCTCGCTCCGGGACGCTCGGGACGAGGGGGAGCTCGAGGTCGCGGCGAGCCAGGCGAGGCGCCTCGGGCTCCGCCCCGCCGGCGGGCCGTCGGCGCGCCCGCGGGACGGCCCGACGCAGCGCAGCCCCTACCGTCGCTTCCTCGGCGCGGACGACCGCCCGCTGCTCGTCGGCCGCACCGCGGCGGACAACGACCGGCTCACGCTGACCGTGGCGCGCCCCCACGACCTCTGGCTGCACGCGCGGGGGGTAGCAGGATCCCACGTGGTCGTTCCGCTCGAGCGAGGGGAGGACTGCCCTCCGGCGCTCCTGGTCGACGCGGCACACCTCGCGTCCCGCTTCAGCCGTGCCGCGGGGGAGGACGCGGTGGAGGTCACCTACACGGACCGCCGCTACGTCCGGAAGCGGCGCGGCTCGCCGCCCGGGCAGGTGGCCGTCGAGCGAGAGAAGGTCCTGTTGCTACGCGTGGAGGAGGAGCGGATGCGCTGGCTGCTGGGTCGGGAGACCGCTCCCTGAGCCCTCCGCGGTAGGTCGTCGACCGGGTCGGCTGTGGTGGCCTCGTCCGGGCCGGGACGCAGCGGAGGCACACGCTGCGATCGAAGCCGTCGCGAGCGCAGCACCCCACCCGGGGCGTGCGTCGACGGCCGCCGCGTCGTCATCGGACGGGGCGGACCGGACCCGATGGGCTGCGGCTACTTGAGGAGCTCGGTGCTGCCCGGCTCCGGGGCCAGCGGGCTCGACGGCCCGGAGGCCGCGGGCGACGCCGGGGTCGACGCGTCGGCGGACGCGGGGGAGCGCCGCGTCGACCGCCGCTTCGAGGCGGTCTTGCGGGCGGCGCCCTGCTTGGCGGTCTTCTTCGCCGTGGCCTTCTTGGCGACCTTCTTGGCGACCTTCTTGGCGGCCTTCTTCGTCGTCTTCTTGGCCGTCTTCTTCGGCGTGGCCTTCTTGGCGACCTTCTTGGACGACTTCTTGGACGACTTCTTGGACGTCGACTTCTTGGAGAACTTCATCGACGAATAATTGGACGAATTCATCGAAGACTTCTTGGAAGTCGA
>JBHJHB010000152.1:0-36799 GCA_050331215.1 Sandaracinaceae bacterium | reverse complement strand
GAGCAGGTGGGTGGCCCGGGAGAGGCGGCCGTACTCCCGGGGAACCATCAGGGCGACGTCGGCCCTCCGCTCGAGCTCGTGGAAGCGCAGGCTCCGGAGAGCGTCGACGAGCTGCTTCCAGACGCCCGCTTCGATCCGGGGGGTTCCCTGGGCGTCGATGGGCGCCCCGTACCAGCGATCCCGATCGACGGCCATGTTGAGGTTGAAGCCCCGGAGCCCGTAGGCGAGGGCGCTCTGCACGGTGAACAGGGAGTCCTCGCTCGAGAGCGGGCTGAACCACGGCGGCGCGCCGATGCCGAGCTCCGGCGCGTAGGCGAGGTCGTGCGTCCCGGCCAGGTACAGCGTACGCCGTTTGATCGTCCGGTGCTCGCGCCGGCCGTGGTAGTAGTCGAACCCCACGATGTCCACGACCGTTTCGATCTGGGGCGGGCTCACGCTCATCCCCTGGTCGCCGAGGGGCAGGTTGTGCACCGTGGGCACGCCGGCGAGGCCGGCCGCCTTCATCGATTGACCGAAGCGGCTCAGCGCCTCGGTCACCAGGACCTCTCGGAACGCGGCCCAGTCGAGGTGGACCACCAGCTCCCCCGGCTCCGTCGCCGCGAAGCGGACCGGCGGCTCCACCTCCTCCCACGACCGGTAGCTCGCGCGGTGGACCTCCCGCGCGGCCTCGAGGCTTCCGTAGCGCTCCCGCAGGAACGCCCGCCAGCGGAGCGCGGCGTCGGGGTGGTAGTCCTGGTCGTAGGCGCCGTCCCGGAAGTAGTAGGCCCCCTCGTTGTCGATCTGGAGCAGCGCGACCGGCCCCGCGGGCCACAGCCGCGGGGCGACCACCTCCCCGAGGGCGCGGAAGTAGCGCGCGCACTCGTCGTGGAACGTGTCGCTCGCGTAGCTCGGCACGGGGAAGAAGCGCGGCGGGAAGCCCTGCAGCACGGCGTTCTGCTTCGGCGAGCGGGCCTGGCAGGCGCGGTCGTACACCACGCGCTCGGGCAGCCCGAAGAACGTCATCTCGGCGTTGATGTGCGGGCCCGGGCGCAGGAACACCGCCAGGTCGAGGGAGGCGGCCAGGTCGAGGAACGCGCCGAGGTCCTTCGCCGGCTCGTGGTCGCCGAAGTCGTAGATCCCGGGGGCCCGCTCGTGCACCTGCCACGGGACGTAGGTCTCGACCATCGGCAGGCCGAGGGCCCGCAGCTGGGTGAGGGCCGGCCGCCAGCGCGAGGGGTCGAGGCGCCAGTAGTGGACGGCGCCCGAGTAGAGGGGGATGTCGCGCTCCCCCAGGTGCAGGCATGACCCTTCCACCCGCGGCACCCCGACCCGGCGCCCCCGTCTTCGCCGGCCCGTCGGTCCCTTGGCCATGGGGGCGGGAGCATACCGGAGGAGTGCGGAAAGGCCACTACGATGGGAGACGCGCGCCCTCCTAGGCGGCTCGGGAACCGCCATCGGCCCAGACGTCGGGAGACGGGTGCCCCGCCGCGGCCAGCACCGTGTCGTCCGTGAGTGTCGTCCGTGATGGAACGCACCAGGGGCGCGGCCGCGGGCCCCCGCGCTCCCTTCGCTCCCCCCGGCCCCTTCGGTAGGGTCCGGAGGATGGGACCGTCGTCGCTCTCGCCCCTGGCTTTCCTCTCCCTCCTCTCGATGTGCGTCGCCCTGGGCGCGTGCAGCGGCGACCGCTGCGCCGGCGTCACCTGCGGGGACGGGGCGAGCTGCAGCGTGGAGGATGGCCTCTGCCACTGCGGCGGCGTCGACGGTCCGACGTGCGGCGAGGGCGAGGCATGCTTCGAGGGCGACGTGTGCGGGCCGGCGCTCCCCGCTGCGGTCTGCGGGCCAGGCACGGCGTGGGCGCCAGGGGACCGGGCCTTCCGCGAGGCCACCGAGGCCTGGGGTCTCGTCGACCTCGGCGTCGAGGGCGTGAAGCTCACCGTGACCGACCTCGACGGCGACGGCTGGTCCGACCTCGAGGTCCGGCGAGGGCGCCTCGGGGTCGAGGACTTCGAGAGCGCGGACGGCCGCCGGACGTGGCTCCTGCGCAACACCGGGAGCGGCCGCTTCGAGGACGTGACCGAGCGCTCCGGCTTCCTCGCTCGACGCAACGCCGAGGAGGGAGGGGGCCGGCCGGTCGAGACGGTCAGCTGGGCGGACGTGGACAACGACGGGGACCTCGACGCCTTCAGCGGCCTGACCACGAGCGACTGGGACGCCGTCGGTCGGGAGACGACGGAGCTCCTTCTGAACGACGGAGCCGGCGCCTTCACCCTGGGGCCCGAGGACAGCCCGGTCCGCCGGGCCGACGTGATCGATGCCCCGGCGGGGGGCGTGTTCGTCGACGTCGACCACGACGGCGCGATCGATCTGTTCACCCCCCAGCACAACTACCCGAGCGGCAATCGCCAGGTCTACCAGCAGGACCTGCTCTACCTCGGCGACGCCGCCGGCGGCTTCCGGGACGCGACCGACGCGCTCGGCCTCACGACGCTCGACTGGCTGGACTTCGACGAGATGAACGCGGGCCGCGCCCACACCCGGGCGTGGTCGGGCGCAGCCTGCGACCTGAACGACGACGGCTACGCGGAGCTGCTGGTCGCGAGCTACGGACGCTCGCCGAACCACCTGTGGCAGGCCCGCCTCGAGGGCGGCCAGGTCACCTACGAGAACCGGGCCGTGGAGAGCGGCTACGCCTACGACGAGGACGGGACCTGGGAGGACAACCAGTTCGCGCGCTGCTTCTGCCAGGTGTGCCCGAGCGGCGAGGGCTGCCTCGGGGTGCCCTCACCGGCGGTCGGCTGCCCGGCGCCCCTCGACCCGGCCCGGCCCTGCGAGACGTTCCCGAGCTGGGTCCACGCGCGGGACCGGGAGCCGTGGCGCATGGGGGGCAACAGCGGCGCCACGCTCTGCGGCGACCTCGACAACGACGGCGACCTCGACCTCGTCACCAACGAGATCCGTCACTGGTGGGCCGGGGCTGGGGC
Organism: Sandaracinaceae bacterium; assembly: GCA_050331215.1. GTDB lineage: Bacteria > Myxococcota_A > Polyangia > Polyangiales > Sandaracinaceae > JBHJHB01. The sequence continues at coordinate 33,839 of JBHJHB010000152.1, read as the reverse complement.
GGACGGGAGCGAGGTCCTCGTGAACGAGGGCGGCGCGGACCCGGTGTTCCGGCGGCCGGGAGATGACGCGCTGGGCCTCGCGATCGACCACGGGGACCGGGTCACCTGGGACGAGGGCCACATGACCGGCGCACTCCTCGACTTCGACAACGACGGCCGCCTCGATCTGTACCAGGGCGCGAGCGACTACCCGGGCAACCGAGGGCTCCTGTTCCGCAACGATGGCGACCTGCGCTTCACCGAGGTCCCTCCGGCCGACGGCATCGACCACCACCGCAGCCACGGGGTCGCGGTCGCCGACCTCGATCGGGACGGCGACCTCGACATGGTGGTCGGCCACAACCGGTTCCGCTGCGACGACTCGGCCCCCCTCGACTGCTACCCGACCATGCAGGTCCGCCTGTTCGAGAACGTGGCCGGGGACGGGGGCAACTTCCTCCAGCTCCGGCTCGAGGGCGCCGACGGCACGAACCGCGCGGCGATCGGGGCGCGGGTGACGGTGCGGACCGACGAGCTGACCCAGGTGCAGGAGGTGGACGGCGGCCACGGTCTCTACGGCGCGCAGCGCGACCCGGTTCTCCACTTCGGCCTCGGGACGGCCTGCGAGGCGGAGGTCGAGGTCCGCTGGCCCGACGCCTCGCTGAGCCGGACGACGGTGACGCTCCCCGCCGGGCACCGGTTCCACCTGCGCCAGGGCGGGGCGCCAGAGCGGGCTCCGTAGCCCTCTAAGTCGCCGAAAGGCTTCGAGAAACCATCCATCTCGGCCGCGCCCGGGATCTTGACCGCCCTCGCCGCGGGCGGCGATAATCGCGGGACCCCGGGGGGACCGCTCTGCCCGCCCCCGAACGCCCCCGCACCGAGCGAGGCCCAGCGTGCGCACCAAGATCATCGTCGGCAACCTGGTCGCGGTCGTGTTCGTTGGCCTCTCGGCCTGGGCGCTGACCTGGTTCCAGCTCCGAAGCGCCTACCAGGAGGAGGTCGATCGCCGGGTCGTCAACGACGCGAGCCTGCTCGCCCGCTTTCACGGCCTCGGCGCACGGGAGCTCGCCGAGCAGGTCCAGGCCCAGGCGGCCACCCGGTCCGGGGTCTTCATCGCGCCGACCGAGGAGCTCGCCCGGCGGCGGGCCCACCGCCAGGCCAACCGGGTCGCGCAGCACTTCTCCGGGACCCAGCGCAACCAGCTGACCACGGAGGTGGTCTACCTGACCGACCACCAGGGTCGCGTGATCGCCCGAGACCGCGACCCGAACCGGGACTTCGGCCTCGATCTGAGGAGCCAGCTCGCCGCGCTGCCCTCGGTCCTCGAGGACGGCGTGGCGACGACCGACCTCTGGCTCTCGAGCCGCGCCGGTCAGCCGAAGCTCCTGCTCGTGGGGATCGCCCCGATCCGGAGCCCGAGCGCGGAGGTCGTGGGCGCGCTGGTGGTCGGCAAGGAGCTCTCCCGAGCCTGGGCGGAGCGCCTCGTGGAGCCCTTCGGCAATCTGGAGCTCGCGATCCTCGGCCCCGACGGCATCTACAGCTCGACCCTGCCTCAGCCGCTCTCGGACGAGCTCGGGTCCGCGCTGTACGACGGGGAGGCGCGCGAGCACACCCTCGCCGTGATCGGCGCCGGTGACGATGCCGTGGTCGGCCCGTGGCCGGTCGAGCTCGGCGGCGATCAGTACGTGGGGGTGAGCGTTCCGGTCCCGATGAGCCAGACCAGCGATGCGGCCTTCGCGATCCTCGGTGACCGGAGCGCGGGCGCGGCCCGGGCGTCGATGGTCCACGTCATCCTGCTGATCACGTTGCTCGGCGCGATCGTGGTCGTCATCTACGGGTACCTGGTGGTCAACGGGATGCTCGCCCCGATCGAGCGGATGGAGGAGGGAGTCCTCGCCGTGATCAACGGTCGCACCGACCTGCGCCTCGACATCGAGAGCGCGGAGCTCGGGGGGCTGGCCTATGGCATCAACCAGCTGCTGAACGTGTTCACCGGGACACCGGAGTCCGACGAGGAGGGCCGGATCTCCGGTCCCCCCGGCGCGCCCTGGCAGGATCCGGAGACCGAGGCGGAGCTCGCCGCGCCTGCGGTGCCCGACCCGGCGGCGGGCGCCATGCGCGAGGACGGGGAGGCCGTCGACCCCGACGTCGCCGCCGCTCTCGCGGCGGAGCCCGAGGGGGCCTACTACGTGCGCATCTACCACGCGTACGTCGAGGCGAAGGAGGCGATCGGCGAGGACGTCTCCGCGATCACCCAGGACCGCTTCGTGCAGCGGCTCCAGGCCAACGAGCGAGCGTTGATCCAGAAGCACGGTTGCCGGATGGTGCGCTTCCAGGTACACGTGCGCGGAACGCAGGTGAACCTGCGGCCCGTGCTCATCCGCTGACGGCGGCCAACCGGCCACGAGGCCGACCCGCACCGCCCGCGCGGGCTATCGAGCGAGCGGGAAGGGAGCAGGCTCGGATGGCACTCTTCGGCCTCTTCGGCAAGGGCAAGGCCGCGATACCGAAGCACGCCAAGCGCGTGGGCAACAAGCGGGCGCAGGCGCCCGACCGGTGGGAGAGCATCCAGGTCCTCGGTCAGGTGGGCTGCGGAGAGCTCGAGGCCAAGGGCGGGGACCAGCGGGAGGAGGCCATCGGCGCCCTCATGGCGCGCTTCACCTTCACGGTGGACCCCTCGATCACCGACGGGGAGGAGAAGGACGAGGCGTTCCGCTGGATCGCCCGCGCGGGCGCGGCCGCCGTCGCCCCGGTCCGCCGGGCGCTGCGCCAGCACGACAGCCCGAGCTGGCCCCTGCGGATCCTCGGCGAGCTCGTGCCCGAGCCCCAGCTCACCCAGGAGATGCTGGCCGTGCTGGCCGAGATGGACACCGAGTACGAGCGGGACCCGCAGAAGAAGCTCGTGATCCTCTCCTCCCTCGAGGAGGCCCGGCACCCGGACATCGCCGCGGCCGTCGTCCCCTTCTTCCAGGACGTCAACGAGACGGCGCGCTTCCACGCGATGGGAGCCGCCCTGGCGCAGGACAACGGGGAGTCGGTGCGGGACGAGCTGCTGGCCGCCCTCGCCGAGGAGGACAGCCTCCGCGTCAAGGCGAGGGCACTCGAGGGCCTCGCGCGGCGGGGTTGGTCCCTCGGCGTGGCCCGCGCCGCGGTGGAGGCGGACCTGCCGCCCGGCTATCGGATCGACAGCGAGGGCGTGCCCCAGCAGGCCTCCGCGGCCGCCTCCACCGCCGCCTCGGCGGCGCCGACGTCCCGTCGGGTGGCCCCGAAGCGCAAGAAGCGCCGCTGAGGGACGCGCCGGCCACCCTCCGCCCCCCGGGGCGTGTCAAGAGCTCGTGTCGAGCGCGGGTTGCGCTTCCGCTCCGGCTCGGGAGCCGTGTAGGGTGCCCGACCATGCGCCTCGATCGATGCCTGGTCCCCGCCCTCGTCGCCTTCGCCTGCGTCGCCTGCGGCGGAGGAACCTACCCCCACGTCCGCTTCGCCACGGCCTCCGCGGCCGAGATCGAGGCGGCTCAGGATAGCGGACAGATCGTCTTCTACGACTTCGAAGCGGGTGACGAGGTCCCGCTGGTCCTCGGTCTGGTCGGCGTGGCCCGGGCGCTGACGGAGCCCCCGGTCCGGCTCGTCGCCCAGCGGCCCTTCTCGATCGTGCTCTTCCCCGACGGGCGCACGATGTTCAGCTTCGACGGGCGCCGGGCGATCGACTCCTCGCAGGTGACGCGATGGACGATCGCCCTCGGTGCCAACGAGGAGGGCGGCCGGGCTCTGCTCCTGATGTTCATCGGCCAGGCGCAGGACCTGCCCGAGGAGCTTCGCTGAGCCCCCTACTGGGTCAGGTTCGCCTGGGGCGGCAGGGTGATGATCAACCCGAGGTTGATCATGTGGTGGTAGTAGAAGCGCCGGTCGGCCCCGTCGATCTGGTTGTCGGGCTGGCTGACGGTCGCGCCGTTGCGCGGGGCCCCCGCCTCGTCCGTTCCACCCGGGTTGATCGCGAACGGGAAGGCCCGGTACTGGATCGCCATGCCGATGAAGTCGTTGAAGTAGAGGTTGAGGCCGAGGCCGAAGGTGCCCGTGAAGGCCACCCGGTTCTTGCGCTGGGCCTGGGTCAGGAGGCAGTCGTCGCTGACGATCCCCTCGCCGGGCGGCGGGTCCGTCAGGCAGACCTCCGCGTCCTCCCCGACCAGGTTGGCCCGCTCCGCGACGAAGCCGAGGGCCGGCCCCGCGAAGATGTAGAAGTCGGTGTCGACGAAGGCGCCCTGGAAGAGGGACAGCTTGCCTCGGAGCGGCGCGAACACGAGCTGGAGCGAGACGAGCCCCTGGAGCCGCGCCACCTGGTCGGGGAAGCCACCGGTCAGCCCCTCCACTGCGTCGGGGGACGGCATGCTCAGCCGGTTGCTCCGGGTGGTCTGCCCGTTCTGCCGCACCTGGGCCGTCAGGTCGGTGTTGATGCGGAAGTTGGCGCCGAAGTTGGCCAGCGCGCCGAAGACCCCGATCCCGAGGTAGTCGGTGAAGTGGACGTTGGCCTCGAGCCCGGTCATCAGGCTCCGGGAGTACTGGTCCTGGAGGGTGTAGCCGACCGTCGGGAGCAGGAGCTGGATGCGGTTGGCCCGGTACTGGCGCATGCGCCGGACCGCGGGCTGGCCGGCCAGGGGGCCGGTGATCTGGATCTCCTGGGCCGCGGCCGGTGCTGGGGCCACGGCGATCGCGGACAGGCACGCGGCGGCGAGAAGGAGCAGGCGAAGGGTCGTCATGGTCACGTTCCTCACAACCGGGGTCACCGCGGCAGCCGGTACTCGAACTCGAAGGGGAAGAAGAAGGTGAGCCCCAGGTGGACCGTCACGTTGCTCGTGAAGGCGGGGCTGTCCTGGGTCCAGGTCTCCGGGTCGAAGCGGTCCTGACCGAGAGCCACGTCGAGCGCCTCGAGCTGCTCCAGGTACATGTAGTTGCGGATCTCGCCGAAGATCGACAGCCAGCGGGTGAGGAACACGCGGATGCCGACCCCGAGGTTGAACGCTACCCGCACGCTCCAGTCGAAGGTCCGGACCTCGGGGTCGATCACCGGGATCGGCCGGGTCCGCTGGATGCCGACGCCGCCGACGACGTAGGCGTCCCACTGGAAGATGAACTCGTTGAAGGCCGCGAACTTCCCGTACAGGGGGACGTAGGTGAAGTTGAGGTGGGTGCCGAACTGGTACTCGTTGATCGGCACCGCGAGGCGGGTCGAGCGTCGGACGAGGAAGTTGAGGTTCGTCTCCGACTCGAGGCCGTCGTACCAGAGGAAGTTGGCGCCGATCGCCAGGACGTTGGTGAACCAGTAGTTCAGCCCGAGGCTGACCGCCGTTCGGCTGACGAACGGGGCGTTCAGGCTGAAGGCCACCGACGGGATCAGCTCCACGCGGTTGATCCGCAGCGCGTAGAGCCGCTGGACGGCGAAGATGGTCTCGTCGACGACCCGTCGGCGCGGCCCCTCGTCGACCGCGTCCTCCACCGGGCCCTCGGGTGTCGCCAGGTCCTCGAACAGGGCGTCGTCGCCCGTCGGCGCCCCCTCCTCCGCCCCGGCGGCCCCCTCGTCCGTGAAGTCCATGTCGGTGTCGCCGCCGGTGTCGTCGCCCGCGCCCGCGAAGTCCATGTCGGCGCCCTCGTCGCCGGACTCCTCCTCGCCGAAGACCATGTCGGCGTCGTCCTGGGCCCAGGCCGACGCCGGTCCCGTGGCTGCCGTGGCCAGCGCCAGCGCAAGCGCCCACCGGGCGATGTCAGCTCTCGTCATGGTGAACCTTTCCACCGCGAACGCCCCTGCCGCGCACCGAGCCGCTGCGCTTCGCCGTCGGGCGACGTCGCGCTGCGCTTGGGTCTCGGTGGGTGCAGTCACGTTCTCCAAGTCGATTCGAAGGGGCCGTTATCCTCAGCAACGTACGGGAATCGTTGCCGAATCGCCTGCTTGAGGAAAACGGGCGCGACTATATCATGCGGTCCTTCGGCAGAGCAACGAGCATTCATGGCTCCGCCGTCGGACCGGCGCTCCGGAGGGCCTCTGCCGGGTGTGGGCACGCGGCGGGGTCATGCCGCCTGGGCCTCGCCGTCGGGCTTGGCGAACAGCGCCTCGACGAAGGTGCTCGCGTCGAACTCCCGGAGGTCCTCCACCCGCTCGCCCACGCCGACGAACTGCACGGGCAGGTCGTGCTCGTCAACGATGCGCAGGATCACGCCGCCCTTGGCGGTCCCGTCGAGCTTGGTGAGGACGACCCCGTTGACGGGGATCGCCTCCTTGAAGAGCTGGGCCTGCTGGACCGCGTTCTGGCCGGTGGTCGAGTCGAGCACGAGGAGCACCTCGTCGATCGGGCGCCCGAGCGCCTTTTCGCCGGTCCGGTGCACCTTCTTGAGCTCCTCCATCAGGTTGGTCTTGGTCTGGAGGCGGCCGGCGGTATCCGCGATCACGACGTCGACGCCCTCGTCCTGAGCTCGCTTGATCGCTTCGAAGATCACGGAGCTCGGGTCGGCGCGGTGCTTCCCCTTCACCACCTCGCAGTCGGTGCGCCGGCCCCAGACTTCCAGCTGGGGCACGGCCGCGGCGCGGAACGTGTCGCCCGCCGCGAGGAGCACCTTGCGGCCCTCCTTGGTGAGCCGGTCGGCGAGCTTGCCGATCGTGGTCGTCTTGCCGACGCCGTTCACCCCGACGACCAGCACCACGCTCGGCGTCTGGTCGAGGCTCATCGGGCGGGCGGGGCGGGCCAGGATCGCGCGGGCCTCCTCCCGGAGCGCCGCCCAGACCCGCTCCTCGTCCTGGAGCTCCTGACGGCCCATCCGCTCGCGGAGCTTCTCGAGGATCCGCTCCGACGTCGCGACGCCGATGTCGGCCGTGATCAGCAGCTCCTGCAGCTCCTCGAGGAGCTCCGGGTCGATCTCGGGTCGGCCCCCGAACAGCTTCGCGATGCGCGCGATGAACCCGCCCCGCGTGGACGCGAGGCCCTTGCGGAGGGCCTCCACGTCCTGCACCCGGGCCGCCGCCTCCTTCGGCGGCGCCGACGACGTCGGCGCAGGGGCCGCCACGCCCGCCGCGCCGAGGTCCGCCTCCTCGATGTCGATCTCCTGGGTGGGGAGCTCCTCCTGGAGGTCCTCCGCGCCCATCTCGACCGTCGCCGCGGTGTCCGGGGTCGGCTCCGCCGCGTCGTCGAGGCTCGGCACCGCCACCGTCGGCACCGCTCCCGCCGGGGGGACCGGCGCCTCCGCCGAGAACGGGGCAGTCGCTTCGCGCGACGGTGGAGACGCCGGGGACGGGCGGGAGCCCTCCTCTGCCGGTGGGCGCGCCGCCTGGGCGGGGGGGCGGTCCGCGCGCGGCGGCATGGCCTCGGGCGGCTTCGGCGTGCGCCGAAGCAGCGTGACCACCGCCACCAGGACCACGGCGGCCACGACTGCGATAGCGATGATGAGGGCCGTCGGCATGCTGTTCCTGGGGGAGGAGCGGGTGTCCCCGCCCGAGGGGCGGCCCACTATAGGAAGGCGCCGGAGCGGCCGTCAACGCGACCCGTCGGGCTCGCCCTCCTCGAGGGCTGCGGCGACCTCGTCCGCGGCGCGGCGCACGCCTTCGACGTCCTCGAGCGCGGGCGGGCGCCGGCCGTAGGCGGCCTCCTCGAGGCGGCGGGTCAGGGCGCTCAGCGGCGGCCGGGCCCGCGTGGGCGCGCGTTCCTGGAGCTCGCGCGGCGTGAACAGCGCCCAGAACCCGCGCCCCGGCGCGAGGCGCTCGGCCACCGGGCGGTAGGTGGCGACGGCGAGCTCCCGCAGGCTCTGGAGCCGGACGGTCATCGGGCTCCACTCCCCTCGGTGTGGGACCCGCACCTGGGCGGCGGTCGCGGCGTAGCCCGGCGCCAGGGCCCGCAGGCGGTGGGTCCCGGCGGCCACCTCGCGGAAGACGAAGGCCCCATCCTCGCCGGTGGTGTCGCCCCGCGGGTCCGGGCCCTCGAGGACCACCTGGGCGCCGTCGAGCGGTCGCCCCGTATCGACGTCGAGGACGGTTCCGTCGATCCGCGTCGATCCCGGCGCCCGGGACCGCCGCTCGCCGGGGTCTATGCCCGGCCGGCGGACCGCGGGTGCCGCGGCCGCCCGGGCCGTGGCGCCCCGGCGACGACGCGACAGCACGACGAAGCCGGCCGCGCTGAGCACGACGGGCACCATGAGCCACAGCCACGGCGTCGACGTGCGCCTCAGGACGGTGAGGGTCAGCGCGTCGGCCTCGCCGTCGGTCCGCCACGGCGCGTCGGCCTCGTAGCGCGCGCCGACCTCGACCTCACCGGGCGTCGGCGGAGCGTCCAGCTCCCCCCGGAAGCGACCGGCCTGGTCCGTCAGCAGCGTGGCGACGTGCTCGCCGTCGAGGAACAGGCCGACGGCCTTGCGCGCGAGGGGCCCGGCCGCGTCGTCGAGCAGGCCCTCCACCTCGAGGCTGTCGCCGGTTCGCGCCACGCTGTCGCCCGCCCAGTCGAGCGAGAGCCGGGTGGGGCGAAACCGCGTGATCGGGACCTCCGTCTGGGCGCTGGAGCGCCGGTCGTCGCCGGCGGTGCGCGCGATCAGACGGCCGGTGGAGGGGGGGCCGAGCTCATCGCTCGCGACCGTGAAGCGCAGCCGCCCGCCCCCGTCGGTGCGCCCCGCGGCCAGCCGGCGCCCGAGCTCGTTGTCGAGCTGGACGTCGAGGCCGCCTCCGCCTTCGTCGCTCACCGCGGTGACCTCGACGACGTGGGTGGGCCGGGTCAGGTCGAGCCGTCCGCCCGCGCGGATCTCCACGTCGAGGCGGACGTGGGCGCGGTCGAGGTCGAGCCGCTGGACCGCCTCGATGCCCCGGTACACCTCGTCCCCCGCGAAGGTCGCCCGAACCTCGTAGCTCCCCGGGTCGACGTCGAAGCCGGCGGCGAAGGACCCGTCGCTCCCCGTCGACCGGCGCGCCGACCCGACCGCCATCCCACGCTCGTCCGCCAGGCGGAGGCGCGCGGCGCGATCGGGGAGGGGCGCGCCGAGGTCGTCCCGCAGCACGCCGGAGACCAGAACCAGGCCCGGGCTGCGGTCGATGCGCAGCTCGATCCGCGTCTCCGCCCGCACCCGCACGGTGGGCTGGGCGGTCGCCCGAGGGAAGCCGCCAGGGAAGCCGGCGAGGAGGAGGGCAGTGCCGATCGCGGCCCGGCGCACCCGCCGACGGTGCCGCCAGCGCGGGAGGTCGGCAAGACGGCGTTGCTCCGCAGCGGCCCGCCGCGCGATACTCCGCCCCGCTGAAGCCCGGCGCATCCCACGCGTCGAAGGGTACGCGCGGGAGGAGAGAGGTGGCGGAGGTGACGGTGTGGGGACCCCCTCGTCGAGGGATGCCTCGACGAGGACGGTGGACGGCGTGGGGGGCGCGGGCGCTCGCCGTCGCGCTCCTGCTCGCGGCGGCTCCGTCCCGCGCGGACGACCGGGCCGACTACCTCCTCGAGATGCTGAGCACGTCCAGCATGTTCCGGGTCCGCACGCAGGCCGCGATCTCGCTGGGCGACGTGCGGACGGAGCCGGCGGTGCTGCGCGGCCTCTCCCGCGCGCTGGGCGACGAGCACCCCGCGGTCCGCGCCGCGGCGGCGAGGTCCCTGGCGCGCCACGGCGACCCGTCGGTCCTCGACGCCCTGCGCCGTCACCGCAGCGACGCCGAGGCGGTGGTCCGGAGCGCGGTCGAGGACGCGATCCGCGAGCTCGAGCGGGCCGCCACGGGCGGCTCGACGGCGGGACCGGCGCGGTTCTACGTCGGCGTCGGCCGGCCGGCGAGCCGGGACCCGGAGGTCGACCGGGGGGTCCTCGACGGGGCCCGGGCCTTCATCGTGGAGGTGACCTCCGAGATGGACGGCGTCCGGCTCGCGCCTGCCGACGAGACGCCCCGGGCCGCCCGAGCCGTGCTCGCCCAGCGGCCGATGGTCGGGATCTACCTCGACGCCTCGATCGTCGAGCTCGAGACGACCCCGTCGGGCGGGCTGCGGGCGCGCGTCTCGATCGTGGTGCAGTCCTACCCGGCGCGGAACATCCAGGCGGAGCTCGGGGGGGCAGCGACCGTGATCGGCGGCAGCGGGCCCCGCGCCCAGCGGGCCGCGGTGCACGGCGCGTTCCGGGCCGCGATGCGAAACTTGAGCCATGTCATGGAGATCTCGGCCTCGCGTCGCTGAGCGCTCCGTGGACCGGCTCGGACCGAACGGGTAGGATTCCCGACCGAGAGAAGGCGATGGCCACCCAAGCCGAGCAGATGAAGTCGCAGGGCGTGAAGACGAGAGGCGGCGGGCGCCACCAGCGGCGCCTGCGAAACTACCTTCTCGTCCCCAGCTTCCAGCTCAAGTACACCGGGATGGTCGTGATGGTGACGGTCCTCGTCACCGCCGCGGTCGGGACGTGGCTCGGCCTCAAGGCCTACCAGTACTCCCACGAGATGACCCAGATGATGGTCATGCAGGGAGGCCTCGACGACGAGTTCGAGTTCTTCCGGGAACAGGCCGAGGCGCAGGATCGGCAGGTCGCCCTGAACATCGTTCTGGGCATCCTGATCCTGGTGGCGGTGCTCGCGGTGAGCCTCGGTCTCACCGGGATCCTGATCACGCACCGGGTCGTGGGGCCGGCCTACAAGCTGAAGCTCCTGTTCCGGCAGGTGGAGCGCGGGAACCTGGCGGTGCGGGGCGGGTTCCGGCGAGGCGACGAGCTCCAGGACGTCGGTGAGGCGTTCAAGGAGATGATGGTCGCCGTTCGGGCGCGCCGGAACGACGACCTCGCCCAGCTCGATCGCGCCCTCGAGCGCGCGGTCGGCGCGCAGGTCGACCCCGAGCTCGTGGCCGAGCTGCGTGCCCTCCGGACGAAGATCGCGGGCGAGCTGGGGTCCTGACGCCGGCCCCGGCGGGCCGGGCGCCACCCACGCAACCCCGGCGTCGGCCGGGCCGATGCTTCGCCGAGGAGGCGAGGCGGCGATGGTCGACGGTCGGCAGGGGGGAGGGCGCGCGCGCCCGGATCGCGCACAGCTCGGGCGTGCGGCGGAGACGATCGTCTGCGCCTGGCTGCGCCGGCGCGGCTACCGCATCCTCGGGCGCAACGTCCGGGTCAAGCGGCTCGAGATCGACATCATCGCGCAGGCGCCGGCGGAGCCGGACGAGCCCGCGCTGGCCGGGGCCCGCGTCACGGTGTTCTGCGAGGTCCGGGCGCGTCGTCGGGGCGAGCCTGGCGTTCTGCTCGAGTCGATCGACCCGGCCAAGGTGGCCCGCTTGAGGGAGGCCGCGGGCCGCTGGCTCGCCGCGGCGCCTCAGCAGCGGCGGCGCCTCGGCGCCGCGGTGCGCTTCGACGCAGCCGCGGTCAGCTTCGACGGGGACCGCCCGTGCGTGACGTACGTTCCCGACGCGTTCTAGACCGTGGTCTCGGCGGTCATCGACCGTGGAGGAGGGGCGTCAGCTGCTGCCGGGGCACCGGTCGCACTCGGGGAAGTCGGGGTCGAGCCCGTCGCCCTCGCACCGGCATCGCACGCAGTAGCCGCCCTCGACGCCGCCCCCGCCGCCCCCGATGAGGTCCTCGACGCAGACGAAGTCGTTCGGGCAGTTGCAGAGCGGTGCGTTCAGGTCCCCCGCGCCGGAGCACCGGCAGCTGCAGAACACGCGCGCGTCCACCTGCGCCTGCGCGACGCAGTCGGGGACCGGGTTCGCGGGATCGCAGATCTCCTCCGGGTCGCCCTCGAGCTGGAACACGAGGCAGGTGCGGGTCCGGCACTGCACGCTGCTCGTCTCGAGCTGGGACTCGTTCGGGTCGAAGCCACCCTCCGGAATCGCCTCCGGCAGGCAGGGATCGCCGACGCCGTTGCCGCGGCAGCCGGAGAGCGCGCCGAGAAGGAGGACGGCCCCGAGGGCCAGGAGGGACCGAGCGCGAAGGGACATGCGTTCCCGTCTCCAGGGAAGTGAGAAAAGGTACGGGGTCGGGCCAAGCAGGCCCCGGTGTGGGGGTCTCATGCGGTCGACGTGGCCCTCGGAGGACAGGCGCCTCCCGAAGAAAAGGAGCCGAAAGCTAAGTGAAGGGTGTCGACCAAGTCAAGCTGACCCGGCGCGCGCGGTGGACCGCGTCACGCGGCAGGCCCCGGCGCCCCGCTCGGCAGCACCCCATTCTCCCCGTCGGAGGCGACCTCCCTTGACAAGCGCCTCGCGGCCTAACTATCCTTTCGGCTCCTCGCAGCCTAAGGTAACGAAATCACGGATGTTTTCGCGGTCGCTTCAGGCCGCCGTCGGGCGCCGACGGCGGCGGGGACGACCGAATCGCCCCTGCGAGGGATTAACCGGACCCGCGAGTGTTACGCGCGCGCTTTCATCGAGGACGAGCCCATGAGGCATGACCGACGAGAGGTGGGGCCCTCCCCCGTGGCCCCGACCGCTCTGGCCTGGATCCTTCCGGCCTGGCGTGACCTTGGCCTGTGTGTTCTTGGCCTTTCCGTTCTGACCCTGGCCCCGGCGGCCCCCGCCCACGCGCAGGACATGGTCTTCAGCGTGGAGGACACGGACCAGGAGCCGCTGCCCCCCGAGGACGGCCCGCCGTCCGAGGCGATGGCCAACGCCCTGCGCCTCTACGCCCAGGAGCGCTACCTCGAGGCCTCCGTGCAGTTCCAGCGGGTCGTCAGCGGCGAGACCCAGGACGCCCCCGCCAACGTGCAGAAGGGCCAGTTCTTCCTTGGTAAGGCCCTCTATCACCTCCGGTTCTACCAGTCCGCCCTCGCGATCTTCGACGAGATCACCCAGAACACGAACCACCAGTACTTCGGCCAGACCCTGCAGTGGTTGGCCCAGCTCGCCACCCAGCTGCCGGAGCCGGCCGGCATCATCGAGAAGGTCGGCCGTTACGGGACCGACGAGCTCGAGCAGTTCAACAACGACGAGACCCGGACCCTCTACTATCAGCTCATCTACCTGATGGGCCGCTTCCAGTACCAGCAGCAGAACTTCGACGAAGCGATCCGCCTGTTTCAGCTGGTGAACCGGGAGAGCGACTACTACGTCTACGCTCGCTTCTTCGAGGGCATCTCGCACGTCCGTCAGCGGAGCGCGCAGCCCTCGATCGCCGCCTTCCGTGCGATCATCGAAGCGATCGGGGAGGGCGTGAGCGGCGTCGAGGACACCAGCCGCATGCTCGACCTGGCGTGGCTCTCGCTGGCTCGCGTGTATTACACGGCCTCGAACCGCACCGACCCCGAGACGGGGGACACGGCGGTGGATGGGCGGCTCCTGAGCAACGCCGTCGAGGCCTGGAACCGCATCGACGTCGGGAGCGAGTACTGGCTCGACTCCCTCTTCGAGGAGAGCTGGGCGTTCTTCCTCGCCAACGAGTACTCCCGGGCGATGGGCAACATCCATACCCTGTACTCTCCCTTCTTCGACGACGCCTACTACCCCGAGGCGCTGGTCGTGAAGGCGGTCATCTTCTTCACCGCCTGTCAGATCGAGAACACCGAGGCGATCATCCAGCAGTTCCACGACCGCTACGACCCGGTCCAGTCGGAGCTGGAGGCCACGCTGGCCCAGTTCCAGGACAACACGCAGTTCTTCACGTTCCTGCAGCGGGTGCGCGCCGGTGAGGCGGACCTCGGCCCCCGGATCCGCGGCATCGTCGCGAGCGCCCTGAGCGACCGGACCCTGCTGCGGAACCTCGAGTACGTGCGGCTCCTCGAGGCCGAGGAGGAGCGCCTGGCCGCGACGCCCGGCGAGTTCCAGGGGAGCGACCTCGGCAACCGCATCCTCCAGGACATCGACCTCGCCAAGTCCTTCGCGGTCGAGCAGACCGGCGACCTCGCGCGGAGCCGCTACCGGCGGCTGATCGAGGAGCTGGTCGAGCTGCAGACGCAGGTCGACACGATCGAGGTCGAGGTCGCCCGCTTCCAGCGCGGCCAGCTCAGCGCCGAGGCGCAGCAGCAGATCACGGAGCGTTCGGGCAGCGCCGGCTTCGACGTCGAGGTCGACGAGGAGCACCAGGTCTGGCCCTTCAATGGAGAGTTCTGGCGGGACGAGCTCGGGTTCTATCGTCAGCAGGTCACCGTGCGCTGCGGTCGATGAGGACCGCCCGGACCGCCCCGCCCGCCCGCCGACGTCCGGTTCCCCCCGGTCGTGATCCGTCCAAAGGTCCCCCAGCATGCGTCGTCAACGTCTGATCCTCCTCGCGGCCGCCTCCCTCTGCGCCGGCGGCATCCCGCTCCTCGCCGGGGCGCAGAACGAGACCGCCTCGAGCGAGCTGCCCCCGGGCATCCCCACCGCGCCGAGCGGGGTGTGCATCGCCCCGGCCGCCCAGTCCAACGTCGAGAGCTGCCCGACGGACGCGCCCCCGCCGGACAGCCGGGCGGGGGTGCAGGCGGTCTCCGCGGCCAACCCCGAGTCCCACTTCCGCGAGACGCGGCGGGACCGGCCGGAGCCGACCACCGCGGGGCCGACCGGCCCCTCGATCGACATCGACGTGGCGACCCGGCAGAACCGGGAGACGATCGAGGTTCGGGAGCTCCAGCTGCTCCAGCGCGAGGTGACGGTCCTCGAGCGGCTGGTCAACCGGCTGCGGGACGGCGACCCGCGCGGGGCCGAGTACCTCCTCAGCCTCGCCGAGGCCTACTTCGAGCTCCAGCAGATCTACAAGACCCGGGCGGGCGAGCTCGAGGAGCCGATCTTCCAGGCCCGGCAGGCGCAGAACCAGGCCCAGGTGCAGCGCCTCCAGCAGCAGCAGCGGGAGGCCGAGTCGCAGCTCCAGGCCTACCGCCAGCAGGCGATCGCCCAGTATGCGCGCCTCGTGCGCGACTACCCGAACTACCGGGGCATGGACCGGGTGCTGTTCAGCCTCGCCTTCGGGCTCGAGGAGATGCGGCAGTTCGAGCGGGCGCGTCAGGTCTACCGGCGCCTGATCAAGAGCTTCCCCCAGAGCCAGTACATTCCGCACGCCTGGCTGTCCTTCGCGGAGTTCTACTTCAACGAAGGCAACATGGATGCGGCGAACCAGTTCTACGACAAGGTCGTCGAGATCCCCGCGGACCGGAACCCCGTGTTCGGCTACGCGCTCTACAAGAAGGCGTGGGCGCTCTACAACCTCGAGGACATGCGGGGGGCCCTCACGCAGTTCGTGAGGGTGATCGAGTTCGCCACCGAGAACCCGGAGGCGAGGGACGCGTCGAACCTCGCCGACCAGTCGCGCCGGGAGCTGGTCCTTCCCTTCTCCCGCGTCGGCAGACCCGCGCAGGCCCTCGAGTTCTTCCGCCGCTACGCGGAGGACGAGGCGCAGGCCAGACGGCTGCTCGAGAACCTCGCCGAGCTCTACTACGACACCGGGCTCTGGCCGCAGACGATCGAGACCTACCACCGCTTGATGGCCGTGGACCCGCGGGGTGACCGGGTCTGCTACTGGCAGAGCCGAGTCGCCAACGCGGTGATCAGCTCGGAGCCGAAGGGCGAGCAGATCCTCGAGGTCCGGCGGATGGTGGAGCTCTTCGACACCTACGCCGAGCAGTCCCACCCGCAGCAGGCGGTCACCGAGTGCAAGCAGGCCACGGCGGGCATCCTCGTCGAGCTGGCCACCGCCTGGCACCGGGAGGCGATCGGCGACGAGCAGCAGAACGTCCCGGGTACGAACGACGTCCAGACGATCTCGCAGGCTGCGAGGCTCTACCAGATCATCCTCGACCGGTTCCCGGACCTCGGAGACCTCGAGTTCCCGGACATCGCGCGTCGGGACTGGCCGACGGCGTACAACATCTCCTACTACTACGCCGAGCTGCTCTGGCGCTCCGACAACTGGGAGCTCTGCGGGCCGGCGTTCGACCGCGTCGTCGCCCTCGACCCGCAGGGGCCCTACACGTCCGACGCCGCCTACGCGGCGGTGCTCTGCTACAACAACCTCTACCAATCGCAGTTCGAAGCGGACGACCGGCGTACCCGAGAGCAGTCCCAGGCGGCCGCCCGGCGCACCCGCCGCGGCCAGGAGCCGGAGGAGCCGAGCCTCGCGCCCCGAGATCTCAGCGAGATCGAAAACGGGATGCTCAACGCCTTCCAGCGCTTCGTGTGCTTCGTGGCGGAGAGCGACGAGCTGCCGACCATCAAGTACCGCCGGGCGCGGATCTACTACGAGTCCAACCGCTTCGAGGAGGCGGCGCTCCTCTTCAAGGACATCGCCTGGAACCACCGCGACAGCGAGCTCGCGGAGTACGCAGCCAATCTCTATCTCGACTCGATGAACGTGCTCGGGACGCGGTGGATGCGCTCGAGCTGCATCGGCGACATCCGCGACTCGATCGAGCCGCTGGCCGGGTTCTACTGCTCCACCCCCACCGACCGGGAGCTCCATCCCGACCTGTGCGGCGTCCTCGACCAGCTGCGCTGCGACACCCTGCGCTTGCAGGCCGAGGCCGCTCAGCGGGAGAGGCGTTACAAGGACGCAGCGTCCACCTACATCACGATCGCGCGGGAGCACCGCGAGTGCGGCGCGCTCGACGAGGTTCTGTTCAACGCGGCGAAGAACTTCGAGGCGGCCCGCCTGCTTGGCCGCGCGATCCGGACCCGGCAGGTCCTGATCACGAACTTCCCGGACAGCCGGCTGTCGCGCCGCTCGATCTACCTCGTCGGCGCCAACTTCCACGCGCTCGCGATCTACAGCGCCGCCGCCGAGTGGTACGAGCGCTTCGCCCGGGAGTACCCGGGCGAGGACGGGAGCGAGTGCACGCAGCAGGAGCGGGACAACAACACGTGCCCGGTCGCCCACGAGGCGCTCCAGAACGCGGTGTTCTTCCGCCTGGGCCTCGGCGATGAGGAGGCCGCGGTGAGCGACGCGGAGCTCTTCGAGCGCAACTACCGGCGCCGCCGACCCCAGGAGACGGCGCAGGTCATGTTCTCCCTCGGCGCGATCTACGAGCGGGAGGAGAACTGGTTCCGGGTCTTCCAGCACTACCGCGACTGGCTGAGCCGCTACGGCCGCCGGGCCCAGCCCCACCAGGTGATCCGGGCGAACGTCCAGCTCGGCGTCGCGGAGCTCGGCCTCGACAACAAGGACACCGCGCGCCGGTACTTCGAACGCGCCCTCGCGGAGTGGAACCGCAACACGCCAGAGCGGATCCAGAACGCGGAGGGGATGAGCGACGAGGAGAAGGGCCGGATCCTTGCCCTCGCCCAGAACGCCGCGTCCGAGGCGCTCTTCAACATCGCGGAGTACGCCTTCGACGACTTCCGCGCCGTACGCTTCCCGCGCTTCCGGGGCCGGTCCACCATGGAGCGGGTGACCCGCTGGGCGCAGGAGGACTTCACCCAGTGGCTCCAGGAGAAGAACGAGGCGCTGGAGCGGGCGCGGACCGCCTACGCCCGGGTGAACGAGCTCCAGATCCCGGAGTGGCTGATCGCGAGCGCGGCCCGGATCGGGGAGATGTACCGCAGCTTCATGGAGCAGATCCGCCAGGCGCCGATCCCCGAGGAGATCGAGAACGACCCCGAGCTCGAGGGCGTGTACATCGATGCCCTCGAGCAGGCGGCCCGACCGCTCCAGCAGACGGCGCTCGAGAAGTTCGAGACCTGTCTGTCGGTCGCGCTCGAGGTCCGCTGGTTCAACGAGTTCTCCCAGCAGTGCGAGCGCGAGCTGAACGTGCTCGACGCGGCCCAGTACCCTCTCGCGGCGGAGCTCCGCGGCGAGGCGGACTACGTGGAGCGTCAGCTCGCCCGGCCGGGTCGGGTCGACCTGATCAGCGAGCGTGACGACACCGACCTCGACACCGGGGACGATGCCGTGACCGAGAGCGCGACCCCGAGCGAGGAGGAGTGACGATGCGCCTGTCTCGAGCGATCAGCGGGGCCGCGGCTCTCGCCCTCGTCGCCTGCGGCGGCGGCGAGGCGAACCGGCCGGCTACCGACGAGCGAGGGGAGCCGATCACGACCGCCGGCGGCAGCTCGGAGGTGTCGGAGCGGGCGCAGGGCGTATGGACCGACGCCCTCGCGTTGTTCGACGCCGCCGAAGGCGAGGCGGGCGGCTGGACCGAGGAGGCGTGCGCGAACGCCCTCGCGAAGTTCCGGGAGGCCAACCAGGTCCAGGGCGGCAACTTCACCGAGGCGATCTACATGATGGGCGTCGTCAGCGGCCGGTGCCGCAACGATGACCAGGCCCTCGAGTTCTATCGCCAGGCCCTCGCGACGAACGAGAGCTACTGCGGAGCCCGGGTGGGTGTCGGGCTGGGGGACATGCGCCGCGGCGACATGGCCACGGCGCGCCAGCAGTTCGAGCGCGCGGTCGAGGACGACAACCAGTGCACCTCGGCCTACGTCAACCTCGCGATCATCCAGCGCAACCAGGAGGGGATGGCGCAGGAGGCGCTCAACAACCTCCGCCGGGCGCTGGCGATCGAGTCGGACTACCTGCCCGCCTTCAACCAGATGGCGCTGCTCTACTTCGAGCAGGCCGCCCGGAACCGGCAGATGCTCGACCTCGCGGAGGTGGTCTGTCGCCAGGCCCAGCTGATCAACAGCGAGTACGCGCCGATCTACAACACCTGGGGGCTGATCAACGTCCGCCAGGGGAAGATCATCGAGGCGCTGCGGAAGTTCGAGTACGCCTACCAGCTCGATGACCGGTTCTTCGAGGCGTACATGAACTTCGGCGAGCTCACGCTGAGCTACCGCGGTTACGCGGACGCCGAGCGCGTGTTCAGCCGCGCTCACGAGCTGAGCCCGGAGAACTACGACGCGATGATCGGGCTCGGGATGGCCCTGCGCGGCCTCGAGCGCTTCGACGAGGCGGAGGCCAAGTACAACGAGGCGATCCAGCTCGATCCGCAGCGGCCCGAGGCCTACTACAACCTCGCGCTCCTCTATCACAACTACAAGGGCGGCGAGGTCCCCCAGCTCCGGCGGGCGACCGAGTACTTCGGGCAGTTCCTCGAGCGCGCCCGGGACCGCCCCGACTTCGCCGACGCCGTCGAGGGTGTGGAGCGTCGCTGCCGCAAGCTGACGGGGCGCGCGCTGCGCCGCCGGCGGCGCCGCAACGAGAACGCCAGCATCTGGGCCGGCACCTGCCGTCCGGGTCGCCTCCAGCTGATCGAGGAGACCATCGCCACGATGGAGGCGATGGAGGAGATGCTCCAGGAGGCCGGAGGCGGTGGCGACGGCGGGGACGCGGGGGGCGACGGCTGAGCGCCGGATGTCCCCGGCTCGACCCGCACGAAAAGCTCACCGGACCGTTTGACGGTCCACCCGCACCTTACCTATGCTCACCCCCCGCCGTGGCCCCTCGACCGGGGTCACGGCCTACGCTGTTCGGAGCCATCCCACCATGAGGACGCTTTTCACCGCCGCTCTCCTGTCGCTGTCCCTCTTCGCGGGGCCTGCGGTCGGGCTCGCCCAGGACGACGTCGACCAGACCTTCAACTTCGAGGACGAGGTCCTGACCGGTGACCTCGTGCGCCCCGACGGCGAGCTGCTCAACGTCCGGCGCCGGGGGCGGCGGGAGTCCCTGATCCGCATCCGGCAGCACTTCGTGCCGGAGATGCTGAAGTCCGTCGAGAACCTTTGAGGCGCGGCGCGGTCCAAGGGAGGGTGAGGGCCCTCGCCGGCCCGACCGAGGCGAGCGGGACGGCGGTCCCACCTGAATCCGGCGGGCGTCACGGCCCGCGAAGCATCGACGCGGGACCGAGGTCCCGCACCCCATCGGGGGCGCCACCGGGGGCCCCACGGAGGCAACGTGGCTAGCGGCAAGGCAACCCTTACCTTCCAGCTCTACCGGGGCGAAGAGCACATCGGGACGGAGACCCTCCGCCAGGACATCGTCAAGGTGGGGAAGCTCTCCTCGAGCCACCTCCGCGTCGAGGACGACAAGGTCTCCCGGATGCACGCGGTGATCGAGGTGACCTCCCCGACGGAGGTCTTCATCATCGACCTCGGGAGCTCGGCCGGGACGATCGTCAATGGCGAGAAGGTCAACAAGGTCCAGCTCCAGAGCGGGGACGAAATCCTGTTCGGCGACACTCGGGCGGTGGTCGAGATCGAGGCCGCAGAGGAGGAGGCCGCGGCGCCGGCCCCGGCGCCGGTGGCCGCGGCGCCCGAGCCGACCCGGCCGTCCGGCGCGTCGCCCTTCGCCCCGCCGCCCGCGAACCCCATCCAGGCGCCCGCCCCGCCGCCCAACCCCTTCGCGGCCTCGGCGGCCCAGCCGGCCTCGGACGCCGACGTCGTCTACGGCATCCAGGGGGGTGGGGCGCCGGTCAACCCGGCGGAGGTCGAGACCGGAGCGTCCGCGGTCGAGGTGGTGATCATGTGGGGGGACAACACGATCCTCCACGTCGAGCACCTCTCGCCGCCCCGGCCGTTCACGATCGGCGGCACGGGCAGCGACTACCTGATGAGCGCGGAGGTGCTCGGACGCGACCGCCTGCCCGTGGTCGTGCCCGCCGGCAACGGCGCGGCGGTCATCGTGCCGGAGGGCGCGTCCGGCCACGTCACGGTCAGCGAGGGCCAGTCCCAGACCTGGGACCAGCTCCGCGGCGAGGGGAAGCTCCAGCCATCGCCGGACCTCCCCGGCGCGATGATGTACCCCGTGCCCGAGGGCGCCACCGCCCGCATCGAGCTCAACGGGATCATCGTCCAGGTCAAGGCGACCGCCGCGGGCAAGAGGGTGGGCGCGGGCTTCGTACTCGCCGGCCTGGGGGGCATCCTCGGCATCTGCATCGGCTCGTCGCTCGCGGCGCACGCCACGCTGCTCGCGATCTTCTTCTTCGTGCTGCCGCCTCGCTCGGCGCTCAACCTGAACATGCTCGATGAGGAGTCGCGCCTCGTCCAGTACATGATGGAGCCCCCGGAGACGCCCGAGGAGGAGACCCCGGAGTGGGAGGACGAGGACGACGAGCAGGAGGGCGGCACCGGCAAGCGCCATCGTGGGGACGAGGGGGAGATGGGCGACCCCGACGAGCAGAAGACGAAGAACCGCTTCGCGATCCGGGGCCCCGAGGACAACCCGAACCCGACGATGGCTCGCCAGCAGCAGATCGAGATGGCCCAGAACGCGGGCGCGATCGGCGCGCTGCGGCAGTTCCTGACCAACCTCGGGCCGGCCTCGCCGGACGGCGACGTGGCCCTGGGCAACGACGCGTTCGCGGCGCTCGGCGCCCTGATGGGGGACCAGCCCGGCTCCAACTACGGCGCGGGCGGCCGCGGCCTCCGCGGCACGGGCGTCGGAGGCGGCGGTACGGGTGAGGGCACGATCGGCCTCGGCAACCTCGGCACGATCGGCCACGGCGCCGGCGGCGGCAGCGGCTCGGGCTACGGCCGGGGCGCGGGCGGGCTCGGCGGTCGTCGCTCCCGGGTGCCGCGCATCGCGACGGGCACTGCCGACGTGCGCGGCAGCCTCTCGGCGGAGGTCATCCGCCGCGTCGTGCGTCGGCACCTCAACGAGGTCCGGTTCTGCTACGAGCAGCAGCTCAACACGCGCCCCGACCTCGAGGGCCGCGTGGTGATCAACTGGATCATCAGCCCGACGGGCGCGGTGCAGCGCGCCACGGTGGCGAACAGCACCCTGCGGGACCAGCAGGTCGAGCAGTGCATCGCCCAGGCGGTCCGGCGCTGGACCTTCCCGGCCCCGGACGGCGGCGGCGTGGTCGGGGTGAACTACCCGTTCCGCCTGCAGTCCTCGGGCGGCTGAGCCTCCCGGGTTGAGGCCGCGGCGCGCTTTCCTTACTATCGGCCGCCATGCTCCGCACGCGCCTCCTCGGCCTCGCCGCCATCGCCTTCGGGTTCTTCGCCCTCGTGGGGGGGACCTGCTCTCGGGATCGGGTCGAGTCCGTGACCCGGATGAACGAGGGGGTCACCTACGCCAGCCAGAAGCGCTTCATGGAGGCCGCCGAGAAGCTGGAGAGCGCCGCCGCGATCGACCCGACGAACGACCAGGCGTACTGGAACCTGGCGATCGTCCACATGGAGATGAGCAAGTTCGAGCGCGCCCGCGACGACCTGCGGAGCGCGATCGACGCGAACGACCAGGTGCCGGGTTACCACCAGAAGCTCGGCGAGGTCCTCTACGAGCTCGGCGACGACGAGGGCGCCATCGCGGCCTTCCAGCGCGCGCTCGAGCTCGACCAGAACCTGTTCCGGGCCCACTACCGCGTCGCGCGTGTCCACGAGCGCCTCGACCAGCCCCAGGAGGCGCTCCAGGCCTACACCCGGGCGATCGAGGCCGGTCCCCGTTTCGTGGACGCCTATGCGGCGCTCGGCCGGATGTACGCCGACCTCGGCTACACCGACCTCGCCGTCCAGGTCCTCGAGGGCGGCCTCGAGGTCGTGATCGAGGGCACCGAGGACGAGGCGCGGCTCCACAACCTCCTGGCGAGCGTTTACCAGCAGATGGGCGAGGAGCACTACGCCGACGCGGTGGAGCACTTCCGCGCGGCGATCGATCTGCTGCCGAGCCTGCACGATGCGCTGTTCGGTCTCGGCTGGACGTACTACCTCCAGAACGACCAGGCCGAGGCCCGCCGCTACCTCCAGCGCTACATCGACGCGGCGGCCGGCGAGGCGCAGGAGCACTACCTCCGCGCCGCGCGAGACCGTCTCGACGAGCTCGGCCAGCCCTGACGCCGAACCCCCGGGATCGAGACATGCCGACCGAAGGTCGGCTAGGATCCCGGCTCGCCCCCGCAAGATGGGGGGACGGCGGCCGATCTGATCGGTCGTGAGGCGCTCCCGCGCCGGGGGCGCGTGGAGGTTCCGTGGCCGAGCACGAGTCGGACAACGATACCCCGGAGCAGGCGGAGCCGACGGTCGAGCTGACCGAGGAGGAGCGGGCGGCGAAGCTCGCCGAGCTCGACGAGGCGATCGCGAAGTACGAGGGGCAGAAGCGCTGGTCGGACATGATCCGGTCGATGGTCGCCAAGGGCGACCTGCTGGAGTCGCCGGACGAGCGCATCGAGACCTACGCGGAGGCGGGCCGCCTCTACCTCGACAAGTCGTCGAACCAGGCCGAGGCGATCAAGTGCTTCGAGAAGGTGCTGGAGCTCGACGAGCTCAACCTCGAGGCGATCGAGCAGCTCAAGGCGATGTACGAGCGGCGGCGGGACTGGGAGAGGCTCGTCCGCATCCGGCAGCGCGCTGCCACGTTGATGGACCCGTCGGACCGGATCGACGAGGCCGTCGAGATCGCCCAGCTCGCGACCCAGCGGCTCCGCAAGCCGGACATCTGCATCGAGCTCTGGCGCGACGTCACCGCCGTCGACCCCGACCACCCGGAGGCCCTCGCCGCGCTGGCCCAGCTGTACGAGCGGAGCCGGGACTGGCAGCCCCTCGCCGAGATCCTGGACCGTCAGGTCGACCAGATCGCCGACGAAGCGGCGCTGAAGCAGTCGCTCCAGAAGCTCGGGATGATCTACGCCGACAAGCTCAGCGACAACGAGGGGGCGGTGCGGACGTTCCAGCGTCTGCTGGCGATCGACCCGGAGGACCGGCGCGCCCAGGAGCAGCTGAAGCGGCGCTACATCGCGCTCCGGGCGTGGGACGAGCTCGAGGACTTCTACGCCACCACGGAGCGCTGGAGCGAGCTGATCCGCACGTTCGAGCGGGAGGCGGAGGGCAAGGACACGACCCCCGAGGAGCGCTCGGAGCTCCTCTTCCGGGCGGCGCGGCTGTGGGAGCAGAAGGAGGAGAAGCCCGATCGGGCGGCCCGGGCCTACGAGAAGATCCTCGCCCAGGACGAGAGCAACCTCGCGGCCGCGGAGGCGCTCAGCCCGATCTACGAGAAGGCGAGCGATGCGAAGAAGCTCGTCCGGGTGTACGAGATCCGGCTCCCCCACCTCGAGACCGACGCCGAGCGCATCCACCTGCTCCGCGAGGTCGCCGGCCTCTACGAGGAGCGCCTCCGGAACCCGGCGGCCGCGTACGAGCGGACGCTCGAGGCCTTCGCCCTCGAGCCGACCCTCGACGTGCTCCAGGACGACGTGCGTCGCCTCGCGGAGGCGACCAAGGACTGGGACCGGGCGGTGGACGCGTACGCGTCGGCGATCGACGGCGCGGCGGATCCGATCGCGCAGACGGAGCTGCGGCTGCGGCTCGGCGAGGTCCTGGTGCAGGTGGATCGCGTCGAGGACGCGATCGCCCACTACCGCGCGGTCTACGACCAGGAGCCGGAGAACCTCGTCGCGATCCACGCCCTCGACGAGCTCTACCGGACCACGGAGCGCTACCGGGAGCTCCTCGGAATCTTCGACCGACGCATCGAGCTCGAGCTCGACCCGGACGCGCGGCGCCAGCTCGCCTACGGCCGCGCGGCGCTCCTCGAGGAGAGCCTCGGCGACCCCGCGGCGGCGATCGACGCCTACCAGACCATCCTCGACGAGTACGGGGACGGGGAGGTCGACGCCTACGCAGCGCTGGACCGGCTCTACCAGAGCGAGGCGCGGTGGGCGGACCTCGCCGCGACCCTCGAGCGGAGGATCGACCTCGGGCCCGAGAGCACCGACGAGCACGCCGCGCTGACGTTCCGCCTCGCCGGGGTGCTGGCCGAGCACCTCGGTGACCGCGCGCGGGCCCTCGAGCTCTACCGGGAGGTGCTCACCCTCTCCCCCGAGCACGCCGGCGCGCGCGAGGCGCTGGAGAGCTTCCTCGCGGACCCGGAGCTCGGCCCCTCGGCGGCGGCGATCCTCGAGCCCGTCTACGAGATGTCCGGGGCGTGGGAGCCGCTGCTCAGGGCCCTCGAGGTGCTGGCCGAGGCGGCCGACGACCCCTTCACGCGCCTCGAGCGCCTGAGCAAGGTCGGCGAGGTCGCAGGGCGGGAGCTCCGTGACGCCGACCGCTGCTTCGACGCCTACGCCCGGGCGCTGCGGGTGGTGCCCGATCACGAGGAGACGCTGGCTCGCCTCGAGCACCTGGCGATCGAGGGCGACCGCTTCGGCGCCCTGGTCGACCTCCTCGAGCAGCTCGCGAAGGGCGCCCAGGATCCGGCGCTCGGCCGGCAGCTCTGGATCAAGGCTGCCGCGATCCACGACACCCAGCTCCAGCAGGTCGACCGGGCGGTCGCCGCCTACCGCGAGGTGCTCGAGCTGCACCCGGAGGACCCGGAGGTCCTCGACGCCCTCGATGAGCTCTACCGGCGCACCGAGCGCTGGAAGGACCTGCTCGGGATCCTCCGGCGCAAGTCCGACATCGCGGAGTCCGCGGAGACCCAGGAGGACCTCCTGATCGCGGCCGCCCTGATCCACGAGGAGCGCCTCGAGGACCCGGAGGCCGCGATCCGGGTGTACGCGGACATCCTCGAGCTCGACCCGGCGAGCCCGCGCGCGCTCGGCGCCCTGGACCGGCTCTACGAGCGCCTCGAGCTCTGGAGCGACCTGGCGGACAACATCCAGCGGCAGCTCACGCTGTCCGACGACCCCGGCGAGTCCAACGCCCTCCAGCTCCGGCTGGCCGACCTGCGCGAGACGCGGATGGGGGCCGTCGACGCGGCGATCGAGATCTACCGCGAGGTCCTCGAGATGACGCCGGGCGACGAGAGCGCCCTCGGGGCCCTGGAGCGCCTGATCCGGGAGCCCCAGCACCAGGTGCACATCGCCTCGATCCTCGAGCCGATCTATCGGGACGCGGCGCAGTTCGACAAGCTGATCGAGGTCCACGAGATCCAGGCCCAGCACGCCGACGCGCCGCACATGCGGGTCGAGCTCCTCCACCGGATCGCCGATCTGCAGGAGGTCGCCCTCAACGACTACCGTCGGGCCTTCGAGAGCTACGCCCGGGCCCTGGCGGAGGACCCGGGGGACGCCCGGACCCAGGAGCAGCTCGAGCGCCTCGCCCGCGCGACCGGCGGCTTCGACGCCCTGGCCCAGGTGTACGAGGCGCAGGTCGTGAACCTGGAGGACCCGCTCATCGCGTCGGCCCTCCACGTGAAGGCCGCGTCCCTACGGGAGGAGGAGATCCACGACCTCGACGGCGCGATCGCCCACTACAACCGCGTCCTGGCCCTCGACCCGGACCACCTGGACGCCGCCAGCGCCCTCGAGCGCCTGTACCACCTCACGGAGCGCTACGAGGCGCTCGCCCAGATCCTCCTCAAGAAGGCCCACATCCTCGACCCGGTCGACGAGAAAAAGGAGCACCTGTTCCGGGCCGCTCAGCTCTACGAGGAGTTCCTGGAGCGTCCGGCCGAGGCGATCGGCGTCTACCGGCGCGTCCTCGAGGTCGACCCGGAGGACGTCGGCGCCCTCGACAAGCTGATCGAGATGCATCTGCGCCTCGAGCAGTGGCCGGAGCTCCTCGCGGTCTACGAGACGAAGGCCGGCATCGTCTACGACCCCGAGGAGAAGAAGCGCCTCTACCTCGAGGTCGGCACGGTCTACGAGACCGAGGTCGGCGACATCGACAAGGCGATCGACACCTACCAGCGCATCCTGGAGATCGACCCGGACGACCTCACCGCCATCCAGCGCCTCGACGCGCTCCACCAGGCGTCCGGCAACTGGCAGGAGCTCCTGTCGATCCTCGAGCGGGAGGCCGACCTCGCGGCCGACCCGAACGAGGTGATCAGCTACCGCTACCGGATCGCGGATCTGTGGGACCACCGCCTCGGCGACGCGCTCCGCGCGGTCGAGGGCTACCGGGACATCCTCGCCGCCGACCCTGATCACCGGCCGACCGTCGACGCGCTCGAGCGGATGATCCAGGCAGGCAAGGAGCCGCGGGAGGGGGCGCTCGTCCTCGAGCCCATCTACACGCAGACCGGCGAGGCCGACAAGCTGGTGCGGGTGCTCGAGGTCCAGGTCCGGGAGGAGGAGGATCCGGACCGTAAGGTCGAGCTCCTGCACCGGGTCGCGGAGCTCCAGGAGGTCCAGCTCGGCCGCTTCCGGGAAGCCTTCGACGCCTACGCCCGGGCCGTGCCGCTCGACCCCGGGCACGAGGTGAGCCTCGGGCACCTCGAGCGCTTGGCCGAGGAGCTCGGCACCTGGCAGGAGGTCGCCGGCCTCTACGACCGGGAGGTCGAGCGGCTCCGCGCCGAGGCCGCCCCGGAGACCGTGATCGACCTCGCGCTGCGGGCGGCGCGCGTGCACTACGTGCACCTCGGCGACGTGCACGCGGCGATCGAGCGCTACCGGACGGTGCTCGCGGCGGACGAGGAGCACCCGCAGGCGATCGAGGCCCTCGACCAGCTCTACCAGGACACCGAGGCCTGGCCCGACCTGGCGGAGATCCTCCGGAAGGAGGTGCGCCTGGCCGCGTCGCCGGACGACGTGCTCAACTTCCAGTTCCGCCTCGGGCAGCTGTTCCAGGCGCACCTCGACCGGACCGACGACGCGATCGAGCAGTACCGGGAGATTCTC
The DNA here is from genome assembly GCA_050331215.1 of Sandaracinaceae bacterium. GTDB lineage: Bacteria > Myxococcota_A > Polyangia > Polyangiales > Sandaracinaceae > JBHJHB01. The sequence continues at coordinate 6,565 of JBHJHB010000152.1, read as the reverse complement.
GGGGCGGCGCCGGATCATCCGCGCGCCCTCGCCGCCCTCGAGGGGCTCTTCGCCGAGGGCGTTCAGCAGCCCCGGGTCGGCGAGATCCTCGAGCCCCTCTACCGGATGAGCGAGAGCTGGGACAAGCTGATCGGCGTCCACCAGGTCCAGCTGGCCCACGAGGCGGACGCCGACGAGCGCGTCCACATGATGCTCCGGATCGCGGAGACCGCGGAGGACCGGGGCAACGACCCGCAGGAGGCCCTGGCCTGGGTCCAGCGAGCGCTGATGGAGGCGCCGGCCCATGAGCAGAGCTTCGTCGAGGCCGAGCGCCTCGCCGGGACGCTCGGCCGCTGGGACCAGCTGGCCCACAGCTACGCGAGCGTCCTCGGGCGGACGGCGAACGGGGAGACCACGCGGTCGACGGTGGTCGAGGGCGGCAAGCGGCTCGCCCGCATCTACCTCGACGAGCTCCAGGACGCGGCGCGGGCGGTGGACACCTACCTGTTCGTGCTCGGGGCGGAGCCGCACGAGGCGGAGAGCCTCGAGGCCCTCGACCGGATCTACACAGAGCACGGCGCCCACGAGGCGCTCGCCGCGGTGCTCCGCAAGCGCGTCGACGCAGCGGAGGACGCCTTCGACAAGGTGGAGCTCGCCTACCGGCTCGGGCAGCTGCTCGAGAACGACCTGGGCCAGGTCCCGGCGGCGGCCGAGGTCTACCGGGAGCTCCTCGACCGCTACGACGCGGCCCACGCGGACTCGATCCGGGCCCTGGAGAACATCTACGTCGAGCAGCAGGACTGGGAGGCGCTGACCGCGATCCTCGAGCGCGAGCTCGAGGTCGCCCTCGGCGATACGGGCCGGGCCGACGTCGCGGCGAAGATGGCGCAGGTCGCCGCCGAGCACCGCGGCCAGCCCGAGCGCGGGATCGAGCTCTGGCGCGAGGTCCTCGACCTGCGCGGTGAGGATCCCGAGGCGCTCAACGCCCTCGGGCGCCTCTACGCCGGCCAGGAGCGCTGGGCGGAGCTGGTCGGCATCCTCGAGCGCGAGGCGAGCGTCGTCGAGAGCGACGAGGACCGGATCCGGATCTTCGCCGACATGGGCCGCATCTTCTACACGCGCCTCGAGAAGGAGCGGGACGCGATCGACAGCTGGGAGCGGGTCCTCGACATCGACCCGAACCACACCGAGGCGCTGTTCGCCCTGGCCGAGATCCGCCGCGCCGGCGGGCACCACCAGGAGCTCGTGGACACGCTGCTCCGCCTCCGGGAGGTCGGCGCGGCCACGCTCGATCCCGCGGTCTTCGAGACGGTCCTGATGCAGCTCGGCGAGCTCTACGAGACCGCCCTCGAGCAGCCCCTCGACGCGGTCGAGGTCTACCAGCAGGCGGTGGAGATCAACCCGCTCAACTTCGGGGCGCTCGACGCCCTCGAGCGCATCCACCGCCGCGAGGGCAACTGGGTCGACTGCGTCGAGGTGCTGAGCCAGCGCGTCCGCGCCCTCGAGGACCCCCAGCAGAAGATCGCGGTCCTGCTCGGGATCGGCGGCGTCGCCGAGACCGAGATGGGCGAGCCGGACCGGGGGCGCGGGGCCTTCGAGGCGGTGCTCGAGCTCGACCCGCTGCACGCCGTGGCCTTCGACAAGCTGGAGGCCCTCCACCGCGCCGCCGGCCGGCACGAGGAGCTCGTCGAGCTCTACCTCAACCGCATCGACGCGACGGAAGACACCGACGTCGCGGTCGACCTCTACCGGCGGGTGGCGACCGTGCAGGAGGAGGGGCTCAACGACCTGCCCCAGGCGCTCGCGGCCCTTCAGCTCGCGTGGCAAACGGACTTCACGAAGGACGCCACGGCCGACCACCTCGAGCGGGTCGCGGGCCTGGCGGGGGCGTGGAACGAGCCCCTCGATCTGGCCAACCAGACGCTCCAGGAGCTGAAGGAGAGCGACGATCCGGACGACCGGAGGATCAAGATCGCGATCTGCCTGCGGTGCGCGAAGTGGTACGGCCAGGAGCTTGGTCACCCCGAGTACGCCGTCCCGTACTACAACCAGATCCTCGCCCTCGACCCGACGAACTTCGCGGCGATGCAGTCCCAGGCGGACCTCTATCGGTCCCTCGGCAACTGGCAGATGCTGGCCCAGCTCCTCGGGCGGATGGTGGAGGTCGTCCAGAAGAGCAACGAGCGGGCCGAGGTCCTCAACCAGATGGGCGAGCTCTGCGAGAACCAGCTCGGGATGCCGGAGCAGGCGCCCACCTACTACCGGCAGGCGATGGACGCGTACCCGAGGCACCTCGGGGCGATCCAGAACCTCGAGCGCCTGACCACGCAGGAGGGCAACTGGCCCGAGGCGCTGCGGATCCTCCAGGCCAAGGTCGACGCCCTGACGGACCCGGAGGAGGTGGTGGACGCGCAGCTCCAGGTGGCCGAGGTGCTCGAGCTGCGCCTCGACCGGCCCGACGACGCGAGCGCCGAGTACGAGGCGATCCGGCGGGCCAACCCGGCGGAGCTGCGGGCCCTGAAGGGCCTCGAGCGCCTCTACGCCCGTTCGGAGCGCTGGCAGGACCTGTACGACGTGCTCGAGGGCCAGTTCGACCTCGTCGCGACCGAGCGCGACCAGATCGGCATCCTGCTGCGCCTCGCCGGCATGCTCGAGGAGGAGTTCATCAAGCCGGAGCAGGCGGCCGAGCGCCTGGAGCGGGTGCTCGACATCGATCCGTCCCACACCGGCGCGCTGCGGGGGCTGGAGCGGCTCTATCGGCATCTTCTGCGCTGGGACGACCTGATCGCGACGCTCGAGCGTCACGTCTCCGCGACGCCGGAGCGCCAGGAGAAGGTGGAGTGCTACGCGGCGATGGGCGACGTCTACGCCGTCGAGCTCGACGACCCGGAGCGGGCGATCGACGCCTTCCTCAACCTACTGGCGATCGACGAGGACAACGCCCCCGCGCTCGTGTCGCTGGCGCGGCTGTACGAGAAGCGCGAGGAGTACGGGCCGGCGCTCGACGCGATGGGGCGGCTCAGCCGCCTGAGCCAGGACACCGCCCAGGTGATCGACCTCCGCTACCGGATGGGTCGCATCCTGGACGAGCACCTCGGCGACCGGGCGGGCGCCGTCGACGCCTTCCGGAGCGCCCTCGACGTCGAGCCCGGGCACCTCCCGTCCCTGTCCGCGATGCGGACGATTTACCTCGACGAGGGCGACTGGCTCGCCGCGAGCCGGGTCCTCGAGCAGGAGATCGAGCACCAGAGCGTTCCGCGGCCCAAGGCCGTGCTCCTCGTCGAGCTCGGCCGCCTGTACGAGGAGCGGCTCGAGGAGCGGGACAGGGCGATCGCGTCCTACGAGGCGGCCTACGCGGCCGACCCGGACAACGAGGACGCCGCGCTGCCCCTCGCCGAGGAGTACGTCGCCCAGGACCGGCACGCCGACGCCTACCCGGTCCTCGACACGCTGGTGAAGCGGAGCGCCAAGCGGGAGCCCGCCGATCAGCACCGGCTCGCCGTGATGCTCGGCGACACGTCGATGCGCCTCGGCCACAACGAGGCCGCGATCAAGGCGCTGAGCCGGGCCCACGAGCTCGACCCCCAGCACCTGCCGACGCTCCTCAGGTTGTCGGAGGCCTACTACCGCAGCGCGGACTGGGCGAACGCCTTCAAGTTCTACCAGACCCTCCTCGTCCACCACCGGGACGCCCTCGGCCGGGACGAGCTGACGGACGTCTTCTACAAGCTCGGCGTGGTCAAGCGCGAGCAGGGGGACCGACGCAAGGCCCAGAACATGTTCGACAAGGCCCTCGAGGAGGATCCGGCGCACCGGCCCACCCTCGAGGCGATGGTGGACCTGCACCGCGCGGCCGGCGACTGGGAGCGGGTGATCCACTTCAAGAAGGACATCCTCGAGCTGGTGGAAGGTGAGGAGCGCCTCAACCTCCACGACCAGATCGGTGACCTGTACTACGACAAGCTCAACGATGCGGAGCGGGCGATCGGGGCCTACCGCGAGGCGGCGGAGATCGACCCGACGAGCCACAAGATTCTCCACAAGATGCTGCTCCTTCACCAGAAGCTGCGGCAGTGGGAGGACGCCACGGGGCTGATCGAGCGGATCAGCGCGCTCGACGAGCGGAGCGAGGCCAAGGCCAAGTACGCCTACACCATCGCGGTCATCCTCCGGGACGAGCTCAAGGATCCGGAGCGGGCGCTCGCCAAGTTCAACGAGGCGCTCGACCTCGACCCGAACCAGCTCAAGGCCTTCGAGGCGATCAACAAGATCCTGACCTCGAAGAAGGACTGGAAGCAGCTCGAGCGGGCCTTCCGCAAGATGATCCACCGGATCAGCGGGACCGACATGGTCGGATCCGACCTCGAGTACAACCTCTGGCATAACCTCGGCGTCATCTACCGGGACCGCCTCAAGCACTACGAGAGCGCGGTCGAGGCCTTCAAGGTGGCGACCTCGAAGCGCCCGGAGAGCGCCACGGACCATCAGATCCTGGCGGAGCTGTACACGATGCTCGGCCCGGACAAGCTCCAGGACGCGATCGACGAGCACCAGTGGCTGCTCCGGCAGGACCCCTACCGCGTGCAGAGCTACCAGGCGCTCTACCGCCTCTACTTCGACGCGAAGGCCTACGACAAGGCGTGGTGCCTGGCGGCGACGCTCACCTTCCTCCAGAAGGCCGACGCCGAGCAGCAGCGCTTCTACGCCGACAACAAGCCCGCGGGTCCGATCCGGCCCCAGTCCCGTCTGGACAACGAGCGGTGGCTCAAGGACCTCGCCCACCCCACGCAGGACCTGCTGGTGAGCAAGGTGTTCGGCGAGCTTTGGGGTCCGGTGCTGTCCTTGCGGATCCAGGCGGACAAGGACGCGGGCCTCAACAAGAAGAACGAGATCGACTTCGCCAACACGACGGTGAGCCTCGCCCGGAGCTTCGCGTTCGTGGCGCAGGTGTTCGGGTTTCCGCCGCCCCGGCTCTTCCTCCGCGACGACCTGCAGGGCGGGCTCACCCACAAGCCGGTCTACCCCCTCGCTTCGCTGTGTGGAGCGACGCTGCTGTCGGGCTTCTCGCCGCAGGACCTCTTCTTCCTGGTCGGCCGGCACCTCGCCGACTACCGGCCCGAGCACCGCATGCGCACGCTCCTGAGCTCGACCTCCGAGCTCAAGACGGTGCTGCTCGCCGGTCTCCGGATCGCGGGCGTGATGCCGGCGGCCGAGCCGGCCGTGGAGCAGGCCGCCCAGCAGCTCGCCGCCAAGATGCAGCCGGCCCAGCGGGACAGCCTCCGCAGCTTCGCCAAGCGCTTCATGGAGGCCGGGGCCAGGACGGACATCAAGCGCTGGCTCCAGGCGGTGGAGCTGACGTCGTGCCGGGCGGGCTTCCTGGTGTGCAACGACCTCGAGGTGGCCGCCCGGATGGTCAGCCAGCTCGGCCCCGCCGGCCCGGTGGACCTGCCGCCGAAGGACAAGGTGAAGGAGCTGGTGCTGTTCAGCGTGAGCGAGGAGTACTTCACCCTGCGCGAGCACCTGGGGATCCGGATCCCCCTCGCCTGAGCCGCGGCGACGGCGAGCGGTCGGGCGCCGCGCCCGCGTCCCTTGCCGTCGGCCCGGCCGAGCCCCGCCCCGACGTCAGCGGCGCACCTTCCGCCGGCCGAGGAACGCCTCCATCGCCTCCCGGTGGTCGGGCCCGCACCAGAGCTTGCCCAGGGTGCGCCGCTCCACCGCGCGGAGGTTCCCCCGCCGGTCGTAGCCCTGGCGGAGCAGGGCCTTCGTCTCCGCGGAGGCGGTCGGCGCTGTCTCCGCGACGCGGTCCGCGAGCTCCAGGCAGCGCGCGAGGCTCGCGCCCGGCTCCACCACCTCCTCGACGAGGCCGAGCGCCCGCGCCTCGTCGGCGGGCACGGGCTCCGCGGTCAGCATGAGCCTCATGGCCGCCCCCCGGGTGACCAGCGACCGGAGGCGCGTCACGGCCCCCCAGCTCGGCACGAGCCCCATCGCGGCCTGGCGGAACGCGATCTTCGCCTGCCGCTCGGCGATGCGGACGTCGCACGCGAGGATCAGCTCCGCCCCGCCCCCGTAGGCGAACCCATTGACCGCGGCGAAGACCGGCAGCCGGAGCACCTCCAGCCGGTCGAGGACCGCCGCCATCCGGTCCATCCAGGCGAGGCTCGCGGCGGGGTCGGACCCTCGGATGAACCTCATGTCGGCGCCGCTGACGAAGCTGGGGGGCGCGCCGGTGACGACGACCGCGCGCACGCCGGTCGGCCGGGTCTCCAGGTGGTCGAGCGCTGCCTCGAAGGCGGCGATCACCTCGTCGTCGACGGCGTTCCGCACGTCGGGGCGGTCCACGGTGAGCACCACCGCGGGTCCCCGCGTCTCGACCCCGAGGACGGTCACGAGGCGCCGCCGGTCGGTCCGACGGTTGCTGCTGGGACTCCGGCCACGCCCGCCCGGAGAACTAGCACGTCCCCGGCGATCCCGGCGAGCGCCGGCTCGGCCCGCTCGGGCGGCTCGGCCCGCTCGGGCGGCTCGGCCCGCTCGGGCGGCTCGGCCCGCTCGGGCGGCTCGGCCCGCTCGGGCGGCTCGGCCCGCTCGG
>JBHJHB010000151.1:0-19944 GCA_050331215.1 Sandaracinaceae bacterium | reverse complement strand
GCCCGGCCGGCGGTCGCGTCGGAGCCGTTCGCCTCCGCGCTGTCTGAGTCCGTCTCGGTCGAGGTTGCCGCGCCGTTCGGGGTGGCCGACCCTTCCCCCGAGGCCGACCAGACCGACCCCGAGGCCGACCCGACGAGCCAGATCGGCACCGCCGTGGCGGTCCAGGCTCCGGAGCCGTCGGCCGCCGAACGAGCGGTCCGGACCATCGCCGAGGGCGTGGCCGACGGAACCCTGCCGACCGCCGACCGGCCGTTCCGGCTCGCGCAGCAGGGCTGGTTCTGGGGCGCGGTGGTCGCCGTCGCGCTCGGTGTGTTCCTGACGGTCCTGATCGACCTGACCACCGACGACCCATCGCCGAGCATGGTCACGATGACCCTCGGGCCCTGAGCGGGCTCCGCGACCGCCGCTGGCGAGACCCGGCTCCCGGCCTCACCTCTAGGCTCATGAGCCGCCTGCCGATCCGCTTCGCCCCGAAGGTCCCCGCCGACGACGACCGGACCCGGGAGGTCTGCGACCACTGCGGCTTCGTCGACTACCGAAACCCCCGGATCGTGGTCGGGTCGGTCGCCACCTGGGACGGCCTCATCTTGATGTGCCGGCGCGCGATCGAGCCCCGGATCGGCTTCTGGACCCTGCCCGCAGGCTACCTCGAGGTTGGCGAGACCCCGGCGGAGGGGGCGGCGAGGGCGGCCTGGGAGGAGGCCCGCGCCGACCTCGCCATCCGGGATCTGTTCGCGATCTACACGATCCGCCGGATCAGCCAGGTGCAGCTGATCTACCGGGCCCACCTCCGCCGCCCGGACGTGACGCCGGGGCCGGAGAGCCAGGAGGTGCGGCTGTTCTCGCCCGACGACCTCCCCGCTCCCGAGACGATCGCCTTCCCCTCGGTCCGGTGGGCCCTCGCCCAGTTCCGGGAAGCGGGCGACGCCGAGGTGCTCGCGCCCCGGGTCAACCCGGCGGGCGCCGACGAGCGGATCGCGGGCTAGTCACCTGTCGGTGACTAGGTCCGTCCCCGAGGAGCAGGAACGCGGTCGGGGCGAGCAGCAGGCTGAGCCCCACCCCGACCGCCGCGACCAGGCCGAGGGCACGCAGGGCCGGGTTCGCGCTCATCGCGAGGAGGCCGAAGGACAGCATCGTCGAGGCGCAGGCGAGCAGGAGGCTGACCAGCGTCGGCGTCGGCCCGGCCGGGTGCGCTCGGCTCTCGACCATGAAGACCCCGTAGTCGACCCCCATGCTCAGGACGAGCAGCAGCGCCGTGACGTGGAGGAGGTTGGCGCCGACCCCGAGCCAGCCGAGGCAGGCCAGCGCTGTCCCCGCCGACAGCACCGCGGGCAGGAAGGCGGCCAGCGCGAGCCGCGGGTCGCGGTAGCGCGCCAGCACCAGGAGCAGGACCGCGACCAGACCCACGCCGATCAGCTCGAGGGTCCGGCGGCGCAGGCCCCGGTAGGCTCCCTCGAGGAAGGTCGCCTGGTCGAACACCCGCACGCCCTCGAGGCCCGCCAGCCGCTCCTCCAGCCGGGCGAGGCGACCCCCGCGGAGGAACGTGAGGATCGCGACCCGACCGTCCGCGAGGTCGACGCGGAACGGCGCGATCAGGGGGCCGAGGGCGCTCGCCCGCAGGTCCTCGAAGGTCAGGGGCGGAGCCGCGACCCGGAGGCTCTCGGCGAAGGGCGCGAAGGCCTCGGGGACGAAGCCCTCGGCCGCGAAGGCGGCCCGCGTGCGCGCCGCGAGGTCCCCGGCGCCGAGGGCAGCGTCCCGGTTGGCCCGCTGCCAGGCCGAGGACGGGAGGAAGGGGTGCAGCGAGCGCACGCGCTCGAGCTCCCCGGCGTCGACGGCCTCCGCGAGGCGCCGGTGCACCTCGTCGTTGCGGACGAGGGCCCCTTCGAGGTCGTCGCCGGCCGCCACCACGAACCGTCCCCCCTCGAGGCGGCCCACGGCCGCCCGCACCGCCTCGTCCTCCGCGCGCAGCGCCGGGTCGGCCGGGCTCAGCGCCCGAATGTCGTCGTCCCAGCGGAGCTGAGCGACCCCTCCGATCCCGACGAGGACCGCGAGGAGCGGCAGCACGGCCAGGGCGCGGGGGGCCGACCGCAGCGCGTGGAGCGCCCGACCCAGCCCCGCCGCGAGGGCCCGGTGGACCCGGGTCGGGCGGGGCGGGTCCGGGAGCCACGGGGTCACGATCCAGCGCGTCGCGGCCAGGCACACCCCGACCCCCACGCCGGTGAGCACCGCCAGCTCCCGGATGCCCGGGAAGGACGTCCAGGCGAGCCCGAGCAGCCCCGCCACCGTGGTCGCAGCCCCGAGCAGCAGGCCCGGCCAGATGCGACGGATGCTCGCCTCGGGGCCCGCCGCCTCGGGAGCGAGGAGGTGATGGCTGATCGCGTGGGCGACGTAGTCGACGCCCACCCCGATCAGCGTCGCGCCGAAGGCGAGGCTCAGGCCGTGGACCGCCCCGAACGCGAGCTGGGTCACCGCCAGGCCCGCCGCGAGCCCCGCCGCCAGCGGCACCGCGCCGAGCGCGAGCAGCCGTGGCGACCGGAAGACGAGGAGGAACAGGACCAACACGCCCGCGGCCGACAGCGCGCTGATCCGCTGGATGTCCGCCCGCACCGCCGCCTCCGCCTGGACGGCGAAGCGGTGGACGGCGCTCATGCGCAGCTCGAGCGCCGGGCCGTGACTCGCTTGCACCTGCGCGAACGCGGCGTCGAGGCCGCTCAGCAGGCGGCGGCTCGCGGCACCATCGAAGGGCGACGATCGCCCCCCGACGAACACGACGGCAGCTCCGGCCTCGGTCACGAACCCACCGTCGACCGTGCCGAGCCCCGGGCCCACGCCCGCCTCGAGGCGCTCGAGGTGGCGGGGGAAGAGCAGGAGCGGGTCCTCGGGCGCCAGCGGGGCGAGCAGGCTGCCGGCCGGCGAGCGAAGCCGTCGGCGCAGGTCCCGGGCGCGCCCCCGCAGCGCCTCGGGCGACCGGAGCTCCCGCGCGAGCGCTGGCGGATCCTCGCTCGCGAACATCCAGCGGCGGGGGTAGTAGAGCGCGTAGAAGGTCTCCTCGAGGTCGGCCCGGGGCCCGGCCCGCACCCAGCTCACCTCCGGATGCTCCGCGAGGCGGGTGGCCAGCGCGCGCCCCGCGGCGACCGCGCGCTGCGGCGTGGGCGCGCCCTCGACGAGCAGGATGACCAGGCGGCTCAGCTCGGAGCCGGCCACCTCCCGGGCCACCTCGGCGAGCTCCCGGTCCTCGTCGGACGGCAGGAAGTGGGTGATCGCGGTCTCGACCTGGAGCCGGGGCAGCGCGAGGGCGCTGACGGCGCCGATCGCGGCCAGCCCGACCAGGGACCACCGACGCCGACGAGCCCGGGCGCCCACCGACCTCTCAGCGCTCGAGCCGGAAGAGCCGGCGCTGCTCCGCCGCGCTGAAGCGGCGGTCCGGATCGACGTCGTGGAAGCGCGTGACGGTGACGTCGCCGGTCACCTCGACGACCCGCATCTCGTCGAGGCGGGGCCCCCGTCCCGCCATCGTGATCGTCGCGATCAGCCGCGCGAGGTCGGGCTGCCGGGGCGTGAGGATCAGCGTCCAGCCGCCCGCGGGGCTCGCCGCGCGGAGCTCCACGGCGTAGTAGCGCTCGAGCGCAGCGCGATCGCCCGCGAGGACGGCCCGGAAGGAGTCGAGGAAGCCCCGCAGCGCGGGGAGGCGGTCGATCGGGAGCTCCCGCACGGGGCCACCGGCGTCCCGCATCCGGAGCCGATCCCCCACGATCAGCATCGCCGAGGGCTCGGGGCGCTCGACCTGCCGGAGGAAGCGCCCCGGCGGGTCGAACAGGATGCGCCCCTCGCTCCTCAGCGGCACCGCGAGGAGCGTCCCGAGGGTCTTCTCCTCGTCGAAGCGGCACTCGCGGCCCGGCAGGGCGGCGAAACGCGCGAGGAGCTCGTCCAGCGTCAGGTCCTGGGCGCGACCGCGGCCGAGGCCCCCGCCGAGCGCGGCGACGGCGAGCAGGAGCGCGAGCCGGCGCGTCATGCCCCCTCCGACGGCGCCGGGCCCCCGGCGATTCGCGCCCGAAGCACGGCGGGCGTCTCGAACAGCAGCACCCCCTCCGCGTCGGTGGTCACGAGCGTGGTCCGGGCCCGCGCCGCCCGGCGCTCCGCCGTCAGGTTCGTGACCTCGTAGGCGATGTCGATCCGCTGCTCCGTGTCGCGGAACCAGGCGCGGACACGGTAGCGCTCGCCGTAGCGCAGCGGATGGGCGTAGCGGCACTCGGCGTGGGCGACGACGAAGCGGTAGCCCAGCGGGATGAGGTCCGGCCCGTCGATCCGGTGCCGGCGGAGCAGCACGGTCCGGGCCACCTCGAGGTACTTGTAGTAGTGGCCGTGCCAGACGATGTGGAGGGGGTCGACGTCATGGAAGGGGACCTCCCCCTCGATCGCCACGGCGCTCTCGGGCGGCCGGCCTCGCGGAACGCTCACGGCGCCTCTCCGCCCTCGGTCGCCGCGACCGGCAGGTCGCCGGACCGGTAGGCCCCGAGCACGCGGTCGATGTCCCGGTCCATGCGGCGGTCCTCGTCGAGGCGCGCCACGTGGGTCCGCACCGCGTCCCTCAGCGCCTGGCTCGCGCGGGCGGCCCCCTCCCGGAGGTCGACCGCCTGGCAGAGCGCGAGGGTGTGGATCGCGGCGACCGTCTCCGTGAGGTCGAGCGTGCGGCGGAGCTCCCGGGCGCTGAGGGTGCCCATGCTCACCTTGTCCTGGTTGTGGCTCTCGGTGCTCCGGCTGAAGACCGAGGCGGGACCGGCGAGCTTGAGGGCCTCCGCGGTCAGCGCGCTCGCGGTGATCTCCATCGCCTTGAAGCCGTGGTGCGTCGCCCCGTCCGCGCCGTTGCGGCGCACGAGGTTGGCGGGGAGGCCGGCGTTGCGGTCGGGGTCATTGAGCAGGACCAGCTGGCGCTCGAGGAGGTCCGCCACGTTCGCCACCGCGGTCTTGAGGGTGTCCGTCGCCAGGCACGGGTGGCCCCCGTAGAAGTTCCCTCCGTGGAGCGCCCGGTCGCCGTCGATGATCGGGTTGTCGTTCACGCCGTGGATCTCGGTCTCCAGCAGCGTCCGGGCGAAGGGCAGCGCGTCGAGCAGCACCCCGAGGACGTGGGGAGCGCAGCGGAGGCTGTACACGTCCTGGAGCCTCGCCGCCGGGCCCTGCCCCGCGGCCTCCCGGATCCAGGCCGCGGCCCGCTCGCTCCCGGCGTGGGGCTTGAGCGCGAAGATGCGCGGGTCGTAGTGGTCCCGGTTGCCCTGGAGGACGTCGACGGCCACCCCGCTCAGGGTCGCTGCCCAGGCCGCCAGGCGGCGGGCCCGGAGCCAGCCGAGGGCGCCGAGCGCGCTCATCACGCTGGTCCCGTTCATGATCGCGAGGCTCTCCTTGGGCCGGAGCGCCACCGGGGCGAGGCCCGCCTCGGCGAGCGCCCCGGGGGTCGGCCGGACCTCGCCCCCGACCAGGACCTCCCGCTCGCCTGCGAGGACGGCCGCCACGTAGGACAGGGGCGTGAGGTCACCGCTCGCGCCCACGGACCCCTCCTCGGGGATCGCGGGGAGCACCCGACGCGCGAGGAGCCCGAGGAGCGCGTCGAGCACCTCTCGCCGCACGCCCGAGTAGCCGCGCGCCAGCGACGCGAGCCGGGCGACCAGCACCGCGGCGGACTCCTCGGGCGCGAGCAGCCGCCCCGTCCCGCAGCCGTGGTAGCGGAGGAGGTTGAGGGGCAGCGCGGCCGCCACGGCCGGGTCCACGCCGACGCGCACGCTGGCGCCGAGGCCCGTGGTCAGCCCGTAGACCGTGCGCCCCTCGGCGAGCGCCCGGTCCACGAAGGCCACGGACCCCTCGATCCGCGCGGCCAGCCCGGGCGACGGGTCCAGCGCGAGGGCCAGGCGACCGGCGGCGGCCTCCCCGATCTCCTCGAGCCGGAGCGGATGCTCCCCGATCGGTCGCGGCTCAGGTGGCACCGGCGCTCTCCCTCTCCTCCCCCCAGAAGTCGTAGAAGTTGAACCAGTTGTCGGGCGCGAGGCGGCAGTAGTGCTCGAGGCGGGCCGCGTAGCGAGCGACGAGGGCCCTCAACGCCTCCTGCCGTCGGCCGCGGGGCAGGACGATCCGGTCCGCGAAGGGCTCGCAGAACAGGTCGTAGCCATCCGGGTCCCGGTAGAGGCCAAAGGTGAGGTAGACCGGCAGGCGGAGCGTGGCCGCGAGCAGGAAGGGCCCGGTGGGGAACAGCGCGGGCTGGCCGAGGAACTCCACCTCGACGGCCCGCTCGCTCGAGTGGACACGATCGGCGAGGAGCGCGATCAGGGCTCCCTCCTCCACCAGGTCCCGGATCTTGATCATGAAGTCGACGCCCTCGCCCATCTGGAGCACCCGGGTCTTCGAGGTCGGGTCGATCGCCTCGAGCACCTCGTTGATGCGACGGGCGTGGCGCGTGTACGCGACGGCGTAGAGCGGGAGCCCCTCCTCGCCGCCCTGGGCCCGCATCGCGTAGAAGCTCCCGAGGTGGGCGCCCAGCAGGATCGCGCTCCGACGCTCCTCGCGGAGGCGGGCGAGGTGCTCGTACCCGGTGCGGGTGATCGTGAACTGGTCGATCCGCCCGCCGAGGAGGTAGAGCGCATCGAGCCCGACCTGCGCGAACCGCAGGATCTGCCGATGCACGGCGCCGAAGCCGACCTGCGACGACGCGCCCACCCGGGTGAGGAAGGCGCGCGCGGCGCGGCGGGCCCGCGGCGAGGCCAGCGTGTAGTACAGGGCGACGACCCGGATGACGAGCCTCGCCGCGCCCCGCCCGGCGAGGACGGCGAGCCAGAGGAGGAGCCGGACGCCGAGGACGGTCGTCCGCTCCCGCCGCGCCCGCCAGCCCGTGGCGGCGGCCGCGGTCACCGCCCCGCCTCCGCGGGCAGCTCCCGGCGGTGGAAGCGGCGCCCGAGCAGGAGCCCGCCGACCACGCGCTCGATGCAGAGGCGGGCATGGAGCCCGCTCAGGGCGAGGTTGTCCCGAAGCAGCCGAAAGTGGCTCACGCGGTCCGGCGGGTAGAAGACGTCGAGCGGCAGGTTCAGGACCGGGACCCCGCTCCACACCAGGCGCACCGCGACCTCCGGGTCGAAGTCCATGCGGTCGGCGCCGATCTGGAGCGCCGCGAGCGGCGCGAGGGGGTAGACGCGGAAGCCGCACATCGGGTCATGGATCACGCGCCCCCCGGTCTCGAGGTTGACCCAGAACTGGGTGATCGACCGGGCGAGGATCCGGCCCGGCGGGACGTCGTCGCCGAACACGGGGACGCTCAGCACGAGGGCGTCGGGGTGCGCCTGCGCCGCGGCGACGAAGCGGGGGATCGCGTCGAGGTCGTGCTGCCCGTCCGCGTCGATCTGGAAGGCGTGGGTGTAGCCGCGGGCCCGGGCCGCGGCGAAGCCGGTCTTGACCGCGGCCCCCTTGCCGCCGTTGGTCGGGCGTCGCACGACCTGCGCGAGGCCTCGCTCGCCGAGGGCGGCGCAGGCCTCGCGCCCCTCGGGGCCGCTTCCGTCGTCGATGACCAGCACGTCCGGGAGGTGCCGGCGGATGCCCTCCACTACCCGCGCGACCGACCTCGGGTTGTCGTAGGTCGGGACGAGGGCGACGAGGCGCACGTCGGCGGCGGAGCTCACCCCTCGGCCCCTCGGTCCTGGAACAGGGCCATCAGGTCCTCGCGCCGGGCCTTGCCGCGCGGCCCACGCGGCAGGGCCGGAACGAGGCGGATCCGCCGCGGCCGCGCCACCGCCGGAAGGACCCCCTTCAGCGAGGCCCGCAGGTCGGCCGGGCGCAGCGCCGGCGCCACCGCGACGACCCAAATCTCCTGGCCGCGCGCACCCTCGACCTCGACGGCCAGCGCGGCGACGTCCTCGACGCCGGGCACGGAGCCCAGCCGCTCCTCCACCTCGGCGAGGGCGACGCGGAAGCCACCGACCTTCACCACGCCGTCGCTGCGCCCGAGGTGGACGAAGGTCCCCCCCTCCCCGAGCTGGATCCGGTCCGCGCTCCGATACGGCCTCGGGGCCTCCGGGGGCAGGAAGGGCGAGTCGAGCAGCAGCGCACCGTCCTCGTCGGCGCGGACGGCGATCCCGGGGAGCGGCCGCCACGGCCCGCGCCCCCCGCTGTCACGCCAGGCGATGCCGCCCGTCTCGGTCGACCCGAACACCTCGGTGACCGTCCACCCGAGGCGTTCCCGCACCGCCGACGCCACATGGGGAGGCAACGGAGCGGCGCTGCTGAACACGCGATCGACGCCGGCCCCGAAGGCCTCGGGCGGCGCACCCGCCAGGGCCCGCAGGTGCACGGGGACCGCCACGAGCGTCAGCTCGGTTCCGCCGGCCGACCCCATGGCCCGGGCGATGCGGTCCGGGGCGAGGGGGGTGCGGCGATGGAACGCGGCGCCCGCCAGGAGCGGCCGCAGCACGCCGAACAGCAGGCCGTAGATGTGGTGGGGCGGGACCAGGGGCAGGACCCGGCCGCCGCGCGCGAGACCGAAGTGGTCCACCAGGAGCTGGGCCTCGCCGAGGAGCTGGTCGCCGGTCTTGGGGCACGCGGCCGGCGCGCCGGTGCTCCCGGACGTGAACAGGGTGACCGCCACGCCGGGCGGCGGGACGAGCGGCGCGGGCCCGGCCGCCCCGCGGCCCGCGGCCAGGGCGGCCCGCACGTCCAGGCCCCGCTCCGTTCCGTCCACGTCGTGCAGCACCGTGAGGACCCCCGGCCGCTGACGCACCTCCCGGATCGCCTCGGCCTCCGCGCTCGGGGTCAGCGCGACGCGGAGCCCGCGCCGCCAGGCGGCGAACAGCGCGACCGCGAAGCGGTAGCGATCCTGGCAGACCACCACGACCTCGGCGTCGCCCGCGCCCGGCGCGAGCGCGCTGGCGAGGGCCCCGACGTCCGCCCGGAGCTCGCCGGCGGTCACCTCGCCGCGGTCGTCCCAGGCCACGGCGTCGGCCGGAGCGTGGCGCGCGAGCAGCCCCGCGCTCACGCCACCCCCTCCCCGGGCTCCCGGGGTGGGAACACGCGCGCCAGCAGGCGGTCGACCGGCCCCGCCCCGTAGCGGCGGAAGCGGGCCTGACGGACGACGTACTCGACCACGAACACCAGCCCCATGAGCCCGTAGGCCACCCCGCCCGCGTAGGCGGCCCACGCGAAGACCGACCCCCACAGCGCCAGCGCGCCGGCCACCAGGCCGTTCACGACGAAGAAGGCGCACCAGACCTGGGTGAACTGCCGGCAGTGGGCGACCTGGCGGTCGCTGAGCGGCGAGCTCTCCATCATCCGGGCGAAGCGCTCGACCAGCGGAACCCCGCCCGGCCGGAGGGTGACCGCGAAGGTGACGAGCAGCGCGGCGCTGATCGCCACGGGGAGGGCCAGGACGAACAGCGGGTGGTCGAGGACGGCGGCGAGAGTGAGCAGCGCCAGCAGGACGAGCGGGACCCGGAGCGCCGCCAAGAGGTCCTCGCGGCGAGCCCGACGGAAGCGGACCGCCAGCCCGGGCACGAGGACCGCCAGCAGCAGGAGCGCCACGGCCCGCGGGCCGAGATGGGTCAGCCCCCACCAGACCGCCACCGGGTAGAGCACCGCCAGGGCACCGGTCAGCGCCGTGCCGACGAGCCGCATCCCTGCCCGCTCAGGCGGCCTGGTGCTGCCCGACGTAGGTCGCCAGGCTCCGGACGTTGGCGAAGATCGACCGGTTCTGCTCGTCGTCGGCCTTGATCCGCACCCCGTACTTCTTGTCGATGGCCATCGCGAGCTCCAGCGCGTCGATCGAGTCGAGGCCGAGGCCGTCGACGAAGAGCGGCTCGTCGGTCTCGCTGTCGTCGGCCGACAGGTCCTCGAGCATCAGGGCCTCGATGATCAGCTCCTTGAGCTCCTGTTCCAGATTCCTGCTCATCCGTTCCCTCTCGTCCTCCACCCGGCAACGTAGGTCCGTTCCGCCCGCCTCCGGGCCCGAAAGCTCAGCGGAGCACAGCACACAAGCGTGTCTACGACGAGCCTCGGCCGCTACTGCCCTCGGGGCGGGCCACGGGCCGGGCGAGCGGGGGAACGGACGGACCCGCCTCAGGCGGGAGGTGCGCGCACGTCGACCCGCCGCCGTGGGGAGCTGCACAGGGCGTTCTGCAGGGCGTTGTCGTCCCGCCAGACGTCGCCGGCGAGCATGCTCGTCAGCCCCCGCCGGAGCTCCGGGTCCTGCTCGGGGGTGAAGAAGATCTCCGGCACGAGGCCGCCCCGGTAGAGCTCCCGGATCAGGGTCGCGAAGACGGTGTAGGCGTGGTGCATCCAGGCGCCGTGGGCCGTCATCAGGTCCGGGTCACCCTCGGCGCCGCTCGCCAGCGCCTCGACGAGCGCATCGGCGGCGTGGGCGGCCCCGACCATGCCGAAGCTCACGCCGCTCGAGAACACCGGGTCCAGGAAGCACGCCGCGTCGCCCACGCAGACCCACCGCGCCCCCGCGGGGCGGTCGTTGTGGAAGCTGTAGCTGCCGATCCGGCGGGTCGGGCCCTCGGGCCGGGCCCCCGCGAGGAGGGGACCGAGGGTGGGGCTCTCGCCGAGGGCGGCGTCCAGCCAGCCGTCGTCGAGGCCCTTGTCGCGGGTGACGAGCCCCACGCTCAGCCGCCCCTGACCGAGGGGGATCGCCCACATCCATCCCCGGCGGACGAAGTGGATGCGGATGTTCCCGGTCGCCTCGAGCGCCGCCACGGACGCGGGCCTCAGGTCCGCGTAGTGGCGGAAGGCCGCGGCGAGGCCGAAGGCCCGGAGCGAGCGCTTCGTGCGGTGCTGCCGGGCCAGGAGCGCGTGCTGGCCGCTCGCGTCGACGACGTAGCGCGCCTGGTAGCGGGCCCGCCCGGTCCGGACCTCCACCCGGCTCGGTCCCGCCTCGACCGCGCACACCGCCTCCCCCTGGTGCACCTCCGCCCCGGCCCGCTGGGCGCCGGTCAGGAGCGCGAGGTCGAAGGCGGCGCGGTCGACCTGCCAGGCGTGGTCCGCGGTGCCCGTGAGGGCGTCCCGGAAGGGGTAGACGGCGTGGTCCCCGGTCCGCTCGTCGAAGAACTCGGCCCCGTCCTTGCGGAGGTGCCGAGCCTGCCCCGACAGATCCACGCCGAGCCGGTCGAAGACGTCGAGGTCGCACGGCAGCAGGGACTCGCCGATGTGGAACCGGGGGAAGACCTCCCGCTCGAGGACGAGGACCCGCGCGCCGCGCGCCGCGAGGAGCGTCGCGGCGGTGGAGCCGCTCGGGCCCCCACCGATCACCAGGACGTCGTAGCGCGCGTTCATCGGCCCAGGACGAGGCTTGTGTTGACACCGCCGAAGGCGAAGTTGTTCGTCATGATGGTTCTCACGGCGACGTCGCGCGCCGCGCCGAGCACGTAGTCGAGGGGCGCGCAGCGCGGGTCGACGCGCTCGAGGTGCGTCGTGGGGGCGAGGTATCCATCCGCCATCATCGCCGTCGCGAGCACCGCCTCGATCGCCCCGCAGGCCCCGAGGGTGTGCCCCATCGCGCCCTTGACCGAGCTGATGGGCACCCGGTCGCCGAAGACCGCGTGGACCGCCTCGCTCTCGGCGATGTCCCCGACCTCGGTCGCGGTGGCGTGGGCGCTGACGTAGCCGATGTCCTCCGGTCCGAGGCGGGCGTCGGCCAGGGCCAGGCGCATCGCCCCCGCCATGCCCTCGGCGGAGGGCTGGGTCACGTGGGTCCCATCGCAGTTCGTGCCGTAGCCGAGCACCTCGGCGTGGATGGGCGCTCCCCGCGCCCGCGCGCGCTCGCGGGGCTCGAGCACGACGGTGGCCGCGCCCTCCCCGACCACCAGGCCGTCGCGGTCCACATCGAAGGGCCGGGGCGTCCGCTCGGCGGGGTGGCGGGTGGAGGCCGCCATCATCAGGTCGAACACGCCCGCGTGGGTCCAGTGGAGCTCCTCGGCGCCGCCGCAGATCATCACGTCCGCCTGGCCCGTGCGGAGCGCCCACAGCCCCTCGCCGATCGCCTGGCTGCCGCTGACGCAGGCCGCGCACGTGCTGCGGACGGGCCCCCGGATGCCGTAGTGCTGGGCGAGGTTGATCGCGCACGTGTTGCTCATGAACTTCAGGTAGCTCGTCGCCGGGAGACCCTCGAAGCTCCGGCGCGAGAGCAGCGGCCCGGCGAAGGCGACGTAGGCGCCGGAGGAACCGTGGGTCGATCCGTAGGCGAGGCCGGTGCGGGGGTCGGCCACCGCGTGCGGCGCCAGGCCGGCGTCGGCGAGCGCCTGCTCGGTGGCGGTCAGCGCGAGGTGCGCCACGCGCCCCATGCTGCGTAGGGTCTTGCGGTCCGCCCGAGCCAGCGGCGTCTCGACCGCGCCGGCCACCCGCGTCGCGAGCCCGCCGATCTCCCCCCACGCTGGCTGCTCGCGAACGCCCGTCCGGCCCTCGCGGAGGGCCTCGCTCACGGCCGGAAGGGACGCGCCGAGGGGCGGCACCAGGCCGACCCCGCTGATCACGACCCTCACGCGAGGCCCCCGCTGAGCCCGATCACCTGTCCGGTCAGGTAGGCGGCATCCTCCGAGGCCAGGAACGCGACGAGCGCGGCGACCTCCTCCGGCGTGCCGAGCCGCCGCATCGGGATCGCCTTGCGGATCTCGTCGACCGGCGCCCCCTCGAGCATCTCGGTGTCGATCGGGCCGGGGGCGACCGCGTTGACCGTGATCCGCCGCTTGGCGAGCTCGCGGGCGAGGGCCTTCGTCGCGCCGATCAGCCCCGCCTTCGCGGCGGAGTAGTTCACCTGTCCCCGGTTGCCGATCACGCCGGACACGCTCGAGACGTTGATGATCCGCCCCCAGCGGCGGCGCACCATCGGCATGACGAGGGGCTGGGTCACGTGGAAGAAGCCGTCGAGAGTCGTGCGGGTGACGCGGGTCCAGTCGTCGGTGGTCAGGGTGGGGAAGGCCCCGTCGGCGGTCACCCCGGCGTTGTTGACGAGGACCCCGATCGGGCGCGGATCGGCGAGGAGCTCCTCGATCGCCGCGGCCACGCGGGGGCCATCGGTCACGTCGAAGGCGACGGTCTGCGCCTCGCCTCCGGCGCGGCGGATGTCGTCCGCGACGGCCTCCGCCTCCGCGCGGCGCGCGCGGTAGTGCACGATCACGGGATGACCCGCCGCGGCGAGGGACCGCGCCACGGCGCGGCCGATCCCTCGGCTCGAGCCGGTCACCAGCGCCCGGGTCGGCCCCGGGTCCTCACCCGTCGACGACGACGTCCACTCCGAAGGGCAAGGGGGGAGGCTCGGCGGGGGCGAGGGAGACCCAGCCGCTGCGCTCCTCGACGACGGCGTGGAGCAGCGGCAGCGCGGCCCCGGCGGCGTTGGGGGCGAAGGCCGCGGGCGGCGTTGGGGGCGAGGGCGCGTCCGTGCCCGGGGCGAGGCGCCGCAGACCGGTCAGCCGGATCCGGGGCCTTGCCTCCGGCGGGTGGGCGGTGAGGCAGAAGGCGACCGCCAGGGCCGGGTAGTCGTCCTGGTCGGACAGCGGCGGAGGCGGCCGGTCGTCGCCGACCGCGAGGATCAGCGGGCCCGGGCTCTGCTCGAGGTAGGCCCACGCCTCGAGGACCCCGACCTCGAAGGATCGCGCGCCTCCCGCGAGCGCGGTGCTGAACGCCGTGCTCCCGGTCGCGATGCTGACCAGGCCGCTCGCCGCGTTGTGCACGCTGTTCTTGAAGCGGTTGGGAGAGAGCTTGCCGTCCTCGAGGAAGAGCATCCGGAGCAGCGTCGCCATCGTCTCGATCTCGCCGAGGCTCGACGTGTAGATCGTCGGCGTCGTGGCGAGGTCGACGCCGGCGCTCGACCCGGCCTGCTCGACGACCTCGCCGAGCATCAGCGCGAAGCGGCTCGCGCCCCGCCTCAGGCGAGAGCCCACGAGGCGGCACCGCGGCATCTCGACGCGCGGGTCGCGCCGGCCGTCCCGCCAGGCCGCCACGTCGGCGAAGCCCGGGCTCCACAGCCCCACCCCCACGACGTGGAGCGGCGTCACCGAGGCCCTCCCAGCAGCACCGAGACGTTGCTCCCGCCGAAGGCGAAGGAGTTGCTCAGCACGGTGCGCACCTCCTGCGTCCGCGGGCTGGCGACGACGTCGATCGCGAGCTGCGGGTCGAGCGGCGCGCAGTTCATCGTGGCCGGGACCCGCCCCGCGAGCAGCGCGTGGAGCGCGAACACCGCCTCGGTGGCGCCCGCCGCCCCCAGCAGATGGCCGGTGGCCGCCTTGGTCGAGGTCACGGGCACCCGATCGGCGAAGAGGTCCCGGATCGCGCGCGCCTCCGCCGCGTCGTTCAGCCGCGTCGCGGTCCCGTGGGCGTTGATGTGGTCGACGTCGTCCGGACCGAGCCCGGCCTGGGCCAGCGCCCGCGCCATCGCCTCGCGCGCGCCCCGCCCCGAGGGCTCCGGGCTGCTCATCCGGTAGGCGTCCGCCGACTCCCCCACGCCGAGGAGGTACGCCGGCGCGTCGCCGTCCCGCTCGAGCAGGAGGAAGGCGGCGCCCTCCCCGATGTTGATGCCGTCGCGGTCGGCTGCGAACGGGCGGCAGGGGCGCTCCGACAGGATCCCGAGGCCGTGGAAGCCGTGCAGCGTCATCCGGGTGAGGCTGTCCACGCCGCCGATCAGCGCCGCGTCGACCAGGCCGGCGGCGATCAGGCGCTGCGCGCTCGCCGCGACCTTCCCGCTGGACGAGCACGCCGTCGACACGACGTACACCGGGCCCCGCAGCCCGACCCGGCGGGCCAGGAGCTCCGCGAGGGCCGCGAAGTTGTGCTGCCGGTGGTGGTGGTAGGTCGCCGGCAGGCGCCCGTGGTCGAGCCACACCCGGTAGGCTGCCTCGGTCTCCTCGAGGCCTCCGGTGCTCGTGCCGAGCACCACCGCGACCCGGTCCGGGCCGTAGCGAGCGAGGGCGCGCTCGACCGCTGGCCGGACCTCCTCGAAGGCGAGGACGCCGAGGCGCGCCAGCCGCGTGGCCCAGCCGCGCTCGGACGGCGGGAGGTCCGGGAGCAGGCCGGGGACCGCGCCGACCACGGTCTCGACCCCGACCGGGATCGGGGACGGCCCGAGGCCGCTGCGGCCCTCGTCGAGCCCCCGCAGGACCTCCTGCGTGCTCGTGCCGAGGGCGTTGACGGCGGACCAGGCGGTGATCGGAAGCGGGCGGACGGTCGCGGTCACGAGCGCAGCCTGAGATCTAGGAGCTTCGAGGGGGCAGGGCCAGCGCATCCGGTCGGAGCGCGACCGCTCGGTCCACGCTACAACGCTAGCTCTGGATGGAGGCTTGGCGATGGAACGCACCCCCTCGACCCTTCGACTGGCCGCTTCGGTCCCGCTGCTGCTCCTGGCCGCCTGCGGCAGCGGCGGCGGCGAGCCGGACGCGGGCTTGACGATCCCGGATGGCGGCGTGCTGTTCGCGGGTCGGGACCTGGTCTGCGCGCCGGAGGACGTCCCGCCGTGCACCGTCCGGGAGCCCTCCCGCCCGGCCGCGGACCGGGTCGCGGGGGTCGCGGACGGGGACGTGACGGTCGACCTCCTGCTCGCGGGCCTCGAGTTCGACACGGCGGCCCAGGGCCTGGCCCAGGGCTTCAACGTCGACGGCATCGACTCGGGCACGGGCGGCCTGCCTCCGGGCGACTGCCAGGACCTGAGGCGCGACTTCCGGGGCACCGTCGACGACCTCCACGTCGGGGTCGACAACAACTTCCAGGGCCTGTTCGTCGTCCTCGACGCCCAGATCGAGGACGCGGTCAACACCGACGAGGACCCGAGCAACGACTGCCCGACCTTCGAGCCGGACGAGGACGCGGGGGGCTGCCTGGAGCTGACGATCCAGCGGCAGATCCCCGACGGGGACCTCCTGGTCCTGTTCCGGATCGAGGGCTGGAACGGCACCCCGAACGACGACGGCGTCCAGGTGACGCTGTATCAGGCCACGCTGCTCGACGACGAGCCGCTCGAGGTGGACGGGAGCGGCCGCATCCTTGCCGACCAGAGCGTCGGCCTCGGGGAGCCCCTCGGGGAGGCCCAGAGCGGCGACGTGTTCGGCGGTCGCCTCCGGGTGAGGACCGACAGCCTCCCGCTGGTCCTCGAGTTCGACACCGGACCGCTCGTTCTCAGCATCCAGAACGCCGAGGTGCGCTTCGACCTCCGCGAGGGGGAGCCGGCCGGCAACGGGATCATCGGAGGCGCCTTCCTCAACGACGACATCCTGGAGACGATCGACCAGATCGATCCCGGGCTGCGCCTCGGCGTCGAGGCGATCCTGACCGGGGCGGCGGACATCGACCCCGATCCGCGCGAGCCGACGGAGTGCCGCGCGATCTCGGTCGGGTCGGCGTTCGACGCGATCCCGGTAGCCGTCGTCGAGTAGCTCCGTCGGCGGATACTTTCCCGCCGGGCGCGGGGATGCCACCATCGCGGGGTAGGGCCATCGGCCCGGAGCCCGACCGTCATGGGGAGCGCTGACCCCTCGCTAGCCTCGCGAACGCCGCCCGAGGTCACGCCCTTCGGCAAGTACCTCCTCCTCGAGCGGATCGCCGTCGGGGGCATGGCGGAGGTCTACACCGCCAAGTCCTTCGGCATCGAAGGCTTCGAAAAGACGATCGCGATCAAGCGGATCCTCCCCGCGATGGCGGAGGACGAGGACTTCATCGCGATGTTCATCGACGAGGCGAAGATCGCGGGCCGCCTCACCCACGCCAACATCGCGCCGATCTACGAGCTCGGGAAGCTCGGCGGGTCCCACTACATCGCGATGGAGTACGTGTGGGGCAAGGACCTCCTCCAGATCATCAACCGCTTCCGCCGGATGCGCCGGCGGATGCCGCCGGTCATGGGGGCCTGGATCGCATCGAGGATGCTGGAGGGCCTGGACTACGCCCACCGCAAGCGGGACGCGGACGGCCACCCGATGGGGATCATCCACCGGGACGTCTCCCCGCAGAACATCCTCGTGTCCTACGAGGGGCAGGTGAAGATCATCGACTTCGGCATCGCGAAGGCGGTGGCGCGCCATACCCGGACGCAGGCCGGAGTGCTGAAGGGCAAGTTCGGCTACATGAGCCCGGAGCAGGTCCGCGGGGACCCGATCGACCACCGGTCGGACATCTTCGCGGCCAGCACGTGCCTTCACGAGATGCTGACCGGCGAGCGCCTGTTCACCGGGGAGAGCGACTTCTCGGTGCTCGAGAAGGTCCGCAACGCCCGCGTGCACCCGCCGTCCCAGGTCCGGGAGGACATGCCGGCCGAGCTCGAGGCGATCCTGATGCGCGGGCTGACCCGGGAGCCGGACCAGCGGTGGCCATCCGCCGGCGAGATGCAGGAGGCCCTCTCGCGGTTCATCGCCCGCTCGCCGCTCGGCTTCGGCACGGTCGACCTGAACACCTGGATGCGCACCGCCTTTGCCCAGGAGCTGGCGAAGGAGAAGGCCCGCCTCGACCGGTTCGCCGACCTGCGGCCCCCGGCCGCCACCCCGCCGCAGCTCCGGCGGGGGGCCGTAGTCCCGACGCCTCCTCGTGGCTCGGGTCGACCCGAGGCCAAGGCCTCGGCGGACGCCATCGGGTCCTCCGCGTCGACGGAGGGCGAGGCCGACCTCGACACCGACCCCGAGCCCCTCGAGGGCGATCGGACGCTGGTCACGGCGGCACCCTTCGCCGAGGGCGAGGGGGAGGCGCCCTTCGTCGAGCAGCCCACCGAGATCTACTTCAGCTCCGCGGAGCGGGAGGTCGCGATGGAGCAGGGGGCGATAGCAGAGCCCGCGCATCCCCCGGAGGGTCGGCCTCGAGATGCGCCCGCGCCGCCGCCGCGGTCGACGGAGCGCGGGGGCTGGCGACCGGCCGACGCGGGCCCGCCGGCGGCCCGCGTCCCGCCCCCGCGGGCCGTGGGCGTCCCCAGCCCGGCCTCGGAGGAGGCCCCGCGGCGGCTGCGGCCGCCCGTCCGCTCCCGGGGCGCGACGCTCGAGGGTCGGCCTCCGCCGGCCCTTCCGATCCGACCGCCAGCCGCCCCGGCGCCACCCGATGCCCCCCCCGCGGTGCGATCGAACATGGTGCGATCCAACATGGTGCCATCGGAGATGGTGCCATCGGACGTGGTGCCATCGGACCCGGCTCCGCCGCCCCTGCCGTCCGAGGTCCCGACGGACACCACCCGAAGCCGACCGTTGGCCCTGCCGTCCAACCCGCCCGGCGCGCCCGCCCGCTACGGCGTGCCCTGGCCCGCGCTCGTGATCGGCGGCGTCCTCCTGGCCCTGGTGACCCTGGTGGCGGTCGCGCTCCTGGTGGCGTGGCTCAGCTCGAGCGGCCCATCTTGAGGCGCCGGGCCACCGCGGCGTGCTGCCGTCGCTTGTAGGCCTCGTGGCTCGCCTCGCCCCGCTCGTTCTCGCGCTCCGTGGCGCGGTCGAGGATCTGGAACTCGGTCTGCCCGAAGACGATCGGGCCGAGGGACCAGGCCGCCGGCGGGGCCTGGTCCATGACCTCCGGCGGTACCCGCACCGGCATATCGACCACGAAGTGGATCACCCGGTAGCGCGGCGACGTGAAGCGGTTGTCGACGTTGGGGCGGTCCCCCTCCTCGACGGACAGGTCGAGCTGAAGGCCGGGCAGCAGGCGCGCGAGGTCGGGGTGGGCCTCGCAGTGGGCCCTGAAGTGGAGCAGCGTGTTCGTCGACTCGAGCGGGACCCCGTAGTTGAAGGGGAAGACCCTCCTCATCAGGTGCTTCAGGGTGGGGAAGATATCCTCCGGCCCTCTCGTGACGATGCGGAAGCGCAGCTTGTCGTAGATCTGCGCGGCGTGGGTCTCCGGCTTGCTCAGGAGCTTCGTGTACAGGGAGTCCTTGTTCTTGCGGCCGCCGGTGAACTCGAGGATCGGGAAGCCCTGGGCGAGCATCGCGCCGACCATCCGGTAGACCTTCTGCTCCATCAGGTGGAACAGCTCCTGGTCGCTCATCGGGAGCATGAACAGGAGCTCGCGGGCCTCGAGGTGATGGATGATGTGCATCACCTTGAGGATCGTGCAGGCGCAGAGCTGCCGATGACCCCGGCTCGACGCGAGGAGCAGAAGCGCCGCCACGTCCTTCTCCGCGACCGCCTTGGGGATCGGGAAGTCGAAGAAGCGGCGCAGGTAGCTGATGGCCGAGTTCTTCACCGCCTCCGCCCGGGCCCGGTCCGCCGGGCGGCTCGGGTCGAGGGAGTGGGCGCCGAGGAACGCGGACACCTCGTCCGCGTCGGCGAAGTTCAGCCGGTGCCAGTCGATCACCGAGCCGCCACGGAGGACGAGCCGGATCGCCTCGAGGTCTGCCAGGCTCAGCCCCTCGGCGCGGCTCGCCACGGGCGCGCTCATGCAGGCCTCCGCTCGCTCGTTCCGGCGCTCATGGCGGCCCCAGGATGCCGGACGTCCGCGCCCGAGGACAGTCGCGGGAGGGTTCCGGTGGGGGGACGGCGAACATGATCTCGACTGCTCGACCCGGAAATCATGCCTGGCCCTCCTCACCGCGGGCGGGGTCCAGCGCTCGAACCCCTCCGAGCCGCCCCGGATCCATGGACTGATCGTAGAGCTCCCAGGGGCCTTCGTCCGGCTTCCACTCGGCGAGGCTCGGCTGGCCGGTGAGCCACGTGGTGCCCGCCACGAGCGTGGTCGAGCGCAGCGCGTCCC
Organism: Sandaracinaceae bacterium; assembly: GCA_050331215.1. Taxonomy (GTDB): domain Bacteria; phylum Myxococcota_A; class Polyangia; order Polyangiales; family Sandaracinaceae; genus JBHJHB01. The sequence continues at coordinate 288 of JBHJHB010000151.1, read as the reverse complement.
CGGCGACGACAGCCAGGGAGCTCGTACGCGCGGACGACCTCGTACGCGCGGACGACGAGGCGCAGCGGCTCTGGAGGACCGTCGGGGTCGGGGCTGGGCCATCTCCCAGACCGCGGCCAGGCGCTCCGCGTAGGTGGTCCGCTGCCATGAGGAGCATTTCGTGAAGCGCGCCCCCGAGCGCACCCTCGTCTCCGCAGTGGCGCGCGGTTCGCGAAATGCCCCTTGAGGCGAGGGGCTTCGGTGCAGCCGCTGGCAGTCGTCGAGCCGCTATGGGGATGTCGACGCGAC
>JBHJHB010000150.1:0-3725 GCA_050331215.1 Sandaracinaceae bacterium | reverse complement strand
CATGTCCGATGCCTAGACGATGTCCGCCACGAGGTTCAGGACGCACCGGTGCGTCTCACCCTGCGTCAAGGGCGCGTCAGGCTCACATCCCGGGCAGGGCGAGCTGGCCAGGGGGCCGCTTGGGGGGCCGGGGCGGAGCCCAGGGCGCCAAGCCCAGGTGGGCGAGGATGCGGTCGATGACGTCGCGTCGGAGGAGCCCCGGTCGCCCCGCGATCGGCGCTCACTCGGTGCTCGTACCGAGGGTCGCGACGCAGTAGTCGAACGGCCTCGGCTCACCCTCGCCCCAGATCGGGCTGGTCCGTGGCCCGTGCACGTGGAAGGTGATCTCGCGCAGCGGCTGATGGTCGTAGACCTCCGCCACGTCGGGGTGCTGCCAGCACGCCTGGAACGACGTCCAGGGAATCACGACCTCTTCGCCGTTCGGGAAGAACCACCGCAGAATGCACCACTCGCCCCTGTCCCAGTCGTGAAGCCGCATGAGCGGTAGGTCGTCGCGATTAACGGTGAGCTGCAGGCGCAGCCCGCCACCGCGGGCGGGCTGGTAGGGCTGGACGGTCCCGTCCCGCGATTCGTTGACGCCGAAGATGAGGGTGGCGAACGCGCTAGCGTCATCGGTGTCGGGGGCGATCCCGGAGACGCAGTAGGGGCCGTCGTGGCGGAGGTGGTCGAAGTCTCGCGGGTAGATCTGTCCCACGCCCGCCTCGTCGGTCGCGGTCCAGACCCAGCCCCGGAGGTCCCCGTCGACGTGATAGCCCCTCGCCGGCTCCCGGTCTGGCGCGAAGGACCGAACGCAGAGATCGAAGTGATAGGCCTCGTGGCCATCGCCGGGGGACGGTACTGCGGCCAACACCGTCGTGAAGGGCTCCCCGCCGTAGCGACGCCCGTCGGGGGCCGTGAAATCGGCCCAGGGGATGAGCCCCGGGCTGTCGACGTCGACCGCCGCGGTCCAGGCCTCGACCTCGCTCCCCACCGGCCCGACGAGCGCGATCTCGAGCTCGCCCGGCGCGTCGGGAGTCTGGTCGATCGAAAGCGTAGCCTCGTAGACGATGCCGCTGTCCCGGAACCCGCCGGCCGCCCAGGTGGTCGGCCGGGCTTCGCCGCCGGGCTCCTGATTGACGTGGAAGCCCACGCCGGCCCAGGTGTCGGCGCGGGAGGGACCGGGGACGAAGCCCTGGATGCAGTACGGGCCGCCGTCCGCCGTGCTCACGATGGCCACCGCGCTGCTGCCGTCGGCCGGCGACGCGACCGCGAAGGCCTCGCCGCGCCAGGGGCCCTCGTCGTGGTAGCCGAGCGGCTCAGCGCCGACCGGGGTCTCGCCGACCAAACCGATATCGACGACCGGACTACCGGCGTCGAGATCCGGATCGGCCGGGCTGCCGCATCCGATGAACACGATGAGCGCCGCGGTCAGCAGGATCGCGGGCGCGGGCCACATGCGGGTGGGCGAGGCGTGCATGGCGACCTCCTGGTTGACGCAGTGCAGCAATGTTCGGACCACCCGTGTCGGTCGACGATGCGCGCGCACCGCGTCCGATCGGCGAGCAACCGGTTCGCCGAGGCGAAGGCCCTGCACTCCCGCCGCGGGCCAGGGTGACGTCGGCTCCGCTGCGGCTCGTGGTCGAAGCGCTCCGGTTCCGGGAGCAGCTCGACCAGGCCCGCCCACCCTTGTCGGGGGGGGAACGGTACGACGTGCGACCAATGCTGCCCACCCTTGTCATGAGTGAGCCTCTCGCAGCTGGGTGGCCAGCGCGGCCGGCGGCCAGCCGCCCGCCGTCCGCCGCCGTTCCGCCAACTGTGCGCGGCAACCTCCGGGAATCACGTCGCGCTCGGCCGGGACGCGGAGTGCCCAGCCGGGGTATAGACGACATGAAAGGGGTCCTGAGTTCGTTGTCCTGGCTGTCGCGCGCCCCACTCCACGCCTTCGAAGCGCGAATCGCCCCTGTTCGGGGACGCTCCACGGGGCCGAAGCCGAGGGCGCTACGGGCGGCAGACGTAGTCATAGCTCACCGAGGCGGAGACGTCGCTCGGCGTTACTTCGAGCGCCTCGCTGTCCAACTCGAAGGGCATCGCACCGCCCTCGACCGACTCCACCGACACGGGTGAGATGGACGAGGAATCAACCACCAACTGTGGATCGAAGAACGCAGCGCACGAGCTGAAATCGCCCGGGCCGGCCAGGTAGACCAGGGCCAGGTCCCCGGCGAGTCTGCCGATCGCGACCGTCGCACCCCCGCTTGTGGAAATCACTCCCGTGGGGACCCACTCCGAGAGCGCTTGCTGCCACTCGACACTACCGTCGGCGCGCAGACGAACGATCACGCCGTAGCCATCAGCCTCGCCGACGACCACGAGTCCACCCCCTTCGACCATCGCAAGGGCCGGACGGGCATAGAAGTTGAATTGCGAGCCAGTCAGCAGGGTCCGCCAGGCGTGGTTTCCCGACGAATCGATGTGCAAGATCCACAGCGCTGTCTCCCGGTCCGGGGAAGCAGGAGACCGGAATGCCGCGTAGCCGGCCACGGCGATCGAGCCGTCCTCCGACAGCACTGGTGTAGCCCCCAACGCAGAGGTATTCGTCACCGGGATGCCGGCAGGCACCGTGTAGACGGTCTGTGAGACTCCCTCCCCCTCCATATCGAGGCGCACAACCCAGGTTTCGACCTGTCCGCTTTCCATTAGCCCTGTGCTGGCCGCGCCGATCTCATCGCCGTCGACCATCAGTCCGCCGGAGCGGCGCGGCCACGCCCCGAGAGTGGCGGCGGACGACTCACGTGTCCAGATCGTCTCCCCGTGCGCATCGATTCTCGCGAAACTAGCCACCCCTCCCATGAGGACGAGACTGCCGTCGGCTAACTCGATGACCTGGCCGTGGCCGAGGGGCGCGTTTTGATAGCGCCGTCGCCAGCGTTCCGTGCCGTCGGGAGCGTGGCGAGTGACGATGTTGTCGCTGCCCACTGCGCCACAATCCCTGCAACCGCAGGAGCCGTCTCTTCTGACTACGACGACGTCGCCATCTGCGGTCGCGATCGCGTCTGTGACCACAGGGCTCCAACCGCAGAGGTAGCCGCCCTCTCCGGCCACCGCCGACGCAACCTGCCCGAGAAACTCTCCCTGGTCGTTGAAGCGCGCGTTGAAGTGGCCCGTGTGCTCGTCGTCATCGAAGCCGAGGTGACCCACGACCGCGAGCGCACCGCTCGGGAACTCGACCGCAACGCCGGTGCCTCCCCCGACACCGCCGGACGCGAGCTCCCCGGAGAGCTGCACGATCCAGGCATCACCTTCGACGACCAGCCCGGCATCGACGACCGGCTCGCTGTCACAGCCAACCGCCATGACGACCACAGCGGCCAGCGACACCCCGAGAAGCCAACTCATCGTCGTCTTCCAGCTCATGGCAGCCCTCCCTCGCACATAACCGGATCAGAACTATCAGATAAGCCCGAAACGGGCCTGATCAAGGGGTATAGACGACATGAAAGGGGTCCTGAGTCCGCTGTCCTGGCTGTCGCGCGCCCCACTTCACGCCTTCGAAGCGCGAATCGCCCCTGTTCGGGGACGCTCGAAGGGGCCGAAGCCGAGGGCCAGGGGGCATGAACGCCATGTCCGATGCCTAGACGATGTCCGCCACGAGGTTCAGGACGCACCGGTGCGTCTCACCCTGCGTCAAGGGCGCGTCAGGCTCACATCCCGGGCAGGGCGAGCTGGCCAGGGGGCCGCTTGGGGGG
>JBHJHB010000149.1:0-5488 GCA_050331215.1 Sandaracinaceae bacterium | reverse complement strand
GAACCTCCAGCGAACCCACCCCAGCGAACCGTCCGACGTACGGCAACAGCGAGCCCAGCGAACCGTGCCCAGCGAACAGTCCAACGTACGGCAACAGGGGAACCGGCAACAGGGAACCGTCCAACGTACGGCATCACGCTTGCGTCTCCCCCTTTGTGATCGTCCTCCCCCTTGCAACCACAACTCCCTCGCAAACCCTCGTAAACCGAACCCTCGTAAACCTCGTAAACCGTCCAACGTACGGCATCACCGTATCACCCTTACGTACCACTCCCAGGTACGAGACTCCGCTCCGCTCGCGTGGAAACGTCTAATGTGCAGGAGATCGGGCCCTCGGAGCCGGCTCGAGCGCAGTCGTTCGACTTCGTGGCAAGTATCCTGCAACCTGGGCTCAAACCAAGCCATCGCCAGACAAGTCCTGCCCAGCACGATGGGCCCCGGAGGCCCTCTGCGTCATCCAGGTGGGTCGGACGAACCCTCTGAGCGGGTCGATTTCGTCGGTCTCCCGCGCCTCTGGTCGCGCAGAACGACCTGGCGTCTGGCAGCTCGACCCGGCCCCCTCGCGAAGCGATGTCGTACGACTGCCGGTGGGCGCTCTTCGCTAAGGGTTCCGGGGTCCTGCGTCGATAGCCCACCCGCGACGTAGTCGGGGTGGTCGACCTCCTCCCGCCTGTTCTCGACGTCGTCGACGAGCGCACGAGCAACGGCCGCGGTCTGCAGCACGCGAGGCCTCGCCCCACCCGCCGCCAGCTCGGCCCGCACGTCGTCGAGACTTGGGCCGGGTCGAGCAACAGCGGCGCTCCCCGCTGGTTCGACTTCCGTGGGTGCTCCGTAGAACACGCGGGCTGCATAGGTACCGAATGGAAAGGGCAAGCTGGCTCCGTGACTCGCCGTCCGTCGACTGCGGAGAGCCTGCCGATGACGTGTGCGAAAGCCGCGCACCTCACGGGCTCCGTCGAGCCTGCGGCACCTGGCCTGCTCTCCGCCCTCTCCGACGCGGAACGTAGGCACACGGCCCCGATTCGACTCACGCGGCGTGCGCGGCTCACTCCAAGGATGAAGGCGACGCACGCCTCGGGCGCCGAGGACGGGACGCGACCGCCGGGCTCGATGCCGTCTCACGCCGTCCTCAACGAGGCGGTCGAGGTAGTACACGAGTGCATTGAGGTCGCCGCCGTGGTCACGGTAGAGGAGCGGCGGCGGCGTCAGCACCAACTGAAGTCGCGCTGGCCGCTTGGCGTCGAAGTACACGGGCGGCCGCTCGACCTCGAGGTAACCGGCCTTCCAAAGACCGAAGTCCAGACCCCGCAGGGGCATGCGCTCCGGCCGATCGACAAGGTCGGCAGCCACGGGGTTGAGCCGCTCGTACACGAGTTGGTGGGCCTGCGAGGCGCCATCCATCAGACGCATGGCGTGAGTCTGGCGGTCATCGAACAACTCGCGCGGCGAGTCGTACCGTTCTCGAGAGAGCAGCGCGTTGAGAGCACAGCTCAGGTCACGATGAAAGCGCCGAATGAACTCGGGCAAGTTGTTCAAGAGCGGAGTCACCGTCGTGTGATGGTGAGAGACAACGAGCACCGAGTGATGGACCGCGACCTGAGTGTGGCGCTGCGCGTCCGCCAACGAATACAGCCAGCAGTCGCGCACGAGTGGGTGCCAGGCGCCTAGAAAGGCCTTCCGGAGCGTCGTCCTGCGAGTGATCGCAGTGGTAGCTCCGCGTACGACGATGCGCGGCGCGGACAAGGCGCGCGAGCGAGTAGCGAGGCCCATGCCGCCGGGCAGATGAAGGCATCTGCGACTCGCTACCACCATGGGGACTGCTCAGCGGCGGCGATATCGCCGCCGACCGCCGCCACTGAGCAGCTGTGGACAGACCTTTTCCGCACGTCGGGCGGTTCCTCCGCTCGGCGGGCCGCCGCCACCTCCCAGCTGTGGACAGGCTTTTTCGCACGGCGGGCGGTTCAGCCAGGGGCGGTTCGGGCCGCCGCCACGTCCCAGCTGTGGACAGACTTTTTCGCACGTCGGGCGGTTCAGCGGGGGCGCCGCCACGTCCCAGCTGTGGACAGACTTTTTCGCACGTCGGGCGGTTCAGCGGGGGTTCAGCGGGGGGGGGGCGGTTCGGAGCGGGGGTCAAGCGGTAAGGAGAGGGGGACGGTTGGGGGCGGCGGTTGGCCGCAGGGACCGCCCCGCAGCTACGCCTCGGCCCCCTCCTTCGGCGGCAGCGGCAACAGCCCCTTCGCCGCCGCGGCCTCCCGTACCGCCGGCACCACCGCTTCGAAGGCCGCGCCGTTGCACGCGAGGATGCCCCACAGGTTCCGTAGGTCCCCGCCGTAGCGGAAAGGCTCCCCGGCCAGGTCCGCGAAGCGCCCACCCGCCGCCCGGAGCACCGCCTCCGGCGCGCAGGCATCCCACGCCATCGTCTTGCTCGAGAGGTTGACGTAGAGGTCCGCGTCCCGCCGCGCGATGAGGCCGCACTTGAGGCCCACCGAGCCGCTCCGGATCTCCTCCGTGACCCCGAGCTGCTCCATCAAGCCGCCCATCGCCTTCGACCGATGGGAGCGCGAGGACACGAGGCGAAGCTCGGACGGCTCCGGGGTCTCGGAGACCCTGAGGGCGTAGGTGCGCTCGCCCCGCTCGACGAAGGCGCTCTCCCCCACGACACCCCGGTACAGGATGTTCCCCTCCGGCTGATACACGACGCCCAGACGCGCGCGGCCGTCGATCGCCAGGCCGATCATCACCGCGAACTCGCCGTTCCGCGCGATGAACTCCTTGGTCCCATCGAGAGGGTCGACGTACCAGCAGCGGCCAGTCAGCGGCGCGGTCTGGTTCTCGGTCGACTCCTCGCTGATGACGACGTCGTCAGGAAAGGTGTCCCGCAAGCGGGCGACGATCAGCTCGTTCGCGCGCTTGTCGGCGACCGTGACTGGCTCCGACGGCTCCTTGTACTCGACGTCGAAGTCCGTCGCGTAGACCTCGAGGAGCACCGCCCCCGCCTCCCGCGCGAGCTTCACCGCCTCGACGAGCTCCCGGTCCAGCATCGAGGATGGAACCTAACGCGTACCATGGACGGGGCGCCAGTTGGGGGCGGGCGGGGCGCCAGTTGGGGGCGGACGGGACGCCACCTGGGCCATGGACGGGACGCCAGTGGGAGGCTCTCGACGCCGGAAGGCCACCGGGCGGCGACGATCGGCCGAGCCGATGAGCCTCGGCGCGGGACCCGGTGGGCCAGGTCGACGCGACCCCCGCGCCGAACCGACTCCCTCGCCCCGGGCGTCCAGGTCGCGCGCCGCACGGGGCTGACCGCCCCCGGGGCTACCGACCAAGCGGGGAACACGGCCTCCTACGGAAGCTCGTCAGTCGGCGACGACGTCGACCTGCGTCTCGTCGTCCCGTGGCGCGTTGCCCCCGACCGGGTCTTCCGGCGGCAGGCGCTCCTGGCGCGCCGCGCAGAACCTCGACCAGTGCCGCATGGTCGGCGGTCGGGTCCCGTTGATCGCGCACGCACGGTAGGCAGCGCGCGCGTTCTCGATGAACGGGCGAGCCTGGCCCCGCTGAACGTCGTGGTAGATGCCCCGCACCTCGGGCTCGTCGTCCAGCTCCTCCGGCACGGGGATCGCTTCGAAGACGACCGAGACGTCTTCGTACATGAGCCCCGCGATCGCGCCGCCCATGATCCGCTGGCGATGCGACTCCTCGGCCGCCTGGTCGAGCTCGCGTCGAGCCGCTTCGATCGTGTGGGTCTTGCGCTCCAGCCAGGGGGCGAAGTTCTCCTCCGACCACGCTTGGATGTCCGCCGCGGCACGTGCCTCCGGAGCCGCGGGGGGCTCGACCTCGAAGGACTCCGCCGCGAGCGTCCACCCGAAGCGCATGTGCTCGGTGAAGGCGCTCCGCTCGATGTCCGGCTCGGGCAAGCACTCCATCGACGGCGCGCAGTCGACCCGGCCAGGCTGAAGCGGCCCGGGTCGGAGCGGCAGGCTCGAGCCGCCGCACGCACACGCGCCACTCAGGGCGAGGAGGGCGGGCCAGGGCAGCCAGGCGATCGCGTGTCGGGGATGGGGCACTGCTCGGAACGACCCGCGGCGCGTGAACAGCGTAGCGGTGCCGCTAGAACTGCACCAGCACGCCGAGGCCCGCCACCCGTACCTCGGGCCGCCGCGCCTGGGCGGGGAAGCACGCGCCGCCCTCGGTCGTGGTGTAGCGCCGCCAGAAGGTCCGCGAGTCGGTCGGCCGGAGCAGGACGCGACCGAAGCCCACCACGACGCCGCCCGCGGCCTGGATGTAGGCGCTGCTCGCGCGGTCGAAGGCCAGCAGGTGGATCAGCGAGGCCGCGAACAGGTACGCCGCGGTATAGCCCGCGACCAACGGCCCCCGGAACCGCTCCGCCGAGCTGGCGTCGCGACGCATGATCGACTCGGCGACCTTCAGCTTGGCGAGCCGCTCCTCCGGCGTGCTCACGGGCATCGACCGCAGCGTGCCCGAGCCGCCCATCAGCGGCGGGACGGCCAGGAGCAGGGACAGCATGCCGAGCCCGGCCCCGCCGGCCGCGACCAGCAGGCTGTTGCGCAGCGGCTCCCCGTCCGCGGCGACGGTGAGGACCGACGCCCCCACGACGATGGCGCCCTGCAGGAGCGTCATGCTCGACCACCATCGGCGGGCCGATGGCTCGTGATCGACCACCGCGGCCTCGACCAGGGCCAGGCGGCGCCGGACCTCCTCGTCGGTCTCGCAGCGCTGGGCCAGCACGGGCCCGGGGAGCATGGCGTGGCCGGCGAGGGCCAGGGTCAGCGCGCAGGTCGCCCTACGGATCATGCGCGGAGGGGTACCACGACATCCCATCGGGGCGCGCGACATCGACGGAGCGACAGCGGCGAGGCCTGCGTCGGTGGCCGCCCGACGGAGCCCGCCGGCCCGCTCATCGACGCCGAGTCAGGGCGACGAGCAGCGCACCGTGGCCGCCCCGGTCCGGCGCTGCGGTGGCGAAGGCGAGCACCACGGGCGCCGCCCCGCCCTCGGAGAGGGCATGGACGACCCGGTCCCGGAGCACGGCGGCGCCGCTCTCGGAGTGGAGCCCCTTGCCGTGCACGATGCAGAGGCGGCGTAGGCCCCGCCGGTGCTCGGCGCGGACGAAGCGCGTCACCCGACGCTCCGCCTCGTCCCCCCGCATGCCGTGGAGGTCGAGGGTCGCCTCGACGAAGGCGTTCCGCTCCCGAAGCTCCCTCAGGACGCTGGGGTCCGCGCCCGCGCGCAGCCCCTGGATGCCACCGTCGGCGTCCTTGTCGAGGTCGAAGCGCACGCCGCCGCCGACCAGTGCGGCAAGCCGAGCGCGAGCCTCGACGTCGCGCGGCGCCTCGCGAGGCACCACCGGGCTCGCGCGCCGGGCCGGCGCGCGGGAGCGGCGGCGGCCCGCGGCGCGGGGCGCGGCGAGCGGCCGGACTCCGGCTAGCGCGTCGTGGAAGGCGATCCGGTCGTCGCCCCTCAGGCTCGC
>JBHJHB010000148.1:0-22174 GCA_050331215.1 Sandaracinaceae bacterium | reverse complement strand
ACCGACAACACCCAGCACGCCGTCATCGCGCCCGGCGCGGCCCCGGCGGCCACCCTCGCCGGCTTCGCGATCCGCCGGGGCTACGACTTCCGCCCCGGCGCGGGCGGGTACGGGGGGGGCATCTACGTCTTCAGCGGCGCGCCGACCCTGCGGAGCCTCCTCGTCGAGGGGACCGACGCCGGGAGCGGCGGCGGCGCCTACGTGGCCGGTGAGGCCGCGGTGCGCATGGAGGAATGCGCGTTCGTCGACAACCGGGGCTGGGAGGGGGGAGGGATCCACCTCCGGGAGGCCGAGCTGGACATCGTGGGCGGCCTCTTCCAGCAGAACGACGGGGGCAGCGGCGGGGGCGGGATCCAGAACACCATCGACAGCCTCCTGCGGGTCTCGCACACCGTCTTCGACCGCAACGTCTCGCTCGAGTCCGGGTCCTCGCCCGGTCCGGCGGGCGCCGGCATCCTGACGACCGGCCGGGCGGCGACGGTCGGGACCCAGCTCCTGTTCGTCGACAACCACGCGGTCGTCGGAGGCGGGCTCTGCGCGTTCACCCAGGGGCGCGTTCGGCTCAGCCACGCGACCTTCGTCGGCAACCGGGGCGGCTTCGGCGGCGCGCTCTCGGTGTGGAATGCGTCGGAGGTCGACCTCGCCAACGGCGTCCTCTTCGGCAACCTGATCGGCACGGAGCGACCGAACGGGCGCGCCCCCGCGATCCTGGCGGCGAGCAACGGGGACCGGGGCGGCACCGTGCGCGTCCACTTCAGCCTGATCGAGGGGGGCATCGGCGGGGCCGGGGTCGACGTCTGCGCCCGCTGCGCCGTGGAGGACGTCGAGGGCAACGGCGACGGTGACCCGGCGTTCGTCGCGGCCACCGACCCGCCCGGGATGGACGGCGTCCTGGGCACCGGCGACGATGGGTTCCGGCCCGGCCTGGGCTCCGCCGCCGCCGACACGGGTACCGGCGAGGACGTGGCCGACCTCGACGGGGACGGCGACGTGGCCGAGGCGGTCCCGGACCTCCTCGACGTGGACGGGGACGGCGACCGCGACGAGGCGGTCCCGACGGATGTGGCGGGCCAGCCGCGGAGCGTCGGGACCGCGATGGACATCGGAGCCTACGAGCGGCAGCCGTAGCCGAGCCGCTCGCCCGGCCCTCACGTCCCGGCCCCTCCGTCCGGGATCATCCGCTCGAGTCGCCGCTCCGCCCAGCGTCGTGTCTCGAGCCGCGGCCCTCCTAGCGCGCCGCGAGGGCTCGCGTTCGCGGCGAGCGGGACGCGCCCACCCCGAGGGGGACGCTCCGGCTGCGCACGAGGCCGCTCTCCGGCTCGATGTCCCGCGAACACCAGGACGAGAGCGCGGGGCGGCTCCTCGAGCGGGACGAGCCCGACGCGGAAGAAGCCCTGAAGCCGCTCTTGCTGGTCGAGGAAGCGCACGAGAGCGCGGTCGGGGCCGCAGACGTGAGTGGTGAAGGTCCTCCAGTCCTCGCCCGCGGGCGGCGCCCTCCCGAGGAGCTGTCGGCGGAGGCCCCACGCGTCGCGAACCCGGGATCGGCGTCGGTGGGCTCGGCGAGGAACCGGAGGCGGAGGTGTCGTGCACGCATCAGGTTGACGATGCCAATCTGAACGCAGGGTTTTGCGTCAGGTTGTCGGTGTCAACGTGGTGTGCGCCGGTGCCCCGAAACCCGACGCGGGCGCAGGCCCACGCCGACGCCCGCTGGGTCGAGCTGATGCACGAGGCCCACGACGAGGGGCTCGGCCGCGGGCTGTCGCGGGACACGACGCTGGAGCTGGGCTGGACCCTCGTGCACGGGATCGCCATCCGCGCGGTGACCGGGGAGGCCCCGCGTCGACCGTCGACGGCGAAGCTCATCGACGCCGCCCTCGACCTGCTCCAGCGCCCCCGGTGAACGGCAGGACCGTCGGCCGGTCGCTCCTTTCGCTCGCCGGTCGGCCCGGCGCCCCGGTGGCGAGGACCGGCGACGTTCCCCAGCAGGAGACCGCGCCCGAGGCGTGGAGCGCGCAGCAGTAGCCGGGCCCGCAGCTCACCTGGCGGACGGGGCCGATGTCGGGAGACGACGTCGGTTCGGCCACGGCTTCGTCGTCGGGGCCCTCGACCCTCGCCGCGCCGGAGGGCGTGCCGCCGGGTGCCTCGGCCTCGGCCGCGCTCGCCGCGTCGTCGGGGCCCCCGACCCTCGCCGCGGCCGACGGCGTGCCGCCGGCCGAGCCTGCGTCTTCGGCCATCGCCTCGAAGGTCACCTGCCCGGGCTCGACCCGGGTCCCCTCGCCGTGGCCAGCCTGGCCCTGGGCCTGATTGCCCCAGCAGGTGACGCGGCCGGCCTCGCTCAGCGCGCACGCCGTGCCGCCGCCGACGGTGAGGTCCACGATCGGCGGCTCCGACGGCCGGCCGAGGCGGCGCCGGGTCTCGGGGCGGCCCGACGCGGCGGGGTCGCCACCGTGGTCGACCCCGAGGGAGGCCCCCCAGCATCGGGCGCTCGCCGTCGCCTCGATCGCGCAGCCGTCCCGACCCCCAGCCGCCGCCCGCCGTGCCCGCAGGGGCGGACGGGTCGGGGTGCCTGCCTCGTCGGCTGGCATGTCGGCCGCGACCAGGTCGATGACCGGGGCCGGAGGTCGGCCGGCCCGTCCGGTCGGCTCCACCCCGGGGCTCGCCCATCGCCCCCAGAGCCGGCCCCAGCACCGAAGCGAGCTCTGCTCCGGTCCCGGGCTCGCTCGCCTCGCGCACGCGAAGTCGTCGCCCGCCATCACCTCGACCGCTTCGTCGATCCCCCGGACCGGCGTCGACGCCACGAGCAGCCTCCTCCGGCTTCCGGTGCCGAGCTGCCCCTGCGCCCCGACCCCGAAGCACGTGACCGCGCCGCCGTCCCGGAGGATGCAGGTGAAGCGCCGCCCGAGCGCCAGGCCGCGCGCGTCGTCGACGTCGGCGACCGGAACCGGCCGGCTCGTCTGCGTCTGGCGGCCGGTGCCGGGCCCTCCGTCGTGGGCCCCCCAGCACGCCACGGTTCCGTCGGCCCGCCGCGCGCACGCGTGGTCGGTGCCCGCGGCGATCTCGACCACGCCGCTCAGGCCGAGGGGCCGGACCGGCGTCCCGATCCGCGCCACCGTCGTTCCGTCGCCGAGCTGCCCGGAGCCGTTGCGGCCCCAGCATCGAGGCACGCCGTCCGCGCCCAGGAGGCAGGCGAAGCCGTCGCCCGTCGCCAGCATGGGCTGGGCGTCCACGTCCCCGAGCGCCGGGAAGCTCGGCGCGGTGGAGGTCGCTCCGACCGCGACCGCGAGGTCCGCGATGACCGCTCGGGGCGTGTCGAAGCTGTTGTCGCCCGGGCCGAGCTGGCCGAGCCCGTTGGCGCCCCAGCACCCGAGCTGTCCGCTCGCCCGCACGGCGCACGTGTGCGCCGCGCCCGCGACGAGCCGCTCGGCGTCGCCGAGCCCGTCGAGGCGGACCGGCGCGGAGCCGCCGACCTCGCCCCCGAGGCGCCCTCCGCTCGCCTGCCCCCAGCACCGAACCTCCCCCGAGGCGAGCCGCGCGCAGACGTGGGCGTGCCCGATGGCCACCTCCGCGACGACGCCGATCCCGTCGACGGCCTCCGGCGTGCCGCGGTCGGCATCCCGGCCGGTGCCCGTGCGGAGCTGGCCTTGCCCGCCGTCCCCCCAGCACCGCAGCGTATCTGCGTCCACCGCGCAGGTGGTCCGCCCGCCGGCCGCGACGTGCCCCGCCTGGAGCACGCCCTCGACCGGCACGGGCGCCGCCTCCGAGCGCTCCGCCGCGTGGCCGAGCTGCCCTCGCCCGTCACTCCCCCAGCACACCACCTGCCCGCCGCGCCTCCGCGCGCACGCGTGCGCGGCGCCCGCCGCGAGCTCGGCCGCGTCGCTCAGGCCTCGCACCTCGACCGGGGTCGGGCTCGGGCGTCCGCTGCCGCTCCCGAGCCGCCCTCCTCGCCCCCAGCACCGGACCGCCCCCTCCGCGAGGAGAGCGCAGGTGAACCCGTCGCCCGCCACCACCGAGCGGGCCTCGCCCAGCCCCGGGACTGGGGTGGGCACGAACCGCGGCTCCCGCGTTCCGTCCCCGACCTCCCCGTCGCCATTGCTTCCCCAGCACTGCACCGCCCCGCCCTCGGTGACCGCGCAGGTGTGCCGGCGGCCGCAGGCGAGGTCGACGACCGGGCCATCGATCGGCACCGCCACGGGCTCGAGCCGGTCCTCGCTCGTGCCGTCGCCGAGCTGGCCGTCGAGGTTCTGCCCCCAGCAGAGCACCGCACCAGCCTCGTTGGCTACGCACGTGTGGGCGTCGCCCAGGCAGAGGGCCGCGGGCCGGTCGGGGGGCGGTGCGGCGGCCTCACCGCCATCTGCGCCGCAGCCGGCGAGCGCGGACAGAAGCAGCGTGCCCACCCCCAACAGGGCGGGGCGGGAAGGGATCGTGTCCGTCGGGCGTGGGCGAGCCATCGGCCACGAATCTACCAGCCGAAGTTGGCACACCGGCGGCGGAGTCGAGCGACGACGGCTAGCGCGGTCTGAGCGTGATCACGCGGCCCTGCCGTAGGCGCGGCGCACGGCCTCGGCAGCCATCCGGACCGGCTCCTCCCGCTCTTCCTGCTCGGCGTTCCCGGCCGCCTCGACGAGGCGCGCGCGAAACTCGTCGCGATGATCGCGAGCGTCGGCCTGGACCACCGACGACTCCAACGCGGCGCGTGCCGTCCCGCGAGAGTTCGATCGCGCGGTCCCTTCGAGGCTTGGGGACCCGACCGCCTCCGCCCATTCCAGGATCTGGCTCGCCATCTGCTGGAACTCGGCGCTGACCTCGTCGTACCGACGCTCCACGTACTCGCGCAGGTCGTCGATGCCCCGCTCAGCGTGGACATGAGGGAGCGCGTCCAGGATGAGGAAGAGGAGGGAGACCTCGTGATCCTTCAGTTTTCTGGATTTCGCCTGGCGCATGCGCACCCCGCACCTCGGTAGCATGACACGAGCGGGGGCGCCAAGATAGTAGCCACCTCAGGTAGGACGCCGTGCCGGAATTTTACCGACTCCGCGGACCCTCCCGAGCACCAACCGCGATGCGGCGCCTTTGTGTACACGCCCGTCCATGGTGTGCTCATCGTCGTCCTCGGCCCAGAGTGTCAACAGAAGGCCTGCGCGGCCGCTCTCGAGGTCGAGGGCAGTCATCCCATGCCGAGGGTCTTGCCACAGGGCGACCGACCGGCTCTCGGCGGTGTTGGGCGGCCGGCTCCGGAGCGCCATGCCGAGGCTGGTGAGCGTGAGGACCGAGGAGCCGGGGTCATCCGCGAGCACCATGGCATAGCGAGCCGGCCACCGCTGTGGCAGCTGCGGACCATCGAGCAGGAGGGCGATAACGAGGCTCGGTCCGAGCGTCCTGACCGCTGCGGATACAGGATCGAGACGAGCGAGATCCTCACAGATCAGGTAGCACATCGAGACCCTCGGCCCGAACGAGACCATCGTCAGTCGTCGTGGTCCGACCTCCATGTCTTCCCAGTAGCGAATGCCGGGATGTAGACGATCGGCCAGGTCGTAGGTGTGGATCTGTGTCCCATTGAGCAGCCAGCGATGGTGCTTGTCCTGATGATAGTCCTCGACCTTGTAGACGCGCGGGATACGAAGCACTGCGCGGTTGGCCCTAGCGGTCTGGACGCCCGCGAGGAGGAGACGGACCGCAGGTGCGTCATCGCCTGTCCACGGAGACTCGCCGTCGGGCTTGTCCGGGCCCCGATCGACGAGGTGCAGTGCTCCCGCGACGCTCTCTAGACCCTCCTCCGTTAATGCACACTCCGGCATGACGACGGCGTCCACGTCGCCGTAGCGCCGCGCATCGCTGAGGGTCTCTTGGAGGCACTCGCGCAGCCTCTCGAGCTCCTCCTTGCCGTTGCGTGGCGCGAACCGAAAGTAGCCGTAACGCTCCTCGTGCCCCGTCCGAAGTCGTGAAGGAACGGCCTTGAAATCCTCGGGTCCGACCTCGAATGGCCAGGGAAACAGGAGGAGCCGCAAGCCGAGGTTGCCCTCCGGCTGTGCGCCCGGGGCCCGGACGAACCGGATTTCGACCTCCGAGCGCAGCGCGCAGACGTGGTAGGAGAGGTTTCGAATGGAGATGCCGGGCTCGGGACAGTGCCCCTTGGGGAGGACGACGATTCGGTCCTCGGGAAATCGGGCGAGCGTGCGGCGCAGGGTCATGTTGTAGGCGGCGTCGAGGGCCAAGCCCGTCTGTCTGGCGTGCTCTCGGTACGGCATTCCAGCGCACGACTCGTCGGCGATCGCGTGAAGCGTCAGGACGGCCGTGACCTCATCCCAGCGGTCCTGCTGGAGAAACGTCCGGACCCTCTTGCGCCGATTGGCCCACAGCAGCTCCGCGTAGCGGTCGATCGGCGGTTGGAGGGGGCGGTTTGCGTCGCCGTCGAGACTCGCAAGCTGCGCGATCCACTTCGCTGAGAAGCCCGCAACTCGGTCCCGCCACGCCGGACCTTGGGCCGGCCAGGTCCTTCCCTCGGGTGGCGAGACGACGGCCCGGTAGGCTCCTGAAATTCGGAGAAGCTCCGACGTCATCGCAAAGACATCGGGTGGCCATGTGAAGAGATCCCTTAGGTTGTCCGCCGTGAACCTCTGGCCGGACAGCTCGCGATACAGATCCGCAACAGTTCTCTCTCGCATCCCGTCAACCTCGGCGGCGGCCAGCCAATACTGCCGTCCGCTACCTCGCGGTCGCTACCCAACCCGGTGACCGGAAGCAAAGCCCGAACGGTTCGGGAGCGTCAAGAGCGATGTGCGGTGGCTGGGGGGTGGGCAGGCCTCGGACGTCGTCAGGAGCTGCAGGACAGCGTCGAGCACCCCGGCCGGTTCCGCGCCCACTCGGGGCGCTTCGCCGCGTACGCTTCCCGCCCGGGCTGCTCGTCGTAGGGCCGCCGCATCACGTCGAGCAGCTCCGCGAGCTTCGACGGGTCACCCTCCTCCGCGGCGTCGATCGCGACCTGGGCGAGGTAGTTCCGCGGCACGAACTTCGGGTTGACGCGGCTCATGCGCTCCCGCGCCGAGGTCGCGCCCTGGCTCCGGGCCAGCGCGGCGTAGCGCCGGAGCCACGCGTCGGTCCGGGCCCGCACCTCCTCGGGCCGCTCCTCCGGCGCGTAGTAGGCCTCGATCAGCGGCCCGAGCCGAGCCTCGTCCGATGCGTCCTCGCCCAGCGGAACCTCCGCGAGCCGGCGGTAGAAGATGGTCATGTCGGTCTCCACGGACGCGAGGATCGGCGGGAGCTCCGCCATCAGGGCGCGCGCCTCCGGCTCCTCCTCGAGGCCGAGCTTCGCGAGGCTCGCGGCGCGGTGACCCCGCTCGAAGGTCGAGCCGTACGCCTGGAGCGCCGCCTCGAGGGGCGCGGTCTCGCCGAGCAGCGGGACCAGCGCGCTCGCGAAGCGCGCGAGGTTCCAGAGCCCGACGTGGGGCTGGTTGCCGAACCGGTAGCGCCTCTGCTGGGCGTCGGTGGTGTTCGGCGTCCAGTCGGGGTCGTAGTCGTCGAGCCAGCCGTAGGGGCCGTAGTCGATCGTCAGGCCGAGGACCGACATGTTGTCGGTGTTCATCACCCCGTGGACGAAGCCGACGCGGGTCCACTCGACCATCAGCGCCGCCGTGGCCTCCACGACCTGCTCGACCCAGCGCACGTAGGCGTCGGGGGACGGCTCGCCGAGGTGCGGGGCGTGGGTGCGGAGGGTGTAGTCGACGAGGCGTTGGAGGCTCTCGTGGTCCTCGCGGGCCGCGAAGATCTCATAGCTCCCGAACCGCAGGAACGTCGGCGCCACCCGGGCGACCACCGCCCCCGGCTCGGGGCGCGCCCGGCCGTCGTAGAACATGTCCCGGACGACGTCGTCGCCGGTCAGCACCAGGCTCAGGGCCCGCGTGGTCGGCACCCCGAGGTGGTGCATCGCCTCGCTGGCGACCAGCTCCCGGAGCGACGAGCGCAGCACCGCCCGGCCGTCGCCCATCCGGGAGTAGGGCGTGGGCCCCGCGCCCTTGAGCTGGAGCTCCCAGCGTTCGCCGCTCCGGTTGACGATCTCCCCGAGGGTGATCGCCCGGCCGTCGCCGAGCTGGCCGGCCCAGTGCCCGAACTGATGGCCGCCGTAGCACGCCGCGTAGGGCTCCATCCCCGGCAGCACCCGGTTCCCGCCGAGCACCTCGGCCCAGGTGGCGTCGCGCTCGAGCTCGTCGGCCGGCAGGTCGAGGAGGGCGGCCACCTCCGGCACCCCCATGACGAGGCGCGGGGCGGCCACGGGGGTCGGGGCGACGCGGGTGAAGGCGGCGCCCCGGACCTGGCGCCGCCGGTTCTCGTCGCTCGGGTCGGCGGGGAGCTCCCGGACGAAGGTGTTGTCGAAGGCGAGGGCGGTGGTCACGAGGCCGACCCTAGGTCGGAGAGGGACCGATCCACACCCCCGGCGCCACCACGGCGTGGTCGGTGAACCACCCCCGCCGACGACCGAGCCTGCGCCGCGAAGGTCCCGGCTCGAGGGCGCTCCACGGCGCGAGGACGCTCCGCGCCGCCTCGGCCCCTACTCGCCCTGGCCCAGGGAGTAGCCGGGCTCTCCGTCGAACGTGCAGAGGGTCTCCGTCTTGATCCAGTCGAGGCCGAGCTCCCCCACCCGCGTGACCAGCGCCGCGAGCTGCGCGTGGGTGACGGGCCCGCCCGAGCGGCTGTGGAACCGGCAGCGCCAGTGGTCGCTCCGGAACGTCTCTTCCATGCCCCGCGGCCACACCTTCACGCCTCGGTTGGTGATCACCACGAGGTCGAGGGCGTCCCCGCTCGCTGGCGCGAGCTTCTCGGCCAGGGCCTCGGGGTTCCGGTCGCCCTCCGCCCAGTCGAGGAACACGTCGACGCCGACCATCGCCTTGGCGCGCCGAGGCCGGGGGCTCAGCGGGACGACGCAGTCCGACAGCGGCGCGCTGCTCGCCGGCGCCGGGCGGAGCTTGCGGGGCCGCTCGCCGAGGTGGCCGATCACCGCCTCGGTGAACTCCTGGGTGCCCACCCGCTCGGTGCTGTGCCGGTTGTGGATATCGGGCGTGTGGATCCCCGCCTCGATGGTGCAGAGCCAGGCGTTCTGTATGCGGGCGGCGGTCTCCCCCTGGCCGATGTGACGGAGCATCAGGAGCGCGCCCTGGAGCAGGCCCGATGGGTTGGCGATGCCGCGACCGGCGATGTCGGGGGCCGAGCCGTGGATCGCCTCGAACATCGCGGCCGACTCCCCGACGTTGGCCGAGCCGCACATGCCGACCGACCCCGAGGTCTCCGCCACCACGTCGCTCAGGATGTCGCCGTAGAGGTTGGGCGTGACCACGACCCCGAAGCGCTCCGGCGTGTTCGCGAGGCGGGCGGCGCCGATGTCCACGATCAGCTGCTCCCCTTCGACCTGCGGGTACTCCGCCGCGACCTCCTCGAAGACCTTGGCGAACAGGCCGTCGGTGAGCTTCAGGATGTTGTCCTTCACCATGGCCGTGACCCGGCGCCGGCCGTTCAGGCGCGCGTACTCGAAGGCGTAGCGGATGATCCGCTCCGACCCGGGCCGGCTGATCAGCTTGAGCGCCTGGGCGACCTCATCGGTCTGGACGTGCTCGATGCCCGCGTAGAGATCCTCCTCGTTCTCCCGGACGATCACCATGTCCATCAGCGGGTGGAAGGTCGGGACGAAGGGCGCGTAGGCCTCGACGGGGCGGATGTTCGCGAACAGGCCGAGGCTCTTGCGGAGCGTCACGTTGAGCGACTTCACCCCGCCCCCCTGAGGCGTGGTGATCGGCGCCTTGAGCAGCACCCGGCACTCGCGGATCACGTCCCAGGCGGCGTCGTCGATGCCCGAGCTGTGCCCGTGGCGGTAGACCTGCTCGCCGACGGTGATCTCGCGCGCGTCGAACCGTGCCCCCCCCGCCTCGAGTATCGTGAGGGTGGCGTCCATGATCTCGGGCCCGATACCGTCTCCCCGGGCGATCGCGATGGGGGTGCTGTCCAAGGTGTTCTCCGTCAGGCGAGGGTGGCCGGGTCATAGACCATGAGGCGTGGGGAGGGGAGGCGGCGCCGGCCATGGCGCCGGCGCCTCCGTTTGCACCTCGCGCCCCGTCCTGCGCCTCGGTGTCCGGCGTCGCCGCCGCCTCGACCCGCAAGACGGCCCGGGCCTCCGCCTCGACCGCCCGGCATCGCGCCTCGCACACGTAGCCGGCGGCGTGCACGCGCAGGACCGCCGCGCCGGCTCGGCGGGCGATCAGCGGGATCCGGAACGCGAGCCGCTCAGCCGTAGGGTCCTGAGCGTCCCCGCGCAACAGCCGACCCCGGACGACCTCGACCGCGGTCCCCTCGCCGCGCGGGGTGAGGAGCAGGGGGTGGGGACCGGCGCCGCGGACGACCGCCTCGATCTCGGCGCGGTCGCCCACCCGGAGCGCCGGCGCATCGCCGATCTCCACCGCCAGCTGAGCGCGGGCCGGCGCCGGGAGCCCCGTGATGGCCACGGACGCGAAGGCCGCGAGCCCGGCCAGCGCGGCCGGCGTGAGACCGACGACGCGGGGGGAGCGCGGCTCGCCGCGAGGGCCCATCAGGGATCGAGGACGGCCAGGTCGGTCTCCAGGATCACGAGAGCCGACGTCGACTCGGGCAAGGTCTGGTTCGAGATGGCGAAGCTGGTGTCGACGAGGCGGACGAACAGCGCGATCGGATCGGCCGACGTGGTCCCGATGCGGCCGAGCGGGATGCGCGTCTCGCAGGACCCGTCGCCGATGCAGACCGTCTCCTCGGTGAGGACCGGGTCCACCACGCCGTAGAGCTCGGGGTTGATGCGGATGTCCCGCCAGCCCGTCACGACGTCGGCGCCGACGTCGACCGCGGCCCAGGCGAAGTCGAGGCCGAACAGCGGCGGCGACTCGAAGTCGACCTTCGTGATCGCCTGCTCCACCGCGCTCGAGCGATCGGCGAGGAAGACGAAGCTGAACTGCCCGCTCGGGCCCTCGTAGTCGCTGTCGACGTAGACGACGTAAGCCGTGTTGTTCGCCAGGCTCCCCTCGACGGCCACGAACAGATCGGTGTCGGTCCGCACGAGCAGCACCCGCGCGAGGCTCGCGCCCGCGAAGGTGGGCAGCACCGTGGCCACGTCGTTCTCATGCTCGACCGCGCCGGCCCACTCCGTCGTGCCGATGAAGCCGTCGATGACGATACCGGAAGCGCTTCCGCCGTCCACGCCCTCGTCCGGCTCCGCACCGAAGTCCGGCCCGCCGTCGGGCAGCGGCCCTTCGTCGGGGGGCGGGCCCCGGTCCGGGCGAGGGCCGAAGTCGCGCGGGGGCCCCAGGTCCGGGGGCGGGCCGAGGTCGGGCAGGGGCCCGAAGTCGATGGATAGGGGGGGCGGGCGCCCGGAGCATGCCAGGGCGAGGCCACCGCCCGCGAGGACGAGGCAGAGCGGCGCGAGCGGGAGCGTTCTCACGCGTCGAAGCATGACGCTCGACCCCCGCGGGGCAACGCAACCGCCTCGCTTGCGGCCGCCAGCCAAGGCTCCCCGGGCCCGGGCCGGGAGGGCGGCGCGCGCACGCTCCGGGCTCCCTGCCTTGACTTCCGCCTGGCTGCCTCGATACTCGAATCGCTATGAGGGGCGGGGTGCGCGCTCCCCCGTCCGACCTGAGCTCGCCCGGGTGGGTGGCGTCGCCCGGTAGCCTCGTCAACGCGAGGGGTGGAACGATGCAGAGCACCAAGCTTGTTCATGACTTAGATGGCGTCGCGCGCGGCGCGGCGCCGGGGGCCTCGTGGGGGACGGCTGGGCTGATCGCCGCCCTCCTGTCGATGGCTCTCGTCGGCTGCAACAACTCGAACGTCGTCGACCGTGACTTCGGCGTCCTCGTGCTGCCCGACGCGGGCGTCGCCCCGGACCTCGGCCCGGGCTTTGACGACATGAGCGGTATCGCGAACCGCGACTTCATCCTCCAGCGGCTCGAGCCGAACGTGGGGCCCTTCACCGGCGGCAACGTCGTCAGCCTCCGCGGCAACGGGTTCGAGGAGGGGGCCCGCGTCACCTTCGGCGGCATCTTCGTCGAGCTGCCCGACCAGGTGGTCGTGGACGCGCGGCGCATCGACGTCGTCGTGCCGGCCGGCATGCCGGGGCCGGTGGACGTCGAGGTCACCGTGGGCGACGAGACCGCGACCCTCGAGGACGGGTACACGTACCAGCAGATCGTCGTCGAGCCCGACTCCGGCTCGATCGCGGGCGGCACGTTCGTGACGCTCACGGGGATGGGCACCGCCTTCGAGGAGGGCGACGAGGTGTTCTTCGGCCCGCTGCGCTGCCGGGACGTCGAGGTGGTCTCGACCACGGCGATCACCTGCTTCACGCCGGCCGCCTTCGCGGGCACCGTGCCGGTGTCGATCGCCCGGGGCGGGGTGACCACGCTGACCGCCGAGGACGCGTTCACGTACTTCGACTCGACCGACCCCGACGGGGGCCTCGGTGGCGGGCCGATCGACGGCAGCATCAACATCACCGTGCTCGAGGCGGGGTCCGGCGCGCCCGTGCCGGACGCGTTCGTGCTCGTCGGCAACGACCTCGGGACGGAGCTCCAGGGCTTCACGGACGAGCTGGGCCAGATCACGATCTCGAGCCAGGACATCGCGCCCCCCGTGACGGTCCACATCGCCAAGTTCTGCTACGAGGCGACGACCTTCTCCGTGTTCGATGCGCGGGACGTCTCGTCGATCCTCGTACGGTGGCAGACGCTGGAGTGCGCGGACCCGGGCCCGCCGCCGCCCCCCGGACCGGGTCGGAACCCGTCCGTGATCAGCGGCGAGCTGATCTGGCCGACCGACGTCGGGACGGGCCCCGAGGAGTGGTTCAACCTCCCCGAGCCGCGCACGGGCTGGCGCCGCGTCGCCAAGGTGTTCCGGGCGCGGACCGTGCTCCGGGACCCGGACCCGCCGGCCTTGCCGCCGGAGCCGGCCATCGTGCTCGAGGAGATCGTGGCGGGCGCGGAGAACGGCTACCCCTACTCCCTGCCCACCTTCCCGGGCGGCGCGGCGGTCTACGCGATCGCCGGCCTCGAGGAGGTCGGCGTCCCGGGCGGGCGCTTCATCCCCTACATCATGGGCGTCGCGCGGAACGTCCTCGCCGGGCCCGGCGAGACGATCCAGGGCGTCGACATCGTCATGAACATCCCGCTGGACCACTTCCTCGACGTCCAGCTCGCCGATCTGCCGCCGGGTGTGGACACCGGCCCCGACCGGTTCCGGGTGCAGGCGAACATCGACCTCGGCGGCGAGGGCTACATCGTCAGCGACCAGTTCGTCGACAACGAGCTCGACGTGATCCGCTTCCCGGACGCCACCGATCCCTTCCGCTTCGTGGCGACCCCGGCCCTGACCGGGGCGCTGTCGGACGCGCGCTACCGGGTCGAGGCGCAGTGGGTGACCCTGTCCGGGGCCGCCGAGATCCAGCCGCTGACCGCCGGCGTGGAGGAGAACGTCCGCGCCGTCGACGCCACCCTCGTGATGGACGGCTTCAAGGGGATCCCCGACGCGGTGGCCCCGACCAGCTTCGCCTTCATTCCGGAGGACCGGGTCTTCCGCTGGGAGGCGGAGGGGGAGGACCCCTCCTTCTACCTCATGATCATCCAGGGCCTGGACGGCCTGCCGATCTGGCGGGTGTTCGTGCCAGGCGACCAGCGCGAGGCTCCGGTGCCGGACTTCTCGAGCATCGCCGACCTGCGGGACGTCCCGTCCCTGTTCCAGTGGGCGGTGTTCGCGATCGACGTGCCCGGTTTCGACTTCAACGAGCTGCGTTACGATTACCTGGCGAACGCGTTCTGGCGGCGCTGGGCGATCAACGCCTGGCTCGCCCGTAACACACCCTGAGGTCCAACGTCCTTCCCGTACCGGAGCCGCGGGTCCGCGAACGGCCCGCGGCTCCGTCGGTTTCAGCCGTCCGAGGTCTGCATTTCATGACGACGCTTACCTGGCCTTGCTTCCTGACCGCTCTCGTCGCGACCGTAGCGGTCGGCTGCTCCGGCGGAGAGCCTCCCCTGCGCGACGGGGGCCCCCCGCGACCCTTCGACGACGCCGGGAACTTCTTCTGCGTGTCGCTCGAAGCCCGCGCGTGCATCGACAACGTGCACTACCGCTGCGTCGAGGACGGCGAGTTCCTCTCGACCCGCCTCGACGACTGCGATGACGGCGACCGCCTCTGCCTGACGGACCTCGGCTGCGTCGACTGCGTGCCCGAGACCCGCTTCTGCGACGGGCTTGACGTTCGCCAGTGCAACGCGGAGGGCTCCGACAGCACCTTCGTGGAGACGTGCAACATCCAGGAGGGCTTCGGCTGTCGCCGAGGGGAGTGCGTCAACCTCTGCGAGTTCGCCCAGACCGAGCGCAGCTACGAGGGGTGCGAGTTCTACGCGGTGGACCTCGACAACGCCGCGATCGAGGTCGGTCGGGACGCCGCCGCCCAGCAGTACGCGGTGGTCGTGTCCAACTCGGGGCAGTACCCGACGGACGTCTGGGTCGAGCGCAACAACGCGCCGTTCGGGGACGAGCCGGAGGTCGAGGAGGTCGATCGCCTCCCGTCGCTCCTGCCGGGCGGCCTGCATGTCTTCGAGCTCGATCGGCGCGAGGTGGACGGCTCGAGCAGCAACCTCCTGTGCACCGACCCGTTCTCCAGCGAGGAGTGCCCCGTGAACGAGCGCTGCTTCTGCGCGCAGAGCGGGCGCTGCACCTGCCGCCTCCGTGAGAACAGCAACGGCCTGAACGACGGGACCCACTCGGCGACCAGCTCCAACGCCTACCGCGTCCGCGCGGACCTGCCGATCATCGCCTACCAGTTCAACCCGCGGGACAACGTCGACGTGTTCAGCAACGACGCGTCCCTGCTCCTGCCGACCTCGGCCATCGGGAGCGACTACGCGGTGATCGGCTGGCCCCAGACCATCGCCGACAGCATCGACCCCAACGAGGACCTCGACCCGACCCGCGACGACGAGGATCTGCGGGCTGCCCTCACCATCGTGGGCACCCGCGCCGGGACGCGGGTCGACGTCACCTTCGGCCAGCTGGTTCGCAACGTCATGCCGATGGACGGCGAGGGGCCCGCAGGCCGGGCCGGCCAGACCTGGAGCTTCGACATCGGCCCCTTCGACGTCGTCAACATCGAGACGGGCGGCTTCAACGCAGACTTCACGGGGACGACGGTCGTGTCGACCGGGGGACCGGTCAGCGTCTTCACGGGGAGCGAGGCCTCCGACGTGCCCCGCTTCGACACCGTCCTGGACCGCGAGTGCTGCGCCGACCACCTCGAGGAGCAGGTCTTCCCCCGCAACACGCTCGGGAGCCGGTTCTTCGTCGGCCACATGCCGTCGCGAGCGGAGTCCCTGAACGCGGCCTTTGAGGACCCGGGCGACAGCGTCGGCACGCCGGCGGAGCCGGAGTTCGTCCGGATCCTCGCCGTGAACCCGGGCCTCACGCGGATCCGGACCACCCTGCCGGGCGCCGTCCAGTTCAACCTCGATCAGGGGGAGAGCCGCATCCTACGGTCGGAGCAGGACTTCGAGATCATCTCGGAGAACGGCGCGCCGATCGCGGTGCTCCAGGCTCTGCCCAGCCAGCAGGTGCTCGGCATTCCTTCCGAGTTGCCGGGCGGGGATCCCGCGATCGTCGCGGTACCGCCGGTCCAGCAGTACCGGCAGGAGTACGTGTTCCTGGTCCCGGAGCTCTACGGCTTCGACTACCTCGTGATCACCGCGCCGCGCGGGGCGCCTCTTCTGCTCGATGAGGCGCCCCTGCCGAGCAGCTGCGAGGTGGGCCCCGCGGACGGGATCCCGCGCGTCGACGGCGACGCGCCGCCCGAGTACGTGGTCTACCGCTGCCAGCTCGGCTTCCCGACGGTGATCACCGACATCGATGACCCGGACCTCTGCGAGGTCGACCCGGGCCCGCTCGGCGTCTGCGTCCAGCCGAACGTCCAGGACGATGGGGTGCACACCTTGAGGGCGCCCCAGGACGTCGAGATCGGCCTGGTCGTCTACGGGTTCGACCGCTTCGTGAGCTACGCCTACGCCGGCGGGCTCGATCTCGACCCGATCGACTGACGCGCCTCGGGGGCGGTGCCGGGACCGGCGCTCGCTCACCCGTCGCGGTGCAGGTCCCGGATCGGGATCAGCCTTCGCGCCTTCACGTTGACCGCGCCCTGGGCGCGCTGGAGGTCTCCCTCCACCAGGAGCACGGGGTGGTCGACCAGCGCCCTGCGCTGGCGCGCGGCCAGCGCGGGGGTGACCACGATGTTCGCCATCCCCGTCTCGTCCTCGAGGGACAGGAAGACGAAGCCCTTGGCGGTCATCGGGGCCTGACGGGAGTTGACGAGCCCGGCGACGCGGACCGGGCCGGGGGGGCGGTCCGCCAGGGCGGCCGTGCAGAGGACGTCGCGTGCCTCGAGGCGGGAGCGGAGCAGCTCCATCGGGTGACGGTCCGGGCTCCCGCCGAGGGTGGCGTAGTCGTCGATCACCCGGTCGCCCTCCGTCAGGGCGGGGAGCGACGGCGGGGGCCCGGCGGGAGGCGGCGGATCGAGGGGCCCGCCCGAGCGGCGCGTGAGCCGATACACCTCCCACAGCGCGCGGCGGCGGCCCCCCACCAGGCCGTCGAAGGCGCCGGCCCGGGCGAGGGCGCGCATGAGGCGGGGGGGCAGCGCCGCCCGGCGCACGAACACCTCGAGGCGATGGTCGGGGGGCTCCGCCCGGGCCGCGACCCGGGCGGCGAGGAGGGCGTCCCGGGCCGCGTCGCCGATCCCGCTCACCGAGGCGAAGCCGAGGCGGACCGCGTGGTCGAGGGGCGGCGGGCCGTCGCTCGGCTCGAGCGTGCAGGCCCAGCCCGACGCGAGCGCGTCCGGTCGGCGGACGTCGACCCCGCGTCGGCGCGCGTCGGCGATCAGGGTCCCGACCGGGTAGAAGCCCATCGGCTGCCCGTTGAGGAGCGCCGCCGTGTACTCCGGCGGGTAGTGGTGGCGCAGCCACGCGGAGGCGTAGACGAGCAGCGCGAAGGACGCCGCGTGGCTCTCCGGGAACCCGTAGCTCGCGAACGCGCTGAGCTGCTTGACGATCCGCTCCGCGACGGACGGCTCGATCCCCCGGCGGGCCATCCCGTCGAGGAGGGCAGCGGCGAGGCGGGCCATCCGCGCCGACGAGCGCTTGGAGCTCATCGCCCGGCGGAGCTCGTCCGCCTGGGTCGCGGTGAAGCCCGCCGCGACCACGGCGAGCTTCATCCCCTGCTCCTGGAACAGGGGGACCCCGAGGGTGCGGCGGAGCACCGGCTCGAGGCTCGGGTGGAGGTAGGTGACCGGCTCGAGGCCGCGCCGGCGCCGGAGGTAGGGGTGGACCATCTCCCCCTGGATCGGGCCGGGGCGAATCAGGGCCACCTGGACCACGAGGTCGTAGAACCGCTCGGGCGCGGTCCGGGGCAGCACGTTCATCTGGGCCCGCGACTCGACCTGGAACACGCCGACCGTGTCCGCCCGCTGGATCGTCGCGTACACCTCCGGGTCGTCCGGCGGCAGGGAGCTCAGCTCGAGGGTCCGCCCGCGGTGCGCCTCGACCAGGTCCATCGCCTCCGCGAGGACGGTCAACATGCCGAGCCCGAGAAGATCGATCTTCACCAACCCGACCGGGCCGAGGTCGTCCTTCTCCCACTGGATGACCGTGCGGTCGGTCATGCTGGCGGGCTCCACCGGCACGACGGAGCTCAGGCGCTGGCCGGTCAGCACGAAGCCGCCGACGTGGATCGAGCGATGGCGAGGGAGCCCGTCGAGGGCCGCGGTCAGGCGGGTCAGCGCCCGGGCCCGACCGTCCCGCGGATCGAGCCCCGCCGCCTCGAGCGCGCCGCGTCCGAGGCGCCGAGCTGCGGACCGCGCCGTCGCGGACGGGCCGGCGGTCGGCACCGGCCGGCCCACCTCCCGGGCCAGCCGGTCGCCGACCTCTGCGGGGAGGCCGAGCACGCGCGCCGCGTCCCGGACCGCGCTCCGGGCGCGCCACGTGATCACCGTGCACACCATCGCCGCGTGCTCGCGGCCGTAGCGCTCGTAGACGTACTGGAGGACCGCCTCCCGCTCCTGGTGGGCGAGGTCGAGGTCGATGTCCGGCGGCTCTCCCCGGCCCTCGGACAGGAACCGCTCGAACAGCAGCTCGTGCCCGACCGGGTCGACGGCGGTGATCCCCAGGCAGTAGCAGACCGCGCTGTTCGCCGCGCTGCCCCGCCCCTGGGCGAGGATGCCGCGGGCGCGCGCGAAGCGGACCACGTCGTCCACGATCAGGAAGTAGCCCGCGAGGCCGAGGCGCCGGATGACCTCGAGCTCGTGGCGGAGCTGCTGCCGATGGCGGTCGGTCGGCCTGCCGTAGCGGCGCCGCGCGCCCTCGAGGACCCGGGTCTCGAGGAGCCCATCGGCGTCCTTGGCGCCGGCGGGGAGCGGGAAGCGGGGCAGGGTCGGCCGCAGCTCCCGGAGCCGGAAGCGGCACCGGTCGGCCACCTCCACGGTCCGCCACACCCCCGCCGGCTCCTCCCGCCAGGCCCGCGCCACCTCCGACGGGCTCCGCAGGCGGCGCGCGTCGTTGGGAAAGAGGAGGTCCCCGGCTGCGTCGAGGGTGGTTCGGTGCTTGAGGCAGAGCAGGGCGTCGTGCACCGCCTTGTCCCGGGCTCGGGCGTGGCGGACGTCCCCGGTCACCACCCAGGGCAGGGCGAGGCGGCGCGCGAGGGCGAGGCGGGCGCGGGTCACCGCCACGTCCGCGAGGAGCGCGTGGTCGT
The DNA here is from genome assembly GCA_050331215.1 of Sandaracinaceae bacterium. Classification (GTDB taxonomy): domain Bacteria; phylum Myxococcota_A; class Polyangia; order Polyangiales; family Sandaracinaceae; genus JBHJHB01. The sequence goes on along the minus strand of JBHJHB010000148.1, from coordinate 3,391 downwards.
GCACCTCGAGGTAGAAGCGGTCCGCGAACACCTCCGCGAGCCGACCCGCGCGCGCGGCGGCGCGGTCCGCCTCGAGGCCGGCGAGGGCACCCTCCCGCCCGCCGTCCAGGCAGACCAGGCCGGCGGCGTGGGCGGCGAGGACCTCGAAGGGCACGCCCGGCTCGCCCCGGGGTCGGTCCAGCCGGGCTCGCGTGATCAGCGTCGACAGGTTGGCCCAGCCGGTGGCGCTCTCGACCAGGAGCACCACACGCCCTTCGGGCCCGGCGGGCTCCCGCAGCGTGAGCTCCGCCCCGAAGACCGGCCGCACGCCGTGCTCCCGGCACCCCTCGTCGAAGCGCACCACCCCGCCGAGGTCGTCGAGGTCGGTCAGCGCGAGGGCCGTCAGGCCGAGGTCTGCCGCGTGGCGCGCGAGGTCCTCCGGCCGGCTCGCCCCGTCGAGGAACGAGAAGGCGCTCCGGGCGTGGAGCTCGACGTACGCCGCGCCGGGGCCCTCGTCGTCCCCGAACGTCATGCTCCCGTGCTCGGTCGGTCCAGGCTCAGTCGACCCACGCGATCGCCTCCCAGCTCGTCCCCCGCCCCTCCCGCCGCGCTCTCAGCAGGACGAGGCGAGGCCCCTCGACCTCGGCCCACACCAGGCGCTCCACCCGGAAGGCGCCCGTCCGCCACCACGGGCCGAAGGCCCGCTCCACGCCGCTCAGGCGCCGGACCTGCCGAGGGCGACCCTCGAGCGCGAGGCGGCCGGCGTCGTCGAGCGCCCCCGGAGGCTCGAGCAGCCTCCAGGGAAGGGCCACTCCGTGGCCGGACGGAGCGTCCGCGGCCCAGCCGGCCCGCCGGAACGGGTCGGCGTGGGCACGGGGCTCGGCCCGCTGGACCGTCGCCGCGAACCGCTGCCGGAGCCGCAGGAGCGCGACCGAGCCCGCCGACGGGTCCCGGCTCGCTGCGCGGTCGAGGGTGCCGTTGCGTCCTCCAGCCGGCCCGCGCTCGAGCACCACGAGGTGCAGGGCGTGCACCGCGGAGGGGGCTTCGTCGCCGCCCACGCTTTCGAGGCGGGTTCGGACGAGCTCGAGCGCGGTCCGGGGATCCGTGACGGGGTCGGCGACGCGCACCTCGACCTTCCGCTCTCGCCCGCGCGCGTCCCGCAGGCTCAGGCCGAGCCCGGTCGCTCCCTCGCCGCGACCCCGGAGCGGCCGGAGGACCTGGTCGAGCGCCGGCCGGAGGAGGAACAGAAGGGCGTCGACCCGCTCGATCGGGTGCTCGAGATCGATGGTGACCGCCCCCTCCTCCCGGAGGCGCGGGGTCGCAGGCCCCCGGGGATCGTCGCCGTCCAGACGCCGACGCACCCGCGCCACGCCCGGCCCGAAGCGAACGCCGACCTCGACGGGATCGAGGGCCCGGAGCTGCCCCCCGTGGCGGACGCCGACGGCCCGGAGGTCGACGAGGGCGTCGGGCTCGAGCTCGAGGTCGGCGAGAGGTGCCCGATCGAGGACGGCGGGGGCCTCGTCGTCCCCGACGATGCGCGCCGGGCCGGTCGCCGCGCGCGCGGCGGCGTAGGCGACCGCGGCCCAGGGTCCGATCCCCAGCCGAACCCCGCCCAGGGGCGCGAGGGCATCCGCCACCGCCTCGCACCACGGCGCCGTGTCGCCGAGGGGCGCGGGCTCCGCCCACAGCCGGTACGGTCCATCCACCGCCACCCGCGGGGTCAGCGGCAGGAGCCGGGCGACCGCGTCCGCCTGGGCGCGCGCCAGCGCCACCTCGTCCCAGGGGCGGCTGACCAGGCCGGCGCAGCCGGCGCGGGCCCGGGCCAGGCTCTGGCCTCGGCGGACCCCCGCGTCCGTGGCGGCCTCGTCCGTCCAGACGACCCGGGCCTGGGCGCCGCGGCCCCGGTGCACGGCCCGGGGGGCCTCATCGACCGCTCCGGCGCCGTCGCCCCGACCGCCCCGATGGTGCGCGACGATCGGGAGGTGGGGCAGGAGCAGGCAGGCGAGGGGGGATCGCGTCGGCGCGCCGCTCGGCGCCGACCGGGACCGCGGGGTCCCTCCGTCGTCCATAGTGGACCTCCAGGGTGCGCTCGGCCGGGGCGTCCCCGACCGGGCCCACCGTCCAGCGCACCGTTCCCGCGACGAGCAGCACCCGGTGGGTGGGGGTCCACGGCGCCGCGCGCCCGGGCCACTGCGTCATGACCACCCGCAGGCCACCCTCGAGCGCGAGGCGCCGCATCCGCGCGGCGGCCCCGACCGGGGCGGGCGGTGGCTCGAGCAGGACGAGGAGGCCGAACGCCCGCGCCCGGGCCGCGATGTCCACCGCCGGCCAGACGTCCCGCTCCCCCGCCGTGAAGCGCCAGATCGGGGCGCGCCCGTCCGGCGGCTCGACCCACGCGTGGGGGTGGGAGCTCCCGGTCGTATCGAACACCACGGTCGGCTCCCCCGCCCGCGCCGCGGCCCGGGCCCAAGACGACGCCAGGGCCAGCGTGCCGGACCCCGGCTCGCCCTCCACGAGAGCGGTCTCCCCCGCGTGGAGCCCGCCGAGCGCGCGGTCCACGGCGGTCCAGCCGCACGTGAGCGCGACGCCGGGGGCGCGGGGCGAGGCGGGCTCGACCCGGGCCTTCCGCAGGAGCGAGCGGAGCGCCTCGACCGCGCCCGCGCGAGCGGGGCTAGGCATGGGCGGCGCCCCGGGGACGGTCGGCCGAGCGGCGGTGAAGGGAGAAGCGCATCTGAACGGGTGAGCAGTATGCGATCGCCCGGCGATCGGATCAACGGAGCCGCGATCGCCCCGCTGCCCCGGCCCCGCTGCCCCGGCCGCGCGGGCTCGGATCGGGCGGGCGGACGTGCGATAGTCCGTCCGATGACTCGGGCGCGATGGTGGGCCGCGCTCCTGGCGGTCGCGGCGCTGCTCCTCGTGGTGGGCCCCCTGCTGGGCCCGGGCAGCGCGGTGGCCCAGGGCACCGGAGGCAGCTTCGGCGGGGGGAGCTTCGGGCGCAGCGGCGGCAGCAGCGGCGGAGGCGGCTTCGGGCGCAGCGGCGGCGGCGGCGGCTTCGGGCGCAGCAGCGGCGGCGGCGGCTTCGGCGGTGGACGCTCCTCCGGCGGCGGGTCCTTCGGGCCCGGCGTCGTCCCGATCGGCGGTCGGCGGGGTGGCGGCCCCGGCATGGGCTCGGCGGGGCTCTGCTTCTGCGCGTTCGGGGTCTTCGCGATCCTCGCTCTGGCCATCATGCTGCGCCGCCGGGGCGGCCCCTCCGGCGGCCCGGGGGTCGGCGGCCCGCACGTCGGGCCGGACGCGCTGCACGTAAGCCAGCTGAGCCACGGGATCGATTGGCGCGCCCGACGGCAGCACCAGGCCGCCCAGCGGCGCCTCGCCGAGACCGGGGCCACGTCGAGCCCCGAAGGCCTCGCCCGCC
>JBHJHB010000147.1:0-3921 GCA_050331215.1 Sandaracinaceae bacterium | reverse complement strand
GCGCGGGAGCGGCCGGGGTTCGCGGAGGATCTCCGGGCGCGTCTGGACCGGGCTGCCAGCCCGGACGCCGCCGCGGAGCGGGCGGTGCTCGAGACGGCGCTGGCGGCGCTGCCGGGCGAAGGCGGGCAGGGGGGCGCGGCCCGGTCACGCGGCGCGGGCGGCGGCGCGCGGCGGGAGATCGCGCCGGGGCTGGCCCTGGCGGCCCGCTCCGGGCGGGTGGTCCTGTCGGGGGCCGCGGTGACGCCCGACCTGGCGCAGGCGCTCGAGGACTGGCTGCGCGCCCGGGCGGCCACGGGTGCGGGGCCGGACGGCCCGCCGGAGGGCGCGGAGTGAAAAAAACCGGGGGCGGCGCGGTCCGTCCCCGGTTTCGCATGCGAAACGCCGCCCGCGGCGCGGGCCGGCGTCAGGCGGCCAGGATGTCCTCCTCGTCGAGGTCCTCGCCGTTGACCCGCGGCGTCTCGTCCATCTCCTCGTAGACACCCTGGCCGGCGGTCAGGGCCTGCCACAGCGGATCGATCGCGGCCGCGTCGCCCATGTCGCCCTCGGTGAGGATCTCCACGGCGCCGCCGCCGCCCTGCAGGAGCTTCATCGTCACGGTGTCGGTGTCGTAGTCGAAGATCAGCTGCGCGGTCCGGTCGCCGAGGCCGACGACGTTGATCTCGTCGAACATGCCGACCATCTCGTCGACCTCGAGCAGCACCTCCTCGCCGTCGCCCGACAGCGCGGTGACGTCGAGCAGGAGCGTGCCCTCGCCCATGTCGAAGCCGCTGAGCACGTTGGGGCTGTCCCCCATGGCGCCGGAGCGGAATTCCTCGATCGTCGAGACGCCGTTCTTGTCGGCGGTCATCGACAGCGTGCCGCCGTCGAGATCGACCACCGAGACGCCCCCGGCCTCGCCGTCGAAGCCGACATCCGCCCCGGAGCCCTCGATGGACAGGGTGGAGCCCGCCTCGAGGCGCATCGTCGCGTCGTCCACCCCGAGAAGAACCTGGCCGTCGCGGGCCGTCAGGGCGAAGCGCCCCGCGAAGTCGCCGGTGTTGGCGAAACGTCCGCCCGAGACGTCGATCTCGAGCCCGGCGTCGTCGTAGTCCTCGATCCAGGCCTGCCCGGCCTCGGCCACGCTCAGCGTGCCGCCCGCGCCGGAGGTCGACAGCGCGCCCTCCACGGTCAGGCGGCCCTGGGTCACGTCGAGGGTCCCGCCGTCGCCGAATTCCAGGTCCTCGATCGCGATGGTGCCGTCGTGCTGCACCCAGTTGCCCGCGAGGTCGATGCTGTCGCCGTCGCGCGGCTTGTCCTCGGTGTCCCAGTTCAGGGCGTTGTCCCACCGGGTCCCCTCGCCGCGGTCGTCGGGCACGAAGCGCAGCGTGGCCGCCCCGGTCCGCTCCCCCTCGGCGACGCCGAAGGGATCCTCGAAGAAGGCGATGATGTCGTCGGCGGTCACGTCGCCCCCGACCTCGCCCTCGTGCTGGGCGCGCAGGTAGTCGGCGAGATCGGCGATCGCGGCCTCGTCGCGGTCGAGGAGGGCGGCGGTGTAGTTCTGGATCGTGACGTCGTCCAGCGCCGCCATGTCGGCATCCTCGAGCCCGCGGTCGGCGGATTTCGGATTGACGCCGTAGTCGAGGAAGCGCGCGCCGAACCAGTTGTAGATGGCGGTGTCGTCGTAATACGCGGCGTGCCGGGAATCGACGGCGTCATGCACCCAGTACTTGTAGTCCAGCTCGTCCGAATCGGGATCGGCGAGGTGGGCGACGATGTTGTCGACGAGGCTGGTCATCCGCCCGACGTTGTAGATGCCCTCGCTGAGCGCGCCCTCGTTGCCCTGGTCGGTGTCGCGGTACCCCGCCGAAGTGACGAGGTTGCCGTGGGCCAGCGAGTATTCCCCGACCGGGCCCTTGCCGAGGTAGTCCCCGCCGATGAGGTTGAAGCCGGAGTTGTTGTCGATGAAGGCGTTGTCCTCGACGAACCCGCCCGAGCGGATCTGCGCCCCGTAGGCCGCGGCCCGCATCGAGATGGTGTCGCGCAGGGTCACGTCGCGGTTGGTGTCGGCGAGGTAGATGTTCTGCGAGTAGATGTTGGGTGCCTGCCCGTCGTCGACCCGGAGGTCGGGATTGTAGCCGTCCTCCCAGCCGACGTGATCGATGAAGAGGTCCTCCAGCAGCAGGTGCTCGGTGCCGCGCACGAAGATGCCCTGCACCCGGTCGCCGTGCTCGTCCATCCAGTCGCGCCCGTTGGCGGGGTCCTCGGTGTAGACGTCGTAGATCGCGGTGTAGCGGATCGAGAAGCTCTCCGATTCCTGCACCGCGAAGGTCTCGTTGTGGGTCAGCGTGGCATCGTCGATGAGCACGTTCTCGGCGCCGATGATCAGGCCCGAGCCGGCCAGTTCCACGCCCTGCACCACGATGTTGCTGTAGTCGCCGCGGAACATGTTCAGCGGCGCGTCCAGCACCGGGCGGGCGCCCTCGCCCCAGGCCCCGACATAGAGCGGGTTCAGTTCGCTCTCGCCGTGGCTGGCCGCGTCGATGATCTCGCCGAGGTCCTTCTCGCTGTACTCGTAGCCGCGCTCGAACAGGAGCCAGTGCGAGGTCTTCTTGCCCTCGCCGGTGATCTCGTCCCACAGGTCCATGCCGATGTCGGGACGCAGGGCCATGTCCTCGTCGCCGCCTTACTCGGGATGGTCGGCCAGCCACCGCGCGGTGATGTCCGACGTGCGCAGCCCCTCGAGCGCGGCGATGTCGGCGGCCGAGAGCGCGTCGTCGCTCTCGGAGATGTAGACCTTGCGGTGCACGTCGCCGTGTACGACCACGACGTTGCCGTCGGCCCCCTCCTCCAGCATGTTGAAGTTGCCTTCGGCCCAGCCGTCGGCCTGCGGGCCCCGGATCACGTCGAGGCTCTGGTTGAAGGCCTTGGTGCTGCCGTCGTCGTAGGTGACCTCGTAGCGGAAGGACACGTCGCTGGTCTTGTCGCTCGTCGAGAGCACCAGCGCGAGCGTGTTGTCGGGGTTCACCGTCAGGTTGCCGTGCTGCGGACCGCTCAGGATGCGGATCGAGGCGACGTCGTCCTCGCCGGTGTCGAGCGTGGAGACCCGCCCGGCATAGACCTGCACCTTGCCGTCGAGGTCGATCACCTTGCCGTGCTCGACCGCGTAGGGGTCCTGCGGCTCCGCAGGAGCTTCGGGCTCGGGCTCGGGCAGGGGGGCCGGCTGCGGTTCCGGCTCGGGCTCGGGCTCCGGCGCGGGGGCCGGTTCGGGCTCGGGCGCGGGCGCGGGTTCGGGCTCGGGCTCGGGCTGGGGTTCGGGAGCGGGCTCGGGGATCTCGGCCACCGGATCCTCGACCACGGGCGCTTCAGGCTCCTCGATCACGGGCGCGTCGACGACGGGGGCGCCCGGGGGGGCGGCCGGGGGGGCCTCGCCCGCCGCCGCGAGTTCGGCGGGCGTCATCACGCCCTCGTGGATCTGCAGGCCGGAGATCTCGCCCTCGAAGACGTTGTTGAACTTCTCCGTGCCGGTCTTCGCGCTCCAGCCCAGGGCGCCGATCTGCATCGGCGCGGGGTTGTCCTTCCAGGTCAGGTCGGTGGCACCGGTATCGGCCAGCCGGCCATCGACGTGGAGCTCGGCCATCCCGTCGCCGAAGGACAGGACGATGTCGTAGCTCCGGCCCGCCTCGATGCCCTCGTAGCGCAGCGCGGTCTGGCCGTCGCCGTCCTGCAGGCGGGCGTAAAGCGTGTCGTGGCGCAGGTAGAGCGACAGGTGATGCCCGTTGCCCGAGTAGCCCGAGGCGTCGCGGGACAGGATGCCCTGGGTGCCCTCGGTGTCCACGCTGGTGAAGCTCAGCGCCAGCGTGGCGCTGTCGAGGTCGATCGCGTCGCCGGCGGGGACCACCACCACGTCGGAACGTCCGCCGACCGCCAGCGTGCCGGGCAGGC
>JBHJHB010000146.1:0-35264 GCA_050331215.1 Sandaracinaceae bacterium | reverse complement strand
GGAGCCGGGACGGGGCGGTCAGCCGCCGCCGTCGGTGGGGTCGGTCGGGGGCTCGCCGTTGCCGCAGGGGTGGCCGGCGCGTCGGCGGAGCGGGGAGCCGGGACGGGGCGGTCAGCCGCCGCCGTCGGTGGGGTCGGTCGGGGGCTCGCCGTTGCCGCAGGGGTGGCCGGCGCGTCGGCGGAGCGGGGAGCCGGGACGGGGCGGTCAGCCGCCGCAGTAGGTCGGGTCGGGATCTCCGCCACACGTCGAGCCAGCGACGGGCGGATTCAGACACTCACTCTGGACGGTGCAGGCAAACGTACAGCGATTAAGGAACCCGCCGACGCGCCGACAGAGTCCCCCATCGGGGCACTCGGAGTCGTCGCCGCCGGGACACATCTCGTCGGCGAGTAGCGCGCGCACCGCCTCGCATGTCGTGAGGCTCTCGTTGATGCCGCAGAAGCTGATTCCGCCGACGCCCGAGAGCGTGGTCCTCTCCCCCGTCACGACGCCGAACGGCCGGTCGCACCCGGCCGCCAGGTTCCGCAGGCAGTAGCCCCCCGGCCGGTCCTCCCCCATGAACTGCATGGGCACGCAGAGCTCGTCGGGCAGCCCGCAGTTCGCGTCCGTGTCGCAGGCCTCGCAGGTGATCCGGTCGGTCCCGAACGCGGAGCAGGTGCTCTCGGTCGTGCAGGGGTTCCCGCCGCAGGCGTCCACCTCGCCGCCGGTGCACTGGACGCACTCGCCGGCGTCGTCGTCGCAGACCTCGCGGCCCGCGATGCCCTGGCACTGCGTCGAGCTGTCGCAGGGGACGCACTCGCCCCCGTCGCAGCGCGCCGCGCTCGGGTCCGTGCAGTCGGTGTCGGCGGCGCACTCGACGCAGACCCGGTTCGTGGTGTCGCAGATCGGGGTCCCGTCGACGCAGGCCGAGTCGTCGTCCTCCGTGCACTGGACGCACCGGTTGCGGTCCGGATCGCAGACGGGCGTCTCGCCTTCGCAGGGCATCCCGCACGGGCCGGCGTCGACCAGGCCCATGTCCTCGCCCCCGCCCTGGCACAGCTCGGCGAGCTCCTCGGGCGTGGGGTCGCAGCCGTCGACGGTCGGGTCGACGCAGCAGACCCAGATCGGGTCCTGGCACCCCGGCGCGGTGGGGTTCGACGCGCACGGGACGGGCGCGTCGGTGCAGCCGAGGGCGCCGAGCAGGACGGCGAGGGCGACCCCCGCTCCGTGCTCGGCCCCACGCCGTCCTCGCCGCCCGCCCGCGGCTCGCCGCTCGACCATCAGAATGCTCCTTCCACGAACACGTGCCCGAGGCCCACGCCCAGGCGCGCGGCGGCCGCGCCGCCCTCGTCGGCGCCCCCGTCCCCGCCGTCGCTCGCCCCGAAGGCGATCAGCCCGATGCCCACCCCCGCGAGGACGGCCCCGGTGACGACCCACGCGACGTTGGGGCCGACGGCGAAGGACCGGGACGTCATGCAGGGCTGGTCCATCACCCCGGGGAGGTCGAAGCGGCTCGCGCACCCGTGCTGGCCCGCGCTCACCACCGGGACGACGATGGCGGCGGCGAGCCCGCCGGCGAGCGCGACCACCCCGGTCGGGATGGCCCAGGCGGCGCGCCGCACGCCACGGGGAGCGTCCGCTTCGGTCGGGCCCTCCGGCTGCAGCGCCACGGTGACGCGGGTGGTGCGCCCCGGGTCGTCGCCGACCGTCACCGTGAGCACCTGCGGCGCGAGCCCGTCCTTCGCCACCCGCAGCTCGTGCTCCCCCGGCGCCGCCCGGACGGTGAGAGGAATGGACCCGACCGCGGCACCGTCCAGCTCGACCGTCGCTCCGTAGGTGCCCTCCACGAGGAGGTAGGGCCCGGGGCCGGCCCGGAGCATCTGAAGGGCCATCCGCAGCGCGTCCCGGACCGCGGTGTCCACGCCCCGGACCACCCGCGCCTGGCCCGCGTAGCGGGCCTCCCCGTCGAACAGGTCGACGTGGACCGTCTGCGGCTCGCTCCGTGCTTCCGAGGACCCCCAGATCACCAGCCCCACCACGATATCCACGCCGAGCAGGGCCCGCACGGTCGTGACGCACTCCGCGCTCGGCGTGCACGCGCGGTCGTCGCCGAGCAGGCGCTCGTCGACGGCCGCCTCCGTCATCACGCTGAGGTCCTCGGTGCGCAGGTACTCGCGCGCGGCCTGGAGCGCCCGCTGGCGGATCTCGTCCGGGATCTCGAGGTGGCCGCCCAGCGTGGGCAGCACCGCCACCCAGGTCTCCTGGGCGCGGGAGCGGCCCGTGGGCCACAGCATCGCGAGGGTGAAGGCGACGACGAGCATCGAGCGCATTCAGAACGTTCCTTCCGCCAGCACGCCGGCCGAGGTCCCCGTCGCCACGACCGAGACCCGCAGGGGCGAGAGCGCGAGCCAGAGGATGCCACCGGTCAGGAGGGCGAGGCCGACCACGCTCAGCGCGATGCTCCCCCCGCCGAACGCCACCCGGGAGCGGCACGCGCGGACCGACGCCTCGGTCTCGGCGCACCCCGTGGCGGAGCCCTCGTTCGCGAGCGAGTAGACCGGAAACGCCAGCGCGACCAGGCCGCCCGCGATCAGCGCGCCGCCCACCGCCCAGCTCCACGGCGACGGGCGCGTCGCGCCCACGTCCTCCGGCGCGGCGGGCACCGCCAGGGCCGCGGCGACCACCGGCGTCACGTCCCCCGCCGGCCGCTGCAGCTCGACGGTACCGACGGCGCCGCTGCCCGTCGCGAGGTGGACCTCCGCGCGGAGGCGCTCGGGGCTCGTCGACGGCCGGACCAGCAGCACATGGCTCGCGCCGACCAGGCGCGCGAGGGCCCGGCCGTCCGCCGCGGCGCGCGCGGCGAGGTCCGCCCGATCGGCGTAGCGCAGGTGCGTCCGCGGCGCGGCGGCGAACGCGGCCGCGAGGGAGGGTCGGACGGTGATCGTGACCTCGCCGCGCTCCACGTGCGCTCGATGCACCCGGCTCCGGACGTCGGCGCAGCGCACGCGCACCGCGTAGTCCCCCGCGTAGACCGGCACCCGGGCGGGCGTCGGTCCGAGCTGCTGCCCGTTGAGGTACGCAGTGCACGACCGCGGGGCCGCCACCGCGAGGCGCGCGTCGCCGGCCCCGTCGTCGCGCCGCGCGCGGAGGCGGCCGGCGAGGGCGAGCACGTCCTGCGGGTGGAGCTGCGCCGTCGGCTCGGGCGCCGGCACCAGGGTGAGCAGGCGGCGGACCACGGCGTCCGCCGACGTGCGGTCGCCCCCCTCGAGGTGCGCCCGGGCCAGGATCAGCGCGAGGTCGGCGACCGCCCGCGCGGCGTCGGGGCGGCTCCCGAGGGCGTCGAGGTACCGCCCGGCCCGGTCGAGCAGCGGGTTCACGCGCTCCAGCACGCGGGCGCGCCGCCCGTAGGCCGCGTCCTCGAGCGCCGGCTCCACGGCGTTCAGGAGGTCGAGCTCGAGCTCGCGCGGGACCGCCTGCGGGTCGCTGCCCAGGTCGGCGGGCCGGCGCGCCTCGATCACCCTGAGCCCCCGCTCGGCGAGGCCGGCCTCGAGGCGGTCGCTCGCGTCGACGAGGTCGGCCGGCAGGTCGCCGCTGACCGCAGGGAGGACCAGCCAGGCATCCGCCCGGGCTCCGGCCGGGGCGAGGGACGCCAGCATCGCCAGCGCCACCGCGGGGCGCAGCGGGGCCGTCACCGCGCCACCCGGAAGCGGAGCGTGACCTCCGCACGCTCGCCCGGCCCGACGACCACCGTGCGGGCGATCCGTCGCCCGCCGTTCCGCGCCACGATGCGGTGGCGGCCGGGGTCCACGGCGTGGTAGCCGGGCACGCGGATCGGGCGGCCGTCGAGGGTCACGTCGCCGTAGGGGATCACCACGACCCCGATCACCCCTCGCTCCGCGGCCTCGCCGGCGTCCTCGGGCCCGCCCGCGGTCGGCGCCGGCTCGTGCGCGGCCTCCGCGCCCGGCCGGCCCTCGGCGCCGCCCTCCGCCCCGACATCCGGGCCCGATCGGGGCGCCGCCGGCGGCGACGCGCTCGCCTCCCGCAGCGCGTCCTGCGCGCCCACCTCGATCGGCGCCGGCGCGGAGGGTGCCGGTGCGGAGGGTGCCGGTGCGGAGGGTGCCGTCGCGGACGGCTCCGGCGCGGACGGTTCCGGCGCGGACGGTGAGGAACCGGGGCGCGCCGCGGCGGGCTGCCTCCTCCCGGGTGGGGCCGGGGTCCCGTCCGCCGTGGCGGCCTCCGCCGCGGCCGCGGGCCTCGGCGTCGCCGCGGCCGGCGCGCGGTCGATCTCGTCCGCGGGCCCCGGCGGCGCCTCCCCGGCCAGCTGGGGGCCGATGACGAGGTAGGCGCCGAGGCACGTGAGCGCGCCGACCCCGAGGCCCACGGAGGCCAGGAGGGCGACGACCGGCAGGCGCCGGCCAGGTCGCCGCGGCCCGGCGACCGGCCGCTCGGGCTCCGACGCCGCGGGCTCCCGCCAGGGCTGGCCGGAGCGGAGGGTGCCCGACCGGAGGCCCGGGATGCCGTCCACGCTCGCGGTCGGCGCCAGGCTCATGGCCTCCTCCGGTGGGGTCTCCTCCGTCCGGGCGACCTGGGCGACGAGGTCGCTCAGCACGCGCCGGGGACGGCGCGAAGGCCGGCCGCTCGCGTGCGCGTCGCGCTCGAGCGCCGCGCGGACCCCGTGCAGCGCGTCGAGGAGCGCCTCCGCCGTCGGGAACCGCTCGTCCGGATCGATGGCCAGTAGCCGGTCGATGAGCGCCGCGACTTCCGGCGGGCAGTCCGGGCGCCGCTCCAGGACGGGCTGGCGCTCGCCGTCCACGATCGCCTTCATCACCCGGAGCTGGGTCTCGCCGTCGAAGGGGTAGGCCCCCGTCAACATCACGTACGCCGACACGCCAAGGCTGAAGAGGTCCGTTCGCCGGTCGTAGACCTTGTCCGTCAACGTCTCCGGCGCGAAGAAGAGCACCTTGCCCTTCTCCACCTCGGTGTGCGTGACGTCGCCCGAGCTCAGGGCCTTCGAGATCCCGAAGTCGGTCAGCATCACCGTCCCGTCGGGGTCGACGAGCAGGTTGTTCGGCGACACGTCCCGGTGCACGATCGGGCGCCGGTCGCCGTCCGGGGTGTGTGCCTTGCGCAGGGCCTCGGCCACGTCCTCGAGGATCAGCAGGAGCACGTCCGGCGCGAAGGGGCCGTGGGCCCGCTGGAGCCGGTCGAGGTCCGCCCCCGCGACGTACTGCATCACGAGGTAGGGCGCGCCGCTCGGCTCCCGTCCGAAGTCGAACACCTGGACGATGTTCCGGTGGTCGAGGAGCGCCCAGAGCCGGGCCTCGCTCTCGAACATCGCGAGGAACTCGGGCCGATGCAGGTGGTGGCCGAGGATGCGTTTGACGACGACCTGCTTCTGCCAGCCCTCCTGCTCGCCCCGACCGGGGACCACCTTCCGGGCCAGGAACACCTCGGCCATGCCCCCGAAGCCGATGCGGCGGAGGATCTCGTAGTCACCGATCGCCCTGGGCGGCCTCTCGCGCGGTCCGGGGTGAGGCAACACGCCGTTACCTCGCCCGCGACGCAGCCCGCCTGTCGCGGGGCCGAGCGTTCGCAACGCACGCAGCTCTCCCGGCGGTCGCGCAGCCCCCCGCGGGCGCGCCGACCGGCGCCGTCGTCGGTCCCTGACTGGTCGGCGCCCGCCCCACCCTCGCTCCCGTCATCGACTCCGCAAGCGGCCGGATCGGCGGGGCCTCGCGGGGCCCCGCACCGACGGCGGGGGCCATCCTAAGGAGCGGACCGAGGCCAGATCAAGGCTCCGATCGGCGCTCCGCGGAGGGGCCGAACGCTCCGGGGACCGGAAGGGCGGAGGACGCGGGCCGCGGTCGGCGCGGCGCCCGGGTCGACGGCCTGGCGGCGCCCCGAAGCTGGAGGGCGGGACGGTCATGCGGAGGCCACATCGGCCCGGAGCGCGATCGGTTGCCCGTGCGGCCAGCCGGCACGCGCGCGGGTCGACCGGGGCCCGGGGCGGTAGGTGTCCGTGCGCCGGGTCGGAGCCAGGGTCCGGGCCGCGTGTCCCCGTGCACCATCGGGGCCCGGGCAGGTGGGGGTCCGTGGCTCGGGCTGGGGAGCGGCGGTGCACCATCGGGGCCCGGGCAGGTGGGTGTCCGTGGCTCGGGCTGCGGGGCGGCGAGGCCAGTGGCTCGGGCTGCGGTGCGGCGGCAGGCGCCGGCCGGGCGCGCGACCTGGGCGGCGGGGACCGGGGAGGCGCTCGGTCCGCCCGGCGAGCGGGTCTAGGTGACGGCCGGCAGGACCTCGCCGACGTTCGAGTCGTCGTAGTCGAGGGCGAAGCCCGGGCCCTTGCCGACCGGCTGGGTCTCGCCGAAGCCGCGCCCCGGCACCCGCTCGTACGCCGAGGGCTCGAGGCCCATCGCCTGCAGCAGCGTCACGATGAACCGGTTGTACTGGACGCCCTCGATCACCGAGCCGTTGTGCTGGCGGAACCGGACCGGGCGCTGGTAGTCGATGAAGTCGATGTACCGCCCCGGCCTCAGGTAGCCGCCGGCGCTCCCGAAGACGGCGGTCGGGATCGCGTAGTTGAGGTGGTTGAAGCTCAGCTCGTTGCTCCAGTGGATCAGCGAGTGATGGAGCAGCGACTCCCCGTCGTCCTCGGTCACCATCGACAGCCGGTCGAGGAGACGAAGGACCACGCTCTCGGCGATCCACTGCATGCCGAGGCCGAGCCAGCGCTGGGCGTTGTCGTCCCACTCGTGGGCCTGGAAGTGCCAGTTGTCGCGGCCCGCGCTGTTGGCGTTCTCGCTGTCGCCCATGCCGAACACGTCCCCGCCGTCGTCGATCACCATCTTGGTGACGTCGAGGGTGACGATGCGGGTCTGATCGCAGGCGAGAGACAGCGCGATCAGGTCGACGAAGTCGGTGAACAGCGTCGCCACCTGCCCCGGGTCGACGCTGAACTCGCCTCCGGTATCGAGGTCGTCGGGCCGGACCGGGGAGCAGCTCGCGCCGCCGCCGCCGCCTCCTCCTCCTCCGCCGCCGCCCGGATCGAGGCGCCGGTCGAGCTCGGTGAGGAACGTGACGTGCCGGTCGAGGGTCTGCCGGTCCGCGGCGGACAGGTGCGGCCCCGCCGCCGCTCGGCGGTAGTCCTCGATCACGCGGTCGATCAGCAGCGCGCTCGGGCCCGGCCCCGTCGTGTCCGGCGGGTCCATCGGGCCCGGGCCACCCGACCCGTTCGGGAACAGCGCGTCGAAGGCGGTGCGGGGGTTCACCTCGGCCTGGGCCTGCTGGATGTTCTCGCGCCCGACCGCGAGGACGTCCGTCGGGTCCGCGGGGGCGTAGCTCGAGGTGTTGCGCCGGCTCCCCACGTGGAGGATGCGGCGCTGCGGGACCGCCCCGTACACGGCCGGCGAGCGCGCCATCACGTGGTCGATCGTGGCGTTGATCTGCGCCCCCGGGACCGCGCCCCCCGTGCCGTTCGTGTTGAGGCCGAAGTTGCCGAGGTAGCCGCCGTAGTTGTGGTTCATCCCGGGCATGAAATCGAGGCCCCGCAGGAGCAGCATCTGTCCGTAGTAGGCCTGGAAAGCGGGGCCGAACACGTTCGAGATCCCCTGCGGGCCGAAGTCGCTCAGCGGCATCGACATCGGGTAGTAGGTGCGGCCGTCGCTGTGCTGGCCGGTCGCCTCGCTCTCCGGGTTGGGCGCGATCACGGTTCCGTCGCGGTCGTGGGTCTGGTAACCCGCGGGCGCGCGGCGCGGGTACCAGTCGAGGACCGGCGCGCCGTTGTAGCTCTTGATCGCGATGAAGCGCTTGGGCGGCGTGCGGTCCTGGGCCTCCGCGGCCCGCCGCAGTCCCCGGGGCAGGAGCGACGGCAGCCACGGCAGGCTGAGGAGCGCGCCCCCCGCGCCGGTCAGGAAGAGACGACGGGACGTCGGGTCGAAGCGCATCTCAGTCCTCCAACCGCCGGGTGCGGAACGTGGGGTGGGTCGCCACGGTCCGGAACGCGTCGCGGAGCGACATCCCGTCGGCGATGCGGCGGGTGATGTCCTCGACGAAGCAGCGGTCCTCGCCCTCCTCGATGCGCCGGAACGCGAAGCGGAAGTAGTGGGCGGCGAGGCAGCGGTCGACCTTGTCGCTCGCGGCCAGGCGGTCGTTGAGCTCGACCGGGCT
The DNA here is from genome assembly GCA_050331215.1 of Sandaracinaceae bacterium. GTDB lineage: Bacteria > Myxococcota_A > Polyangia > Polyangiales > Sandaracinaceae > JBHJHB01. The sequence continues at coordinate 27,122 of JBHJHB010000146.1, read as the reverse complement.
GGCGATCGGCCGCTCGTCGTCGAGCTCGACGCGGGGCACCGCCTCCGGGTCGACCGGCGCGGTGCCGCGCTGCTCGCCGTCCGACGTCACGAGGGTCTCCTCGGTCCGGAACCGCGCGAGGCCATCGTAGGCCTCGAGCGCGTAGCCGAAGTCGGAGAACTGGGCGTGGCAGCTCGCGCAGGGCTCGTAGCGGACCTTGTCGGCGAAGGCCTGGCGGGAGCTGACGCCCGCCTCGACCGGCGGCGACGCCAGGGCGTCGGCGGGGATGTCCGCCGGCGGCGGGTCCACCTCGTCGCAGAGGAGCTCCCGCCGCACGAAGATCCCGCGCCGGAAGGGGTTCGTGGACCCGTCGGAGGTGTAGAGCATGGCGGCGCGGCCGAGGACGCCGGACCGCTCCCCGGTCGGGAAGGCGGGCGGCGCGGCCCCGCCGTCCCAGACGGGGACGCCGTAGAGGCCCGCGAGTCGCCCGGTGCGGGCGAAGGCGTACGGCGAGGTCAGGACGTCCCGCCACGTGTCCCCCATCGCGAGGTGGAACCGGAGCATGTCGTGCACCTCGCCCCGCATCTCGTCCGGGAGCCCGCGCACATCGATCCCGGCCGCGAGCACGGACAGGCGCGGGCTCTCGACGAAGGGCCCCCGCTCGAGGTGGAGCCACTCGTCGAAGAAGGCGATCAGGCGCGCCTCCGCGCGCGGGTCGGCGAACAGCCGGTCGACCTGGGCCTCGTAGGCGGCCGGGTCGTCGAGGGCGCCGGCGGCGGCGGCCCGCCGGAGCTCGGCGTCCGGCGGCGCGCCCCAGAGCAGGAAGCTGAGGCGGTTCGCGAGCTCGTCCGCGCTCAGCGCGATCGTCCCGTCGCCCCCCACCGCGCCGCCGGTCTCCACGTGGTAGAGGAAGTCGGGCGACATCAGGGCCGTGAACACCACCGCGTGCACCCGGTCGAGACCGTCGAAGGCGGCCGCGGCCTGGAGGCTGCGCGTCACCTCCTCGGCGGTGGGCGCCCGGCGCGCCGTCTCCGCGAGGAAGGACTCGACGAACCCGGCCAGGCACGCGTCGTCGACCGCGTCGGTGGCGCAGGCCCCCACCACGGAGGTCCGGAGCCCCGGCTCGTTCGCCACCCGCGTCGCGAGCGCGTCGGCGAGGCCGTAGAACGCGTCCACGTGCGCCTGGCTCAGGCGGACGTCGCCGTTGTCGAAGCCGCCCTCCACCGCGTTCTCGTCCGCCGGCAGCGCGCGGACCTCGTCCGCGAGCAGCGTGATGGTCGCCTCGCCGAACAGGTCCTCGAGGGCTTCGAGCAGCTCGGCGCGACCGAGGCGGACCAGCGGCTGAGCCACCGGGCGGGCCACCTCGGGGCAGCGCAGGGGCTCCACCGCGCCGCCCGGGCGGAGCGGCCGCGCGGCGTCGATCGCCCCGGTGCAGGCCGACCCGATCAGGCCGAGGGCCATCAGCCCGAGCGTCGTCTTGGATCTGCCCATCGCTAGCGCAGCCATCGCCCCGGAGGTTCCGCGAGGGCCCGGCTTCGGGCCAGAACGGCGGCGCGCGTCGCCGGCCGAAGGTCAGGTCAGTGCCCCTTCGAGGTGCCACCGCCGCCGCGCGCCCGCGAGGGGGGCTCCCCCACGGGGGGGCCGGACAGGCCGGAACGCGCGGTCCAGCGCCGGTCCGACGGGCGGTCCGGATCAGCCGCCGTCGATCGGGTGTGCGGCTCCGCGCCAGCCGTCCGTTCCCTCGGTGGCGACGACCAGCCCCGGGCCCACGCCGTCGAGCTGGGCCACGACCCGCCCCGCCTCCGACCACACGGCGCTCCGGCCGCCGCTCTCGAGGCCGCCCGACGGCCCCCCGGCGTTGGCGAACACCACGGCCATGCGGTGCCGCTGCGCATACGCGCGGAGCGCCTCGGTCTTCGGGGCGAGCTCCTCCGGGGTGATGAAGGTGCTCACGAGGTACGTCGCGGCTCCCCGCGTCGCGGCCGCCGCGGGGTGAGCGGCGTGGTTCGCGTCCGCGCAGACCGCCACCGCCGCGGGCCGCCCGCCGAGGGACAGGAGCGGATCGAGCGCCCCGGGGGCGAAGACCCGGTCCTCGCCCTCGCCGAGGTAGCGCTTGGTGTAGAGATCGACCTCGCCGTCCGGCGCCACCAGGAGGGCCCCGATGTGGAGGCGGTCGCCGAGGCGGACGGGCGCCCCGACCACCAGGGTGACGCCGAGCGCCGCGGCCGCGCCGCGGAGCGGCGACAGCCGCACGTCATCGGGCGTGAAGGCGAGCGCCGGTGCGCGCCCGGGGTCGTAGCCGGTCAGCGACATCTCCGGAAACACGACGATCCGGGCGCCGGCCCGCGCGGCTCCCTCGGCCACGGCGAGATGCCGGGCGATGTTGCGGTCGACGTCCCCGGGAGCCGGCACGGTCTGCCCGGCGGCCACGCAACGGGTCACGGGGAGGCCAGGGCTCGGACGACGTCGCGGAAGACCGGGCCGGCCACCCCGCCGCCGTAGGCGGGGTCGGCGCGCTGGACGCGGACCGCGACCACGTAGCGGGGGCGCGCGACCGGAGCCACGCCGACGAAGAGCGCGAGCCACGCCTCGTCCTCGCCGCGGGGAAGGCGGGCGGTGCCGGTCTTGCCCCCCACCCGGAGGCCGTCGACCCCGGCCGGGCGGCCCGTGCCCTCCTCGACCGCGTCCTCGAGGTAGCCGAGGCACCGGCGCGCGCTCTCGGCGCTCAGCACGCGCGTGGCCTCGCCGCTCCCGTCGCGGGTCGGGCGCGTGGCGATGCCGCCGTGGGCGACCGCCGCGTAGGCGAAGGCGAGGTGGACCAGGGAGCCCTCGACCCCGATGCCGCCCGCCCAGCGGCGCGCGGAGGCGCCGCCCCCCTCGGCCTCCGGCCCCCCGTCCGGCCCGCCGAAGCGCACCCCGGCCGCCTCGCGGTCGCCGACCCGGATCGGCGAGCGCAGCGCGAGGTGGTCGACCAGCCGCAGCAGCGGCTCGGGCCCGACCGCCTCGACGATGTGGGCCGCGCCGACATTCGAGCTCTCGACGAGGGTCCGGCGCGCGTCGAGCCACGCCGAGGGCGCATGGTCGCGCACCTGGGCCTCGCCCTCGCCGTACACGCCGCCCCCGCCGGGGAAGCGCCGCTCGGGATCGAGCCCTGCGTCGAGGGCGGCGGCGACGGTCAGCGTCTTCCAGGTCGATCCGGTCGGCGCGACCCGGAACGCTTCCCCATCGCCGGCCGGCCCGCGGCCCACCGCGGCGAGCAGCCGGCCGTTGCGCGGGTCCAGGACGACGACCGCGGCTCGCTGGACGTCGCCGAGCGCCTCTAGCGCCGCTCGCCCGGCGTCCTCCGCCCGCTCCGAGCCGGCCCGCGCCGTGGCGGCCGAAGGCGGCGGGCTCGACGCGCCCGCGCAGCCGACGACCGCCAGGCTCCCCACCCATGCGGTCCATCCCCTCATGGCCCGCGCAACGGTCGGCGACGGCGGGGGCATTCCGCAAGGCGAGCTCGCACGGATGCCTTCGGCGAGCACGAACCGGTGCCATCGCCGGCCGCTCGGGGGCCGCGACCGTCTATCCTCCGCCCCGATGGCTGAGCTCCTCACGCTCCAGAACCTCGGCGACCTGGTGATGCTCCTGTTCCTCCAGGCCGTCCTCGGCTTCGACAACCTGCTCTACATCTCGATCGAGTCCGGCCGCGCCCCCGAGCCCCAGCAGGGCTGGGTCCGGCGCACGGGGATCCTGATCGCCCTCGCGCTGCGCATCGTGCTCCTCGCGGCGGTCATCTTCATCCTCGACTACGTGGAGGCCACGCTCTTCGGGATCCACTGGACCGGGTACATCGAGGGCGACTTCACGATCTCGACGGTCGTGTTCCTGTTCGGCGGCGCGTTCATCCTGTGGACCGCGGTGCGGGAGATCCGGCACCTCCTGGAGCTCGAGGAGGTCGGCCACGAGGAGCGCGAGCCCAAGGCCGCGTGGTCCGTGGTCGCGCTGATCGTGCTGATGAACCTCATCTTCAGCTTCGACTCGATCCTGAGCGCGATCGCGATCACCCGGGTGCTCCCGGTGCTCATCGTGGCGATCGTGGTCAGCGGTATTCTCATGCTCGTCCTGGCGGACGAGGTCGCGGAGTTCATCCACAAGAACCGGAAGTACGAGGTGCTCGGCCTCTTCATCCTCCTGATCGTCGGCGTGGTCCTGATCGGGGAGGGCGGCCACGAGGCTCACCTCCGGCTCCTGGACGTCGCGGTGGAGCCGATCAGCAAGTCCACCTTCTACTTCTCGGTCGTGGTGCTCGTGGTGGTCGACGTGCTCCAGTCCGGCTACCAGCGTCGCCTCGCGCTCGAGCGGGAGCGCCAGGCGCAGCGGAAGGCGTCCTAGCCTCGTCACCGGGAACAGGGGTGAGTGGTCCCTCCCGTCGAGGGCCGGCGGGATCTGCCACGAATCGCCGGGGCAGGTGACGAGCGACCGTGGGCACCTCGGCCGTTCACGCGCCGCCCGGCGGCCGTACCCTAGGGTCGTGACCACCGACGTCTGTCCGAGCTGCGGCGGGGCCCTCGGCGCCGGCGCCGGCCTCCCGCCGTGCCTGTGCGAGCTCCAGCCCTCGCGCCCTCCCCAGGCGCAGGCCGCGGGCACCCGCAGCGAGGCGCGAGCCCTGAAGTGCCCCTCCTGCGGCGCGTTCCTCGAGCGTGGGGCGCGCAGCTGCGCCTACTGCGAGGTCGAGCTCGCCAGCGTCCGCTGCTGGCGCTGCTTCGCGCTCTCCTTCGCCGGCGCGCCCCACTGCAGCGCGTGCGGCGCGGTGCTCGAGGGGGAGGGCAACCTCGGGGCGACCGACCACGCGTGCCCGGCCTGCGACGACGGTACCCACCTGCACCGCGTCCAGGTCGGCGCCTTCCGGATCGAGGAGTGCCTCCGGTGCACCGGGGTCTGGGTCGCGCCCGACACCCTCGAGCGGCTCACCCGGAGCCGGGAGGAGGAGGCGGGGGCCGCGGTGGCTCCGCCAGGGCGCGAGACGCGCCCGCTGGAGCCGGTGCGCTACCGCAAGTGCCCCGCCTGCCGGAAGGTGATGCACCGGCAGAACTTCGGCCGCTGCTCCGGGGTGATCGTGGACGTGTGCCGGGAGGATGGCGTCTTCTTCGACGCCGACGAGCTGACCCACGTGCTCGAGTTCGTCGCGCGGGGCGGCCTCAAGAAGACCCGGGCGCGGGAGCGGATGGACGCGGAGGCTCGCCTTCACCGGGCCCGGATGGAGGCGATGACGCTCGAGCGGAGAGGGATGGGGCCCAACCCAAAGGCCCGGACCGGGGCGATGGCGGCTGGCGCGCTCCTGAGCGCGCTCTTCGAGATCGGCTAGTCACCTGGAACAGCAGTGAGCGGTACGTCGAGGGCCGGCCGGGGTTGCCACGGTTCGCTGAGACGGGCGACCTAGGCGCGTGCCCGCGCCGGGTCGGGTCGGCCGAGGTCCACGAGCCGGGCCAGGTCGAAGACCCCGTCGTCGGCGAAGCGCGGGCTCCAGGACGGGTCGTTGAGGGGCGACGCGGGGACCACCCTCATCAGCCCGACCAGCACCTCCCCGACCAGGAGGCTCCCCAGGGGGCCCAGGGTGTTCGACTCCGCGTCACGTCCGCTCTCGTACAGCAGGTAGGCCCACAGCGGCGCCTCGCCGCGGAGCCCCTCGATCGCGCCGATCCCCAGCTCGTCGTTGGACAGGGGCTCGAGGTCCAGGTGCTGCGCCAGGCTCTGGCCGCTCGGGAGCCCGGCGTCCCGGCCGCGGCGCAGGTTGCGCTCCGGGAGTGACCGAGGTCCCCCGGTCGTCTCGTCGACGAAGGGGAGATCGAACAGCGACGCCGAGACGAGGCCGTCGATCCGGCGGGCCCTCTGCACTTGCGGCGCGTCGCCGACGAAGTACGCCCAGTCGAGGCTGACGGTCTTGTCCCGTGCGGCGAAGGGAGGAACCTGCTCGCCGTCGAACAGGTCCACCGCCTTCCTTTCGTTGAGCCGGTACCGTTGGCGGATCAACGTGTGGCCGAAGCGGAACGCCGCGACCGCGAACTCCGTCGGGATGAAGGCCTCGGCGGCGGAGCGCGGCGCGTAGAACCGAGGCTCGGCGAGCACCTCCTTGAGGATGGCGGCGTCCACGATCTTCGGCAGGAAGTCGGTTCGGACCACCTCGTGATAGTGCTGCGTGGTCAGCCGGCGGGCGGCCTCGAAGAGGTCCTGGGGCCGACCGGCGTGCTCCGATGCGATCTGGTCGACCACGTAGTTGTGGAAGCCCAGGAACACGCGGTGCAGCTGGCTGACGAAGTGGTTCTCGTCGTTGCGGGGGTCCCCGATCAGCGCCGTCCCCTGCTCGTTGCGGGGCACGTCCCAGGGGCGGGCCTCCGGCACGAGGAGCCGGACCGGGACTCGCCCGCCGGACGACAGCGGATCGGCGACGTCGTAGAGGTGCCGGCCCGCGTCGGGGCCGCCGCCGTAGAGGCTGTCCAGGTCCATCGCGGGGGAGCGGAAGTTCCGGTCCACGGGGTCCTGGCCGAGGCGGGACAGGGCGTCGAAGGTGATGTCGTGGTCGATGAACTGCCCGAAGAAGGCGTCGCCGGCGCGGAGCGTGGGGTGGTCGCCCACCGGGGCGTCCGTGGGCTCCCGCATCGACGCGGCGAGCTCGACCAGCCCCTCGTCGGACGGCTGGTGGGGCGGCAGCGCGGGGAAGGAGGGGCGAAAGCGGAAGTTCGGAACGGCGCTTCCACGGTCGCGCGCGGCTTCGGTGCTTGCCCGGGACGCGGTCCGCGCGAGCTCCTGCTGGGTCACCTGGCCGTGATGCATGGTCAATCTCCCTCCGCTCCCGGATGGTCCAAGGCGGTCAAACCGTGCTCTTGGACGTCGTTCCCCCGGTGGCCAAACGCCAAACCCGGAGGTTACACGGTGGACGGGCCGCCGTCGAGGGCCTCAGGGTGCGGCGCGCCCGCGTGGTCGGGCGCCGCGGAGGCGGGCGAGGCGCGCCCGGACCTCGCGCGAGGCCGGGTCCCGCGTGGCGACCGCCTCCAGCCGCGCGATGGACCGCGCCCGCGCCTCCGCCGGGCTCGCCCGGCTCCGCCACGCGGCGAGGAAGTCCTCGAGCAGCGCGGTGTAGGTGCGCCGGGCCCGGCGCTCGGCCTCCGTCGCGGCGAGGCGGGGGCCCCGCCGCTCGGCCAGGAGCAGCTCGAGGAGCTCGGGGGTGCTCGCCCGCGCGTGGAGGGGAGCGGTGAACTCGAGCCACAGCCGGTCGTCCCGGATCGGGGCGGCGCCGCGCGTCACGCGACGCACCTCCTCCGGTCCCAGGCTGTAGAGGGCGGCGAGGCGCTCGGGATCGTCGCGCCACACCGGCTCGAGGTCGGCCCGGACCTCGGGCCGGGCCATCGCGGCCATGATGCGCTGGGGCCGGGGCGGGCCGGGGCCGGCGTGGCCGATCAGCACCGCGTCCGAGCCCGAGAGGTAGACCGTGGCGTCCGGGAACTCCGCGTGGAAGCTCGCGAGGATCCCGCGGACGTCGTCGACGCCCATCTGCGTGAGGGGCAGCCAGTGCGCGGCGACGCCGGTCTCGCTGAGCCGGGACCGGACCGCCGCGAAGTAGTCCCGGGAGTAGAGGACCGCCGCCCCGGCGACGTAGGGGTGGACCGGGTCGACGGTGATCACGTCGTAGCGCCGGCGGCGGGCCGCGAGGAAGGTCCGGCCGTCCTCGAAGGTGACCTCCACGCGCGGGTTGTCGGGCAGGTCGTGGTTGACGTCCCGGAAGTGCGCGGTCGCCCGGAAGACGGCGTCCGAGAGCTCCGCGACGTCGACCGGGCAGTGGGCGCTGAGGGCGCCGGCCGTCATCCCGGTCCCCAGCCCGACCACGAGGCCGCGCTCCGGGGCCCCCTGCAGCAGCGCGGGCAAGTGGCCCAGCAGGGCCTGGTTGCGGCGGTCGAGGGGGTCGAGGGTCGCCACGGGCTTGCCGCCGATGAAGAGCGCTCGCTTTCCGTATCGCCGCTCGACGAGGACCGTCGCCTCGGCCCCCTCCTCCGCGAACAGCACCTCGCTCCGGACGAGGCGGACCTGGGCGCCCTCTGCCGCGAAGAGCCGGCGGTCGCGCGGGGACAGCAGGTGGGTCCCCCCGGCGTAGAGGCGCACGTCCAGCGTCGGCGCGGTGGCGGCGAGGCCGAGCACCGCGAAGGCGGCGCCGGCCACGGCCAGCCACCTCCCGGTCCCCGAGGTCGAGAGCACGACGGAGACCGCGGCGAGCGACGCCCCGAGGGCGCCCGCCGTGACGGCCGCCCCGCGGACGCCGAGGGCCGGGACGAGGACGAGTCCCGTCAGGAGCGCGCCGGCGACCGAGCCCGCCGTGTTGGCGAAGTAGAGCCAGCCGGTTGCGGCGGCCGCGTCCCGGCGGGTCGCCAGCAGGCGGACGCCCACGGGCAGGGCGGCGCCGCTGAGCAGTGACGGGAGGGCGGCGAGGGGGACCGCGAGGAGGAAGGGCACCCCGAACAGCCGCCACGGGGCGGAGCCGTCCTCGCCGAGCATCCCGATCCCTGGCCGGATCAGGTCAGCGGCCAGATGGTACGTGGCGAGCGCCGAGAGCGGGGTGGCGATGACCAGGGCGGCGAACGCGCCGCGCGCCGATCGCCCGGGCCGGCTGAGGAGGCCCGCCGCGACCGAGCCGAGGCTCAGCGCCACCAGCACGGTCGCGAGGATCGCGCTCAGCGCATAGACCGTCGCGCCGACCAGGGACCCGAGCAGGCGCGTCCACAGGACCTCGTAGGCCAGGATCGTCAGGCCCGTGGCGACGACGCCGAGGGCCAGGCCCAGGCGTCGACCCGGCGGCGTTGCCGCCGCGTCGGCGCCCCGGTCGAGCTCCCGGGCGGCCTCGGGGGCCGGCGCTCGGTCGCCGTCCCCCGCCCGCGCGGCGCCGGCCGCCGCGAGGGCGGCGCCCACGATCAGGGCCGCCGCGACCCCCAGCGTGACGCGGTGGCCCACGCCCGGGATCAGGAGGAAGCCGGCGGCGACCGACCCGATGACCGCCCCGAAGATGTTCGCGCCGTAGAGCAGACCCACGGGTCGGGCCGCGGTCCCCCCGAACGCCGAGCGCCCTGCGCGGACCAGCAGCGGGAGGGTCGCCCCCATCAGCAGCGTCGGGGGGCCGAGCGCAAGAGCGGTCATCCCCGCCCGGACGGTGGCGAGGGGCCAGCCGCCGTAGCCGACCATGCGCGCCAGCGCCGCGTAGGCGTCGGGCATCGCCGCCAGGAGCAGCGGGCTCGCCAGGGCGCTGGCAGCGACGCCGAGCTCCAGGCCCGCGTAGAGCCCGAGGCACGACCGGGGGCTGCGCCGCTCGGCGACCCGGCCGCCAGCCGCGGCGCCGATCCCGAGGCCCGCCATGAACACTGCGAGGACCGTCGCGACGGCGGGGGCGGTGGACCCGAAGCTCTGGCCGAGCATCCGGCCCCACACCACCTGATCGATCAGGCCGGCGGCGCCCGACAGCAGGAAGGCGAGGGCCAGGTAGAGGGCGGTCACGGCGGAGGACCAACGGCGGCCGAGGCCGCCCCTATCCATGGGTCTGGATCTCGCGTCGGTGGTCCGCCGCGGCGAGGCGCTCGGCACGTCCGGCGAGCAGGTCTACCTCGCGGGCGCGAGGCCCTGCTCGTCGAGGGGCGGAGGCGGCGGAGGCGGCGGCTTCCACGGCACGAAGAGGTTGACCGCGAGGACGTGGCTGATCGCGTCCTCTAGCCCCCGCCGCAGGTAGACGAAGATGTAGCCGACCTCGACGCGAAGGCGCTCCTCGAGGGTGTGGATCGCGAGGGCGCCGTAGAGCCGGTTCTGGTCGAAGCCCCCGGGTGCGCCCCACGCGGTGGGCGCGAAGCCGAGGAACAGCTCGTCCCACGACACGAGGCCGAACGGTAGATCGGGCCGGACCCGCCACTCGATGCGCACGAACTGACGGAAGCGAAGCCCGACGTCGCCGTTGTCTTCCCCGCGGTCGGCGCGGAAGCGCTGCTCGAGGCGGGACCGGGACTGGAGCGAGAGGCCGAAGTCGGTGCGGGTCCGCATGATCACCTGCTCCCAGATCCGGTGCTCGTGGCGGGTGGGGCCCATGTCGACGAACACGGGCACCCACGCGTAGCCGACGTGGGCCACGAGCCACGGGGTCAGGGCCGCGCCGACCGCGGGCCGCAGGATGTGCACGATCCCCGCGGCCCCGCGCCGGAAGTGGACGTCGAGCCAGAGGTGAGGGCTCGGCGCGTCCCGCTGGAGCTGGGCGGTCGCGAACAGGGCGGCCCACCCCTGGACGTCCTCCGTGGTCTGGGCGTGGCCGGCCGCCGGCGCGAGGAGGAGGAGCGAGAGGGCGAGGGCGACCGCGCGCATGGGCCGCCTTATCCCCCGCGCGCCGTCGACGCGGCAACCCCGTCGGGAGGCCAGAGCCACGCCGCGCCGCGTACGCCGCTCGCGTCACCGTAGCGCGCGGTGACGAGCCGCGTGGTCACCTCGTCGCTGAACACGTGCTCGCCCCAGCGGGCCTGGATCCGGAGGGGCAGCTCGGGGAGGCGGGAGACGCCGCCGCCCAGCACCACGACGTCGGGATCGAGGATGTCGAGCACCACCGCGAGGGCGCGCGCGAAGCGGCCGGCGTGGCGGTCGAGGGTCGCGGCGGCCGCGGGGTCCCCGGCCTCGGCCCGGGCCGCGAGCTCGGGCCCTTCGATGCGAGCCCCGGTCGCCCGCTCGTGGTCGCGCGCGAGCCCCGGCCCGCTCAGCCACGTCTCCACGCAGCCCCGCCGCCCGCAGTAGCAGGCCGGGCCCGGGAGCTCGTCGGCCACAGGCCAGGGCAGGGGCATGTGCCCCCACTCGCCCGCGATCGCGTTGCGGCCGGTCAGGACCCGACCGTCGACCACGACCCCGCCTCCGGTGCCGGTGCCCGCGATCACCCCGAACACGACGCGCGCGCCCGCGGCCGCGCCATCCGTCGCCTCGCTGAGGGCGAAGCAGTTCGCGGCGTTGGCGATCCGGACGGGCCGGCCGAGAGCCTCGGCGAGGTCCTGGTCGAGGGCGCGCCCGTTCAGGGTCACGCTGTTCGCGTTGCGGAGCCGGCCGGTCGTGGGCGACAGCGCGCCCGGGGTGCCGACGCCCACCGTGCCCCGCTCCCCGAGCTCCGCCTCCGCGACGGCGACTAGGTCCCGGATGGCCCGCACCACCGCATCGGCCCCGCGGGCCGCCGGGCTCGGGACGCGCCGGCGCCACCGCTCCTCGCCGCCCCGGCCGAGGGCCACCGCCTCGATCTTGGTGCCGCCGAGGTCGACGCCGATCCGGATCACGCGCCCGGCCCCACGCCGCCCGGGGAGGTGAAGTGCTCGGCGACCCAGCGCCGGAACGTCGGCAGACCGAGCCGGTCGAGGAGGGGCAGGAACACGGGCTCCACCCGGTCATCGCGGCGCAGGTGCGACAGCGGCCTCACCCCGACGTCGTGGGCGGCGAGCACGTAGGGCACCACCTCGGTCTGGCCGGCGTCGAACGCGTCGAACAGCAGGGAGGCCTTGAGGTAGGCGGCCGAGACGTCGGCCCAGGCCGGCCGCACGCCGCGCAGGTACCGGCTGAAGGGCTCCGCGATGACGCGGCGCTCGGGGCGGTCGACCAGCCCGAAGGGCTCGAGCTCCGCCAGGAGCCGGGCGCTGGCGCTGCTCGGCGTCCCCCGCGTGCCGCCGTAGCCCTCGGCCACCACGACCAGGGCATGGTCCGCGGCCGCGAGGCCGGCCGCGATCTCCTGGAGCACCTCGTCCGGGAAGTGGAAGAAGGGAAGCACGATCAGGTGCGCGCGGGCGGCGACCCCGCAGTGGAGCGCGTGCCGACCGCTCCGGTTGCCCATCATCTCGAGGAAGTAGACGCGCTTGTGGGTGTAGCTGTCCTCGTAGAGCCCGCGGGCGATCGTCGCCCCCGCCTCGACCCCGGTCAGGAAGCCGATCGCCCGGTCGCCGGCCACGTCGTTGTCGACGCTGACGTTGATGAAGCCGGTCACCGGGGCGTCCTCGCCGAAGGCCCGGAGCCAGGCCCGGAGCCCCTCCGCGGTGCCGTTGCCCCCCACGCAGAGCAGGTGCGTGAAGCCGGCCTCCCGGAAGGCGGCGCAGGCCTCGAGGCGACGCTCCTCCCGGTGGAAGCCGCGGTAGCGCTCGCTCCGGAAGTCGCTCCCGGGGTCCTGGATGCGCCGCCCCATGGAGCGGGCCGGGATCCCCGCGCCGAGCAGCCGGTAGCGCTCCCGCCGCTCGACGACCAGCCGCTCGAAGCGCGGCTCGCCCGTCGCGTCGGACGTCAGCGACCGGAAACCCTCGGTCGCGGCCCACACCTCGTAGCCCCGGCGGCTCGCCTCCTCGGTGAGGGCGACCGCGACCGAGGAGTAGCCGGGCGCGTTGCCGCCATCGAACACGGCCACGAGCCGCCGCTCGGCGCGGTGGGCCGCCGAGGAGGGTCCGGCGAAGGGAAAGACGCTGTCGCGGGTCATCGCGGTCGAACGGGGGTCCCGTGGCGGGGCCCCGCTCCCTTCTGGCCGCGATCGGCGCCGACCGCCAGTCGGGGCGATGGCGCGCGCGGCTGGGGCCGCGAGTGGCTCGGCCGCTCGCCGGTCACCGGCGCGGAGCGGCGTCGTCCGTGGCGGCGCACGCAACGCGCCGGCGGAGCCTCCCGTGCGCCGCGCCTCGGCGCCCGGGAGGCTCCACGCCGGGTCCCACCTCGGTGAGCGAGCATCGTGCCAGCCGCGATAGGAGGGATTTCCCCCTCACGGCAGTGGCCGGTCGAGTTGCGGTTCAAGCGGGGCGTAAACCAACAGGTACAGAACGGCGGCGTGCCCTTTGCGAGCATCCGCGTCGGGGGAGGCGCAGGGCGCCCGAGCCGCGTCGGTGGGTCCGAGATGGCCCGTCCGGCGCGCCAGGGGAACGAACGTGTGGGCCGAGCTCAGCGACCGACGGGTCCTCTCGATTGTCACGAAGCTCTGGGGGGGCCGAACCGGGGGGTGACCCCACCCGGTGGACGCAAGGTGGACAGGCGATGGAACAGCAGTGTTGGGAACCTAGAATGCAGAGGGAACCGAAGGCTCTGATGGAGCTGGCAGGTGAGATCGACGCGCTGCGGGCGGCGCTGGCCGACGTGGCCCGGGAGTGGGAGCCCGAGGAGCCACCCCTCACGCTCTCGATGAGCAAGATCGGCCGCGCGGTCGCGGAGGAGCGCGTGCCCTCGGGCGAGGTCGCCCGCGTCTTCGCCGAGGTGGAGCGCGTGCTTCGCGAGGGCTCGGCGCGCGAGCGAGACGCGGTCGCCACGGGCTTCCTCGAGGCGGTGGTCGCGGTCGTCGACGAGTCTCCCCGCGCCGAGTGGCTCCTCGCTCATGCCGGTCCTCTGGCGCGCGCCTACATCGACCAGTGGAACGAGTTCTGGGGGGTCCCGAAGCGCTTCGCCTGAGCCGCGGGCCTCTCGGCCACCCGCCAGCCACCCGCCCGCGAGCGAGACCCCTTGCGTGGATCGCCTCGCCTGTGCGATGCCAGCGAATCGCTGGTGACGAGGAGCGGTCATGGGGACAGAGCGACGACGTGAGGACACCCGACGGGGGGGGCCGGCCCGATGGGTGCGGCTGGGGATCCTGGGCCTCCTGACCGCCGGGTGCGGGAGCGCCCCGGTCATGATGGAGTCGGTGCCCGACCCCGACCTGAAGGAGCCGCCGTGGCGGTGCGAGGCCGGGGGCGGCGCGTGCGCTCCCGCGACGGCCGGGGTCACGCCGGCGGAGGACGCGGAGGAGTACGCGATGCCGACGTGCGCGAACGGGATTGGGCGCATCTACGTCGATACCAGCGCCTCGACGCCCATCGTGTACGTCAACTGCCTCGACGACTAAGCCCTCCCGTCCCGGAAGCGCTGCCGCCTCGTCGAGCCGAGCGCGGGCTGAACGGGGACATCAGCCCTCGGCGACCGGCGTCGGACGTCGAGCGCCGAGGTCCGCTCAGGGGTCCTGCGCGTCGCGGCGCTCCAGGCTCGCCGGGCTCAGGGCGAAGGGCACCCGGACCCGGGCGCAGGAGCCCCCCGCCGGGGGCGGAAAGCGCCAGGCCGCGACATCCTGCCGTACGCACGCCTCGAGGCGGGGCTCGTCGAGGGTGCCGCTGAAGGCGGCCGCCTCCACCGCGCCTCGGTCATCCACCCGGAGCTCGACGACGAGCGTCCCGGCTGCGTCGCTCCGGTCCGCTCGAAGCGCCCGGTAGCAGGCGAAGACCCCCTCGCCGAAGGTGCCGACCGCCGTGCGCACCAGGCTGGGTGCGATCACGCCGGCGCACGCCGGCTGTGGCGGCGTGGACGGAGTTGCGCTCGGGCCGCCCTCGCTGGCCGGCGCCGGCGCCGACCCGCCCGGCTCGCCCCGCGCCGTTGCGATCCGCTGTTCGAGCGACGTGACCCGCCCGTCGAGATCGGCGATCCGCCGAACGAGGTAGAGCGCGCCAGCGACCGCGATGAGCATCGCGACGGCGGCGAGCCAGGGCGCGACGAGCGCCGGCCGCGTTCCGTCCGCCACGGCCGGAGGCTCAGCGGCTCAGGCGCTCGCCCACCACCTCTTCGAGCCGCGCGAGGCGCTCCTCGAGCTCCCGCAGCCGCGCGACCTCGGTGCGGAGCTCCTCGACCTCGCGGCGGAGGGCCTCGTTGCGGTCGCGCAGCGCCTGGATGCTCACGAGGGCCACGCCGTCGGCGTCGACCGTCGGGATGGTCGCGTCGTCGTAGCCGACGCCGAAGGCCGCCCGGAACTCATCGGCCATCGGACCGAGGTGGCGGTAGCCCTCCTCGCGCTCCGCGTCGTAGGACCACTCGTAGATCGGAAGGTCGGCGAGGCGCGACAGGACGACCTCCGGGTCGATCTCCTCGACCCCGTGCTTGCGGTCGCGCGCGCTGCTGTTGACCCAGACGCCGCCCAAGGACAGGTACGCGCCGGTGAAGGTGCCGAAGCTCCGGAGGCCCGCGTTGGCGAACGTGAACTCCGCATTGGAGGTGCGGGGCGTCGTCCCGATGATGCCGTCCTCGTCGTGGATGGCGAGGAGGACGCTGCCGACCCGGGTCCCGCCGCCGGTGTCGAGGTCGATGTTCCCGTCCCCCGGGCTCCAGATGACCGCGGTGTCCCCGTTGGCGAAGAACCCGCCACTCTCGGTCGTTCCGCCCTCGAAGAAGACGCCATTCTGCGTCGTGAGGGTCGGCGCGCTCCGGGGCGTGTCGGGCTGCCAGCCGTTTGCCTGCCCGGTTCGGGCTTCGTTCCCGAAGTGGACCTGCGCGAAGGACGCGCCGGCGAACACGTTCTCGCACGTGACCTGGCCCGCGGCGTCGACTCCGGTGATGAACTCCCCCGTGGTGTCGCAGGCATTCTGGAAGCGAGCCTGGGCCGAGTTGAAGTTGATGCGGAGCGTGACCTCGCCCTCGGTGCCGCCGCCGGCCAGGCCGTTGCCCGCCACGACCGCGTCGATGTCCCCGAACGGAGCGCAGGTGGCGCCGCCGTCCATCCCGATCCCGGTGATCGCCTCGCCGGCCTCGCACGCGATCGCGACCCGGCGCTGAACGAAGGTCGGGTCGACCCGGATCGAGTTGTTGTCCGGGTTGATGATGATGCCGGGCCCCATGCTCAGGCTGCCGGCGCCGACGTCGTCGCCGTCGTCGAGGCCACCGGGCCGGTTGTCGATGTCGGTCCAGTCGATGCTGCCGGTCGCCTCGGCGAAGCCGGCGTACGGGGTGGTGCCGAGCTGGACGCGGGGCGAGAGCACCTCGCCCGCGACCTCGATCTCGACCCACAGCATGCTGTTCGCGGCGAACAGATCGAGGGGAAAGGCCGTGTCGTCGCCGACGTAGGCGGTGAAGAACCCGCGCTCGACGAGGACCTCCTGGGTCTCCTCGAAGAGCGACGTCCCCTCCGCCTCCTGGTCGAACACGCGGAACGTCAGGCTCTGGGCCTCATCGATGGCCCGATCGTTCTCGTCCGTCAGGAACCCCTGGATCGGCACGACCCGGGGCGCCTGGGCGTGGGCCACCGAGGCCCCGAAGATCAGCGCTCCGAGGAGCGCCGCGTAAGCTCGGCCGACGGTCATTGCACCCTCTCGGAAAGCGGCGTCGGGCTCGTGCCCGCGACGCCGCCGCCAGAGTGGCGGTCGTCCGCGAAAGGTGTCAAGCGTGGCCGCCCCGATTCGCCCGACCCGGGACGCCGCCTCGCGAGGCGCGGAGCGAGAGGCGGCCGTCGTCGGCGCCCGGGCCGAGGCCGATGGCGATCGCCCGCGACCGCTCGTGGCGGCCGAGGACCCGGAGCGCCTCCGAGGCTCGCCCCGGCGTGCCGGCGAGGTGGCCACCTGTGCCAGGCCGATACGGTTGCGATGCAAACGGTGTTTCTCGCCGAGACAAATCGCGTTTTCCGGCATCGATCCCGTAGCTCTCATTCACCGTGGACGACGCGCGTCGTTTCGGACAGGCACGGCGCGAGCCGCCGCGGTGCCGTCCTCGGTCGAGGTCGAGCGCGTGGCGCGGCCGGAGGCACGAGGAAAGGAGCGCGATGGGTCGGGGAGGAAGCCAGGGTCGCCGCCGTAGCCTACCCGTGGCCGCCGTCCTCCTGGCCCTCGCGCTGACCCCCGCCTCGGCCGCGCTCGCGTGTCCCTACGGGGGCGCGTCGGCCGCGGACCTGCCCTGCCCGCCGCCACCCCTCGCGGTGGTCCCCCCGGCGCTCACGCCTCCGTCCGCGCCGCCGCCGCTCCGCGTGACGGGCGTCGACCTCGCGATGGTCGGCACCCACGGCCCGGTGGCGGAGCGCCTCGGCCTGCGGATGCGGGTCGGGGCGCTGTCGTGTCGGGCCGCCGCGCTCCTCGACCAGCGGCGCTGGTCCGCGGGCCGCATCGGCGACCGCACCGGAACGGCATGGCTTCGGGTCCGCCTGCTGGAGTCCCGCCACGACCGCTGGGCCTACCTGGTGGAGGGCAACGGCGGCCTCCGGGGCAGCCTGTGGACCGCACGCGTCCCCGGGCGCACGGGCGCCTACGCCGGCCACCTGCTTCTGTCCCTCGCGCTCTCCGTCGGGGTCCGCTTCCGCACGGAGCGCCTACCGATCCGGCTGTCCGCGTTCCTCGGTTGGGGTCGTGGCTGGGCCGCCGGTCAGGCCCCGGGCCGCCTGCTCGGTCTCACCCCCGCCGCCCACGGGCCGGCCGGCGGGCTGCGCTTCGCGATCGACGGCTGAGCGAGGCCTCCGCGCCGGAGGCGCGCTCAGCGTACCGGCTCGCCCAGCTCGTCGGCGGGGTGGAGCAGGTTGAGCGGGATCGAGAGGTAGCGGTGGCCGTTCGCGCGGGCCGCCGGGAGCCTCCCCGCATTGACGTTCACCTGGACGCTCGGGAACAGCAGGTTGGGCGCCGCGAGGGTGGCGTCGCGCTCGGTGCGCATCTTCACGAACTGTTCCTCCCCGGTGGAGCCGTCCAGCTGGGGGTTGTTGGCCTTCGACCGGCCGATGGTGGTCTCGTAGGCGACCGGCCGACCGCCGGGCTGGTAGTCGTGGCCCACGAACACCCGGGTCTCGTCCGGGAGCTGGTAGAGGCGCTGGATCGAGCGGTAGAGGTCCCGCGCGCTCCCCTTCGGGAAGTCGCACCGGCCGGTGCCGTAGTCGTCCATGAAAAGCGCGTCGCCGGTGAAGATCGCGTCGCCGATGCGGTAGGTGACGCACGCCGGCGTGTGCCCCGGGGTGGCGATCGCCTCCACCTCGAGGGAGCCGAGGGTCATCGTCTCGCCGTCGGCGAGGAGCCGGTCGAACTGGCTGCCGTCCTTCGGGACGTCGTCCCCGAGGTCGAGGAGCGGTCGGAAGGTCTCCACGACGGTGGTGATCCCCTCCCCGATGACGACCGGCGCGTCGAAGCGGCGCTTGAGGATCGGCGACGCGCTCAGATGGTCGGCGTGGGCGTGCGTCTCGAAGACGGCGCGCAGGGTGAGCTTCTGCTCCCGGAGGAAGGCGGTGACCCGGTCCACGCTCTCCGTGAAGGTGCGGGACGCGCGCGGGTCATAGTCGAGGACGGGGTCCACCACCACGGCGTCGCCGGTCTCCGGGTCGAAGGCGACGTAGGTGAGGGTGAAGGTGCGCGGATCGAAGAACGCTTCGACGGTCGGGGTGGGCATGGGCTCCTCCGGATCGAAGGGCGACCGGCGTATGGGCCGCCCGGCGGGTCCGAACAGAGCAACGGCCGTTCCGCCTCGCACGAGGCCGGAATCTCGAGGCTGCCACGCCCCGAGGGGGCCACGATGGAACCTCGTGCAACGCGGCGCGCAACCCTTACGCGCGACCGGGCGGGAGCAGCCGGTAGGCGGCGAACCCGAGCAGCAGGCCGCCGACGAAGACGAGGGCGGTCACGCTCCCGCTGCCGAGCGCGACGATCCCGGGGCCGGGGCAGTAGCCGCCGAGGCCCCAGCCCACCCCGAAGAGCGCCGAGCCCGCGATCAGCGGCAGGTCGAGGTCCTTCCGCGTCGGGAGCCAAAACCGGTCCGCGCGCAGCGGCGCGCTCCGGCGCAGGATCACGCGCATCGAGACGAAGTGCACCGCGACCGCTCCGCCCATCACGAACAGGAGGCTCGGGTCCCAGTCGCCGAAGACGTCGAGGAACCCGATCACCTTGGCGGGCTGGGTCATCCCGCCGAGCACGAGCCCGATCGCGAAGAGCAGGCCGCTGACGAACGCCGCGCTCATGCCCCACCTCCGAGCAGGAGGCGCAGGACCAGGACGGTGACGATGCCCGTCGTGATGAACGTGAGGGTGGCCACGATCGAGCGCCCCGACAGCCGGCTGATGCCGCAGACGCCGTGGCCGCTCGTGCAGCCGCTGCCCATCCGCACCCCGTAGCCGACCAGCAGGCCCGCCAGGCCGACCATCCAGAGGGCGCGCCCGGTCTCGACGGCGAACAACGCCGGCGCGGCGAAGCTCAAGGCCAGGCCGCCGGCCAGCAGCCCCCCCACGAACGCCAGCCGCCAGCGCCCTTCGCCCGAGGCGGGGAAGAGGACCCCGTTGGCGATGCCGCTGATGCCGGCGACGCGACCCGTGAACAGCAG
This sequence comes from Sandaracinaceae bacterium, assembly GCA_050331215.1. Lineage (GTDB taxonomy): Bacteria > Myxococcota_A > Polyangia > Polyangiales > Sandaracinaceae > JBHJHB01. Next base: position 8,084 of record JBHJHB010000146.1, on the reverse strand, counting down.
GAGAACCGATGCGGAGAGACCGATCAGGATGCCGCCGACCGTCGACTCGAGGGGGGTGAAGTGTTCCATGGCTCCTCCGGGGGCGGGGCTCCATCACCACGTTCGGTGCCAGACCGCTCCGTCGAGACTCCACGCGCCTCGGGAAACCGGACGTAACGCCCCGGGCGCCGCGTGCAACGCGCCTGGGGGCTCGTGCGGGCGGCGCCGTCGCCCCGGCCTACCGATCGATCGGGTCGGACCCGGCGCCCGTCAAGCGCTCCCGGTCCAGGTTGTGCTTCTTGAGCTTCCGCCAGAGCGTGGTGCGGCTCATGCCGAGGGACGAGGCGGCCCGCCCGACGTGCCCTCCCGACCGCTCCAGCGCGTTGAGCACCCGTCGCGCCTCGGCTGGGAGCTCCGCCCGGATCGCAGCGAGCTCGGCGTCCGGCGTGGTGCTGCGGCCGGTCGTCGCGGGGTCGTCGCCCCGGACCTCGGGCGGCAGATCGGCCTCGGTGAGCAGCGGGCCCTCGCCCATCACCGTGGCGTACTCGAGGGCGTTCTGGAGCTCCCGGACGTTGCCCGGCCAGTCGTACGCGCGGAGGGCGTCGAGGGCGCCGGGGCTGACCCGCTCGATCGTGCGGATCGCTCGAGCCCGCTGCGCCCCGAGAAGATGCCAGACCAGCGGCTCGATGTCGTCCCGTCGCTCCCGCAGGGGCGGCAGGTAGAGCGGGATCACCCGAAGCCGGTAGAGGAGGTCGGCCCGGAACCGCCCCTCCTCGACCTCGCGCCGCAGGGCGCGGTGGGTCGCCGAGACGATGCGGACGTCGACCGGTACCGGCTCCCGACCTCCGACGGGGATGACCGTCCGCTCCTCCAGCACGCGGAGTAGCTTGGCCTGCATGTCGAGGGGGAGCTCCGCGACCTCGTCGAGGAACAGGGTGCCGCCGTCGGCGAGGCGGAAGTGGCCGGGGGCGTCCCTCAGGGCCCCGGTGAAGGCCCCCCGCACGTGGCCGAACAGCTCGCTCTCGAGGAGGCTCGGCGGAAGCGCGGCGCAGTTGATCGCGCGGAAGGGCCCGGCGGCGCGCGGCGAGGCCTGATGGACGGCCCGCGCGATCAGCTCCTTGCCCGCTCCGGTCTCGCCCCGGACGAGCACGTTGGCGCCGCTCCGCGCGACCTTCGCCACGCTCCGCAGGAGCCTGGCCATGGTGGGGTTTCGCGTCACGATGCCCCAGCGCTGGTCGGCCGTGCGCTCGTCCTCGTCGCCCTCGAGAAGGAGGAGCCACCCTCGCTCGCCGCCGAAGGCGAAGGGGCTCGCCCGCACGTGGACGGAGCGGTTGGCGCCGTCCATCGTCGGCCGGAGGATGTCCGCGCTGACCGGCCGGCCGGCGGCCATCGCCTCGGCGAGGGGGCGCTCCTCGCCGTGACCGCAGAGCAGCCTCGGCGCGGCCACGCCTGGCACGACCTCCATGCCGAGCACGGCCTCGGCGCTCGCCGTCGCGGCCACGACGCGGCGCTCCTCGTCGAGGACCATCGAGGGTCCCGCCACCTCGTCCAGTGCGGCCAGCAGGTAGGCGCGCTCGTCGGTGCTCATCGCGTCCTGGGGGTACACCGGAAACCGCTCGCGCTCACACCGATCCCGATGGCCCCTCGACACGCACGGTGGCGGACCTGCGCGTCTCCCCGACGGTGAAGCGCGCCGTGAGGAAGTGGCCGATCACCTCGAGGTGCGTCCGGGCGTGGGGGGTCAGCGGAAGCGTCCGGAACGCGCCCCCTCCGGCCATCGCGAGGGGGAGCAGTAGCTGGTCGGCGAGGTGGGGTCCCACCGGGACCCGGTGGTCCCGGAGCGACCGGAACGCGCGGATCGCTTCGGTGGCGACGCGCTCGGCGGGCTTGCGAAGCTCCCCGACCGCGCTCGCCAGCATGACCCCGTGCCGGAGCTGCCCGCGGATCAGGAGCGCGTTGCCGGGCCCGTCGGCGTCGACCTCCTGGACGCGGAGGTCCCGGGCCGGGAGGCCGAGCGCCTCGCCGACCGCGGCGAGCTCCCGATGCGCGATGTGCGCCGGCAGCTGCGCGAGGAGGGCGACCGCCTCGATGCGGCGGATCGTCGGCGGCTCGAGCAGCTCGACGGGCCGAAGCGGGGCTGGCGTCACCCGGAGCGTGAGCGAGCCGCCCCCGGCGGGAGCGAAGCCGTGCCGGTGGAGCCGGGCGTCCACGGCCGGACCCATGCGCTGGACCACGGGGAGGAACACCTCCGCGAGGTGCTCGAAGGGCGGCGCCATCGGGTTGTGGGTGCCGCCCTCGATCCTCACCGTGCTCGGGCCGTCGGCCGCCAGCAGGATCGGCAGCACGGTGTGGGCGACGAGGGTCGCGCTCCCCGCGGTGCCGATCGCGAAGCGGTAGGTCCCGGCGCGGACCGGGCCCGGCGCGAAGCGGACCGAGGAGCTCCCCAGCTCGGCTCCGTCCACGGCGCCCCCCGTGACCTCGGCCGCCGCTTGCACCGCGGCGAGGTGCTGCCGCCGGAGCCCGGGGCGTCTCCGGCGGGCGCGGACGCGGACCACGCGCACCGGTCGGCCGGTGACCGCCGCCAGCGACAGACTGCTTCGCAGCACCTGGCCTCCGCCTTCGCCGAGGGAGCCGTCGATGACCACGTCGTCCATCGGCCGCTCCTCAGGGCGCGTCGCGCCGCCGGCGGATGCGGACGGCGTCCAGGTCCGCCACCCCGAGGACGCTCGTGAGCGGCGCCCCCCCGGCGCCCGCGTGGGCGCCGAAGACCCACGGGTCCACGACGAGGCCGAGGCCGACGAGGTCGTCCGCCTCCGCCCCCCCGACCAGGGTTCCGTTCTGCCAGAGCTCCACCGAGCCCGGGCCGAAGCGGACGGCGAGGCTGTGCCAGGCTTCGATCGGCAGCTCGGCGGCGGACGTCGCCACCACGGCGTCGGCCTCCCCGCGGAGGCGGACCACCACGCGGCAGCGCTCGTCCCATCCGAGCAGGAGATGGCCCGGCATCTCGCCGGCGATCGGGCCTCGCGTCACGATCGCCGACGCGGCCCCGCCCTCACCCTGACCGCAGAGGAACGGCCGGAACAGGAGCTCGATGGCGCCGGACGGCAGGTCGAAGCGCTGGTCGGCCGGTACGACCACGGCGCCGTCCCCGTCGCGCACGAACGTCAGCGCCCGACCGCAGCCACCGGTGCCACGCGTACGGCGGAGCGGGCCGACGACGGTCCCCGAGGGCCCGCCGAGGGCGTCCTCGACGATCGACGGGTCCTCGTCCTCGAAGGCGTAGAGCGCGACGGTGTCGTCGTCGGGCCGGAGCCGGCACGCCGCGGCGCCGGGGCTCCCGTCCGCCGGCGCCGGTGCCGGCGTACACGCGGCGGCCCACAGCACGAGCGCGACGGTCCCGCTAGCCCTCGTCGCCGCGTGCCGCCGCGCAGGCGAAGACCTCGCCCGCGAACCCCTCATAGAACGGATCCTCCTCCGGGATCGGGCACTCGCTGACCGCGGTCTGGAACGGGAAGAAGCACTCGGCCTCGTTGTAGCCGCCGCACCCGAGCCGCTCCACGCAGCGGGCGTAGTCCTGCCAGGCGGGGAGCGCGCATCGCAGCGCGGCGCCGAGGCTGGTGCCGGCGTACTCGGGGTAGACCTCCTCGGCACACTCGATCAGCTCATCCGAGTCGAGGAACCCGTCCAAGCAGACCTGGGCGTTCGGGTAGCCGAACTCCTCCCACTCGCACTCGCACTCGACCGTGTCGACCTGGTTCTCGGCGATGCGGAGGAGGGCCGCGGGGGTGCTGAGGCCCGACCCCGATCCCGTCCCGCAGGCCGAGAGGAGGCCCGCCAGGAGCCCCAGAGTGGGGATCAGGGTGGGGATGAAGCTGCCCTTCCCATGCATTTGATCGATAGTCCTTTCTGGAGAGCCCGACGGGTTCCGGACCCCTTATACGCAGGAGCCCAGAGGACCTCCCTCGTGCAGACACAGGTACCTGAATCATCCGACTCGCGCGCATCGGAGCGCGAGCCTGGCGCGCCGGACCCGCGCCCTCACGCGCATCGGTGCGCGAGCCGCTGCGCCGACCCTGCGCGGGACCCCGGTCGCGATCAGAAGTGGGCGCCGAGGCTCGCGCCGAGGCCGAGGGGGTAGCTCGGCGACGGCGCCGGGCGCGCGCCGATCCCCAGGGCCATGTGGTCGATCACGGTCACCCCGAACCGAAGCTCGGCGCCCAGCGTGAGCATGTCCGCGAACCACCAGCGGAGCCCGCCGGCGAACATCACGCGTAGCTGCAGCGCGTCGCCGCTTGCGGCGGTCGTGCTCTGCCCCTGGATGGTGAGACCCGCGCGCGCGTAGAGCTGGGCGCGCGCGTCCACGAACCCGTACAGCTCCAGGAAGGGAGCGCCGCGGGCGTAGGTCACGCTGGCGCCGTCGGGGTCGTCGGCCGTGCCGCCGGTGAGATCGGCCACGCCGACGACCCACCCACGCGCGACGGTCGCGGCGATCTCGAGGGAGGGTGCCCAGTAGCCCTCCATCCCGTTGTCGCCCCGGAACAGCCCCGCGTGGAAGGCCGCCCCGACGTAGAAGGGGTGGGTCTCCGCGAGCGTCGGCCCGGGGGGTGGGCCCCGCTCCTCCTCCTCCTCGTAGGCCCACGCCTCGTCCCCCTCGAGGTAGCGCGGCGGCGGGCCGGGGGCGGGCTCCGCGGCCGCCTCGGCGTCCGACGCCGGGGTGTCGGGCCCGGCGTCGGTCGGCGGGCCGTCGGGCTCGGGATCGGTCACGACAGCGTCGGGCTCCACCGGCGCGGGGGCGTCGGGCTCGGTCTCCGTCGCGGGGCCGTCGGGCTCGGTTTCGGGCACGGGGCCGTCGGGCGCGGCGTCGGTCGCGGGGCCCTCGGGCTGCGTCGGCGACGCGGGGCGCTCGGGCTCCGAGGGCGACGCGGGGGCGTCGGGCGCGGTCCCCGTCGTGGGTCCGTCGGGCTGCGCCGCACCCGCGCCCTCGACGCCCGGCGGGGCCCCCGCCTCCTGCGCGGACCCCGGCGCCACGGGGCAGAGCAGGCCGACCAGGGCCAGGAGCGCGAGGGGGACGGACCGCATCAGGCAGCCACCGTGCCAGCCCGCCCCGGGGCGGACAAGGCGGTCACCTCGTGGCGTCGATCCGGAGGTTCGCCCTCAGGTAGTCGACGAGGGCGCGGACCCGCCGCGGGACGCGCTCCCGGCTCGGTAGGACCAGCCAGGCCGCGAGGTTGAAGGCCGAGGCGGTCGCCTCGTAGTCGGTCAGCACTTCGACGAGGGCGCCCGAGGCGAGCTCCGGGAGCAGGTTCCAGCGAGGCAGCAGCGTGACCCCGAGCCCACGGAGCGCGCAGTCCCGGAGCGCGATCCCGTTCGTCAGCGTGACCCGGGCCTGGATCGGGACCTCGTGGGTCACGCCGTCCGCGCCGCGCAGGAACCACCGGGGCCCGTGGCCTCGCACCGGATAGCGCAGGCACGCGTGCTCCGTCAGGTCGGCCGGGGCGCGAGGCTCGCCGCGCGCGGCCAGGTAGGCCGGGCTCGCGACCACCGCGTAGGTCATCCGCGCGAGCCGGGTCGCCACGAGCGCGCTGTCCTGCAGGTTGCCGAGCCGCACCGCGAGGTCGACCCGCTCCTCGACCAGGCCCACCAGGCGGTCGGTCAGGTGGAGGTCGAGCTCCAGCTCCGGATGCTCCTCCGCGAAGGCGGCCAGCAACGGAACGAGGTGGAGCTGGGCGAAGGTGAGCGGCGCGGTCATGCGGATCGGGCCCCGCAGCGCGTCCCCCTGCTCGGTCGCCGCCGCCTGCGCGTCCCGGAGCTGGCGGACCGCCGGCAGCAGCCGCTCGTGATAGGCCGCTCCCGCATCCGTGGGGACCAGCCGGCGCGTGTCCCGATGGAAGAGCCGGACCCCGAGCTCCTCCTCGAGCCCGGCGATCGCGCGGGACACCGACGACGGCGCCACCCCGCGGGCCCGTGCGACCGCGGCGAAGCTGCCCTCCCGCATCACCCGAAGGAAGGTCTCGAGGGTGTCGACGTCCACTGGACCCGCCGTCGGGCTACTCGCCCGCGGGGGGGTCGAACAGCTTGGCCACCGCGTGGATGTTGAGGTCGCCGAGGCCGGCCTCGCGCGCCCGGGCGTACACCGCGCGGGTGCCCGCCAGGCTCGGCGCGTCGAGCCCGACGGCCTCCGCCTGGGCGAGGGCGTACCGGAAGTCCTTGTCGACGAGATCGATCGGGAAGAGCGGGGCGTAGACCTCCTTCACGATCAGACCGGCGACCAGGCTCGCGGCGGGGCTGGTCACCGGCAGCGCAGCGAGGACCTCCGCGGCGCGCGCTTTGGCGACGCCGGAGCGCTCGGCGAGGGCGAGGAGCTCGCCGACCGCCGCCACCTGGATCCCGAACAGCGCGTTGACCACGAGCTTGACGACGGTCCCCGCGCCGACCGGGCCCACGTGGTGAACCGCGCCGCCGACGACCTCGAGCACGGGCCGCGCCGCATCGAGGTGGCCCGGCTCGCCACCGAGAAGATGGACGAGCTGGCCGGCCTCGGCCTGGGGCCGCGACCCGACCACCGGGGCGTCGAGGAACGCGCGCCGCGCCTCGGCCATGTGCCCGCCGAGGGAGCGGACCCACGCCGGCGTCAGCGTGCTGCTCTCGACGGCCACGGCGTCCGGCCCGAGCGCGGCGAGCGCGCCCTCCGCGTCGTCCAGCCAGACCTTGCGCGACGCCTCGTCGTCCGTCACGCACGCGATCGCGACGTCCGCCTCGGCCACCGCGGCCCGGGGCGTGGCGGCGCGGCGCGCGCCCGCCTCGACGAGGGGCTCGGCCCGGCTCGCGCTGCGGTTGTAGACCGTGACCTCGTAGCCCGCGTCGATCAGGCGCCGCGCCATGCGGCCGCCCATCGCGCCGAGCCCCAGGACCGCGACCCGGCTCACGACGCCCCTCCCATGAGCGCGCGAGCTCGTCGTGGGGTCGGGGCGAAGCGTCTCTGCGGCGTCGGTTCCATCATCGTCATCTCGTGCTCTCCTCGGTGGGTCGATCACCCAGAGGGCACCCTAGGAGCGCATGGCGGTGCTCGACACGCAACGGTCCGCACAGGAGCGTTGCGTCGTGTGCACGAACCCTCCGTGCGCCCGCGAGGGAGCGGTTCTGCTAGGCTCGGAGGCCGACGAGGGCTGGGGGTAGGGATGGATCGACGCTCCACCGGGATCGCCGTGGCGTGGCTGCTCGCGCTGGGATGCGGGTGTCCCCCGCCGGCCGTCGAGGCCGAACCCAGCACGGCGGGCGGCGAGGCGCCGGTGACCGAGCTCTCCTGGGACCCGATGAATCCCTTCGTCCCGCCGGCGTTCGCGACCCTCGCGTCGCCGGACGACCAGCGCGCCCGCTACGCCAACGTCTGGGTCGAGCAGGCCCCGTTCCTGGCTGGCTGCCATGCAGGCTGGGAGGTCTTCACGGTGGACGTCTCGCTCCGGACGGACCCCGAGGGCCGCGTCGACGAGGTGCGGTTGCAGGGTAACGTCCCCGAGCAGACCGCCGGCTGCCTGCGGGGCCTGATCGGGCGCTGGGCGTTCCCCCCGCCGCACGTCGACCCGCCGCCCGCGCCGGCGGCGGAAGCCGGGGACGACGCAGGGGCGGAGCCGGCGTCGGCCCACCTCACCGGCGTGCTGCGGATGCGCCGGACGCTGCAGTTCGACCGGACCGTCGCGGAGGACTAGTCCCTGTCTGAGTGATGCTGTGCCAGGTGCCTAGCCGATCGCCGTGGCACGACGGACACCGGAACGTGACGGCCGGTCGGTCGGGTCGGCTTCGGTTGCGTCGTTCTCGTGTCATCGTAAGGTGGTAGTCGGGAAGGAATCGTCGCGGGCAAGGGACCGTTGAACCCGGAAGAGCCTCCTCCGCCCCCGCCGGCGGATCGGCCGGAGCCCGCCTTGCGCTCCGACGAGACCGCCCCCGGAGGGCGCAGGGCGACCCCCTCGTCCTCCGGCACGACCTACATCTTCGGGCGCGATGGGCGTCCGCGCCCGTCGCGCCCGCCGTCCGTGGACGGGCAGCGCCCGCCGCCGGAGGAGGGGGAGCCCGTGCTCCGGCCTCGCTCGGCGCTCCCCGAGGAGGTG